>CAIKBL010000074.1 GCA_903825645.1 uncultured Pseudomonadota bacterium | reverse complement strand
TCGTTTCGCCGCGAGAAGGCATGGCGGACCGGGTCATTCGGCACTTCGAGCGCATGCGCGCACCGCGCGCGAGTCGCGTCACGATCCACTGGCCCGAGGGTGCCCACGGCGTCGCCCCCTCCAAACTGGGAGCTGTCTTCGAGGGGGACACGGTAATTGCCTGCGCGCACTTCGACCACCCGTCGATCAGCGGTACCGTCATTCTCGAAGTGGAGACAGAAAAAGGCGAAGTAATGCGGCACGAATTGCCGCTTTCGATGGCGCCTCTGTCCGAAACCACGGAGCGCTTGTCCACCATTGCCCGGCTCGCAGCTTCGGCACGCATGAAGGAATTCGATGATCGCGCGGGCCTCGAAACAGCGCTCCACTATCGGCTGGTGAGCCCCTGGACCAATTGGCTTGTGATAGCCGAACGGCCGGAAGGCGAAAAAGCGCATGATCTGCCCGAACTACGCAAGGTCCCGCAAACACTGGCCGCAGGCTGGGGTGGAGTGGGCACGGTCCAGGCGTGCATGAGCGTGGACGCGTTGGCGGAGCCGATGGCCATGTTTTCGCGTAGCGACGCCTACCTTTCGGACATGGCAGATTTCGAGACTTCCGACGACGAGGCACCACGCCGGATACCTGGCCCAGACATCCCGGAACCATTCCGCCGGCTCCTCGCCTTGATAGAAGACGCACCGGACCGATTGGATGCGCGGCACGCGATTGATCTGCTGCAGGCAGCCGGTCTCGCTTCCGAGTTCGATGACCTGTTCCGGCATGCGTCTGACCTCGGCCTCAATGTGAATGTGATTGCCGTCATCGTCCTTGCAGGACTTCTCGGCGGGCCGTTGGGCGAGTATCTCTCCAAAGAGACGCAAAGTGCGGTCGCGTCGTTGCAGGACCATGCACAGCAGGCAACGGAGGCCATTCGGGAAATGGGACGCCACGGGATTGCTCTGGCACGAATCGCCGATAGCCCCGTTGCACGCGAAGTCCTTCGACCTGATCAAGCGCGCGACATCAGGGAGATGCTTGAACGGTTTGCACGGTTTCGCGATCTACTCGATCACTTGCAGGATTGCGCACGGAGGGCGGCTGAGCGACTCGAAAAAGCAGGCGCCAGGCGGGGAGGAGCGATCGCCTAGAAGTCACCAAACCGCTTGAGCGGTAAGGTAAAGTCGGAATTCTGGCTGGAATCGGTGGGGCTCGAAGAATGATTTACTTTCACCTTGATAATGCTTATCATGGTGATAAGCGCAGGTTCGCTTCTAGCAAAAACGCTGCGGTGTTTCGCCGCGGCAGCAGTAAAGCCGGTGATACGTCATCGGATGGCAATGCATCTCAGCACACGGTGGGGAGACGTGCCCTTCCCCCCCCGCGCTGAGTTGACTCAGTAGAGTCCACGGTTTGGGAAGGGCACTTCTCCCCACCGTGCGCCTACAGTGATTGCCACCGAAAAAACGGCTATTTCTTTGTATGTTACTGTTTTATATTGTTTTATTCTTATATTTATACCGTCACACCACAATTCTTGTTGACGGTATATTTTTTCTTGCCGGATCGCTTGTGGTTTCTACCGTCAGATATACCGTCAGATTGAAGCGGGTACCAGCGATAGGTAGCGATAGGTACTGAAAGGTATTATTACTTTATATCAGCCACTTACTGCGCTATTTCGATAGGTACCGATAGTCCCAGAAAGCAGGATTTTTATTCCCACTCAATGGTTGCCGGAGGTTTTCCTGAAATGTCGTAGACGACGCGGGATACTCCGGGGCATTCATTAATAATGCGGCGAGAGACCAGATCTAGGAAATCGTAATCTAGGCGAGCCCAGTGGGCCGTCATGAAATCGACGGTCTCCACCGCGCGGAGCGCGATCACATTTTCATATCGTCGTGCATCACCTTGTACGCCGACCGATTTGACTGGCAGGAACACCGCAAACGCCTGGCTAACCGCATCGTAGAGGTTATGGGACCTCAGTTCATCGATAAAAATAGCGTCGGCATGACGTAAGGTTTCCGCAAACGGTTTGGTAATTTCGCCGAGAATGCGCACGCCAAGACCTGGCCCCGGAAACGGATGACGTTGCACAAGCACCGATGGCAGACCGAGTTCAATGCCGAGTCGACGCACCTCGTCCTTGAACAGCTCCTTGAGCGGTTCCACAAGCTTCAGATTCATGTTCTCAGGTAAGCCTCCCACGTTGTGGTGCGACTTAATAACATGGGCTTTACCCGACGCGGCGCCAGCAGATTCGATGACATCAGGGTAAATCGTCCCCTGCGCCAGCCAGCGCACTCCGTCAATTTTCTGCGCCTCAGCATCAAAGACTTCGATAAAAACCCGACCAATGATCTTGCGCTTCTGCTCCGGATCCGTAACACCTTTCAGTGCGTCCAAGAAAAGTGACTCGGCATCGACGCGCACCACCTTAACGCCAAGGTGCTCCGCAAACGTTGCCATCACCTGGTCCCCTTCGTTGAGGCGTAGCAACCCATTATCTACGAAAATACAGGTAAGTCGGTTTCCGATTGCTCGCTGCAGCAACGCCGCCACAACTGATGAATCCACACCGCCGGACAATCCTAGCAACACATGATCCGTTCCAACGTCTGCATGCACACGAGCAATCGCGTCAGCTGCGATATTGGAGGTGTTCCAGAGCCCCTCACACGCACAGATCTCATGCACGAAACGTTGGAGAATCGCGGCGCCCTGCGTTGTATGGGTTACCTCAGGGTGAAATTGCACGCCGTAGAACTGCCGCGCCTCATCAGCCATACCCGCGATCGGAGAGGTCGTCGTTGCCGCGATACATTTAAACCCGGGAGGAAGCGTCGTGACATGGTCACCGTGACTCATCCAGACGTCTAGCAGACCATGACCTTCCGCATTAACGGTATCCTGAATATTACGAAGAAGACTTGAATGTCCGCGTGCCCGAACGGTCGCATAGCCGAATTCCCGCTTGGCGGCCAATTCCACCTGCCCGCCTAATTGGGCTGCCATGGTTTGCATGCCGTAACAGATCCCCAGCACGGGGATCCCTAGCTCGAAGACTATCGACGGTGCCATCGGGCTATTACCCACCGTTACCGATTCAGGACCACCGGAAAGAATAATGCCCTTAGCCCCGAAGGCGCTGATGGCCTCTGCGGAGATGTCCCAGGGTTTGATTTCACAGTACACCTGCGCTTCTCGCACACGACGGGCAATGAGCTGGGTATATTGCGCGCCGAAATCGAGAATCAAGATTCGATCGCGATGGATGTCATGGGAATTCATATTCGAGGCACCGGAGAATATCGTTGGGAAGGTTGTGGAGGACTTCAGAGCCAAACCTCGCCCATCAGTCCGGGCGTGGCTGTCATTTGCCCCGCGTCATCCGGAGCGCGTGAAGTCAACTCACACGTCCGAAATTTCCTGAATCACCGTCGACTCAGTCCACGCGGTAGTTAGGCGCTTCCTTTGTAATCTGCACATCGTGGACATGGCTCTCTCGCATGCCGGCGAGTGTGACTCGCAAGAATTTTGGTTTGGTGCGCATTTCAGCAATGCTCGCGCAGCCGGTGTAACCCATAGCAGCACGCAACCCACCGACCAATTGATGGACGATCGCCCTGAGCGGCCCCTTATAGGGCACCCGACCCTCGATCCCTTCCGGGACCAGCTTCTCAATCTCGCTACCTTCCTGAAAATAGCGATCTGACGAGCCTTGCCGCTGCGACATCGCGCCTAAAGAGCCCATGCCACGATAAGATTTATAGGAGCGCCCCTGAAAGAGTTCGACGTCTCCCGGCGCCTCCTCTGTACCTGAAAACAGCCCCCCCAACATGACCGCGTGCGCGCCGGCAACGATGACTTTGGCCAGATCGCCCGAATAGCGGATCCCCCCATCAGAAATCAACGCGACGGCTGTCCCTTTGAGTGCTTCGGCCACTTCCGAGACGGCGGTGATTTGGGGCACGCCGACACCGGTCACGATGCGGGTAGTACAAATAGATCCTGGACCGATGCCGACTTTTACAGCATCAACACCCGCCTCTATCAGGGCTCTCGCTGCCGCGCCGGTTGCAATATTACCGCCCACAACCTGCGCGTCGGGATAGTGCTGCTTTATCCAGCGGACCGTATCCAGCACCCCTCTAGAATGTCCATGTGCCGTATCGACGACGATAATGTCGACCCCGGCTTCCACCAATGCCGCTACGCGCTCGTGCGTGCCCGGACCAGTGCCGACCGCGGCACCGACGCGCAGACGCTGATCAGTATCTTTGCAGGCATTCGGAAATTCATCTGCTTTCTGAATGTCCTTGACGGTGATCAGTCCCTTCAGCGCGAACTTCTCGTTCACGACCAGAACCTTTTCAATCCGATGTTTATGCAAGAGCGCGATCACTTCGCTTTTGTCGGCGTCTTCACGGACGGTAATAAGACGATCCTGAGGTGTCATCACCGCCCGGACCGGGTGATCGAATCGGTTTTCAAACCGCAGATCCCGGCTCGTCACAATGCCGATCAATTCACCGTCGTCCACCACGGGGACGCCCGAAATATGGCGCGCGCGGGTCAGCGCCAGTACCTCGCCCACACTCATATCAGGATGGACTGTAATCGGATCGCGAATCACGCCGGCCTCGAATTTTTTGACCTGCCGGACCTGCGCCGCTTGTTCTTCGGCATCCATATTTTTGTGAATGATGCCGATACCGCCTTCTTGCGCCAGCGCAATCGCTAGCCGCGCTTCGGTCACCGTGTCCATCGCCGCGCTGAGAAGGGGAACTTGGAGTTCGATGGTACGGGTTAGTCGAGTCTTCAGCTCGACCTCTCTTGGCAGTACTTCGGAATAGTCGGGGATCAGCAAGACGTCATCGAAGGTAAGGCCATCGCCGGCGATGCGCATGAGCGGATCCATCTCGAAACGGGTGGAGCCGAATTATAGGCGGTGCACCCATAACCCGGCAAACGCATTTGTCAGTGCGGTCCGCCATAGCCAAACGCTCGTTCAACCGCTTTAATGCCGTCCATGCCAACCACCCGACGTGAAATTCTGAGTGTTAGCCGCCTGAATCGGACAGTGCGCACGCTGCTTGAAGGTCAAATCGGCGCTGTCTGGGTCGAGGGGGAGCTCTCGAATTTTGCTCGCCCAAGTTCAGGCCACTGGTATTTTTCACTCAAGGACAACAGTGCGCAAGTGCGGTGCGCGATGTTCCGGACGCGCAATGCAGGCCTAGGCTTCAGTCCATCCAATGGCGCCCAGGTCCTTATTTCCGCGCGGGTATCTCTCTATGAACCGCGCGGAGAGTTCCAGCTGATTGTGGAACACATGGAGCCTGCAGGTGAAGGCCTGTTGCGCCTCAAATTTGAAGCCCTCAAACGGAAACTTATGGAAGCCGGGCTTTTTGATGCCGCCCACAAGCAACCACTGCCGGCTTGGCCTACCCGCATCGGCATCGTCACCTCGCCGACCGGTGCCGCTGTAAGGGATATCCTGCAGGTGCTGGGGCGCCGTAACCGTTCGCTCCCTGTCGTCATCTACCCGACGCCCGTCCAGGGCGCCGCGGCGATATCGGGTGTGGTGCGCGCAATCGAGACTGCGAACCGGCGTGCCGAATGCGATGTGCTTATCTTGGCTCGGGGTGGCGGCTCGCTTGAAGATCTGTGGGCATTCAACGAAGAGCCCGTGGTGCGGGCCATTTTCGCATCAAAGATCCCCATCGTCAGCGGCGTTGGACATGAGATCGATTTCACCCTGAGCGATCTGGTTGCCGACGTGCGGGCGCCGACGCCCAGCGCCGCAGCCGAACTGTGTGCGCCGGACGGCAGGCACCTGCTTCGCCAGATTGCCCAATTCGAACAGCGTCTGTTGCAAACCATGCGCACGCGCCTGCTGCACGCTGGCCTGCAATTGCAGGCCAGTTCCCATCGATTGGTCCATCCGGGTCGCCGAATAGAGCAGTACCAGCAGCGTCTGGATGAAATTGAGCGCCGTCTGCCGCAAGCCATGCAATACGCCATGCAAAGCCATCACCACAGAGTGGAAACCGTAACTTCCCGGCTGAAAAGTCTCGACCCGGGTGTGCGTATCGCTTTATTAGCGCAGCGACTCCGACAACTGTCACACCGCTTGCCCTTCGCCATGCAGACCCTGATTGCACAACAAAGGGCTCGTCTCGGCAGCGTCGAGCAGACCCTCGCCGCCGTCAGTCCAGTGGCGACACTGGCGCGCGGTTACGCGATCGTCACTGACGCAAAAGGCCACGTCATACGAGAGGCCAACGCCGCCCGCACAGGGCAGCCGATCGTGGCCCGTGTCGCGCGTGGGGTGCTGCATTGCACCGTTGATGCACTCGATCCCTAGCGAGGCGCGACGATAGTTATCCAGCCGCTGGTACAGGGTAGTGCCAGCGGTACCAGAGGATCCCCATATATTCGTGCAGGGCGTCATGGGAGAGATGCAGTGCGTTGATAGCGGGAACGAAATCGAAAACCGATATCTCATTAGGATCGAAGTTGGTTCGATACCCGAGGGGTGCCGGAATTACCTGGAATCCACTCGCCTCGAACATCATGCGCGCACGTGCCATGTGTAGTGCTTGCGTCACCAGCAGGATCCGTTTTACCGGAATCAATTGTCGCGAAAACGTTGCGTTTTCGGCGGTATTCCGGCTATTCACTTCTATCCACCGCACCGGAATATGGAAGGCGCGGCGCAGCACGCCGAACATGAGGATCCCCTCAGGCTCAACGCCCTGAATAAGGCTCCCGCCGACCACAGCCACGGGCAGGTTCAGCACGCGGTGGAGAAACACCCCGTAGTGGAGTCTCTCGAGTGTGCGCGGATGAACAAAATTGCGGCCACCAAACTCCGGAGCGCTGGGGTAGACGCCCCCGCCAAGGATCACAATGGCCTCTGCGCCGTTCGTTCCCTGGGTAACATTGAAAGGGCGAGTAGATTCCAGTGGATGGGCGAGCAGTAAACCCACCATCGGGACGGACAAGAGGAACAAGGAACCAAGCGCAAGACCTATCATCCATGCGCCCGCGGCAGGCCAACGTCGCCGTAACGCGTAGCCCATGAGCGCGCAGAGAAAATTCCCACAGGGCGGCAGGATCAAGGCCTTCAACAGGTATCCGAACTCAATATCGCTCATGGGCGGTGCCGGCAATGCGAAAATAGAGGGGCAACTGGAGGACCCAGGCCCCTCTCAAGTGACCGTTTCTCCGGCGGCCTGACGGTCGGCATGGTACGACGAGCGGACGAGAGGGCCACTTGCCACATTATTGAAACCGATAGTTGTCGCCACGGTCGCTAGCGCATTAAATTCTTCTGGCGCAACAAAGCGTTGCACGGGTAGATGGGCGCGACTCGGTTGAAGATATTGCCCCAGGGTGACCCGGTCGCAAGCATGCTCGTGCAGTTCGCGTAACACCGCTTCGACTACGACGATTTCCTCGCCGAGGCCGAGCATCAATCCGGATTTGGTCGGTATGGTCGGGGCCCGCGTCTTGAAATGTTCGATCAGCGACAAGGACCACGCATAGTCGGCGCCGGGACGCACCTGTCGATAAAGCCGCGGAACCGTCTCCATGTTGTGATTGAATACGTCTGGAGGATCTCGCAGCAAGGCGTCAAGCGCGACGTCCATGCGCCCGCGAAAATCGGGGACAAGGGTTTCGATCGTGATGCCGGGTTGAGCAGCCCTAACCGCGGCAATACAAGCAGCAAAATGGGCAGCCCCACCATCCCGAAGATCGTCGCGATCCACCGAAGTTATCACCACATATTTCAAATTCATCAGCCGGACGGCCTCTGCGACATGTCCGGGCTCTTCTTCGTCTAGCGGCAGCGGCCGACCGTGGGCGACATCGCAAAACGGGCAGCGGCGTGTACAGAGCGCGCCCATGATCATGAAGGTTGCTGTGCCATGGGCAAAGCATTCGCCAAGGTTTGGACAGGACGCTTCTTCGCAAACCGTGTGGAGTGACTTCTCGCGCAACAGTTGCTTGAGCTGAATGACTTTGGGATCAGTCGGCGCCTTGGCACGAATCCAGGCAGGCTTGCGCGGCAACGGTCCGACCGTTGTCTCCACCTTCACGGGGATTTTGGACACTTTGGCGCTGCCGCGCTGAGCTCGGGTCGAAGTAGGATTTTCCATCATATCCGCTCGATTAAGGCGCAGGTTGCTACCCGGGTCCATTATCAGCTGTCGGCGCCCCAGACGCACCTGGAAGCGCGAACGCCTGCTGCAGCGCCGATTCTAGCACCTGACAAACCTGCTTGACGGTCACGGTGTGCCCGAGCGCCTGCATGCTTGTCACCTGCAGACCTGCATACCCGCAGGGATTGATAAAAGAAAAGGGCGTCAGGTCCGGCGCTATGTTGAGCGCGAGACCGTGGTAGCTGCAATGTTTACGAATGCGGAGGCCTAGTGAGGCAATCTTTGCATCGCCGACGTAGACGCCCGGGGCGCCGGGGCGCCGCAGACCGGCAATCTGATAATGGGATAAAGTGGCCAGAATCGCCCCCTCAAGGCGCCGGACCAGCTCACGCGGGCCTAGGTTAAAGCGCCGCAGATCGAGCAGGGTATAGGCCACGAGCTGTCCCGGGCCGTGATAGGTCACCTGCCCCCCTCGATCGGAGGCTACGACCGGGATGTTTCCTGGGTTCAGAAGATGACTGCGGGATCCGGCCAATCCCAGGGTAAAGACCGGTGGATGTTGGACAAACCACAGCTCGTCCTCGCTGTCCGGCGTGCGTGCGGCAACGAACGCCCGCATGGCGCTCCAGACTTCCTCATAATCCGCAAGCCCGAGATGTCTCACGAGAAACGGCATAGGGATCATCGACGTTGGCTTCACAGAACCATGAGTATTCGCGCGTGACTGCTCAACTCGCGGTAGAGATTGTCGAGCTGGAGCTGACTATCAACCTGCACAGTAACGGTCACTGCTACGTACTTACCTTTGGTGCTCGGTCGCCGCCGGATAGCCCCCTCGCGCAGATCCTTGACATGTCGGAGGACGATTTCGACCACCAGAGTGTCAAAGTCATCCGCAGCCTGCCCCATGACCTTGAGAGGGAAGTCGCAAGGAAAGGCGATGAGGGATTTCTCTTCCGGTTCCGACATTCGGTCAGCTCCCTGGATACAGGACAAATGAAAATTTACGCCCAATCACCACATCTCTCCTGCCAGGCTGCGCCTGGGTGCAAATCACCGAGTAACCGCAAGCATAGTAGGTTCTGAGTTGCACGGCACCGAAAGCACTGCCGAGTCATAGCGGTTTGACCATGTCAAGCGCCCAATGGGCCAATTCGATGGCCCACCGTTCAAGCACCGCGTCGTCCACCCTGCTGCGCATCGCTCAATAGGCGCCGCCACCGTCGGTGCCACGCAGCCCACCCGCCCGTGCGCCGCACCTAACATTTCCGACGAGAGCCAGTGACCTCCACTAGATTGCCATTTTATAAGCAGCACCACATCGACGGTGTACAACCACGATGGCTGCTCGGAAAATAAAGTCATTGCATGCGTCGCCACCCGACACCCGTCATTATCGCGTCTCGCTAAAATTGTCCTGAGTCGGGCTTATCCGTCTGCCCCAAACGCAGAGGGTCTGGCCACCTGTACGTCAGCAATTTTCCGCTGCCCTGCAACAGCCCGGTTTCGTCTTTCAGAGCCTCAAGAACGTAAGCTGATGCTGGCGGAATCGCCAAATTCGCGGCAGACCCGCGACGTGTCTCCGGCAGCAGGTATTCCAGTAGTGTTTCGAGCCCCGGGTTATGGCCCACTAATAAGATGGGCTCTGCGCGGGGCAACATCAAGGTGTCGAGCAGGCTCTGCAGATCAGCGAGATACAGCGTGGGTTCCCAGTCGATCACCGGACGACTCTCCTGCGTCCACGCGGCGACGACTCGCTCGACCGTCATTCGGGTTCTCAACGCTGGCGAGCTCACCAGCGCCGCGAGCGTCGGGTAGTTGTCATGCAGCCAGCATCCCATGCGCGTCGCGTCCTTGACACCCGCGGGGGCCAAAGGACGTCCGAAGTCCGTTTCTCCCTGCCGTTGGTCAAGCGCTTTCGCGTGACGCATGATGATTATCGTGGAGACTGCCGGGGTGGTCATTACAGTGCTGCTCACCATCAAATTCGAAATAAACATCCGCGTCCGCTCGCGTCGCGGGAGAGTCGCACAGGCAAGCGTCCCCTGTCACCTGCCGCAGGTGACGGTTTCATCGACCAATAGCCGATCTGTTCCCGTGCGTCGGCGACCGCGCTAACATAAGGGGTACCCATGATGTCCAAGCCCCGTGACGCCTTATCCCAACGGTACCTTTGGCATCGTTCTCTTCAGGTCAGGATGATATGACTACACTGCCGTCGACAGCGGACATTCTGCGCGGGATAGCGCTTTTTAGCAGCCTGTCCGATGCCGAATTGCAGCGCATTATCGATTCCCCCCTGAACGGCATCGCCGTGTTTGAAACGCTGGCCCCCATCGTCGAAGAAAACGAAATAGGGGACTGCATGTATGTCATTCTCGAGGGCGTCGTTGACTTGCGAATCACGACCGTCGATAGACGCGAAATTACCTTTGCGAGTCTGAAAGCTGGCGAATTTTTCGGTGAAGAATCTCTCTTGCCTCATGCGCAAGCGCGGCGCCCGGCGACCGTACGAGCCCGCCAGCGGACCCGTTTATTCCGGATCACCCGTACTGATTCAGCACTGGGCGCGATCGGCCGGGGGGACACACCCGCAGAGTTGGGCACGAGCGAACTCCCCGAGGAGGAACGCGTCCGCAGGATGCTCCAATCTGTTCCTCTTTTCCGCTCGCTATCCCGACGCGATCTGGCCCGCGTTGGCGAGTGGACTAAAGTGGTCACCGTGGGATCAGGCGAAATAATCATCCGAGAAGCGGAGTCAGGGGACTATCTGTATGTCATCCTCGAAGGCGCGGTCGAGGTCTTCGTCGTCGACGATGAGGGTAAGGTAACGGTACTCGCGGCACTTATACGGGGCCACTATTTCGGTGAGCAGGCAATGTTGCCCGAGGGCTCAGGAAAACGGAACGCCAATGTGCGCGCGAACGTGCGGACGACGCTCATTCGTGTGGCCAAGCGATATTTCAAACTCATTCTCGGTCATGATAAAAGACTCGCTTTAACGCTCGCCGAGATAGGCGCTTCGCAGAAAAAAAAGATTATCGATGCCATCGGCGGAGATGACGTTGTGGAGTGGTAGTCATAAATCACTCCTCCGTGCCACCGGTCGACACCCCCCTCTCTCTACCCTGGCGGTCTGATGAATGCACTTGAGCTCAGCGGCCTGACTAAGATTTACGCTAACGGTCGGCATGCACTCGCGAGCATCGATCTGGTGGTCAAGGAAGGGGAATTCTTCGCGCTGCTGGGACCTAACGGAGCCGGAAAATCGACCATTATCGGAATCATTACGTCGCTGGTGACCAAAACAGCGGGGAAAGTCCGTATTTTCGGCACCGACATCGACACCGACTTCGCGCGGGCGAAATCCTATCTAGGCGTCGTACCTCAGGAATTTAATTTCTCACAGTTCGAATCGGTATGGGAAATCACCGTCAATCAGGGAGGATTTTACGGCCTGAGTAAAACGCTGGCTGAACTTCGGGCCGAGAAATACCTGACGGTCCTCGGGCTGTGGGAAAAGCGTTTCGATCGTTCCCGCACCTTGTCCGGTGGCATGAAGCGCCGACTCATGATTGCCCGAGCGCTGCTGCACCAGCCCCGGTTACTCATCCTCGACGAGCCGACGGCCGGCGTCGACATTGAGGTTCGTCGTTCGATGTGGGATTTCCTGCGGGATCTGAATCAAGAAGGAACGACGGTCATCCTGACGACCCACTACTTGGAAGAAGCCGAACTGCTGTGCCGCCATATCGCCATCATTGATGGGGGACAGATTATCGAAGACACCAGCATGAAGACGTTACTCGGGACCCTGCATGCCGAGACCTTTGTATTGGACCTGATGACCCCCCTAACGCGGCCCCCGGTCCATCCTGCTTTTACTTTCCGCCTCCTGGATCCCACCACGATGGAAGTACAAATAAACAAAGAAAGTGCACTCAATCAACTATTCGACTATCTCTCGGCGAGAGACATCCGCGTCATGAGCATGCGTAACAAAGCGAATCGGCTCGAAGAGCTATTCGTTAATCGGGTGCAAGGGAACCTCGAGGAAAAATCGGCATGATTGCTTCTGACGCGGTAACTACCCGACATTACTGCACGGCATTCGCGACCATCGTGCGGAAAGAAATCAGTCGATTTACGCGTATATGGTTACAAACCGTACTGCCACCCGCCATTACGATGAGTCTCTATTTCATCATTTTCGGACACCTGATCGGACCCCGAATTGGCCGGATGCATGGTTTTGAATATATGCAGTACATCGCACCGGGAATCATCATGATGTCGGTGATCACGAATTCCTACTCGAACGTTGTCTCCTCCCTTTTCGGCGCAAAATTCCAACGTCACATCGAGGAAATCCTGGTTGCTCCCATCCCGGACATTCTGATCGTCATCGGTTTTGTCGCTGGCGGGGTAGCACGCGGGTTGATTGTCGGTGCTGTCGTGACGGTCGTTGCACTTTGTTTCACCGATATTCACATCAGTTCGTTCAGCATTACCCTTTCGGTCGTCTTCCTCACAGCCACGCTCTTTTCGCTGGCTGGTTTCATCAATGCCCTGACCGCCCGAAAATTCGATGACATTTCGATCGTGCCGACTTTCATCCTGACGCCACTCACCTACCTAGGCGGGGTGTTCTATTCGATTGACCTGCTCCCTCACTTCTGGCAGCAGGCGTCCCGCGTGAACCCGATCTTCTACATGGTGAACGCCTTCCGTTTTGGGATGCTCGGGGTGAGCGACATCAAAATTGGCGTTGCCTTCAGCGTCATCTGTCTGATGATTACGGCACTATTCACCGTCTGCATGGTGTTGATGCATCGGGGCGTAGGTCTGAGAAGCTAAGCGGCACCCATTCGCGTCAGTCCCCTGCATCGGCGATGAGCGCCGTGGCTCCCCACCATCTTGCACCCGGCGTATAACGCACCTGCGCGCCGGCAAACCGGCCCGGAAGTGTTTTTCATACGCTTTCGTCCTGTCGGCTGTGCGTCGAAGTGCCTAACCAGCGTTAGATCCCGCAGAGTGCCGATCAGTCAACTTTTCGAAGCGTGCTTCCCAGACCAACTCAAGCTAAGCGGAAAGAGGCACAGATACCGTGGCATGAGAGACGGTAGAGGATGACCGCGCCTTGAGTCCGATCAGCAGACCGGGACCGCCATCGCCCGTCAGGGCGCCTAAAGCGCTCGCCGCTCCCCGCCGTTATTCAAACAGGAGCTTCGCAGCATCAATGCCCTGCTGAATCCAAGATCCCTTGGGCACCGCGCTCAAGGCAACGAGCGGCACCCGTTTAATTTCCTTGCCGTCACGCGTCACCAGCAAGGTTCCCACGACCTGTCCGACGGAAAGTGGCGCAAGCAGCGGTTTCGTCAATTCAGCCGTTGCCTTGATCGCGTCGCTCGCGCCTCCCCGCGAGACCACCACCGCGACACTCTCCTGCACACCGACCGGTACAGTCGGAGCGTCACCCTGCCAGACTCGGCCGCTCGTCACTGTCGCACCAGCAGCATAGAGACTGTGACCTTCAAAGAACCGAAAGCCGTAGTTCAGTAGGGCCTGGCTAGCCTGCGTTCGCGCACCATCACCTGCAGCCCCCATGACCACCGAGATCAGCCGCATGCCGTCCCGTGTGGCAGAGGCTACGAGGCAATAGCCGGCAGAATCCGTATGTCCGGTCTTGATGCCATCGACGCTGGGATCGCGCCCCAAAAGACCGTTTCGATTCCGCTGGGTAATACCATTAAAGGTAAAGGTCGGCTCCGAAAAAATACGGTAGACCTCTGGAAAATCCCGGATAAGTGCGGTGGCAAGCCGGCTCAGATCGCGCGCAGTGGTATAGGTGCCAGGATTAGGCAGACCGGTGCTATTTGCGAACTGACTGCCCTTCATACCAAGGCGTTTCGCGTGTGCATTCATTACCGAGGCAAAGATCTCTTCCGTGCCCGAAACATGCTCAGCGAGAGCCACGCTCGCGTCATTACCGGACTGAATAATGTCACCATGCAGCAGCTGATCAACGGATATTTGCTTGTTGACCTCCGCAAACATCCGAGAACCTTCCTGCCGCCAAGCGTGCTCACTGATGACCGGATGATCGGTGAGCTTAATGAGCCCTTTCTTGAGCGCGTCGGCGACCGTATAGACGGTTAAGATCTTAGTCAGACTGGCTGGCTCGACCCGCTCATCCGCACTATTTTCTGCTAACACGTTGCCACTGGCGTATTCGATCAGCAAATAAGCGCGCACCGGCAGTTTAGGCGGCTCTGGAGGCGCGGTGACAGGGGCGGCCATCGACGGCATGAACCAGCCCAGTACCAGGATCGTGATCAATTTTTCTAACATGTGACTCCGCGCTAGCCGTCTAATTATTAACAAAATGGTGATTATTGATGCCAACGCTCGACAATCGAGCGGTGAGTTGATCGGCTTGCGCGACGTCTTTTATCGGGCCCAGTTCCACCTTATAGAGTCGTGGCGCACCGGGTGGTTCGGAGAAAATTCTCACTTCGTCGTGGAACTTCGCATCCAGGCGGGTTTTGAGTCTCTCTGCATTTGTCTGCTCGCCAAAGGCTCCGACTTGGAGATACAGCCCCACATGGGCATCGGTCGTCTTCTTCGGTTGCGTCGGCGACGGCGGCACCGAGGGCGTAGCGACCGTCACCATCGTCCGACCCGACCCGGCAGGGGTTCGCAAGGTGGGCACCGGAGACACCGACTCAAGCCCTGGCGCGTGTATTGGTGCCGGCGTGTCCAGCATCGGCGTCGGGGTATCCAAAGCTCGAACCTCTACGAAAGCGGTCCCGGGACCCACGATGTCGAGAGACAATGCGGCCGCGTAGGACAGATCGATGATCCGATTGTCTTTGAACGGTCCACGATCGTTGACCCGGACTTTGACCTTTCGGCCATTCTGTAGATTGACCACCTCGACCCAAGTGGGCAGCGGCAACACCTTGTGCGCCGCAGTCATCTTGTACATGTCGTAGTATTCGCGGGTCGAGGTCAACCCCCCGTGGAAATCGGGTCCATACCAGGACGCGATCCCGCGCTCGCGATAACCGCGCGCGCTTTTCGCTGGGAAATAGCGGGTTCCCATCACATCGTAGAACTCTGGATTGCCGTAATGGCTCAGCGGCTCGCCGGCGCGATCACCCGTTGTGCGTGGGCCGGCAGCGGACATCGACGACTGTTGTACCGGGGCAGACCTTTGTTGCATAAAACCGCAACTAGCCAGCAGCAATGACAATCCACCCAGCACGCCGCATTTGAGCCAGCGCGCCCACGAGGGACGGCCGACCCGCATCAGGGCACCTCGCGTGCGTGCCGCAGACGAATTTCTTCGGCGAGTTCAAATACCGCGAGCGCATACTTAGGGCTGCGGTTATAACGCGTTATGACGTAAAAATTCTGTAATCCAAGCCAATACTCACTCGCATAGGTCCCTTCGTAGGCGAGCAGCACAGCGCGAACATCGGTGATAGCGGCCCCATCTGGTTTAACACCTAATGTCGCGTAATCGGCGAGTGAACGCTCCAGCTCGACCGATTTTCCGACCGGCGGCGTCGCGTTAGTCACCACGGCTCGAAAGGCAATTGGCGTACCCGCTTGCCAGTGCTGACGTTGCAGGTAGTTCCCTACGCTCGCGATAGCATCTTCGGGCGAAGTCCAGATATCCCGTCTCCCATTCTTATTGAAATCGACCGCATAGGTCCGAAAACTGCTGGGCATGAATTGAGGGATCCCCATCGCGCCAGCATAGGACCCTTTGAGCGTACTGGGATCTAGATGCTCTTCCCGGGCGAGGAGCAATAAATTCATCAATTCACTGCGAAAAAACGGGGCCCGAGGCGGGTAACCGAACGCCAATGTCGCCAGCGCATCGAGGACTCTGAAATTACCGGTTTCGCGTCCATAGGACGTCTCCACGCCCATAATCGCAATCATGATTTCAGGCGGCACTCCCGTGGCAGCCGCAGTCGCCGCGAGGGCCGCCGCGTTACGTCTCCAAAAATCCAAGCCACCCGCAATGCGTGCTTCATTGATGAATATGGGGCGGTATTGAAACCAAGGTTTGTATTCGGCGGGCTTGGCGATCATGGCAATCACGTTGTCGAGCCGACTAGCACGGCTCAGCTCACCACGCAGGGTATCGGGATCAAGCCCCTGCTCGCGCTGCATCTGCTGCACAAACTGTTCGATTGCCTCCGGATCCAGTTTGGCGGCAAAAATCGTGGTGGGGGCAAACATCAGGCCCAACCCTATTAGGCACAGAAACCGGATCATGAAATGTCAGGACACCTTGTTCGGTTCAGATGAAACACCCCTCGCCTGAAGGCACGTCGCTAGCCGTTCCGTTGGCACAGGGGGGCGTGCGTCGACAGGCAGATTATTCACGATTCTACAATAAAGCGCCGGTGGGTTTGAATCGACATCAGGATCCCGAAGCCTGTCATCAAGGTAACAAGCGAAGTGCCCCCATAACTCACCAGCGGCAACGGCACACCCACTACGGGCAGTTGGCCGATGACCATGCCCATGTTGACGAAAATATACACGAATAGGGTTACCGTCAGACTGGCGGCCACAAGTCGGCCAAACGCGTCCTGCGCGGACAGCGCAATCTGTACACCTCGGGCAAGGACCAGCGAGTAAGCAACCAAAATGACCAACACCCCGATCAGTCCAAATTCTTCGCAATACACGGCAAAGATGAAATCTGTCGCACGTTCAGGCAAAAACTCGAGATAGGACTGTGTACCATTTAACCACCCCTTACCCGACCAGCCACCGGAACCTACGGCGATCATCGACTGGATGATGTGATAGCCCGCTCCCAGTGGATCCTTTTCGGGGTCAAGCAGGGTGAGGATCCGTTGCCGTTGATAATCACGCATGGCATACCAGGCGATCGGGGCGAGAACGACGCCAGAGATGACTGCGACAGCGATCCAACGCCAATTAAGCCCTGCGAAGAACAGCACGAGCAAACCTGCCGCCATGATGAGAATAGCCGTCCCGAGATCGGGTTGCACCATAACGAGCCCTCCTGGCAACAAGACCATCACCAAGACCACCGCGATGATCGGAAAGCGGGGTGGCAAAAGTTTGTCGTTCAGGAACCACGCAGCCGTCAATGGCACGGCAAGTTTCATAATTTCGGAGGGTTGGAAACGGATGAAACTCATCTCCAGCCAACGGTGGGTGCCGCGCCCGGTCCCGAACAAGAACACAACAAAGAGAAGCAGCGTCCCGAGCACGTAAAATACCGGTGCCCATCGAGAAATCCGCAGGGGACTGATCTGGGCTATTCCGCACATGGCAGCCAAGCCAAGCAACATGCGCAGACCCTGCCGCACAACCACTTCAAGAGATTGCCCAGAAGCACTGTACAATACGACCAACCCTAAGACGCAGATCAGGATAGCCCCCCCTAATAGCGGTCCATCGATATGTAGTCGTGCGAGCAAATCTCGTTCGCTAGCTGTGCGCATCGTCTTCTGGAGGCTTCTGTTTTAGATAAAAATCAAACAATTCGCGTGCAATCGGGGCCGCTGTATGGCTACCACTCTCACCGTTCTCAATGATGATACCCACCGCGATTTCTGGCTGTTCTAGCGGGGCAAAAGCGATGAACAGGGCGTGGTCACGCAGTAGTTTTGTGACATTCTGGTTCTTGACGGTATGATCTTGCGCGATCGTGAAAAGCTGTGCGGTTCCGGTCTTACCGGCGTATTGGTAGGCCGCGCCCGCGCCGGTAGCTCGCGCGGTACCATGCGACCCTTGTACCACTTCATGCATGCCGTCGATTGCCGGACGCCAATGGGCTGCATTCGCGACCTCCACCGCAGGTCGGTTGAATGGCGCAATCGGCTCCACCACATGGGTGAGTGGATCTTCAAGTTCGGCGACAACCCGAGGAACGAGGACTTCGCCTCGATTGGCAAGGATAGTGGCCATATGCGCCAATTGAAGCGGGGTGGCCAGCATGAAACCCTGACCGATACCGTTGATGAGCGTTTCCCCAGGGAACCAGGGCATTTTCCTGACTCGTTTTTTCCATTCGCGGGAAGGGAGAAGCCCCCCTAACTCACCCGGGAGATCGATGCCCGTCAGTTTTCCGAACCCAAACTGACTCAGGATCTCGTGCATCCGATCGATGCCCAAGTCACGGGCAAGCGCGTAATAGTACACATCACACGATTCGGCTATTGAGCGCATCAGGTCAACCGTGCCGTGTCCCTGTTTCTGCCAACATCGGTATTTATGATCTTGGCCTGGCAGTTGCAGCCAACCCGGACACCATACTGTATCGCCGGGCGTACGCACGCCAAAATGCAAGCCGGCAATGGACATGGCGGGTTTAACCGTAGAGCCGGGTGGATACAGGCCCTGGAGCGCACGATTAACTAGCGGCCTATCCGGCGAATTACGCCATTCGGCGTAAAGCTTTGCACTAATGCCGTTGACGAATTCGTTTGGATCAAAAGCGGGGTTGCTCACGAAGGCGAGCACCGCACCAGTCGCAGGTTCGATCGCCACAATCGCCCCACGCTGGCCTTTCAATGCGTTGATAGCCGCCGCCTGCAGATCCGTATCAATCGTGAGATGCACATCTTTCCCGGGAACCGGGGCTACCCGCTCGACCACCCGCAGAATCCTGCCCTGAGCATTGACTTCGACCTGCTCGTAGCCCGCGGTACCATGGAGAACCGCCTCGCGCGCTTTTTCCACCCCCTCTTTGCCGATATGCGTGGTTCCACTGTAATCGCCCTCGTCAATCTCGTTCAGCTCATCAACATTGATGCGCCCGACGTAGCCGACGACATGTGCGAGCTGCGATCCCAGTGGGTAATAGCGCGTTAATCGTGCTTTGATATCAAAGCCAGGAAAGCGGTAGCGATTCGCCTCGAAGATCGCGACTTCCTCCTCGGTCAAATTTATCTTCAAGCTTACCGCGTCGAAACGTCTTTTCTCGGAACGCTCGGTATCAAAGCGTTCGAGTTGATCGTCATCAAGCGGGATAATTTTTCCTAATTCTGTCAGCGCCTGGTCAAGCGCAGGCACCCGCTCAGGGACCACTTCCAGTGCAAAAGAAGGTCGATTATCGGCCAGTAGTACGCCGTTACGACTGTAAACGAGTCCTCGAGTGGGGGGGATCGGTAAGACTTTGAGTCTATTTTCCTGCGACAGTGTGGTGTAGTGATCGTGATGGATGACCTGCAACAGGATCAGTCTGATCACCAGTAACAGCGCCAGCAGCACCATGCCGCTCACAGCGAACCACAGACGCCGCTGAAATACGCGCACCTCCTGCGACTGCGTACTGACCTGCGCAGACTGGCCGACTAGCGTCCTGAATTTCTTAAGCTTTAGCAAACGGAAGTGCCCAAATTCAACAGGAGATCAGGCCGTAGCTCGACGTCGTAGATCACGCAGAACGACGAACAGCCAAGGCCATAGAAGGGCGCTGGTCAACGTACCGAGAAGATACGTATTCGGATAGTGGCGAGAACCCAGTGTGTTGTAGATCATCAGCATCCATAGCTGATGGAGAAAGATAATCGATCCCACAACCAACGCCTGCTGGACCATAGGATAGACGCGGATTCTCTGGTGGTAGATGAGTCCAAGGTAGGCGATGAGTGCGAAACCCAGCGCGTGCTGACCGAGCAGCGCGCCATGCATGACGTCGGCCAGAATGCCAATGAACCAAGCGCTCAGGACACCCATACGTTCTGGCAGCGCGATCGCCCAATAGAGAACTGTCAGCGCGATCCACGCGGGTCGCCAATGATTGACGGCCTCGGGTAACGGCACTGTGGCCAGCGTAAAAGCGGCGATGAGGCTCAGAACGACTGCACCGAGCCAACGTAAATCAAGAGGATTCAAAAGTTCTCCTCCGAACGTGCGCGAAAAGACGGCGTGATGTTCAATTTTGCTCCTCTTGCTCCTCTTCCGCCGCAGCCCCCCCCACGTCGGTTGGCGCAGCGGGCGGCGCAATCTCGACGGCTGCTTTCGGCCTCGTACTCAGCACGGGCGCGGCGGTCGTCGTCGCGCCTCCGGCCGGCGGGATCTCCTGGCTCTTTGCCCGAGGCCAGACCAGCAACACTTCGCGGGCACGCCCCACATGCGCCGAGGGCTCCACTCGGATACGGGCGAACGGTTCGCTCGCATCAGAATCGATATTGGTCACCTTGCCGACGGGAAATCCGGCCGGGAAACGGTGATCCAGCCCCGAGCTGACGACAAGATCGCCAGCCGCCACATCGGCGTTGTTCGGCACAAAATTCAACGAAAGCGCCTCGTCAGTATCGCCGCCGCTCGCGATGGCTCTCAGTCCGTTGCGATTGATCTGTACGGGGATCGCGTGACGGGCATCGGTAATCAGGATAACGGTGCTTGCAAATCGACCGACCTCTACCACTTGTCCCACAAGGCCGTGTGCGTCCGCTACCGGTTGCCCGAGATAGACGTGCTGAAGACTACCCTTGTTGATGACAATTTGCCGTTTGGCGGCGGTAGTCTCAATGGCGAGGACATCGGCGACGGAAACATCCTCGCCCATTTCGGCGGTGGAATCGAGCAGCGCCCGCAGACGTTTATTCTCGCTCTCGAGCGCTGCAAATTTTACGCCCCTGCTACGAAGGAAAAGATTTTCCTTACGGAAGGCCTCGTTTTCTTTTCGTAGTCCCTGCCGACCCGCAAAGCCATCCGCGATAGAATCCACGATGCGCACGGGCAAACTCACGGCGTACTGAATGGGGTAAATGAGCAGCGAAAGTCCCGCGCGTAGAGACGCCAGATGCCGCTGTTCGTGATCGACAGAGATCAGAAAAAACGAAACCACCACGCACGTGATGAAGCGTGCGGTCGGTGAGGGCTCATCGAGAAACAAGGACTTAATGGGGCTCTCTCCCGTGGTCAGGTAGATCCATTTGCCCTATTCGAGTGCGAGAACCTCCGGACCATATTCCTCTATCATCTCAAGCACCCGACCGCCCCCGCGAGCCACGCAGGTAAGCGGATCGTCCGCGACGATGACCGGCAGGCCGGTTTCTTCCATCAGCAATCGATCCAGATCGCGCAGCAGCGCGCCGCCGCCTGTCAGGACCATGCCACGTTCGGCGACATCCGAGCCGAGCTCGGGTGGCGTTTTCTCAAGCGCCGTCTTGACAGCCTGCACAATACCGGCAAGCGGCTCCTGTAATGCTTCAAGGATCTCGTTGCTATTCAGCGTGAAGCTGCGAGGGAGTCCCTCCGCCAGGTTGCGGCCCTTAATTTCGATTTCCCGCATCTCGTTACTCGGATACGCGCAGCCAATTTCGTGCTTTATGCGCTCAGCAGTGGCATCGCCGATCAGGCTGCCGTAGTTGCGGCGAACGTAGTTCACGATCGCGTCATCGAACCTGTCACCCCCGATTCGGACAGAATCGGAATAAACAATACCGTTCAGCGAGATAATGGCCACTTCCGTGGTACCGCCGCCGATATCAAGCACCATCGAACCGCGTGCGTCGCTAACCGGCATGCCCGCTCCAATCGCCGCAGACATGGGCTCTTCAATCAGATGGACTTCGCGGGCGCCCGCGCCTTCGGCGGACTCTTTGATCGCGCGACGTTCGACCTGTGTAGAACCACAAGGAACACAGATAAGGACGCGAGGACTTGGCTTGAACATGGAGTTGCCGTGCACTTTGCGAATGAAATGCTGCAGCATCTTCTCAGTCACCGTGAAATTCGCGATAACACCATCTTTCAACGGTCGGATCGCTTCTATATGACCCGGCGTTCGGCCCAGCATCCGTTTCGCCTCGATACCGACCGCAGCGATTTGTTGCGAGCCGCTATCTTTTCCGCGTCGTATCGCTACGACCGACGGCTCATTGAGGATAATGCCGCGTCCGCGGACAAAAATAAGCGTGTTTGCGGTGCCTAGATCGATCGACAGATCGTTTGAAAACAAGCCCCTCAACAATTTGAACATTGATTCCGTCCTCTGCCCTGAAAAAAACCGCGATTCGAAAATTTTTGAGTCTTGCGGTAATGCGCTTGGCGATCCCTTCGAATAGGTTCGATCGTGATAAACTTCGCGCGCGGCTGGTCGGCGCAAAAGGATCCCTCGCACACCGGGCCGTGGGGGCGCGAAATCAGGATCCCGTCTAATGTATCAGCAGAAATGTGCTTCGGCAAGTCGGCTGAGTGACCGAAAATTCTTTCTTAATCAATGAATAAGAAGATGTACCTCTATGCTTGAAGCAGCTGAAGTGAAAGCGATCGCGAAGCTCGCACGGATCCAAATGGAACCGGCAGAACTACCCGCGATGGTCGAACAACTGGCAGGGATTTTGGCCCTCATCGAACAGATGAACGCCATTGATACCACCGACGTGGAGCCCCTCGCACATCCCCTCGAGCTTCCGGCGCGGCGTCGCGCCGACGTCGTCACAGAGCGCGACGAGCGGACAGCTTACCAGACGAACGCGCCCGAGACACGAGAGGGTTATTTTCTGGTACCCCGAGTCATCGAGTGAACTGACCATGACTTTACCGACTACCGTAGCGGCACTCAGTGCCGGGCTCGCCCAGGGCGATTTTTCCAGTGTCGAGATCACGACTGCCTTCCTTGACCGCATCGCCGCGGGGGATGGGCGCCTCAATAGCTTCATCACAGTTCTGCCGGAAGCGGCTCTTCAGGCCGCCCATGCGGCCGACGAGCGACGCCATGCAGGTATGGCGGGCCCGTTGACGGGGGTTCCTTACGCAAACAAGGATATATTTTGCACCCAAGGCGCCAAAACGACCTGTGGCTCCCGGATGTTGGACACGTTCATCGCGCCCTACGATGCGACAGTGGTCACCCGTTTAAATGATGCGGGAATGGTCATGGTCGGCAAAACCAACATGGACGAGTTCGCGATGGGATCGTCTAATGAAAGTAGTTTCTACGGCCCGTGCCTAAACCCCTGGAAGACATCCTGCGTGCCGGGCGGCTCCTCCGGCGGATCTGCGAGTGCGGTCGCGGCCCGTTTTATCCCTTTTGCCACGGGTACCGATACGGGCGGTTCTATCCGTTTGCCCGCGGCTTATTGTGGCATCAGTGGACTCAAGCCGACCTATGGTCGGATATCCCGCTTCGGCATGATCGCGTTTGCCTCAAGTCTTGATCAAGGCGGACCGATGGCCACAACGGCGGAAGACTTAGCGCTCACGCTAGGCATCATGGCCGGCTTTGACTCCCGGGACCCCACCTCTGCCGACGTTCCGGCCGAAGACTTCATGGCGGGCCTGAGCCAGCCACTTGCTGGGCTACGTGTGGGGCTTCCGCGGGAATTCTTCGACGCGAATCTAGATGCCCGCATTAGCACGACTTTAGAGGCCGCCGTGCGTATTCTGGAAAGTCTGGGGGCAACATGCCGCGAAGTCTCTTTGTCATCGACCGCTTACGCGGTCCCCGCTTATTACATCATCTCGTCGGCCGAATGTTCTTCGAACCTATCCCGGTATGACGGTGTCCGCTACGGACACCGCTGCAAAGCCCCGAAAGATTTAGCAGACCTCTATCAGCGCTCACGTGCAGAAGGCTTTGGCGCTGAGGTTAAACGCCGAATTCTCGTCGGCACCTATGCGTTGTCGACCGGATATTATGATGCTTACTATGCCAAGGCTCAAAAACTGCGCCGCCTCATCAAAGAGGACTTCACACGGGTCTTCGCCGAAGTCGACGTTATCGCAGGGCCGACGTCCCCTACTGTGGCCTTCGGCCTCGGTCAGAAAACGGCTGATCCCGTTGCCATGTACTTGTCCGATATTTATACCACCGCAGTAAACCTCGCGGGCTTACCGGCTTTATCCATTCCCGCGGGCATGGTTGATGGGCTACCCGTTGGGCTTCAGTTGATCGGCAATTATTTCGGCGAATCCCGTTTACTGAATGTAGCCCATCAGTACCAGAGCGTTACCGACTGGCACGCGCGCGCGCCCGCCTTGGAGTCCTGACGTATGACGCAATGGAAACCGGTCATCGGGCTAGAAGTCCACGTTCAGCTCGCCACCCACAGCAAGATATTTTCCGGATCATCGACTGCCTATGGTGCTGCACCCAACACGCAGGCAAGCGCCATTGACCTTGGCCTTCCCGGCGTACTCCCGGTCATTAATGCCCGAGCGGTCGACATGGCGGTTCTGTTCGGTCTGGCCATAAACGCCACACTCGCCCGCCGCTCCGTGTTTGCCCGCAAGAACTACTTTTACCCAGATCTCCCCAAGGGTTATCAGATCAGTCAATACGAGCTACCTATCGTCAATCACGGGCGCCTGCTTCTCCCGCGCCCGGACGGCTCGCACAAGCAAGTGCGCATCTTGCGCGCCCACCTCGAGGAAGATGCCGGCAAGTCCGTTCACGATCTTTTCCCCGGCTCATCCGGCATCGATCTAAATCGTGCCGGAACTCCTTTACTCGAAGTCGTCACTGAGCCTGATCTCGAATCTGCGGCCGAAGCCGTCCAATACATGCGGATGCTCCACACGCTCGTGAAGTTCATCGGCATCTGCGACGGCAACATGCAAGAAGGCTCTTTCCGTTGTGATGCGAACGTATCGGTCCGCCGTATCGATGACACCGTCCTCGGTACCCGCACCGAAACGAAAAATTTAAACTCCTTCCGTTTCGTAGAGCGGGCGATCCAATACGAGATCGCTCGCCAGATAGAGATCCTCGAATCCGGCGGCAAAATAGTCCAAGAAACGCGTTTATATGACCCTGACCGAGACGAAACCCGTCCCATGCGGAGCAAAGAAGACGCTCACGACTACCGTTATTTCCCCGATCCGGATTTATTGCCGCTGCTCTTGAGCGAGGAAGAAATTATTGCGGCCCAGGCAATCCTGCCGGAGTTGCCTCAGCAGCGAGAAATTCGATATCGGACAGAATTCGGTCTTGCCCCGGACGATGCCGCAATTTTGGCAAGTGAACGGGAAATCGCCGAATATTTCGAATGCGTCACACGATTAACCAACCTACCCAAACAGGCTGCAAACTGGATTACCGGTGAGGTGTTCGCCCGTTTGAACCGGGATGAAGCCGCATTTGCGCCCAGCAAGGTCACCGCTGAGTCACTGGCGGCTCTGATTGCACGCGTCGCAGACGCCACGATTTCCACCACAATGGCCAAGCAAGTCTTCGACGCCATGTGGCAAGGGGAAGGCGAACCTGACGCCATTATTAGCAACCGAGGCCTGCGCCAGGTCACCGACCACCGAGAAATCGAAGCTTTAGTGGACGCGGTAATCGCCGAAAGCCCTGAGCAGGTCGCACAATTCCGGGCCGGTAAGGACAAAGTCTTCGGTTATTTCGTCGGCTCGGTGATGAAGCGTTCGAGAGGCAAGGCCAATCCGCAACAAGTCAACGATCTCATCCTCGCGAGGCTTCGCGCACCATAATCGTCGCCCCTCCAACCCTCACCCACAGTCACCCTATCCAAGGCGCGTTCAGTGAGTCCGAGCGGGCACAAGGCAGTGTGCGGTTCCCCTAAACGAACCCAACACAGGGGAGCGGAGCATCCCCAAAGCGCTGATTTCATCTTTCTGCGTCGCAAACGACAACGGCCCCACACTGGGGGCCGTTGATAAACCTATACACACCTGATCCGCACCTAAACAAGTGGCGCCGTCTCGGCGACTTGTAGCTACTTATCCGACCGCGGCCGCCTCTTTCCCGCGTGAGATACTATTCCGCATCTACCACTGACGCCGTTGCTGGACGATCAAGCAATTCGACAATCGCCATCGGCGCTTTGTCTCCAGGCCGAAAGCCGCATTTCAGAATCCGCAGGTAACCACCTGGCCGATTAAGAAACCGCGGCCCTAACTGGTTGAACAACTTCGTCACGATATCTCGGTCCCGCAAGCGCGAGAACGCCAACCGCCGATTCGCCACAGAATCCGCTTTCGCCAGCGTAATCAAAGGCTCAGCCTCCCGTCGCAATTCCTTCGCCTTTGGCAGCGTGGTACGAATCACCTCATGCCGAAACAACGAGGTTGCCATGTTTTTAAACATCGCTTTACGATGCGAGCTTGTCCGTCCAAGATGACGACCGGCGTTTTGGTGTCTCATTTATGCATTCCTTCTCCGCACCCGTCTGTCAGGTCAAGCCAGCGGCGCGATCGTGATCGTAAAGGCCTTTCGGCGGCCAATTTTCCAGTCTCATCCCCAGCGACAGTCCGCGCGCAGCGAGCACATCCTTGATCTCTGTGAGCGACTTCTTGCCGAGATTCGGCGTCTTAAGTAATTCCACTTCGGTGCGTTGAATCAAATCACCGATGTAATAAATACTCTCGGCCTTAAGGCAATTGGCGGACCGAACGGTCAGTTCGAGATCATCAATCGACCGCAGGAGAATCGGATCAACTTCGCCGTCGTCGCGTCGGGAAGGCTCTGCTGCTGTCTCACCGCTGAGGTCAACAAACACAGCTAATTGGCTACGCAGAATCCCGGCTGCCTCTCGTACGGCGAATTCCGGATCGATCGTCCCGTTCGTCTCTATCGTGATGATCAGCTTATCCAAGTCCGTCTGCTGCTCTACGCGTGCACTTTGCACCTCATAGGCCACGCGCCGTACCGGACTAAAGGATGCATCCAGCTTCAGACGCCCGATCGTGTGCTCGGCCGCATCCTCCGCCGGCGTATCACGTCCCACGGCTGGCATATAGCCCCTGCCACGCGAGACCTTGAGCGTCATATTCAATTCGCCATTCGCACCGAGGTTAGCGATATGGAAATTTGGATCAACCACCTCAACGTCGTGATCAAGGACGATGTCTGCCGCGATCGCCGCACCTGGGCCCTTTTTATTCAAGGTCAGTGTCGCCTCATCACGTGCGTGCATCCGGATAGCCAGCCCTTTGAGATTCAGCAGGATATCGGTGACGTCTTCCTGCACGCCCTCAATCGTCGTGTATTCGTGGAGCACATTTTCGATTTCGACTTCCACCACTGACGCGCCAGTCATGGAGGACAGCAATACGCGTCGCAATGCATTGCCCAACGTATGCCCGAATCCTCGGTTCAGCGGCTCGAGGGTGATCCGCGCCGCATTCTGCCCCAAGGACTGCACGTCCACAATTTTAGGCTTCAACATCTCGCTGAGTGCTACCGCCATATAAGTATCTCCTTTAGCTACCCTTACTTCGAGTACAACTCAACGACTAGGGATTCATTGATATCAGCAGGCAACTCACTACGCTCAGGCGCCGCCTTGAAAACGCCTTCCATCTTCTTGACGTTCACATCCAGCCAATCCGGAAAACCAATCTGCTCCGCTATGGTCAGCGAATCTTGGATTCGTGTTTGGTTCTTCGCCTTTTCCCGCACGCACACAACATCCTTCGCCGCGACCTGATAGGACGGAATATTGACCACAGAGCCATTCACCGTAATCGCCTTGTGCGATACCAATTGCCGCGCTTCCGAACGAGTCACGCCAAACCCCATCCGATAAACCACGTTATCCAAACGACACTCAAGCAACTTTAGCAAGTTCTCCCCGGTCGCCCCTTTTAGGCGCGCGGCTTCCTTGTAATAGTTGCTGAACTGCCGTTCCAGCACGCCATAGATGTAACGCAGCTTCTGCTTTTCGCGTAACTGGGTCGCGTAGTTAGAGAGGCGGCGATTGCGGTTGTCACCGTGCTGTCCCGGCGGCTTCTCAAGCTGACACTTCGATTCAATGCCCCGCGCGCGGCTTTTCAACGACAGGTCAGTACCCTGACGTCGGCTCAATTTACATTTCGGTCCAAGATATCTGGCCATGCACTATCCTCGGTCGTTATACGCGGCGCTTTTTGGGTGGCCGGCAGCCATTGTGCGGAATCGGAGTCACATCCGTGATGTTCGTGATCTTAAAACCCGCGCCGTTTAGCGCGCGCACGGCGGATTCGCGTCCCGGTCCAGGACCTTTCACGAAAACATCGAGCGTCTGGGTCCCGTAATCGTCGATCACATGTGCAAGCTTTTCAGCCGCAACCTGCGCCGCGAAGGGAGTACTTTTACGGGAACCGCGGAATCCGCTGCCACCGGCAGTCGCCCACGCCAAGGTGTTCCCTTGGCGGTCGGTGATCGTAATAATCGTGTTGTTAAAAGACGCGTGAATGTGCGCGATGCCGTCGACGACGGTCTTCTTCACACGCTTGCGCGTCTTAGCCGGTGCTTGTGCGGTTGCCATACGGAGTTACCTGTTTACTTTCTGACCGCGCGGCGGGGCCCCTTACGGGTCCGTGCGTTCGTGCGCGTCCGCTGACCCCGAACTGGCAGCCCACGACGGTGTCGAACACCCCGGTAGCAACCTAAGTCCATCAGACGCTTTATGCTCATAGAGACTTCACGGCGCAAATCACCTTCCACCGTGAATTTACCAACTTCCGAGCGCAGAGATTCAAGCTGCTCTTCCGTCAGATCCTTTATCTTGGCATCCGTCGGTACCTTAGCCGACGCGCAAATTTTGCGCGCCCGCGTAAGCCCAACACCATAGATGTGAGTGAGGGCAATGACCGTGTGTTTACGGTCCGGGATATTTACGCCTGCAACACGCGCCATAAATCGGTGCCTCGTTTCTTCGTTAACCTTGACGCTGCTTGTGACGGGGATCCTTACAGATCACCCGTACCGTGCCTTTTCGCCGGATAATCCGACAATTACGGCAAATCGGCTTAATCGATGCGCGTACTTTCATTGACAATCTTCCTGCTTAAGCTCTTGGGCGACGGCCATACCCTTTCAGGTTGGCTTTCTTCAACAAACCGTCGTACTGATGGGTCATCAGGTGCGTCTGCACCTGCGCCATAAAATCCATCACAACGACTACCGTGATAAGCAACGACGTGCCGCCGAAATAAAAAGGCACGTTGAACTCCACAATCAAAAATTCCGGTAACAGACATACGAGCGTTATGTACACGGCACCCGCGCCGGTCAGCCTCGTCATCACCCCGTCGATATACTTTGCCGTGTGTTCGCCTGGGCGGAAACCCGG
This sequence comes from uncultured Pseudomonadota bacterium, assembly GCA_903825645.1. Taxonomy (GTDB): domain Bacteria; phylum Pseudomonadota; class Gammaproteobacteria; genus CAIKBL01. The sequence goes on along the minus strand of CAIKBL010000074.1, from coordinate 11,570 downwards.
CACCAGCGCGTTCGATTTCTTAAGATTGTCCGCGGTTTCCTTCGGATTGAACACCAACGCGGTGTAAAAGAAACAGAAAAACACAATAGCGATCGCATACAGCGCCACGTAAAGCGGCTGACCGGGCGACAGCGCACTCGCCAAATCCCGCAACCAACTCAGCCCCTGGGCGTTACCGAACCAGCCGGCGACGGTGGTCGGAAATAAAATAATGCTCGAAGCAAAAATAGGCGGAATAACGCCGGCCATATTAATCTTCAGCGGCAAGTGACTACTCGAGGGCTGCGTGTACATCTGCTGGCCCCGCTGCTGTTTTGCATAATTGACCGTAATCCGACGCTGTCCGCGTTCCACGAACACAACAAGGCCTGTCACCGCGAGAATAAGCGCGAACAGCGTCAGCACCAGAAAAATATGTAGCTCGCCTGTCCTAGCCAGCTCAAGGGTGCCCCCGATTGCCCGCGGGAAGCCCGCCACGATCCCCGCAAAAATAATCATCGAGATACCGTTACCGACGCCCCGCTCCGTAACCTGCTCCCCCAACCACATTAGAAAGAGCGTCCCCGAAACCAATGTCGATACACAAATAATTTTAAAGGCGATCCCGGGGAACATCACCAGCGCCATACCCGCGCTGGTTTGCTGTTCTAGCATGATCGAGATACCCGTCGCCTGAAACAACGCCAATAACACCGTTGCATAACGTGTGTACTGGTTAATCTTACGCCGTCCGTTCTCTCCCTCTTTCTTCAATTGCTCCAACTTCGGATGCACCATCGTCAGAAGCTGAAGAATAATGGAGGCCGAGATATAGGGCATTATCCCGAGCGCAACCACCGAAAAGCGCTGCAACGCTCCACCCGAAAACATGTTGAACATACCCAGAATGGTGCCGCGCTGGGAGTTGAACAGTTGCGCCAATGCGCTGGGGTTAATGCCTGGTACCGGAATATGCGTGCACACGCGAAAAACGACGATGGCACCCAACAAAAACACCAGCCGCTGCCGCAACTCCGTCAGCTTGCCAAGGCCCCCGACTCCACCGGTAGTTTTTTTGTTTCCCGTCGCCATCGCAGTATCAGGCTTCGACCTTGCCCCCGAGCGCCTCAATCGCAGCACGCGCTCCGGCGGTGACACGCAATCCACGCACCGTCACCGCTCGCGTAAGCTTTCCACTTGCGATGATCTTCACATCTTTCGTATCGCACCGAACCAGACCGGCCGCCTTCAGCGCGAGTAGATCGATCACTTCCGCGGTCACCGACGCCAATTCATGAAGGCGAATCTCATCCCGGTGCAACGATTTACGCGATCGAAAGCCGAATTTCGGCAAACGCCGCTGAATCGGCATCTGCCCGCCTTCGAATCCCACTTTGTGATAACCACCCGCCCGCGCCTTTTGGCCTTTGTGCCCACGCCCAGCCGTTTTGCCAGAACCGGAGCCGATACCACGCCCTAAACGCTTCTTGGGTTTCTTGGCGCCGGGCGCCGGGTGAATAGTATTCAGGTACATCTCAGGCCTCTTTCACCGATATCAAATAAGAAACCGCGTTTATCATGCCGCGATTCGCTGGCGTATCCAGAACCTCGACTGAGTGGCGCTGCCGCCGCAAGCCAAGACCACGGACACATGCCTTATGAGCCTCAATGCGCCCCGCAACACTTTTCAACAGCGTCACAATAAGTTTTTTTTCTGTCGCCACGGCCATTATCCTCTGATTTCGTCGACTGATTTACCGCGCTTGTCGGCGATGTAATCGGGGGATGCCATATTCCGCAGACCGTTGATCGTCGCTCTCACGACATTGATCGGATTGGTCGTTCCGATGCATTTCGCCAAGACGTTATGCACCCCAATCGCCTCGAACACTGCCCGCATCGGTCCGCCCGCGATGATACCTGTACCCTGCGACGCCGGCGCCATAAAGACCTTCGCGGCACCGTGTTCTCCGATCAGCGCATACTGCAGCGTATCGCCCTTCAACGCGACCGCCGCCATGTTCCGACGGGCATTCTCAAGCGACTTCTGTATTGCAGCTGGCACTTCACGCGCCTTGCCTCGGCCCATGCCGACGCGACCATTGCCGTCGCCGACAACCGTCAGCGCTGCAAAGCCGAATATTCTACCACCCTTTACTACCTTCGCCACGCGGTTAACCGCGACCAGCTTTTCAAGCAAACCATCCGTGCTTTCGGACCGGTTGTCGTTCACACTCATGGGCTCAACGCTCCTAGAAAAATAAGGCCTAGAATTTCAGGCCGTGTTCGCGCGCGGCATCCGCCAACGCTTTAATTCTGCCGTGGTACTTGAAGCCCGCACGGTCAAACGCCACGCTCTCTACACCGGCAGCAACGGCGCGCTCGGCGACTAGTTTGCCCACAGCCGCCGCGGCCGCCGTGTTTCCGCCGTTCGTGAGCTCCGCTCTGAGATCTTTCTCCACCGTCGACGCTGCTGCCAACACGCGCGACCCATCAACCGCGAGGACCTGGGCGTAAATATGTCTCGGAGTCCGATGGACACACAGTCTCAGCGCACCCAGCTCTCTGATGTGCATCCGGGTGCCTTTTGCGCGTCTCGTCCGTGCGTCTTTCTTACTCATGGTCTGTCGTCCACCTTAAATTCTGTTCTCGAGGCCCATCCACTCTTGGACGGGGGGCCGGCGCGAAAAGCACCGGTGTCGTATCACCGCTCGCCGCCTTTCGGCGCCGCGACAACCATACTGCCTTAGGTCTTCTTAGCTTCCTTGCGGCGGATTTGCTCGTTACGATAACGAACGCCCTTACCCTTATAGGGCTCCGGCGGCCGATACGCCCGGATGTTAGCAGCCACCTGCCCGACCACCTGCTTATCGATTCCCTTAATGACAATTTCGGTCTGCGTCGGCGTCTCGATCGTAATCCCGGCGGGCACTTCAAATTCTACCGGATGGGAGAATCCCAGCGACAAGCTGACGACGGCGCCCTTCGCTTGTGCACGATAGCCAACGCCGTTTATGTCAAGGCGACGCTCGAATCCGGTGAACACACCGGTCACCATATTGCTAAGGACGGCTCTTGCAGTACCGGCTTGTGCGTTACCGTCCTGCGACTCATCCCTCGGCTCAATCCGAAGCTCGCCGTCTATTAGCGCGACCGCCACCCGATGATGGAAGAGAAAGCTCAGCTCTCCCTTCGGTCCCGTCACCGAAACAGATTGACCGGAAATATTAACGTCGACACCCGCGGGCACCGTGATTGGTTTTTTTGCGACTCGAGACATGGCGTTATTCCTAGTAAACGGAGCAGAGGACTTCGCCGCCAATTCCCAGCGCGCGCGCCGCACGGTCCGTCATCAGGCCCCGTGAGGTGGAGACTATGGCGATGCCTAAACCGCCAACAATACGCGGCAGCTCCTCCCGCGAACGGTAAGCCCGCAAGCCGGGGCGGCTCACCCGCTGAATCTTCTCAATGACCGGCTTACCATTGAAATATCGGAGCTCGACAATCATTTCCGGGTGGACAGAGTCTTCCGCCAGACGGAAACCCGCAATATACCCCTCGGCCTTCAATACTTCGGCAATAGCCGCTTTCTTTTTGGACGCCGGCATCCTCACTTCACGTTTATCGCGCGCTTGCGCATTACGGATGCGGGTCAACATATCGGCGATCGGATCTTGCATGCTCATATCAGTTTACTCAGCCTTGATTACCAACTCGCCTTCACTAAACCTGGCACGTGACCTTCCATCGCCAGCCTTCGTAATTCGCTTCGACCAAGCCCGAATTTCCGATAGACCCCGTGCGCGCGCCCAGTCAAATGACAGCGACTCCTTGCTCGTATTGGGCTCGAGTCGCGCGGCAACTGCTGCAACTTCATCCGCGCCTCCTCACGCTCTTCGAACGAGAGCTTCGGATTTTTAATAGCCTCTTTCAGCGCATCACGCTTGGTGGCGAATTTCTTGACGAGCTTCGCCCGTTTCACTTCACGCATCACCATCGAAGTCTTTGCCATGTTCTTTATCCTCGCAGCGGAAAGCTAAACGCTTGTAGGAGAGCGCGGCCTTCTTCGTCAGTGCGCGCGCTGGTCGAGATACAAATATCCATTCCCCGCAGCGCGTCTACCTTGTCGTATTCGAGCTCGGGAAAAATAATCTGTTCCTTCACCCCTAGGGTGTAATTCCCCATCCCGTCGAACGCACGGCCATTAACACCGCGGAAATCCCGTATACGAGGTATCGCCACGCTGATCAGGCGATCCAAGAATTCATACATCCGGTCACGCCGCAACGTCACCTTCGCGCCGATCGCCCAGCCCTCTCGCAATTTAAAATTCGCGATGGATTTTCTGGCTTTCGTCACAATCGGTTTCTGCCCGGTAATCATCGTCATGTCGCCAAGGGCGTTTTCCAACACCTTCTTGTCGCCGACGGATTTACCGAGCCCCATGTTCACCGTAATCTTGGTGATCTTGGGCACCTGCATCACAGACGCGTAGTTGAAACGTTCCATCAATTGCTTGACGACGGTTTCGCGGTAAAAAGTATCTAATCTCGCCATGCTTGCCGAACTCGCTTGATTATAGGTCCACAACTTCTTTAGTGGATTTGAAGATGCGGACCTTTCGCCCGTCTTCTAGGATTTTGATCCCCACCCGGTCCGCTTTTGACGTTACCGGGTTGACGATCGCCACATTCGAGATGTGAAGCGGCGCCTCTTTCTCGACAATACCACCGGCTATCCCGGCGTTGGGATTGGGCTTTGTGTGGCGCTTAATCATGTTCACGCCTTCCACCAACACACGATCGTCGTCACGCACGCGCGTGATGACCCCTCGTTTACCCTTTTCCTTACCGGCGATTACGACGATCTGATCGCCTTTTCGAATCTTGTTCATGTCAGAAACTCTTTAGTTCTACAGAACTTCAGGCGCAAGCGACACGATGCGCATGAACCGTTCACTGCGCAACTCACGTGTCACTGGTCCGAAGATACGGGTCCCAATCGGCTGCAACTGCTTATCAAGCAGAACAGCAGCGTTCCCATCAAAGCGAATCAGCGACCCATCAGGGCGCCGTACACCTTTCCGCGTGCGCACCACCACCGCATTGAACACATCGCCCTTTTTTACTTTCCCTCGTGGGATGGCGTCCTTGATGCTCACTTTGATCACGTCGCCGATTTTCGCATAACGGCGGTGCGAACCGCCGAGGACCTTGATGCACATCAGGCGTTTCGCGCCGCTATTATCCGCCGCATCCAGCATCGACTGCATTTGAATCATGGTACGTTCTCCTCGCGTCGCGCTTTAAAGTTCGACAGCTTTTTCAAGAACGCGCTGGAGACGCCAGGCCTTGTTCTTGGAGAGCGGACGGCATTCTTCGATGGCGACTTTATCGCCTTCGTTACACTCGTTGTTTTCATCATGAACGAGCAGCTTCGTAAAACGGCGCATTGCTTTTTTATAAATCGGATGTTCAACCCGACGCTCAATCCGCACGGCAATGGTCTTGTCCATCTTCGTACTCACCACTTCGCCGACCAAAGCGCGTTTTGCGGTCTTTTCGTCACTCATTGCGCACCACCTGTTGCCTTCTGCCCGAGAATTGTTTTGATCCGGGCGATGTCTCTTCTCGCCTCGCGGACCTGGCTTGCGCGAGTTTGCTGGCCGGTGCCACGCTGCATCCGCAAATTGAACTGCTCCTTGCGCTTTTCGAGTAGCAAGGTCTTTAGGTCTTCCGCGGTTTTTGCGCGCATTTCATTCGCATTCATCACATCACCTTCCGTTCCGCAAAGGTGGTCAGGATCGGCAATTTCGCGCCCGCTAGTCGAAAAGCCTCACGCGCGACCTCTTCCTCTACACCTTCCATTTCGTACAGGACCATGCCAGGTTTAACCTGAGCAACCCAGTATTCTACGTTACCCTTACCGCTTCCCATACGTACTTCGAGCGGCTTTTTGGAAATCGGCTTGTCCGGGAAGACCCGAATCCAGACCCGCGCACCGCGTTTGACTGCACGCGTGATGCAACGTCTCGCCGCCTCAATCTGTCGAGCGGTCAGACGGCCCCTCGTCACTGCTTTCAGACCGAATTCCCCGAAGCTGACGTCACTTCCCCTATGAGCAAGACCTGTATTACGGCCCTTATGCTGTTTGCGAAACTTGGTGTTTTTAGGTTGTAACACGCTTTTATACTCCTAGTTCGCCGAGGTCTGTTCGACGACCGCTTCGCTCGCTGGCTCGTCGTGGCGACTTATTATCTCGCCCTTGAAAATCCAGACCTTAACGCCAATAACCCCGTAGGTCGTTTTGGCTTCCGCAAACCCGTAATCAATGTCCGCACGCAGCGTATGCAACGGTACACGACCCTCGCGATACCATTCCGTACGCGCAATCTCGGCACCATTTAGCCGCCCGGCGACATTTATTTTTATCCCCTGGGCACCAAGGCGCATCGCATTTGCGACGGCTCGCTTCATGGCACGGCGGAACATGATCCGCCGCTCAAGCTGCTGTGCAACGGATTCGGCGACTAGATACGAATCAAGCTCAGGCTTCCGGATTTCCTCAACGCTAAGATGCGCTGGAATCCCCATCAACTTCGCGACTTGTTTGCGAAGCGACTCGATATCCTCACCTTTTTTTCCGATCACGATACCAGGCCGAGCGGTGTGGATAATGATGCGCGCGTTATGCGCCGGCCGCTCGATCTGGATCCGACTGACCGACGCATGGGCTAGCTTCTTGCGCAGGAAAGCGCGCACCGCGATATCGGCTAGCAGGTAGTCCGCGTACCGGCGGCGGTCCGCGTACCACGTAGAAGTCCAATCCTTAATGATCCCGAGGCGGATGCCGTACGGATGTACTTTTTGACCCATATTGATCGCTCTTTAGCTTCGCTCGTTATTGGTCCGTTCAGGACCTATGCTTCTTCAACCACGACCGTCACGTGACTGGTGCGTTTGAAAATCTGATTGGCACGACCGCGCGCCCGTGGCATCCAGCGCTTCATGATCGGGCCTTCGTCTACCATGATCGTCTTGACCCTTAACTCATCCACATCAGCGCCATCATTATGCTCAGCGTTCGCGATTGCCGACTCGAGCACCTTTTTTATCATGGCTGCTGCTTTCTTATTGCTGAAAGCAAGGATGTTAAGCGCCCGGTCGACGGGTAATCCCCGAACCTGATCGGCAACTAGTCGAGCCTTTTGCGGCGTGATATGCGCCTGGCTGAGTTTCGCGGTGGTACCCATATCTTTTTTGCCTGTTCTGCTGGTTACTTGGTCTTTTTATCCGCGACATGCCCACGAAACGTCCGTGTCTGCGCGAATTCCCCAAGCTTGTGACCAATCATATTTTCGGTGACGAACACCGGCATATGCTGCCGACCGTTGTGCACCGCTATCGTCAGACCGATCATGTCCGGCACGACTAGGGAGCGTCGTGACCAAGTCTTAATCGGTCGTTTGTCATTATTTGAGCGCGCCGTCTCCACCTTTTTTGCAAGGTGATGATCGATGAACGGACCCTTCTTGATTGAACGTGGCATGGCTGCGTTTGCCTCTTAGCGCTTGTCGCGACGACGCACGATGCTGCTATCGGTGCGTTTGTTGGTTCGAGTCTTGTAGCCCTTGGTCGGCTGACCCCATGGACTGACTGGATGACGTCCACCGGAAGTCCGGCCTTCACCACCACCATGCGGGTGATCTACTGGATTCATCGCGACACCACGCACCGTCGGGCGAATACCGCGCCAGCGCTTCGCGCCAGCCTTACCGAGTTGTCGCAGGGAATGTTCAGTATTCCCGACCTCGCCGATCGTCGCGCGGCATTCAATGGGGACCTGCCGCATCTCGCCGGACCGAAGTCTAAGCGTCGCGTTTGTGCCTTCTCGCGCGACATATTGGATCCCAGCGCCGGCGCTACGGCCGATCTGCGCGCCCTTGCCAGGCTTCAATTCTACGCAATGAATCGTGGCACCGACCGGTATATTTCGCAGCGGGAGAGAGTTACCCACCTGAATCGGCGCGTCGCTTCCGGACCGCAGCGTTTGCCCAGCTGCCAGCCCTTTCGGCGCGATAATGTAGCGTCGCTCCCCGTCCGCATAAAGAAGCAGGGCAATATGGGCGGAACGGTTAGGGTCATACTCCAAGCGTTCAACCTTCGCTGCGATACCATCTTTGCGTCGCTTGAAGTCAATAATCCGATAGTGCTGCTTATGACCGCCACCGCGATGCCGCACGGTAATGCGACCAGCGTTGTTGCGCCCGGCGTTCTGAATCTGACGCTCAAGCAAGGGCGCATGCGGCGGGCCCTTGTGTAATTCAGGCGTAACGACCTTGACGACGCCACGTCGTCCCGGAGAAGTTGGTTTTGCTTTTATGAGCGCCATGCAATGCGTCCTGTCTGCAAGCGCGCGGTCAAGCCGCGCCCATGAAATCGATACTGAATCCGTCTTTCAACGTGATGTAGGCTTTTTTCCAAGCTTGGCGAACACCCGCTCGGCCCCGAAACTGCTTGGCTCGTGCGCCGACGTTTAGGACCTGGACTGATGATACCTGCACATTGAATAATTGCTCGACAGCCGCTTTTATTTCCGGCTTGCTCGCATCATTCAAAACCTTGAAAAGATACTGGTTATGTTTATCTGCTACGCGGGTCGCTTTTTCCGACATGCGTGGCTCAACCAGCACCTGCAACAGGCGTTCCTGGTTCATGACAACTGCTCCTGAAGTCGCGTTATTGCGGCTTGACTCACCACGACCTTCGCATAGGAAATGAGAAGCGCCGGGTCAATTGCTTCCACGTCGGCCAATCCTACCCAATAAAGATTGCGCGCCGACAGGTAAAGTGCGTCCGACACATCATCGGCCACGAGCAGGACATCCGTCAGACCAAATCTGGCGAGGGAAGCCAGTAAGACTTTCGTCTTTTTCTCTTGAACGTCTAATTGATCAACGACCATCAAGCGATCTTGGCGCACTAACTCCGACAGGATGGAGCACAGCGCCCCGCGGTACATTTTGCGGTTGACCTTCTGGTCATAGCTCCGAGGACGAGCAGCGAACGCACGCCCGCCAGCCCGCCAGAGTGGACCGCGAGAGGTACCCGCACGCGCTCGCCCCATGCCTTTCTGCTTCCAAGGCTTGGCCCCGCCGCCACGAACTTCGGCGCGCGTCTTTTGCGCTTTGGTCCCCTGCCGGGCACCCGCGAAGTACGCCGTCACGATTTGGTGGACGAGCGCTTCCTTATAAGGTTGCCCGAAGACACTGTCGGCAACCGCCAGCGAACCAGCGCTGGCGCCGCTCGCGAAAGAATGTATTGGGAGTTCCATAAGCCTTAGCCCTGTTCACTCTTACGTTTTTTAACGGTCGGCTTGACAAACACATTCCCACCTTTAGAGCCCGGTACGGCGCCCTTAATAAGGAGGAGGTTACGTTCCATATCAACCCGTACAACCTGAAGCCGCTGGGTCGTGCGCTGAACGTCACCCATATGGCCCGACATTTTCTTCCCCTTGATGACCCGTCCAGGCGTCTGTCTCTGCCCGATCGACCCCGGGGCTCGGTGGGACAGCGAGTTTCCATGCGTCGCGTCGCCCATACTGAAATGGTGGCGTTTTATCGTACCCGCGAAGCCTTTCCCAACGGTCGTACCGGTAACATCGACTAGCTGGCCCGGCGCGAAGATATCTACCTTCACTTCAGAACCGCACTCGAGTGTTTCACCCTCGCTATCGCTCAAGCGAAATTCCCAAAGGCCTCGACCGGCCTCAGCGGACACTTTCGCAAAAACCCCCGCGTCCGGTCTGTTAATACGGTTGCGGTGCTTGCTCCCGGCGGTGACTTGAATCGCGCGATAGCCATCTGTCTCCGCCGACTTTACGCGGGTGACACGGTTCGGATCGACCTCGATCACCGTTACCGGGACGGCTCGGCCGTCCTCCGCGTATACACGCGTCATTCCGCGCTTAATTCCGATTAATCCTAATGCCATGATGGTCTGCCTCGAACGCCTCAGCTCAATTTAATCTGCACGTCAACACCGGCCGCGAGGTCGAGCTTCATAAGCGCGTCAACCGTCTTGTCCGTCGGGTTCACGATGTCGAGCAACCGTTTGTGGGTGCGGATCTCGTACTGGTCCCGGGCGTCCTTATTCGCATGCGGCGAAGTCAACACCGTAAAGCGCTCGTGCCTCGACGGTAAGGGAATGGGCCCGCGGATTTGTGCCCCTGTACGTTTAGCGGTTTCCACGATCTCGCGCGTCGACTGATCGATAAGTCGATGATCAAACGCTTTGAGCCGTATCCTGATAACCTGTTGATTCATTTCTTTAACCCTTGGATTGTTCTGATCCCGCGTCGCCGCTGGCGGACGCACAACAATCGCGATAAGTCCTACTTGTCCAGGATCTTAGCAACCACGCCGGCGCCGACCGTCCGGCCACCTTCGCGAATTGCAAAGCGCAATCCTTCTTCCATCGCAATCGGATTGATCAGCTTTACCTGGACCTTCACGTTGTCTCCAGGCATCACCATCTCAACACCTTCCGGCAATTCCACCGCGCCGGTCACATCCGTCGTGCGGAAATAAAACTGCGGCCGATAATTGTTGAAAAACGGGGTGTGACGTCCACCCTCTTCCTTCGACAATACATACACTTCCGCCTCAAAATGCGAGTGCGGCTTCACGCTGCCCGGCTTGCAGAGCACCTGACCACGCTCCACATCCTCACGCTTCGTCCCGCGCAGCAGAATCCCGACGTTGTCGCCTGCCCGTCCTTCATCCAACAACTTCCGAAACATCTCAACACCCGTGCAGGTCGTCTTCGTCGTCGCGCGAATCCCGACAATCTCAACTTCCTCACTGACCTTGACGATCCCGCGCTCAATTCGCCCCGTGACCACCGTCCCGCGTCCGGAAATCGAAAAAACATCCTCAATTGGCAGCAAAAATGGCATGTCTACCGGGCGCTCCGGCACGGGGATATAATCATCCATCGCCGCTATCAGCTTCCAGATCGACGGCACTCCGATATCGCTCGTGTCGCCTTCCAACGCCTTCAACGCGCTGCCAATCACCACCGGCGTGTCGTCCCCAGGGAATTTGTACAGCACCAGCAATTCCCGAACTTCCATCTCTACCAGTTCAAGCAACTCAGCATCGTCAACCATGTCCGCTTTGTTCATGTACACCACAATGAACGGTACACCGACCTGACGCGCCAGCAAAATGTGCTCACGAGTCTGCGGCATCGGTCCGTCTGCCGCGGAAACTACCAAAATCGCACCGTCCATCTGCGCCGCTCCCGTGATCATGTTCTTCACATAATCCGCGTGTCCCGGGCAATCTACGTGCGCGTAGTGACGGTTATCACTCTGGTACTCCACATGCGATGTCGCAATCGTGATCCCACGCGCGCGTTCTTCCGGCGCATTATCAATCTGATCATACGCCCTCGCCTCTCCCCCGAACTTCTGCGAGGTCACCACTGTCAACGCCGCTGTCAGCGTCGTCTTCCCATGATCAACGTGGCCAATCGTCCCCACATTTACATGTGGCTTCGTTCTTTCAAATTTCTCCTTGGACATGG
>CAIKBL010000073.1 GCA_903825645.1 uncultured Pseudomonadota bacterium | reverse complement strand
CTCAGACGACACCCATGCCGCCGAATCAAAGCCGCAAATGCGCCGTTGCTGAAAAGAGCTATTTCGTCCTAAATGGCGCAATGGATCGCCACGGAAATCGGCCATGAAAACCATGTCGGCGCGCGAGGCAAAGAACGCTTTCGGGCTGATGATCGACACCGCGCGTGCAGAGCCAGTGCTCATCGAAAAGCACGGGCGCGGCGTGGTGGTGGTCGTCTCGGTAGAAGAATATGAACGGCTTTCCGTACGATCTGGTCGCACGGACAAGGGAGAAACGAGGACCAAGGGAGCGTCGAAAAGTGGCCAATGAAGCGTTGGACGGCGTCGAAGCGAGGGATGGTTCGGTGGCGGACGTAGAAACGGGAAAACGCGGCGGGGATTCGCTGGCCCGGCAGGCGATCATCAAGTTGTTCGACGATACGCGAAAGCGGTTGGTCGAAACCGGGACACGCAATCGCCTTGTCCACGTCAACCGCACCAACACGCGCGGCAACGTCCTGAACGTCGTTAATGAGCGATCCGACGATGTTTATGCCTTGCTGTTTGGCGGCAAGACCATGCGGTTCGCAGCGTTGGGGCAGGATAGGGGCGAGGATCGCGGAGGACTGGTCCTCGCCAACGATAGCGAGCGTGATTTCGATGAAGGGCGCTTCACCGATAATCAGCTCGACACCCGACTTGGTCCGGATGCGCTTCAGAAAAAACTGCTGAAGATCGCGCGTGAGGCACAGACGGCGGAAGAAGAGTCCGGCGTCAACATGCTTTACCTCGCGATGGGATTTCTGACTTGGTTCGAGGATAAATCCTCCAGCCTCCCACGCGAGGCCCCGCTGGTTCTGCTTCCGGTAGAATTGTGTCGAAATGCGCGCACATCAACCTACGCCATCCGTGCCCGCGATGAAGATGTGCTGACTAATCTGCCTCTTCAGCAAAGGTTGAAGGACGATTTCGGCATCGATCTACCCGAACTGGAAGTCAGCGAGGGTTGGAAACCCTCCGACTATTTTGCACAAGTCGAAAGCGTGATCGCCGCGCGCGAACGTTGGGAGATCGACCCGGACGCCATCCAGCTTGGCTTTTTCAGTTTCAGCAAATTGCTGATGTATCGCGATCTAGACATCGGCGCTTGGGAGGGGGATGCGTTAGCCGGTCATGCCCTGACGAGGGGGTTGCTCTATGAACGCTTCGATGCCGAGGAACCGTTATTCAAGCCCACAGATCGGCTAGATGAGGTACTACCGCCGGAAAAGCTTTTTCACGTGGTCGATGCCGACGCTTCACAAGCCAAGGTCATCGAAGAGGTCCGCGCCGGGCGTAATGTGGTGGTCCAAGGCCCGCCGGGAACGGGCAAATCGCAGACGATCACCAATATCGTCGCGGCTGCGGTCAGGGAAGGCAAGCGGGTCCTGTTCCTTGCGGAAAAGATGGCTGCGCTATCGGTGGTGCATGAGCGGCTGGTCAAGGTGGGGCTACGTGATGTCTGCCTCGAACTACACTCCAGAAGCGCGAACAAGAAATCCGTTCTCGGGGAACTGGCGCGTACTCTGTCGCAAGCCAGCGCCGTGCCTGGTATGCCCGGAGCGCCAACTGACCTCACAGAAAGCCGCGACCGGCTAAATGATCTGGCAGCAGCATTGCACCGTCCCATCGGCAACACCGGTGAGACTGCGTACAGCGTGCTCGGTCGCCAGTCCCTGTTCATAGGCAACGGCTATCCGCCTCCCAGCCTTAAGGCGGAATGCCT
>CAIKBL010000072.1 GCA_903825645.1 uncultured Pseudomonadota bacterium | reverse complement strand
CGGCCTCCAGAACACGTCTGAAGGTTGTATAGGCTTCCTCCCAATCGGGCTGAGACGTGACGTCAGGAACCGGCTCGACGTCCTGAATGCGAATATCCGGGAATATGGCGACGACTTCGCGCAAAACGCGGGCGACGCGATGTGCGACCTCTTCAACGGGCAGTTGGCACGCCTGCGGGCCCTTATCATAATGTCCGAACCAGAACGGTCCATCGACGTCGATCCATGGTACCGAGATCCCGAGGCGTTTGAGGCGCCGGGCGATGACGGCTGCTCTTTCGGGTGTGCCGTAGCCTTCCATGCCGCCGCAGCCCTCCCCAGGCACCTGGGCCACACCGTTGACGCCATAAATAAGGGAGGCTCCGTGGTTGGCGAGATTGGTCGCCAGTTTCAGGATTTCCTCGTCGCTCGCGGAATTGTAATACCCTTCGGATTCCCCGAAAATTTTGATACGGCTGGCTACGGTTTGCCAAGGTGCATCGGGGGCCAGAAACGCCCGCCAATCCTCCGGTCCCGGATAGCCGGCGCCGGGGGCGTGCGGTTCGAACCAAATCTCCTGCGCCGCCGCGGGGGTGGCGACGCTGAGAAACAGAGCCATCAAGGCCGCACAAAGACGCTTCATCCGCCGCTTTCCCCTGCTGCAAGGCTACGTCGGAACACCACGGTCCGCCGTTCGGGGCACGATGCCGCACCGCACCGAGCAACATGGAGGATTTGGATGTGCTTGCACAGGGGCCAGGGGCATGCGAGGATCGCGACTGCGACGGCGACGACGATTGCCATCCAGCGGTTCACTGGTCGAGTACTCACAAGGGGACGTTATGGCGCTGTCCTTCGCAATCATTGGCGGCGGGTGGTATGGCTGCCATATCGCCACGTCATTCCGCGCGCTCGGTTTCAACGTCACAATCTTCGAGCAACATCAACGGCTTCTGCACGGGTCGTCGGGTAATAACCAATTCCGCCTTCACCTGGGATTCCACTACCCACGCCATTACGGCACGCGGATCCAGTCGCGCGACGGATTCTCCCGCTTCGTCGAGCGCTATCCGGGTCTCAGCAGCCCCGTGCCGCAGAATATCTATGCTGTCCCGAAAAACGACTCTCTCATCGATTTTCTGACCTATAAATTGATCATGACATCGTCGGGTATCGAATTCAGGGAGTCGCCAACGCTCCCCGATTTCCTGTCGAATGTCGAAGGGTGCCTCCATACCCCCGAGCGTGTGCTGCTGCTGGAAAAGGCTCGGCAATATTTTACCCAACGTTTGGGACCGTTCCTGGTCACAGACCACCGGGTCGAATCCATCGACGATCGCCCCGGTGGCGTTTATGTCGACGGTCGCCGGTTCGATTATGTGGTCGATGCATCGTGGGGGCATTTCATCCAACCGCCGATCGATCTGTTTTTCGAACCGACGTTGCTTTTGTACTACGAAGCGAATGCACCGTTTCCGGCGGTGACCTTCGTCGACGGGCCTCTGTGTTCCGTTTATCCGACCGAGGACCCCACGTTGTTCACACTGTCCAGTGTCCCGCACACACCGCTGGGCCGCTTCAACAGCGCGCGCGACGCACGTGCCGTGCTCGATCGGGTCGATACCGCGCTTGTGACGGATAAAGCCCGCCTCATGGAAGAACAAATCAAGCGGTATATCCCAGCATTTAGCGACACCTTCCGGTTTGTCGGACCGCAACTCGCCATGAAGACCAAACCCTTGGGCAGCTTCGACGACAGAAGCTGCTACGTCTATCAAAATGGCCGGATTTTCTCAGTTATGTCCGGGAAAATCGATACGATATTCTTCGCGACCGAACGCATTTTGTCGATGCTTGAAGCCGCCGGCAAGGACGAAGCGGTCGGCAAAGAGAGCAGCAGCCTGCGGGCGGAAATCGTCAATGTCGACCGGCTGCCAGCCGCGGTTTGATCGATAGGAATCGGAATGGAATCCAACGCACTCATCGGCCACACGGGTTTTGTCGGCGGCACTCTGGCACGTGATCGTACGTTCGGGTCTTTGTTCAACTCTCGTAACATCGAGGAAATCCGCGGACAACGCTTCGATACCGTGGTGTGTGCCGGCGTATCGGCGGTGAAATGGCTGGCCAACCAGGAACCCGAACAGGATCGCGCCGGGATCGCTCGTCTCACCGACTGCCTGACAAAGGTTAAGGCCGAACGCTTCGTTCTGATTTCGACGATCGACGTGTACGGCAATCCGTCCGGTCAAACCGAACGCGACGAACCGCCGGAAGCCGGACTGCATCCCTACGGCTTGCACCGGTTGCAACTGGAGGCATTCATTCGGCAGCAATTTCCGCGCAGCACAATCGTTCGGTTACCCGCGCTGTTTGGCAAAGGTCTGCGAAAAAACGCGATTTACGATATGTTGAACCGCAACATGCCGGAGAATGTGATACCGAACGGGTCGTTCCAATGGTATCCGACACGCCGTCTGGCCGACGATCTGGATCGCGTGATTGCCGCGG
>CAIKBL010000071.1 GCA_903825645.1 uncultured Pseudomonadota bacterium | reverse complement strand
CTGCCGCATGCCCCCGACGGACTCGGCTGCAGTCCTCCCGGAAAGTCACGGCGAGACACCCAATGCAGGCGATTTTCGATGCCCCCGTGACCCCGCACAGCGCCCAGGTGCCGCACCGGTTCGCCGGGCAACGAGCTGATGTAAACCCGGACTTCACGACTGACCTTATCGCCCAGGTGGCGTTCGCATTCAACCCGCGCCACACCTTTTGCCCCGGCCCAAGCCTGACTCGCCGGGACCCACTTAAAATCTGCCGATTGCCAGCAACGACGCACCTCGCTCCACCCATGACCCGTGTCCGTTTCTTCACAAGATTTGGCTTTCAGGCCGCGATACCCGTTCGCCACGTCCACCTCAAAATAATCCCGGATTTCAGCTAATAACCCAGGCTGATTCTCTTTCACCGCCAACACGTCATGCCCACACTTGTCTCGGATCTGCGCGGCAATCTCTTTCTGACGGCCTATCGCATCTATCGTGACGATACAGCCCCGGATTTCCACCAAGCCGAGCAAGGCCCGGATCGCCGTGATTTCATTCGATTTCTAAGCCGTCCTCCCCCGACCCAAGACGACCCCGTTCGCACAGCCCCAGGCACTCACCATGTGTAACGCTCGCTTCCGCGTCGCGGTATCAAACGAGCGTCGCAGCGTTTTCCCATCGATCGCCACCACATCCCCGGCTGTTGCTTGGACGACCGACTGCATCCATTCAATAAAGCAGCGTTGGCGGGCGTCCGGGTCCAGTCGCGTCACGACACCCTTGCAAGGGTGTCGTGACGCGGAATGCCGTGGGCTAACGGCACGTACCGCCGCAACCAATCCAGCTTCGCCTCTCCAAATTCTTCAATCGCCTCCCAGCCGTGCCCTCCCGATAACACTGTGCAGACCGACAAAAACACAATATCCAGCAACGCATGTTGCCGACATCGATCAATCCACGGATCCGGCAAGACCGAAAAATGCTCAAAAAATGAAGGGATCATCGACCTCTCCTGTCTGATGACCGGAGTAGATCGTGACACGATCCCTTCGTCGATCCCTATCATGATCCCGCCCTGCACCCTTCCTAGATCCTCGCTCTGCAGAGGCAAGACAAAATCAGATCAACGATCTGCTGACCATCAAGCCAACGCGCGAAATCAGACCACGGCTGCCTATTTCCCCGATAAACTCAGGGTCCAAAAAGCGCGCACCGTGTCCCACGGACACCACCACAGATGACTATGAGCTCTCCCACAGCCACCAACGCAGATGCAGATGTATTGACGTTGCCGTCGGGTATGTGCGCTGCAAATAGCGCGTATCAGTACGAAAGTGGCGCATTAAAACCAAGCGGCTTCCAAGGCGCATCATGCCTAGTCAGTGTGGTGGACCTGCGCAAAAAGCGACTAGTTCGACGGGCGTCTCCCCAGTTCGACCACGGCGCACGCAGTCCACCATCTCAGCGAGTACCTCGCCGGCCTTAAGCACCCGGTAAAACTTGCCACCTCCGGATTCGACCTCGATCGTCCCTGACAGCACATATGCCGCATTCGGCGTCGGATGGCTATGCCAGGGTAAGGTCGTGTGGGCGGGAATATTGAATTTCAATACCGTAATTTCTGTAGGCCCTGCTTGATAGGGACCATAGTTGACGCCATACCAAGATTCATCCGTTTTGATCAGCAACGTGCTGATCGCGCTTTCCAGATCTTCTCCGTCCGTTAACGTGGTGCCACACGCGAGAAAAATTAATAGGCCTGTCAACGCGAACCAGCCGTTTTTATCGTTTTTTTTTCAGTAACAGTCGATTTGACTGGCTCACTATTGACTTTCCGCCGCGGCTTGGTGCTTCAGAGATCGCTTATCGTGTGATGTCGGCGCAACCAGATGCGTACTGGGGACAGCGAAATGGCGACTGGTGAGCGGTTTCCGACGCAGACAAGGGGCGCTGCGCAGTCTGGCCGTGGAAGATCACTACTTAAAAAAAAGACCCGTGGGCGAATGGATGCACAACCGATTGATTGGAAGAACCGTCAGACCTTATCCCAGATAACCGTAAGAGCGCATCTCGCGCGCTATTTGAGAGCACCGATTTTAAAAGCGCCCTTTCGATTGGAGTCGCGCTCGAGATGAGCCGGGATCACGCGCAAAGGCGCGTAGGAAAACACGGGGACTCGCCCCGCCGAGGGAGCCTTAGTGAATGAGATCGCTATTCGCAAAATTTGCTGCATATCCGTCGTTCTTACGATAGCACCACGTGGTAGGCAAGCTACGCTGACGGACGACACCGCCATCGGCCCAAGACCAGTAACGCTACAAAACTTAGTCCCGGCTACCTTCGAGCAGCGGCGTCGGTTCAGCCGACATTATTGACTCATGAAGCTCATCAAGTTGACGTTTGCCATATGCCCGACCCGCAAGGAATTGGGGATCTACGCCGTGGCAGGTCAACAATTGACGTGTAGTTTTTGTGTCTCTATGTGGCGTGGAGACGCGCCGGCGCCGTAATATGAAATCATTATCATCGAACAGGGATTCAAAAAGAATGAGCTACGATATCCACAACGTGCTGGGTTTCCGGACGCAGGGCGGCATCACCATAGACATTCGGCTCGCGTACAAGTGCTACGGCACGTTGGCCCCTTCACGGGATAACGTTATTCTCGTCTTGACTTCTTATTCGGCTCAACATGAGGACGCTGAAGCACTTTTTGCGGGTAGCAAAATTCTGGACTTGTCGCACTATTTCATCGTGGTTATCAACATGATCGGCAACGGGCTTTCGACGTCACCGAGTAACGTTCCGGCGCCGCTCGGCCGCAGCACATTTCCCGCGATCACGGTGCACGATAATGTAGCTTGCCAACACCGTTTGATTACCGAAAAACTCGGCATCAAAAGACTGCGGCTGGTGATGGGTTTCTCTATGGGGGCGCTGCAAACCTTCGAGTGGGGGTGTCAACATACAGGCATAGTCGACGCCATCCTGCCGATTTGTGGGGCCGCGCGCGTATCACCGCACAACTACTTGTTTCTGGATGGGGCAAAAGCGGCCTTGACGACCGATCGGAATTTTCGTCAGGGTCTTTACGAGACACCGCCTATCGCCGGTCTGTTGGCATTTGGTCGGGTATACGCAGGCTGGGTATTCTCGCAGACGTTCTTTCGCGAGCGGGCTTATGAGGCGATGGGGCTGGCGAGCATGGAGGACGCTGTTCGCATGATTCAAAATTACTTCATGCGCCGTGACGCCAATGATCTGTTGGCAATGCTCTGGACATGGCAGCATGCCGATATCAGCGCGAATACGCGATTTCGAGGCGATTTCGAGGGGGCGCTGCGTTCGATAGCCTGCCGCGCCATCGTAATGCCTGGCGAGACAGATCTCTATTTCACCGTCGCCGATAGCGTCAATGAAGTGAGTTATATGCCGCGTGGCGAGCTTCGGGTCATCGCTTCCGTCAATGGGCACATGGCCGGAAGCGGGATGGATTCGGCGGGGAAATTGGCAATTGATAACGCTATCAATGACTTGCTCAATTGAGGCGAGAAATCTGTCGCAGCCTAACAGTCGGTGCGACCTAAAAATTGGGGCGTGGACTACGATCCCGCAAAGAAACAGATGACTTGCCCGACAAGCCGTGAAGGCGGTGTGCGTGTCTCCCACACACCGCCGCACTCGTCTGTATAAGTATGGTACAAATTCGAGGGTCACTTGCTCCGACGGTTAAGGATCGCCGACGTTCGGGCGCCAATACACGAGACGCTAACGCGTCGATAGTGTGCAGGGAAGCGGTGTATCCGTGCACCGGTCATCCCGCCGTACAAATATTCACGCCGCTAAATACCGGCTTCTCAGAGGTCGCCGGCCCAAACAGGCGGTCTTCGTGCCGCCCATGGACGCGCGACTTCGAGCTGGGCGGCAAGTCGGAATAAGCTATCTTCACGGCCGAAACCCGCGGCGAATTGGACACCAACCGGAATATTGGTGGTCGTGTCCATGCCCATGGGCACCGACATGGCCGGTTGACCGGTCATGTTGCACAGGGCCGTAAACGGCGACCGATCAAAAACATGGGTTATCCAACCCAGACCGTCGACGACCGTTTGTGGCTTGTTGTACTCCCCGATAGGCAAGGGCAGCTCTGGCACGGTTGGGGTAAGAAGCAGATCGTAGCTTTCAAATAAACTGCCCACGGTTCGGCTGACGATGTTACGGGAGGCTAGTGCCCCCAGCAGGTCTAGCGCCGTCGCTGAATTACCATAGCGCCACACGGCAAGTGTCGCGGGCTCGAGGGTTTCCTCATCTATTTTCCGTCCCGTCATCAAGGCAATCCCGTTCACCCAGCCCGCCGTTCCAGTCGCCCAGAACTGCGCGTTTGCATGAACGAAAGCCTCCCAGCTTACGCCGAGGCTGAGCTTTATTTCGTCGACGTGGTGACCGAGTTCGACGCAGAGCCGCGCACTGTCGCGGACGATTCCTGCGACAGCCGGGTGGGTCATGGCGCCGTTCAGGGGATTGAGGACGAAACCAATACGGAGCGGCGCCGACTTGATTGCGCATTCCTCGAGATAAGGCCGTGCCGGCGGTATAATGTAGTAGGGTTCGCCGACCGCACCACCGTGCACCGCATCGAGTAAGGCCGCACTGTCGCGTACACTCCGGCTTAACGCGAATTGAACGGCGAGTCCGCTCCAGACGTCATCCATCGCGGGGCCATTTGAAACGCGACCTCGGCTGGGTTTGATGCCAAATAATCCGTTAAAAGCCGCGGGTACGCGAATTGAACCGCCGCCATCCGTGGCGTGCGCAAGCGGAACCATCCCCGCCGCGATCGCAGCCGCCGAGCCACCACTGGATCCGCCTGCGTTGAGTGCCGGATTCCACGGATTACGCGTCGGACCAGTGGCAATCGATTCGGTGGTCGTACTGGTGCCCATCTCCGGGGTTGTGGTGCGACCCAAGGTCGTCAGACCCGCTGCAGAGAATTTTTTCATCAGATGCGAATCTTCTTGTGAGACACAACCCTGCGCGAGTCGGCTGCCGAGTTCGTTTCGGCGGCCAGCGGTTGCGCCAACGATATCTTTCACCAGAAACGGAACGCCGGCAAACGGACCAGACGTTGAAATCGCGGCATCGGCCCAGCACTCGATCACCGCGTTGATATGGGGATCCGCGACGGAGATGGCGCGTATCGCCGCCTCCTTCACTTCAGCAGCCGTCACCTCTCGACGTGCAATCAGCTCGGCAAGCCCTAAGCCATCGAGTGCAGCATATTCGGACAGTCGCATGTGTATTTCCTTCTAGAAGGCCCGGAGAACGTGGGGCGTCAGTTATTGCTAGGCCGTACCGGCATTGTCAATCTACCGAGACGACGTTCAAAGCGCAAAATTTGTACGGTTCCCGCAGGTGTAGTTTCCGACCTTAGAGGTCGAGCACGCCTCGCAGAGACCTATCCCGGTGCTACGGATGCGGCGATTGGCGATATAATCCACGGGCCCGTTTGTGATCGCGAGGAGGATCCCCCCCATGGCCACCATTCCTTTGGAACTCGTTGCTCCCTTGTTTAATCCTGCGAGCTTCGCACAGCCGGGACTCGTTGACGGGATACTTTGTGAAATTCGCGCAAATTATCCGCTGGCGCGAGCGGAAGTTCCGGGTTTTGCCCCGCACTGGATCGTCAGCAGACATGCCGACATTCAAGAAGTGAGTCGGCAGAACGACCTTTTCCACAGCGCGGACCAGTCAGCAACCCTTAGTCCGCTGGACGGGGAAGTGTTGGTACGCGAATTCACCGGTGGCGCCTCCAATATTTTTCGGTCATTGGTCCAGATGGACCCCCCCGAACACGCCCCGCATCGACAGATCACGACCCGCTTCTTCTCACCTCAAAACGTAGCCCGTCTTCGAGATCATATTGCGGTCGTGGCACGCGAAAATCTTTCCTCAATGCGCGCTAGAGGTCCTGAATTTGATTTTTCTAGTGAAGTCGCCATGTCTTATCCATTAGGCGTCGTGCTGGATTTGATCGGGGTGCCGCGCGCGGATCACCTGCAGATGTTGCGACTGACGCAGTGGCTGTTTAGTTGGGCAGATCCGGATCTCAAACGACCCGGAACTAATCCCATGGACCCCACGCATCAGACTCGGACGTGGAAAATTGTCTACGATGAATTCAACGATTACTACTCCGCGCTGATCGCGGCTCGTCGGGTCGAACCACGGGACGATATCGCCTCGCTGATTGCCCATGCCAAAGTGAACGGTTTGCCAATGAGCCATGAGGCGTCAATTTCTTATTTCGCGATTCTGGCAACCGCAGGTCACGATAGTAGCGCACATTCGATCTCCGCAGCGATGGCCGTGCTTGCGGAACATCCCGAGCTACTCGCGACCTTGCAACGCGAGCCGGCACGTATCCCCGCTTTTGTTGATGAGGCCATTCGCTGGGCGACCCCGGTCAAGCATTTTATTCGTCATGCGACGGCGGACTGTCGGTTGGCTTCGATACCCATCGCTAAAAGCGACCGACTCTATTTGTCCTATCCTTCCGCCAACCGCGACGAAACCGTTTTCCCTTCACCGTTCGAATTCCGGCTCGATAGACAACCGAATCGGCAGCTTGGTTTTGGGTATGGCGGTCACGTATGTCTTGGGCAGCATCTGGCAAGGCTGGAAATGAAGCTGTTGTGGGAAGCACTGATTCCCGCGATAGAAACCGTTGAACTAACCGGCGAAGTCAAACTGATTCATTCCGAGTTCGTTTCCGGACCAAAATCGGTGCCGGTTCGCCTAGTTCTCCGCTAACTGCGTAGCCTGCATATGGGCATCGCGTAAAGGCGGACGGATCCAAGGGAACAAGAAGGCGTTCAGGCGTAAACTGATCACCTACGAAATATCGTAACGCCGCGCTGTAACGCGCGGATGTGGTGCTGCGGCACTACGGTTCAGTCCACTTTGTGAAAAGCGGAGGTAATGAGGCCACTGAGCGAACCGTCGAGACAGTGTCATATCTAAGCCCGACACGGCTTTATCATGTGCCCGCCTGGCATTGGCGATTTATTGGGCTTCGCCACCTCTCGGTCTCTAAAGTTCCTGCAATGCATCGACGGCGCACGAGCGAGTGGGGCGATATACCATCGTCTCGAATTCGACGAAGCCCGGGTAGGATCCAATATCCTGGAATGGCAGAATCTGCGTTGCCCACATACCGCCGAGGCCATTTTTACGGTCTATCCAGGAAAACGTATTAGCGAGTTCGGCCCAGCTCAATGATCCCGCAGGACGCCCGGTACACACGTCATCAGCGACCACCTGAAAAGTATAAGCCCAGAGCTTCGAGACGCCGGAAAAGAATTCTCCACTGTTACTATAGCCGGCATTCGCCGTCACCCAGCCAGCACTCTTGAGCGTCCCGGGACAATTCCGTA
Source organism: uncultured Pseudomonadota bacterium (assembly GCA_903825645.1). Lineage (GTDB taxonomy): Bacteria > Pseudomonadota > Gammaproteobacteria > CAIKBL01. The sequence continues at coordinate 9,096 of CAIKBL010000071.1, read as the reverse complement.
CAAGCTGTTGAACGGTCTTCGGCTGGAGGACGCGTCCACAGGGTCCGGCGCCGTCGTTGAGGATCATCCGGACGAATTTCGTGTAGCCGCCGACATTTCCATATACCGCCGCACCACCGCGTCCAAGCTCTGGCGGTTGCGGCAATACCAAATCCGGTTGGGGGGGGAGCTGACCGTCGGCTGCACGCGGATGGATAGCGGCGGGACGTGCGCGCATTGATGGCGTCATCGTGAAACCGATGTCCTCCATCCCTAGTGGCGCGAAGACGCGTTCGGCTAGTACCTCGCCAAGTCGCTTTCCGCAGATCACTTCAACGATCAAGCCCAGCCACTCGATACTGGAGCCGTACGTCCAGCGCTCGCCAGGTTCATGGATCAGCACATCGACCACGCCCGCGCGAGTCGCCCCCAGCGAAGAGGGAATGCGGCCCAATTCGCGATATTTTTTCAGATTGGCGCCGAAAAAATCGCAACCAAAACCGGCCGTGTGGAGCATCAACTGATCGATCGTGAGGTCATGCTCAGGTTTCCGTAATAACGGTTCTCTCGCGGCGTCGAAACCATCGAGAATCTGCAGATGGGCGATTTCCGGGAGATATTTTCGGGCGGCATCGTTGAGTGATACTCGCCCCTCTTCGATCAACTGCATTACCGCAACGCCGGTAATCGCTTTCGTGCAGGAGGCCAAAACGCCACGAGATCGGTGCACATTGGCGCCGCCTGCCCCAGTTCGCGGACGCCAGCTGCGCCTTAGTAGAAATTGGTGTTTCGGTCAGTTGCCATGGCGATGACGCCGAGCGCCCCGCCGGTCCGACTTGCGGTCCTCTGCAAGATCTGATCTACCCGTTCGGTGAACCGTGAATTCATGGTGCTCCTTTCCCTTGATAACGACGTTCAATTTGCCGCGTAGTTCAAAGGCCGACGGGACCGCTTGTACACCAAGCACACTGAGGTTCGCGCTTTCCGGATGAGCTAAATGCCAAGCGCGCGGCGTCAACAGCCCTTGTAGCCCTGGGCGGCACATTCTCGCGCAAGTTTTCTACCCTTCTCCACGTCGGTAGCGGACATCTCTAGTTCGAGCCTATCTCTGTTTTCCGCCGCATCCTTGTTTCCCCGGACGGCCGCAATAGTGAACCACATATAGGCGGCAGCGTGATTTGCGGGCATCCCCGTCCCGCTGAAATACATGAAGCCGAGATTTGATTGGGCGTCGTCGTTCCCTTGTTCCGCGGCGCGGCGATACCATTGGATGGCATCCCGGTCGCTTTGCGGCACCCCTTCTCCCCGTCGATACATGACGGCGAGGTTGAATTGTGCGCCGGAATTACCGGCTTCAGCCGCGCGCTCGAACCATCGGTGAGCTTGCGCAAGATCTTTGGAGGTTCCCTGCCCGTTGTAGTAGCAGATGCCCAGGTTGAACTGCGCTTGCGGATCCCCGTCCGCGGCAAGTGAGCCCCACGCGGTCAAGGCGCTTGGATAGTCGCCATTCGCATAGGCAGTTGCGGCCTTTCTGGCGTCAGCCAATGCCGTGGCAGTTGCGGACGAAAGATAAAAAACCAAGGCAACTGCCAAGAAACAGACTGCGTTATTCATAGGGAAATGGACATATTCTGGCCCAATCGAGCTCACCTAGCCCTCATCTTAAATTGAAAGTCGGAATAAATCGAAAGTGACCGGGAAGCGGTTAGGGGGGGTGCTAGTATTTCTCTGGGACGTTCTGCTCTCGAGCTCAAGTGATGGTAGTGGTCAGGCCCCTTTTGCGAAAAACCCAGTGATGTCTGCGGCGCGCCCTCACCGAGGAAGAAATTAGAGATATTCCTGCCCCCATGGCGGGCAGAGTGGAATATCATGTCCATCCCGATAGCGCCTCAAGCGGAGCCCCCATGGCGCTGCGCGCTTGGCCGATTTGGGTTTCGAAGTCACGCTGATCGGCAAGGTTGGACTCGCCGGCGCGCCCGGTCGGGATGCGCGGCGGCGTCTCGACCCCCGGAACGTACGGAAATAGTCGGAAAGGTTCCCAGATGCATAGGTGGCGAATAATGAAGCTCTCTGCGCACATGAGCCTATCCGCACTGCTGTTGGCGGGCTGCCTGCTCGTCGTGACCATTCCTTCACGCGCAGAGCAAGCCGATTGGAAACTATACGGGAGCCTCGATTTTCGGGCTGCCGGCGGACAACCCAGCGCAGTATTTCTTGAACAAGGGGGCGTGATGCGCCAAGCCGACGGAAAACGCCGGGTTTGGTCCAAGACGATTCCCATGCGCGAATTCGATCAGGTCTCGGCAGACAGTGTGAAATTTTCTGCAGTGGTCCAGCGCGCAGCTAACCTCCATGAGCAGGGATATTTGCCGCCCTTCGCCAAGCTCGACCCGGATTTAAGCGAGGAAGACATCAAGGATGTGGTCTACAAAGAGGTAGCGGCGGATATCGGTGGGTTACCGATCGCTAACGAAACGTATTATGAGGTTGATTGTGGCCAGGGCAAATTACGCGAACTGGGGACACGCAAGTCAGTCAAAAATATGCTCACTGAGATAGCTGGGATTAAGGACTGGCAGGACATCCCGCGAGACAGTGTCGCGGACGTCATGCGTGCGATGGTCTGTGACGGGACCCGCGAGAAGCATTGAGCTGCAGCAAGCGAAAGGCCGGATCACAAGACAGGCAGGATAAGGGGCGCTAAAGGACGCCGGGTTGGGCCCTGTTAGTGGGTCCGGCGCCGTCTTCTGCACCACGACCGAATCGGTCTTGACATCACCCCTTAGCTTAAAAATTTGAAAAGAAACAAAATCGATGGACCGGTCCGATGTATAAAAAAATTGCGATGATGGCCATGGCGTTGATTTTCCAAGTCCACGCGGGCGAACTTCCTGTGCCGTCCTGCGCGGGCGATCCAGCCCCGCAAAAAGCAGTCGAGAACTTTCTGCAGGCCATGAAAACACGGCATTTTGCGGAGGCTTATCGGTTCGTCACCCGTCATATGACCGACGGTCGGACTCAAACCGATTGGGCTTCTCTGCAGGAGCACATGTTCGATCGGGGCGGCGTGGTAATCGGAGCGATTGATGTGCGAGCCGCTCATCGCGAAATGACCAAGAAAAAAGGATGTGCGCCCCGCGCTCGAGTTCCCAACGTGCTCCACGCCGGCGATGTGCTGAATAATCAGGGAAGCACGGAATTTGAGATTTACGATGCGGTCTTGGAGGCTGGGCAGTGGAAAATTGACGCGCAGGAAAGCTTGTTCAGTGATGAGGCGATTCGGACGTGGTTCCCGGACGAAAAGGCGCCAAAGTTAAATCCGACAGTCCGCCCGTTTTTGCCGAGCTGGATTGCGCTTCCCAAAGACCTAGGGCTTGAACCGACGGTGCATGGGCTTGTGAAAGAATCCGGAAAAAAAGAAGGCGACTTGGATAAACGCGGGGTCCCGCGGGGCACGTCGCCTAGCCACTGAGAGACAGTTTTGCGTGCAACCCTCAGCCTTCAAAGTCGAGTTAAAGAGAGCTTCTTCACCTCTCATTTGAGAAATGAAGAAGCCTAATTACGAGGTTGAAAGGGAGGAAGAACGCCCCCCAGTCATTGTTTAGCGTAGTGCGGTTTCCGGGTAAATTCGAGGAATTTGCGTTAAAAGACATCCTTGTTTTCAATTGAGGCTCCATTAGCCAGCGCCAACGGGTGCTCCTGAACGAGGTCTCTCGTGTGCGAGGCCGTCTCGTCGCCCATGTTTAGACTGCCGCAAAGGTCGACATTCTCACGCGACGAGGCCGGACGCTGGGCGCAAGGGACATGGGTCGTCGTGTGGCCTTCGCGATTCGGACGATGCGCGGTTTAATTCCTTGGTCCCTCCACTCTGCAGGAATCCTCTCATGGCGAAATTCAATCTTTACCGGGCGCTCGGCTTGATCGAGGGCGTCGACGCCACAGTAGTCGAGGCGGCCTATCGTGCCCTGTTGATCCACCGGGACCTTAGTGCCGGGCACGGCGACGGTGCCATAACCGAGCGCCGGATGCTCCTCGCCGAAGAAGCGTACGAGACCCTGTCGGACTCGGTTAGGAAGCAGGACTACGACCGCCTGCCGCGGCCATTCCCGGTCTATGCTGGGGAGTTGGACAAGGATGATGTGTCTCCGGTGGCCTCGCTGCCGAAACCACTGGCCGCAGATTGGATAGTCGCCGCAGCGTTCTACCCTGACATCGACGGGTTGAGTGATCGGCTGCGCCGACTCTCTCCGAGCCTCGCCTATACCTATCAACTGACACTACTTGCGGGTCGAGCCTTCGAGCAACACGCGGCTTTAGCGACGTCGCTGGAAGAGATTTTTCTCGGCCAATATTTTGGTCAACGTCCGACAATACGGGCGTTCGCACGCTTCCTGATCGAGCTGAATGAGCAGGAGGCAGCGGAAGCGCTCAACGTGGCTATGCGTGTGCTTGGGGATGGAATCGCACCCGCGAAGCTGATCGATTCCGTGTGCTCCCGATACGGAATTACGACCGAATTTGAACACACGCGCGGATGGATGCTTGCCGGCGATGTTGAAACACCAGACCTTCGCCAGGCGGCCTCCAGGCGGGGGGCAAAAAGCGAGGGAATGGCTGCGGGTGGCGGCACCCACCGTGAGCGGGGCATGCTGATCAGGCTCTGGGTCTTGGCCGGACTTTGTTTGCTCGCCGTGCTCCTGTTTGGGCGGGGCTTGAACAGGTAAATGGCGGAGTGTAACCGTCGCGCCTCAACAATCCTGGTAACGGTGAGCCTTACAGGTGCGGGTTAGTTCCGGCGCTTTGACGAGTTCTGCTCGGTTCAATTTGGATCTAACAGTTTCCAGATTCTTCGCGGCGTTGGGTTCGCCCTGTGTGGCGGCGAGTCCGATCCAGAGATAGGCGCGCGCATTGTCCCTCGGAACGCCCTCTCCTAGCGCATAGAGAACCCCTAGATTGAACTGGGCAACCGCGTAGCCCTGGGTGGCAGCTAGTCGGTACCACTTAGCCGCAGCCGTCGGCTTTTTGGGAACGCCTTCCCCGGTCGCGTACATGGCCCCAAGATTGTATTGCGCTTCAGCATCGCCCTGCTCCGCGGCAAGCCGATACCATCTAGCAGCTTCCACGACATTCTTGGCGATACCGTCACCATGGTCGTAGGTCACGCCCAGGCGGAACTGTGCGCGTTGATGACCCTTCTCGCCGGCACGCTGAAACCACTTGATCGCCTCCGGGATATTTTTCACCACGCCATCACCATTGCTATACATGAGGCCGAGATTGAATAGCGCGTCGACATTGCCCTGTTCGGCCGCGGGGCGCCACAAACGTAGTGCTGTCGCGAAATCGCCGTGCTGCGCGGCCACGAGGCCTTGATCGATGTCGTCGGCCGCAACCGATGTGATGAAGAAAAAAAATGCGCACGCGGCCACCGTCGACAAGTCGCGAAATATTGACATAACACAGCCTTTCTGGAGCCAGCGAGCGGACGTTTAATTGCTGCCTGAAGGTTAGATTCGCTCATCTGCTTTATCGCCGATATTCTCGCTGAGAAGATGTTCGGGTTAGATCCCGGCGACTTGAAATATTTTAAGCTTCTATTCACCCAATTACTGGAGGATTTCGAAATTGTGCATCTCCATCCTCACAATAACAGGCGATTGTTATTCCCACACTGACAGTGGACAGTCCAAGTGTTCCACGCATAACCGCTGATGCTCCTCCATATAAAGACCTAGAACTGCCTGTATTAGGACCCATAGTTAGGCGGCTTCAACTGTCGATAACCGCTTGTACGGTTACTCACGATTCCCCGCGCCCCAACAAATTGGATCGCTATGCGGCAAATAGAAACCAAGTAGACCGTAATCGTTTTGGAATGAATGTTGGTTACAACTTTTCGCAAACAGCACTCGTACCTACTTGCCTTTCGCATGGGTGCAAGACTAACCTACCTGCCAGTAGCGCGGGTAAACGTAATGACATTGAGGGGTAGGCATTATGAGCAATACCAACAACGAATTCGAACTCCGGGGACTCAATCACGTCGCCGTGGTCTGCAAAGATATGGCGCGCACAGTCGCCTTCTACACCACGGTGCTGGGGATGAAGCTACTCAAGACCATCGACCTGCCGGGTGGGACTGGTCAACATTTCTTTTTCGATGCCGGCAATGGTCAGTGCTTCGCGTTCTTCTGGTTCCCGGAGGCCAAGGAGCGGCAGCCCGGTGTCTCCAATCCGCGCGCGAATCTCGATCCCCATGAGATCTTCAAGGACCCGACGGCCATCACCTCTTCCCATGGTTCGATGAACCATTTTGCCTTCGATGTCGCGCCCGAGAAGATCGCGGAATACCGGCAGAAGCTGCTTGACCGAGGCATCGCGGTCAGCCCGATCATGCATCACGATACCTCACCGATGCAGGCCGCGGACACCGTCACAGACTCAGTCTGGGTGAGTTCTATCTACTTCCAAGATCCTGACGGCATTGTCCTCGAATTCGCGGCATGGCAACGCAAATTCAGCGCAGAAAAGGGCGACCGCACTGATCATAAACCGGCCACGCCGGCGGACATCGAGCGCTATCGGCACGCAGGACAGGAGTTCGCACGCGAAATGCAGAAGAGGGCGAGCTAAGGACAAGACCCCGCTACTGGTAGCCGACGATTGCTGAAAGTCACGGGCATGCGGCACAGGCTCAGGCCACCAGCAGCATCTTGATGCTCTCGGGGGAAAATGTCCGTCTCGACCGATTGAGATGTCCGCGGCGCTCTAGTTGATCGAAGATGGCGCAGAGGGTCGGCCCTTACCGGAACCCACAACCATCGCGTTGTTCGGTCTGGGGCTCGCTGGGTTAGGTGCCATTTCAGCAAAGCGCAGGCGAGCATAGATCACCGTCAAGACGGTCATCCACCTCGCTGGATGGCTGTGTTGGGTTGCTGAGTTCATATCATAAGAAGCAAGCGTGATTCTGGTTGCGTCGCGCTTGTTCAGCTTCTGTCAGCGATTTCATTTGTATCGTTTAACTTAATTCCAGTCCGGCAGAGCTGCTGAATGCTGGCAGCGGTTCTATTTATAACTATTTCGCGAACCCAGTCAGAAGCAAAAATCGATGGCCGGCCAGACCGTAGTCAACTGGTTCTTCCAGACTTGCCGGCAGTTGGGGTTTACCGGCTGCGCCTCGCGTTCGGCTCGCCGCACGACAATAACCCGCTGGGCAAGAAAGATACGGACTGTCGGTGGCTCTATTCGAGATGTACAGAGTCTTGCTCGCCATTCTTCGCTGGCAATGACCGAGCGCCACATCGAAGTAAGCGAGGATGCTTGTCGGCGTGTGGTGGGGTGAAGAACTCTTTAAAGCGCTTTAAAGAGTGACGGCCGCCAGTCCCCTGGCCCGCACCCGGGATGATTTTCTATAAATTTTATCGTTCAGAATCGACTATCCGGGGTCTTGGTCTTTTTGGACCGATTCCGGCAAAGCATTCTTCGCCTTGGCGGCACGCGCCTTAAGTTCGTCGCCGAGGACTGCGCTCAGGGGCTCTCCACCCACTGACCAGCAATCGGGATGGAGCTCGTGGATACACACGCGGACTCGCGTCTTTGGCATTCCTAACGCATCCGACACTGCCGTCGTGACATCCCGCAAGAGGCGATGCTTTTCCGCTGTTGTTCGACCTTCGAGAATCGTGATTTTAACCAGTGGCATGCGGCAATTCCTCTAAAACTCTTTGGCCTGTCAATTTAAAAATATAATTTAAAGGGTTTAAATGGTATCACTGGCTTGGTCGCCGCAAACGTCTGTCTCACGGCATCGGAATCACGTCCGCGGGACAACGGTGAATCACGGCGTATTCCACTGCCAATGCCCGTAAGCGATAATTCTCTTCCGCTCCGACTTGTTCACGAAGTTCCACAAAAGCTTTATGAGTCGGATACCAAGCCGCGAGAATCTCGTGAAGCGGTTGTTCGCCGACGGGTTGACCATACACAGGAATCTGCCACAGCACCCTACCGCCCACTTTGGGCAGCAGTCCGCGAAGTGCTCTCATATAACCCTTGTACAGTGGACCATCTGGATAACCTGCCGCGGGTGCATAACGATTCTGATTCAACATCAAGACCGGCCCGTCTCTATCACTCTCTGCGATTTCCTGAATCCGCTTAAATTCGGCGGAATTGGTGTTTAAGATTACGATGTTCGACATTTTTAATTCCCGTTTCGTAGAGAGCATTTATGGCTACAACGTTAATTCGTCGTTCCGTCGTCAAAGCCGTCACTTACCGAATAATGATTATGCGTTTGGATTTCGCGACCATCTTCCTTCTGACTGACGCAGTCAAGGCCGCATTGGGCTTTATGATCATCAGCAATATCTACACCACCGCCGCTTATTTAATCCACGAGCGAATGTGGACTAAAATTAATTGGGGTGTAGTCGAAGCCTAATCACTGTAAGCGACCCGCCAACCCCGTCAGTATGATGCTGCGATAAATCTACGATGTGGCCGACTTCGAAGGTGAGGAGCAACCAGAGATGATGGGCGAGGCATCATTAACCCCACGGCAGGCGTATTGGTAGGGTCATTTACGCGTGTGCGAAGTCAGCGGATTGTCGTTAGCCGCCTATGCGCGGCGGGAAGGATTGCTGGTCGGCGGTTTGTATGCGAGCCGGAATCGCCTGAGCGCACGACAGATTAAGTTTTCCCCGGCGTTTAGCTTGGTGTAGGTCAAGACCCACAAACCGACGATGGCCGGACCGATTTCCGATTCCTCTCGCTGCCGCGCATTCTTGCCGAACAGCGTCATGGTCGAGACCGACATCGCTTTGCGGGCCGTGCTTATAGCGGGCGGGCAGTGGTCATGATGCGGCCGTCGAACCAGTTACCAGCAGTCTTTTTAGGCGTGGCGTCGAACGACTTTAGACTCCGAATTAATGGCCTCGCGATTCGGTTTCAAAAAAGCCTAGACCTCAATCCGCTTGTGTAGCTTCAGCGACTTCCGGACAAATTCCCAGGCTAGAAATGAGAGACTTCGCGCGGAAGCGAGTGGCCCGCAGACGGCGCGAAGCAGATGAGCAAACGAGAAAGCCGACGATTTACGGCAGCGCAGAAACTCGCGGT
>CAIKBL010000070.1 GCA_903825645.1 uncultured Pseudomonadota bacterium | reverse complement strand
CCGCCGCCCACCGCCGACCGGTCCTTCAGGGGCCTTCCATTTTCCCGCACTCGACGCTCGCTTTCGCGGGACAGGGCCGACAAAGGGCGGTTGAATTTCCTATACTCCTGAGTCACTCCTCCAGACTGCCAAACAGATGATAGCGCTTAACCGCTGCATTGGGCGATTGAGGCTCCCACCGTTGTTGCATCCACTCGCAATTCCTTGCCGCGTCTTCACAAACACGGAAAGTAGCGGTCAACTCATGGTTCGAACCGAGCATGAGCTCAAAATCGGCTTGCCCTCCAAAATAGGTGAGCATTACAACGGAATCGTTAACGGCAGTCCGGTCGCCATGCTTGTTTCTGGGTTTAGCTTGTTCGATGGCGAGCGCGAATTGGCTGCAAATCCTGGAGTCTTCCGGCTCCACGACACAGAGCTCGCCAGCCTTAGCGACCAGCCGTGCGCCAGCAGGTGGCAGGTGGGCCGCCGTAGCCAAACGGGTCGACGTCGTGGCGACTCGTCCGTTGGCACCTACGAGCCAAGTGCCTAAAAGGATGGCTGGATCAGCCGCATCGATGATGGGGTTATCGATTGAGGTGCGCGCCAGCAACGCGAGCAGAATTTCATTTCGCTCTTGGTATGCGGCGCTTAAGCAAACGGTGGCGCCCGAGGCGCATCGAAAATTTCGTTCGGCAATCCATGCCCGCTGCGATGATACGATCGCGTTCGCCCCTTCTGGGACAACAAATTTAAGAACAGACCTATAATTTGCCGTGAGCTCTGCATCAAGTCGCTTCAGGCGTTTGTTGGAGCATATGCTGCGGTCAACTGCAGTCACTGGATTTCGGCATTCCAAACTCTTACGGGCCGCATGTGCCGAATGCACAGGTGAGAAAGCCAGAGTGAGCAATAGAATTCCCGTTGCATTCCGACTAAATGCACGTCTCACGTGCGGGATCCCTTAGGTGGAATCTCTCGATTCGCAGATGTTTGCCTCGGAAGATCCGCCGCTAGATAGTCGGCTTCTTGCTTGACCCGCAATTTGTACCAATCCGCAGTAACGGCATAGTTGCGCAGAGCTCGCTCCGCCGCCGCCCAATCACCTTTCTGGCCAGCCCAATAAAAATCTTGCGCGACACGTGAAAACGGCATGCCGGGACCTTGATGATACGTGCGCGACAGAATGACCGTCTGTTGAGCCGGCGTCAGCTCTGTAAACTTCATTGCAGGTTTTGGTTCGTCGTCCCATGCCGCCATCGCGGCGACCAAATGAAATTTCTGAACCTTCAGGTCAGTCTCGTCGGCCTCATGCTTGAGCACGGACAGTCCGCCGCTTCCTTCAAGTTCGTCGATGGCTCTCTGTTTTTGCTTGTTGCAGAAGCGCTTGTATTTCTCTTGCAATGTCAAGGAAAGACCGAGCTTGGTGCGAATATCCGATATTGAAAACTGCCCAATGTCGAAACCAGTGGCAATGGTGACGCCACTGCGCCCAGCAACCTTCCCGGAGTCGTCGCGGGGGATATAGGCGTCCAAGTGTTGTCCTCCCTCGAAAACCGCGAGCCTTTTGAAATTGACCTTAGTTCCAAGTTCGGTATTGATAGTTTCCATGACCGTGAGAGTTGGCGTAAGCAACGTCTTGCGGGCACGTATGTTTTTTCGCGCCTTATTGCGGTTCGCGACTGGGGAGGTGTGCTCGCCGCGCGCGGCTGCTTCGGCAACGATATCTTCGATGCGCAGAGAACAAACAGGCCCACGGATGGGAGATTGCACCCTCGCAAGGGTACCAAGGTCGAAGCCGTCCGTCGTACTACAAACAGGCCCAGGTCTTCGATAGCCCGCCACTCGTACCTCTCTGGATAATCAGATGTTAGGGAAACTAGGTATCTGCGGCGACGATATCAGGGACACCCACCTTTTGCGAAGTCCCACCGAAACCTGGGACACCCACTGTTTGGGGGATATCGCGCGAGTAATCCGGGACGAGTAATCCGGGACACCCACCGTTCACCAAGCTCGAAGCTCCGAGCACGCGAGAAATCTGGGACACCCACTGTTTGCTAATTGATGCGCTGTAACCTTGCACGCAAGCTCGGGGACAGGCACAGGAAATCTGCAGGAAATCTGGGAAGGAAATCTGGGACACCCACTGTTTGAGCCGAGGGGAAATCTGGGGTGAGCAAGCTCGGGGACAGGCACCAATCTCGGGAAGCTCGGGGACAGGCACCGTTTTAGTCGGCACCGATTAGCAGGAAATCTGGGACCCCCACTGTTTGGGGGGGGTATCGAGATCGCCCACCAACCGGGGCGTCATCACAACGAAGTCACGTCATTGCCCCCTGGAATAGGCGAGGAATCCACGCGCCAAGACGTTAGCGCTTGACCGGTCGCCGCCGGCGACAGCGAGGCCGCAAGGGGGGCCAACGCCTGAACGTCGGTCCAGAGCTTGCCCGTAACGTCGGAACCTTCTTCAGTTCGCAGCATTCAGCTTCCCGCCCGTGAACGGATTGAATTCGTAATTGCCCGGGAATTCCTCGTTTGTCTTCGGATCGACGCGCGGTGGCAGCAGGCTCGATAGCGGTAGGCGCCAATCGAAGACATGTTCATAGATCGTGTAGCGGAAGGCGCCGGACTTTTTCGCGTCGAGCAGGGGCTTGCCGTTCTGGCGGTTCGGATAGACCAGCAGTTCCATGCTCTTACCCACGCTGCCGATCATTCCGGCAATTGTGGGTTTAAACATCGCGATCAGTGTCTGGGCGGCCACATTTAGGGTCAGAGTAAAAACTATTCGAACTTACCCGGACCCAAAATCTCCCAATGAGGTAGGCATATGCCCGCCTACCTTTCAACAGTCACCGGCACGAGTGGGTGGGTATCGCCCCCAAGAATGGCCGCCAGACAGCGCGACACGGCGGCAAGGTCGATCACGGCTAATTGCCCCAGCACTTTACGCACCATCGATTTCTCGATCGTGGCGATGAGTGGCTTGATGACCGACGGTTTAAGCAAGCCGGCAGCGCGCCAGTCCTCGATGGAATGCTCGCCATAGTCCGGCGTGTCGCGCGTGCGGCTGGTTACGGCCAGAATGATTAAGTCCGGGCGCTCGCGGTTGTAACGCGCCGAACTGATCACGATCGCGGGCCGCTGCTTGGCGCTTGATTAGTCGGTGAACGGAAACTGCACCAGGACGACGCTACCGAAACTATAGGTGGTCATAGTCGGCGTCTTTCTCCCATACCCTGGCAAAGCTCGCTAGCGAAGCCGCGCTGGCGCTCACGGTCCATCGATGCTCATCTTCACGACTGCGCAGGAAATCGATGAAGTCCTCCACTTCGAGCAGGCGCTGCGGTGGGAGCGACTTGAGCTTCGCTAATAAGGCGTCCGTATCAGGTGGGCTCATCGCTGACATTCCTCAATCATTGAGGTGGTTGAACGCGCATGCAGTATAGGCGGGTCGCGTTTTCACGGTCTAATCGTCAAGCCAATGGCCTGAGTTAACCGGGGACAGCCAGCCGCTGGTCTAGGAGCAGTGTAAAACTTATTCGGATTTATGCTGGCCCCAAAATCCTTATCGGGCATCGACCCCGCGCAGTTCTGCATGCCGCGTGGGTGCTGTATTACGGGGGCAGATTTGGGGGCAACTCATTTTCAAGAATTCCGGAAAATCCCGTTTGAGCAGGGGCTTGCAGAGTTTTTTCGCTTCCCTCATCCGCACCAAGTCTCAGTCCGCTAGAGTTCGTCAGCGTCCATTCCCGACCTTGCAATTACCTGAACCTGTGTGTGCCGACGGCTCAATACTCCGACCTTCTTGTGGCTCATTGGTATCTTCGTAAATCAGCCAAGTTGAGCAATGCCTGTTGTAAGTTGATATCGGGCAAGGTCAATTCCTTCCCTTATAGCGAGAACGTACGTTTGGCCTGTGGATGCCACAGATGCAAAAAATTTCTCTTCAAATAGTGCCGCTTCAAAAAATTTAATTTTAGCGCCATGCGGCTTACGGGTTATTGGCCAAAAAAGCGGAGCGAAAGCGTGGCTTAAGTGCCCATCCTCCCAACTCGAGCCATCGCTGACGGGGCTTATTTTCGGCATAATGACACGCAAAGCACGCGTAGCCGTGCCCGCTGCAGTACCACGCGCAGCGACGCTAGGGTGCCGACGGTGCTGACAGCGATGCGACGTTCGAACCTCCAATTTAAGGAACCCCCAAGATGAATTCTTTTTTCCGCAGTCTCGTCGGTGTGGCGTTTGTTTCGACCATTGGGCTGGCACAGGCGGCAGAGCCGCAAGTCTGGATCGTCTCTCCGGTAGACGGCGCAAGCGTCAAAAGCCCAGTGACCGTCGTTTTTGGCCTACATCAACCATGGGGGGTGGCGCCGGCCGGTGTGCATCAGGACAAAACCGGGCACCACCATCTCTTGGTGGACACCCAGGTGCCAGACCTGAAGCAGCCGATCCCCAAAGACGCCCATCATCTCCACTTTGGCGGCGGTCAGACTGAAACGACGCTTGTTTTAGCGCCTGGAAAACATGTCCTGCAGCTGCTGTTGGGGGACTTTGCGCATATTCCCCAGCAGCCGCCAGTATTATCGACGCCGGTGACCATCACCGTCGACTAGCGACGAAGACCACGTCGTTGATCTGGCCGGCCGGGGGGTATATGCCATCCGGTAGGCTTTTCCCTGCGAACGGAAGTTGCCACGTGGCCCCCTTAACGCGCAGGCAGAAATGTTTTGCGTCGGGGCTCGTTTGATAATGAACGGCTTGGTTTTTCGTGCCTGGCAATTATGGGGGTTACTCCTTCTCGTTGCCTCGACCTATGGGTTCGCGGATCAGGTGACGGTTAGCTCCAAAGAGGAATTTGCACGCGCGTTTGCGTCGGCCGGCGCCGGCGATGTGATTGTGCTAGCCTCAGGCGAATACAGCGTCTATCGACTGGATACGCGGGCGGGCGGCACAGCATCGTCTCCGATTGTCGTGCGCGCGTTGGTGCCTGGGAAAGCGATTGTGCGGGCGACGGGCATCGAGCTTTTTGTGGTTCATCATTCCTACTGGATTTTCAGAGATCTTGTGATCCGCGGACATGCTAATGCGGAGCATGCCTTTCACATCTCCGGCGGTGGACATCACGTCCGCGTGCTGCACAACGTGATTACCGATTTCAACGCCCATCTGAAAATCAATGGAGAGCCCGGAGGCTTTTACCCAGATGGCGGAGTCATCGAAGACAATGGCTTATTCAATCACGGTGCAAGAAATACAAGTTCCCCGGTGACGGTGATCGATTTAGTCGCCGCTTCTGACTGGACCGTGCGGGGCAATTTTATCGCTGACTTTGAGAAATCGGGCGGCAATGCAACGAGCTACGGCATATTCATGAAAGGTAACTCGGCGCGCGGAATCATCGAGCGCAATCTCGTGTTATGCCGAGCGCATGGCGGTGGTGGGCAGCGGGTGGGTATTTCCTTTGGTGGCGGGGGGACGGGCGTGGCATATTGTCGAGATCAGGTATGTGCAGACGAACATCACGACGGCGTCATTCGCAACAACGTGGTACTCAACTGCTCTGATGTCGGCATTTATCTAAATAAAGCCGCTCGAAGTCAGGTGCTAAACAATACGGTGCTCTTGACGGAGGGTATTGACGCACGATTCTCAGCCACGAGCGCGCAAGTGAGGGGCAACGTGCTCACGGGCGACGTGAGGATACGTGACGGTGGAAACGCCGAGGTGCGCGGCAATTTGAGTTTTGGCAATCGTCGTGGCCTTTGGCTTTTTGGCTTGTTTCGGCGATTATCTGGTCACTTTGACGATTTGGCGGAGCAAAATTCTGAGGGGCTGACGTCGGTAGCCGTGCGGTTTCCGCGAGCAGCCTTGGCGATTATGAGGACCCAAATCGCACGAAGTCGTTTCGGCTTGGGCGAGGATAAAACCCTCGAATGCTTTCCGGGCCTCGGCCAGGCAAATTTGACGCCGGCATCGGGATGCCTCGGTTTAACCAAGGATGCGGCGATGCTGGCCGACGATTTTTGGGGACATCGGCGCGGTGCGTTGACTGACATCGGCGCGATTGACTTTCAAGTCTCCGATGGAAACTTGTCTAGCCGGATGGCGGGTAGTAGCGAGGATTTTTTCTCTCAAAATAAGCCGTGATTTGGCTCAAAGTGGCGGTGGGATGGTGATCCAAGCCTAAGGCGAAGCGAGCACAACTTATGTAGGCTATGTCGCGGACCCTTGTTAGGGTAGGCGCTTAATTTGCCGCGATTAGGGCGCTGCGCTTTCGGCTCAAAGGGTAGATTGAATGAGTCGCGCTTTCTCACAGTGTACGCAAGACGACAACCGGAGGAGATGATGTCGAAAAAGGTTTGTTCTGCACCACGCGCATCTGAGATTACCCCCGAGGGTGTCTACCAAGATCGGAGGCGGTTTCTCGCCGCGATGGGACTGGGGGCTGGTGGGTTTCTTATGTCTCCATTCCTCCGCGCAGAGGACAGTCCGCGCATAGTCGGTAAACCTTTTGGCCTGCGGGCGGACGATCGTGTGACGCCATGGGAAGACGTTACTTCTTATAATAATTTCTATGAATTTGGCACGGATAAGTCAGATCCGGCAGACTACAGCGGCACGCTGAAGCCCAAGCCATGGACGGTGAAGGTCGATGGGTTATGTGACAATCCGGGTCAATTTCAACTGGAGGACTTTCTTAAGCCGCATACCATTGAAGACCGGATTTATCGACATCGTTGCGTGGAGGCGTGGTCCATGGTGGTCCCGTGGCGGGGGATTCCGCTCGCGAGCCTCATCAAGCGGGCGGGTCCGCAGTCAGCCGCGAAGTATGTGGAATTCACGACGCTTGCCGATCCAAGCCAGATGAGGGGTATCGAACAGCAGTTTCTGAACTGGCCCTACACGGAAGGACTGCGCCTAGATGAAGCGATGCATCCGCTGGCGTTACTGGTTACCGGTGTATACGGACGGGATTTGCCGAATCAGAACGGGGCACCACTACGTTTAATTGTGCCGTGGAAATATGGCTTCAAGGGTGCGAAGTCGATTGTTCGGATCCGGTTTAGCGAAGAGCAGCCAAAGACTGCTTGGAACATGGCGGCGTCGAGCGAGTACGGCTTTTTCGCAAACGTCAATCCCGCGGTAGACCATCCACGCTGGACGCAGTCAAAAGAGCGCCGGATAGGCGACTTTATCAAGCGGGCGACGCTGCCGTTCAATGGCTATGCAGAGGAAGTCGCGAGTCTCTACGACGGCATGGATCTCGTCAAGAATTTTTAAGCAGAATACGGATCGTGCGCCTGCGAAACCTACGAGAGCCCGCTTATTTTGGCGGGGTATTACTGCTACTAAGTCTCATTCCGATGGGGGCGGCCGTTGTGTGTGTCGCATCTGACTTGCTGGTCCATACGCGTTATTTTGGTGCTAATCCAGTCAAGGCGGGTGAGCATTTTCTGGGGGATTGGACGCTTCGTCTGCTGCTTCTAACGCTTGCGGTTACGCCGTTGCGTTGGCTTACCGGGTGGGTTTGGCTGACGCGACATCGCCGAAAACTCGGCCTTTTGACCTTCGCCTACTTGATGTTGCATTGGCTCGTCTATGTGCTTCTCGATGTGCAGCTCGACTGGCATGATTTGTTGAAAGATTTGTTTAAACGTCCCTACATCATGATCGGGATGGGGGCACTAATCCTGATGTTGCCGCTTGCTATGACGTCTACGTTGTCTTTGCGTCGGCGTCTCGGGCGGCACTGGCAATCGCTTCACCGACTCATCTACCTCATCGCAATTGCAGGCGTTATCCATTTCTGGATGTCGGTGAAGAAAGATTATTCCGAGCCCTTGTTCTACGCATGCTTGCTGGCGGCATTGCTTGTGGCCCGGTTTTGGCCGATGCAGCACAGGCGCTAAGGCGTCCACTTTTAACGATCCGTCGGACTATCCTTTCCGCAAGGGCGCGGCGCCTAGCCTCCCTGTCTGGCTGGAAACCGGATTAGATCCTGTTCTGTCGCGGGCATTAATCGCCACTCGATTTCAATTTTTGCCCTTTACGATCGTCTCGCAAGCGAGTCCGACGGAGACGCATTCTGGTGGCTTGCGGGCGAGGATTGGCCGGGTCGTCCTGGACGCCTTCCCTGAAACAACAGCAATCAGTCGATTCGCCATTCGAAGCAGATCGCGCTCAAATAAGCGGTTGCCGCACTAAGTCGGTGGCTTAGTGATGAATAAATGAAATAAAATATGCCTTAAAAGGAATAAAAAAGAAAATATAATTTATTTATTTAATTTAAT
>CAIKBL010000069.1 GCA_903825645.1 uncultured Pseudomonadota bacterium | reverse complement strand
TATAAATTTTACACGGCTGTTTTTGGACCAAGCCGATTTTAACCACTAAGTTGAACGTTATTAGTCAGTTAGCGTGAAGACAAGAACTTGGCCCGAATAGTGCACCTGGAACGTATATGTCTCGCGAATGGTCATGAGCCATTTGTCCATTAACGTCCTCATCACAAGGTTAATTCTCATGCAGAAAATTAAAACCCTCCTCGCCCTCGGCGCGCTGTTAGGCAGTGCTGCGGCTTATGCCGGGCCTCAGTCGTCATGCAACTCCAGCACAGTGGAGGGTACCTACGCGTATCAAGGCAGCGGTTGGATCACGACGGTAGGTTCTCCTACTACCCGCACCCCAATTAATTTCGTGGGCGTGCGTCAATTTAATGCGAACGGCACTTTTACGACGCCCTATTCGTTAGCCGTCATAGACGGGGGCACTGCGGTACCATCGACCACTGGCGGTACATATTCGGTGAGTGATACGACGCCTTCGAGTAAAGGCACCTGCGTCGTAAATGACACTCAGGGGCTATACACGCATGCCGGCGTGACTTCAGATAACGGGAACCACATTTCTTTTATCAGCACTGCTTCGGGCAACACGATATCTTGGGAGTATGTTCGCGTCTCCAGATAAGCAGCCCGTTTCCGGAGTCTCGACGTAAGCGGCAATAACGCTACGCAACCTCACGCGCACACCCCGCTTCGGCGGGGTTTTGCTTTGTGGAACATCGCCATCGGACAGGTGCTGGCGGCTGTTGCGACGTGGGTAGAAACATGGGAAGGGAAAAACTAAAAACCTTAAAAATTATTTTAAATAATAAGTTATATGGTTTATTTGGCGGAAGAGGTAGGAGTCGAACCCACCGAACCTGCATTAACAGGTTCCACCGGATTTGAAGTCCGGGCACCCCACCGGGAGATGTCGCTCTTCCAACGCGGATGCTACCCGAGTTTGGCCGCAACGGGATCAGAGACCGCCGAAAATTTCGTCGATGGCGCGACGCACGCGTCTTGTCTGGCCGTGGCGCTGGGTTAATCCGATGCGATCGAAGTACTCCAGTACTTCGATCGTGACATTGCGCCCTATACCGGTCTGGTTCCGGTATTCCGCCGCCGTAAACAGCCCTCCCTCGCACCGAGTGGCAAGACTTTCTGCTTCCAGGGCCAGTTGACGTAACGCGGAAGGCAGGTAAAACCGATATTTGCTCACCTGATGCAGACGTCCGAGACGTGCCATGCGCTCGACGAACGGCCGAAGGACTTCTACTTTGGTTTTGAGCGGCTCGAGCATGTCATGTAGCGCGGGCGCCTGAAGGCCGTGACGCTTCAATTCGGATTCGACGCGGTTGAACAAGGTCTGCTCGCCACCCGTCAACCTAGCTTGATGCTCGGGCCGACAAAGCTGTCCGGCCCGACGCGCCAAACCGCCGTCACGGACCAAAACATCGGCCGCAGCACGGACCAATCGTTTTGGAAAACAGTCCGCAAGAAGGTTCGGTAGTTCAAGCTCCGGCAACCCGGTCTGTGCAGGCTCGGCGATATGATGGGCATCGATGAGCTCACACAAACGTCCGCAAAGCCTTTCCCACCGTGAGGACTCAAGTAGCACGCGCTCGCCTCTGGTGAGCGCAATCGGTACGACTCCTGCGGTCTGTCGGACGAAGACTAATTCCTCTTCGGTCAGATTCAAGGCCCGGAGGAACCATACTTCATCGACGCCTTCTGGGATCGCATCCAGCAAGGCGTCGAGCGTGGCCGACGGGGTAGCTTGCGCTAATGCAGCCAGTACTGGCACTCGGCGTTTGCGGGTCAGTGCACGGGGGTAAGGCACCGGCTCCAAGATTTGCCCACCGCCGAGTGTGCGGGTCGCCGACTGGTCTCGCAACACAAACCGGTCGCCCTGTACCGCGACGATTGGAGCGTCCAGCGTCAGCGTCGCGAACGTCGTCTCGCCGGGCGCCATCGCTCGATCCTGGAGAAGTGTGACGCGCCCGCCAACGTCGGCGGCGCCGACGTGCACATGCACCGGAGTACGATCTCGCATCGATATCGCTTCGCTCGACGCTAAGGTCAACCTGGCGCCGAGTCGGATAGCGCTGCTCGTCAAAGGCGGCGCGACCAGCCAATCACCGCGATGGATTTGATGACGTCGGAGATCGGAACCCACCAAGTTGATGCCGCAGCGCTGCCCCGCATGAGCCGTATCGGCGACTTGGTTTTGCGCATGAATAGATCGTACGCGGACCTCAATGCCGACTGGCGCGATGAGCAACCGATCACCCACGCTTGTTGAACCGGAATATACAGTGCCGGTGACAACACGCCCGGCACCATCAAGCACGAAACTGCGATCAATCGCGAGTCGGAAATTTCCGGCGACCTGTCGAGCAGCGACGGCGGCATGGGCCGTCTCCAGCAAGCCTCTTATCGTCTCAATCCCGATCCCCGTGGGTGCCGCCGTCGGGACTATGGGGATCTCTGCCAACGCGGTGGGCGCCAGCAGCAATCTGATTTCGGTGCTGACTGCTTCCATTCTTTCTGCACTTACCCGATCCACTTTGGTAAGCGCTACAGCACCGCGGGAGATCCCCAACAGGTCAAGGATAGCGAGGTGTTCTCGCGTCTGCGGCATAGGACCATCGTCCGCTGCGATTACGAGCAGCGCGAAGTCAATGCCGGCCACGCCGGCCAACATATTCCGTACAAATCGCTCGTGGCCAGGGACGTCGATGAAGCCAATGATCGAATTCACCGCTGAAGTGGCGGCAGTAGATGCCGGCAAATATGCAAAACCCAGGTCTATAGTCATGCCGCGGGCGCGTTCTTCCGGCAAGCGGTCGGTATCGACACCGGTTAAGGTACGAATGAGCAACGTCTTGCCATGATCAACATGGCCGGCAGTCGCGACAATCACGCGGAGATCGCCGAGGGCGCCCGGATAAACCTGAGCTGTTCCAGAAAGGCAGCTGGATCTTCTAGGCAACGCAAATCGAGAATTATCGCTCCTTGATGAATGCGCCCAATCACAGGGCGCGGTAGCTCTCGCAAGCGGAGGGACAGATCGGCTGCAGCGTCTCCGCGCACCACGTTCGCTACCGGCCGCAGCGCGAGCCCCATGCTTGGCAGTACATCGACGGGAAGTGCACCACTGCCAATTTGGCTCAGACACGCGATCGTTTCCACCTGTGCAATAGCGTGCAGTGCCGTGCGCACGGCCGGGAGAAGCGCTTGCGCCAACGCAGAAATGTCGGCGAGTGGCCGGGTAAGCAGGCGCAGTGTCGGGATCCGGGTTCTGGCTCGGGTTGGATCGGCATAAAGGCGCAGAACCGCTTCGAGGGCCGCAATGGTCAGTTTATCGACGCGTAACGCGCGTATCATGGCATTTTTCTTGAGGCGTTCGATCAGTTCCCGACGCCCGACAATAATCCCGGCTTGTGGACCACCGAGCAATTTATCACCACTGAAGGTGATCAGATCCGCGCCAGACGCGAGAGTCGCCTGAACAGAGGGTTCCGGCGGAAGCCCCAGCGAGCCGAACTCAATCAGCGTTCCACTGCCGAGGTCGATCACGAAGGGTATCGCTTTCTCTTTCGCCAGTGCTGCCAGGGCAGTCTCCTGTACGCCCGCGGTGAACCCTTCAATACGGTAGTTGCTGGGGTGCACTTTCATGATAAGTGCCGTACGTGTCGTCACGTTATCCGCGTAATCGCGTAGATGCACGCGGTTAGTGGTCCCAACCTCGCGGAGCACGGCACCGGCCGCCTGCATAACATCAGGAATGCGAAAAGAACCGCCGATTTCGACCAACTCCCCGCGCGACACCAGCACCTCGCGCCGCTTAGCAAAGGTATTGAGAACCAGCATGACCGCTGCGGCATTATTGTTGACTACCGTTGCGGCCTCCGCGCCCGTCAGCCGCACCAGCCAGCGTTCGAGGTGGCTGTCCCTATCACCCCGTTTGCCGCTGACCCGATCGTACTCGAGGTTGCTTGGTTCGGCGGCGACGTTCGCGATGGCCGCAATCGCCTCCGCCGGCAAGACCGCGCGGCCAAGATTGGTATGGAGGACGGTCCCTGTCAGGTTGAACACCGCCACGAGACTTGGGGCATGGGCTTGCGCAAGCGAAGCGTCCGCCAAGTTGATGATCCGAAGGCGACTATCCGTCTCCACCGAACCCTTCGTCAGCAGGTCCTGCCGTACCGTTGTGACGGCTTCGCGGAGGGCATCAACCACCGCGAGCCGCCCATACTGACTCATCAAAGTCATGGCAGCCGGGTCCCGGAGCAGACGATCAATCCCTGGAATGTTGGCATGTGGAGAGGTCATGGCTCACTCGGCGATGTCTGTGGCTTGTCTGAAACGCCACCGCATTATAGGCTGACCTCACTGCCGCAAGGCGCGTTACAGGAGAAATCCATGGCCCGGATTCCGTTGATTGAACCCGCCGAAGCCCCCCCAGAGATACGCGCCGCGTATGGCGAAATCGAAGCAATGGGCTTCCCCATCTTCAATGTGATGAGAATGCTCGCCAACAATACCAAGGTGTTCGCTGGCTTCGTCAAAATCATGCAGGCGCTGTATGGTGAACCTCGTATCGCACCACGCTATCGAGAGCTGGGATACCTGAGGGCCTCGCAAATTAACTCCTGTCACTATTGAATTCCCACGCATGTGATGCTCGGTCTGAGTGTCGGCTTGACAAAAAAAGAGATGGGGATGATGGGGGATCCGGAAAATTGTCCCACCTTTGACGAGACGGATAAGCTGGTTCTTCGCTATGCGGAAGTTTTGACCCGCGATGTCCGGGTTGACGACCCGCTATATGCCGCGTTGTCTTCGCGCTTCTCTAACGAGGAATTAGTCGATTTGGCAACGACAATCAGTTTGGCGTCATTCATCAACCGGATGCATGCGACTTTCCGTACCGATCTCGACGGGCCCACGCAAGCCGCAGTGGGCGACGCCGTGGCTTGCACATTGCCGACATTCAGGTGATAGGAGTCGAAAAAACCCGGCGCGACATAGACTTTCCTAAAGCCTAAAGGCCGACATGCGACCCGGCGCCTGGCTTGCTATCGCCGGTCAGAAACGCCTAAACCACCCAAGTCCGAGGCGGCAGAAACCGCGTGTAAAGCTCGGCCTCTGGGGTGCCGGGATCAGGCTGCCAGTTATAGCGAAAGCGCACGTTCGGTGGGAGTGACATCAGGATTGATTCTGTGCGGCCTCCCGTTTGGAGACCGAACAAGGTCCCACGGTCGTAGACCAGGTTAAATTCGACATAACGACCTCGGCGATAGAGCTGAAAGTCCCGTTCCCGCTCACCGTAGGCGTCGTCTTTCCGGCGTGTCGCGATCGGCAGATACGCCGGCAGGTAGTGGTCCCCGACCGCCTTCATAAAAGCGAAACTTCGACCGAATCCGTCTTCGTTTAAATCATCGAAAAAGAGCCCGCCGATCCCTCGCTGTTCATCACGGTGACGAATGTAAAAATAATCGTCACACCACTGCTTGTATTTAACATAAGCTTCCGTTCCAAACGGCGCGCAAGCCTGTTGGGCGGTGCGGTGCCAGTGGACGGCGTCTTCCTCAAATCCGTAATACGGCGTCAAGTCGAAGCCCCCGCCAAACCAGAAAACGGGTGCCGCCCCTGGCTTCGTCGCCAGGAAAAAACGCACGTTGGCATGCGAGGTCGGCACGTAGGGATTGTGGGGATGCACGACGAGCGACACACCCATGGCGCGAAACGCCCGCCCAGCTAATTCGGGCCGCTTCGCGGTAGCGGCTGGTGGCAGAGCCTCCCCGGCCACATCTGAAAAATTAACACCCGCTTGTTCAAAAACCGCGCCGTCCCGTAAAATCCGGGTGCGGCCTCCTCCCCCGCCCCCCGGGCGACGCCAGAGATCTTCGGCAAAGGCCCCACGCCCATCCAACGCACTGAGGGCGTGGCAAATTCGATCTTGGAGTTGCTGGAGGTAGGCCTCCACTGCATCGATCTGGATGTCATCGGGCGTGGACAAGGCGGTCACTCCAAGCAGGTGGGAATTTACGACTTCGGGCAGTCTGCGTACACTGATTCTCACCCGTCCCGGTTCCATCGGCAACGAGGGCCGTGATAGCTAAGGGGTCGCCGTGATATCTTGTCGGTCTCGCCATTACAATCTAACGCTTCTGCTGCCACCATGACTCAACGCCGCGCGCGCATCGAGCGCAACACGAAGGAAACCCAGATCACGGTAGAGGTCAATCTCGATGGGTCCGGGATTAGTGCGTTCAGCACAGGACTCCCCTTTCTAGATCACATGCTGGATCAGGTATGTCGTCATGGCTTATTAGATCTAACCATTGACGCGCGTGGCGATCTCGAGATCGATGCGCACCACACCGTGGAGGATATCGGCATTACACTTGGCCAGGCCTTGGCCGTCGCCTGGGGTGACAAAATCGGCCTGCGGCGCTATGGCCATGCCTATGTGCCTCTCGACGAAGCCCTTTCTAGGGTCGTGGTGGACCTCTCAGGCCGGCCGGGTCTGGAATACCACGTGCAATTTCCTCGCGCCCGAGTCGGGGATTTCGACGTCGATCTGTTTTTCGAATTCTTTCAGGGACTCATCAACCACGCGCGGATGTCGTTGCATGTGGACAGCCTGCGGGGACGGAATGCCCACCACATCATCGAAACCATTTTTAAGGCATTCGGACGTGCGTTGCGGATGGCATGCGAACTTGATCCGCGCCAGGCCGGCGCGATGCCCTCCACCAAAGGCATGTTGTAGGCACACGTCAAATGCAGCGGGTCGCGGTCGTTGATTATGGTGGGAGCAATCTCCGCTCCGTCGCAAAAGCGTTGGAAACCGTGGCGGAAGGCGCCCATGAGGTCGTCGTGACGGCCCAACCAGACGTTCTGTTGAGTGCCGACCGCGTGGTGTTTCCGGGCCAAGGCGCGATTGGGGACTGTATGCGGGGACTCCAAAAGAACGATCTCCTCCCTGCTTTACGAGAGTGCCTACACACCCGACCCTTTTTTGGAATTTGTCTGGGTCTGCAATCCCTGATGGCCTCCAGTGACGAAGATGGTGGGACCGCCGGGATTGGCGCCTATGCAGGGCAAGTCAGGCGCTTCCGTTCAGACGCCGGCCCGGGCCCGGATGGGAATCCGCGCAAAATTCCGCATATGGGCTGGAATGATGTCACTTGGTTGCGAGATCATCCCATCATCCATGGCGTTGCCAGCGGTACCCGCTTTTATTTCGTGCACAGTTACTACGTCGTACCGGACGACCCCGCGCTCGCGCTCGGCAGGACTGACTACATCGACCCCTTTGTTTCCGCCCTAGCCTTTGGCTCGGTATTCGCGACACAATTTCATCCAGAGAAAAGCGCAGCGGTGGGACTGCGGCTGCTAAAAAATTTCCTTGCTTGGAACGGACATTAATCATGAGCAGAACACGCTTCGACCTCAGCGAGTCCGATCTGCCGCGTTCTTGGTACAACCTGAATGCAGATCTGCCAACGCCGGCGCCCCTGCATCCCGTCACGCACCAGCCTGTCGATCTGGCGTTTATGTCGGTCATTAGTCCGCGCGGATTGATCGCCCAGGACATGGCCCGCGAGGAGGCAATCGAAATTCCCGAGCCGGTCCGCGAACTGTATAAGTTATGGCGGCCGACGCCACTGATGCGGGCACATCGCCTCGAGAAGGTTCTCGGCACACCCGCACATATCTATTACAAAAATGAGGGTGTCTCGCCCGTCGGATCGCACAAAGCCAACACGGCCGTCGCACAGGCTTTCTACCTGAAGGAAGAGGGGGGAAAAGCCTTTACCACCGAAACCGGCGCCGGTCAGTGGGGCTCAGCCCTGTCGATGGGATGCAACTTCTTCGGTCTGGGTTGCGAAGTCTACATGGTACGCCTCTCTTATAATCAGAAACCTTTTCGGCGTTTCGTGATGGAAAGTTACGGTGCACAGGTCTATGCCAGCCCGTCATCCCGTACCGCCGCCGGGCGCCAATTTCTAGCCCTCGACCCGAAACATCCTGGCTCGCTCGGCATGGCTATTTCGGAAGGGATCGAGGCCGCGGCCACCTCAAGCGGCGCAAAAAAATATTCGCTGGGCTCTTTCCTGCCTCACGTCCTGCTGCATCAGACCGTGATCGGGGAAGAATCGCTCAAACAGATGGAACTGGCGAATGAATATCCGGATATCGTCATCGGTTGTGCCGGGGGCGGATCCAATTTTGCCGGGATCACGTTCCCCTTCGTGCGCGAAAATCTGCGCCACGGCCAACGCACCCGAATCATAGCGGTGGAGCCTTCGGCCTGCCCGACCTTAACGCGTGGAACCTATACGTGGGATTCAGCGGACGCCGCCGGGATCGCACCCATCTGCAAGATGTATACCCTCGGCCATGGCTTTGTACCGCCCGGTATCCACGCAGGGGGATTGCGCTATCACGGCATGGCACCGCAGGTCTCCGCCCTGCTCGCAGGCGGGCACATCGAGGCACAGGCCTTTGATCAAGTGGACGTCTTTGAGAGTGGCCTTCTGTTCGGGCGTGCAGAAGGCGTGTTACCTGCACCGGAATCAAATCATGCGGTCCATGCCGCCATTATGGAAGCTCGCCAGTGCACGCTCCGCGGGGAGCGGAAGGTGATCTTGTTCAACCTTTCGGGTCATGGCAATTTCGACATGATGTCCTATGCCGCCTTTGCGCGGGGGGAATTACAACGTTACGACCACCCCCAAGCCGCGATTGACGAGGCGCTGAAAGATCTGCCGAACATTGTGCAGGCCTGACGCGCCCCCAAAAGGCTCCTTCAGTCTCGCGGCAGACTCGCTAGGAAGGCGTGAATGGCGGTCCGTGCGCCTGGCTCGTCGAGCATCGGTGCATGTCCCCGATCAGGGATCTCCACCGTCACCATATCGGGTTTACGTCGCGCCATTTCAGCGACACAGGCCGGGGAGAGAATATCCGACGTTGCCCCCCGGATAACGAGCATTGGAATGGATTCAAACGCCCCGAAGGCGGGCCAAAGATCGAGCGCCGGCGTCCCTGCCGTTTCTTGGAGGGACATTGCAATCGCCGGATCGTAGGCTAAATGCGGGATCCCTTGGGGATCTTCGTGATAAAGCTTGCGGGTAAAACGCTGCCAGTCAGCCGCCTGCCAGTCCGGGAAGACCGGGGCATTAAGGGCACGCACCTGGGCTACGGCTTCGTCCCACGAAGCCACGGCGGGGATCTTCCCGACGTAACGACGGATCCGATCAAGACCGACCGGATCGATCACCGGTCCGATGTCATTGAGCACCACGCCAACCAGGCGTTGCGGTTGCATGGCACCCATGAGGAGACTCATGATCCCACCCATCGACGTCCCGATCGCGATGATCCGGGGAAGGTTCAGAACATCCAGCATCCTGAACATATCTTTTACATAAACAAGCGGATTATAAGTCGCCGGATCAAGCGCATACGC
Source organism: uncultured Pseudomonadota bacterium (assembly GCA_903825645.1). GTDB lineage: Bacteria > Pseudomonadota > Gammaproteobacteria > CAIKBL01. The sequence goes on along the minus strand of CAIKBL010000069.1, from coordinate 109,780 downwards.
AGATCGGCCCCGCCCGCGTTGATCGACCGCAAGTACCCGATAGTCCCCACGCAACGCCTCGCAGAGCTCAGAAAAGTCGGCGGCATTGCGCGTCAGGCCAGGCATGCAGAGAATCGTCGCTCGGGGTGAAGGATGGGAATAGTTGCGGGCATACAGCCGCAGGCCATCCGAACTGTCGTACCAAAAGTCAGCGTAATCGTTCATGGTCAAGGCCTCATCAAGATCAGGTGCAGATCGCTACAGTCGCAAGCGTACCCCGTTAGGATACGCACGACCACCAACATATCTGGCACATCCGCTTTCGCGCCGAGACTGTCGCTCAGGGGACTGAGCCTATATCCTCCAACCTATGAAAATCCTGCAGGTCTCGGCGCCAGTCGGCACACCTTGGCGTGGCATCGTGAAGGTCCTGATCATCGGCATCACCTTCGCGGGGAGTACGAGTCTCTCGGCATTCTCGTATCGAGGCGGCGCGACACCGCTTGCCGTGCTGCTGTTCCGTTCCTGCCTAGCCTTTGCCCTCCTTTATTTGTTACTCCGAGTCCAGGGCATTCCACGTAGCTTACCCATGCCGCAGCGACGGTCTGCATTGCTCCTCGGCATTATCTTTGCGAGCTACTCATTTGGCGTACTCGTTGCGATCAAATACCTCCCCGTCGCGTTGGTCATTGCGACTTTTTATACTTTTCCCCTGCTGATCGGCCTCGTTGAATGGTGGGGTGGCCGACAACTGTTCGACATGCGTACGGCGCTCGCGCTCGTCACGGCTTTTACGGGGATTCTGCTCGCCCTCGATGTATTTGGCGCACCGCTCCATCATGTCGGTATCACGCTTTGTCTACTCAGTGCGTTGGGTGTGACGATAGTCGTGACCTTGAGCGCCAAAATTCGGGGGCAGGGTGATTCCCGGCCCATCACGCTGCATATGCTGGGAAGCGCTATCACGGTTTTCGCGATCGTCGGCGTGGTGAATGGCGGCATCGGGCTTCCGAACACACCGGAGGCGATCGTCGCTTTCATTGGCGGTGCACTGTGTTATTCGTTCGGGATCATCTCGCTGTTTGTCGTCGTAGCCGAAATCGGCCCAGTAAAGGCGTCTTTGTTCATGAATATTGAGCCGGCCACCAGCGTCTTGTTCGGCTATTTGTTGCTTGACCAGCAACTGGGTACCCGTCAGTTAATCGGCATCGGGATGGTGGTCTCTGCCGTGCTGCTCGTCGAGAGCGCTAAGCTGCGGCCAAGACGACGCCTCACGCGTTAAAGCGCGCCCCCCAGCTCCCGGTCCACTGAACGGTTGGCAATCTGACCGACCTGCCTGACAATACAGCCTTCCGGTACCACGAGAGAGATTGCCATGCGTACTCCTGTTGAGGTCCTTGTTCCCGTCGCCATGAGCCGGACGCAGGTGCATCCGCTGGCGACACGACTGACGCACCTGCAAGGTGCCCGCATCGGGTGGCTTGACAACATGAAGGCAAACGCCGGGGATTTGCTGCGACAGGTAGCGGCCATTCTTCGTGAAGCCGGGCACTCGTTCGATACCGTCCTGCTCGCCAAAAACGCCACCGCGGCTGCACCGGCAGAAGTCATGGCCCACCTCAAGACTTGCGACGCGGTAATCCTCGCCATCGCAGACTGAGGATCCTGTACGTCGTGGAGTGTCCATGACGCAGTCGCGCTGGAGCGGGCGGGGATCCCAACCACCGTCATCTGCAGCGATGAATTCGGCCCGCTAGGACGCGCCGAAGCGGAGGTACTTGGGCTGCCTGCGCTGCCGCTAGTCGCGATCCCACATCCTCTGGCAGGAAATTCGCCGACCCTCGTGGCAGCAAAAGCGAGCGCTATCGTGCCCGAAATTCTGTATGCCCTAACCGCACCCGTAAGCGCGGTCACGGCACGCCACCAGCAAAGCTTCCAACACCTGACCGAACGGCGTCTTCCCGGTGGCGCCATCTGCGTCGACGAGATGTGCGCTATCGACGCCGGCCTGATAGCCAGACCATGACCCGTACCCTGCTTCTCGATCCGAAAACGCTCGACGACGAATTCGAGACACGCGGCTGGACAGATGGCCTCCCCGTCGTGCCACCCACGCCTGCTCGGGTTACCGCAATGCTGACGTATTGCGATCATGCCCGAGACGCCGAACTCGGCACGATGCCTCCTCGACAAGGCATCGTGACTCCGGAGATTCTGGCCGTCAACGCGGTGATGGCGGGTTGTCGGCCTGCCTATTTTCCGGTGGTACTCACGGCGGTTCAGGCGATGCTCGATCCCGCCTTTAATCTGTTTGCCGTGCAAGCGACCACGCACCCCTGCGCACCGTGCGTCATCGTCAATGGCCCGCTTGCCCAGGAACTCGGCATTAACGCGCGCTACGGCGCATTCGGCCCGGGTATGCGTGCAAACGCCACGATCGGGCGCGCTATACGCCTGATCCTGCTCAATGTCGGTGGCGGGATCCCTGGTGTGCTCGATCGATCTACACAGGGACAGCCCGCAAAATATGCTTTTTGCGTTGCAGAGAACGAGGCGGAGAGTCCTTGGCCACCGCTCCACGTCGAACGTGGCTTCGCGCCCGAAGATTCAACCGTGACCGTCACCGGCGCGGAGGGGCCCCATAACATCAATGATCACGTCAGTCAGCGCGCCGACGGGATCTTGGCAACGCTCGCGGGTTCGATGAACAACATGGGCTGCAACAATGCTTATCTCTACGGACAACCGACTCTTGCCCTTGGGCCGGAACACGCGGCAATCCTGGCGGCGGATGGCTTTTCCAAGGACGACATCCGCCAATTCGTATTCGACCATGTCCGTCTACCCCGGACCCCGTGGGCACGAGGTGGCATGGCGGGCATGTTTCCGGACCTTTTCCCTGCGGCCGCGCAAGTCCCGATCATCAAGACGCCTGCTGACTTAGTGATCATCGTCTTGGGCGGGTTTGGACGTCACTCCTGTTGGTTGCCGACTTTCGGCGATACCACCCGCACAATCACCCGCGTCATTTCGCGGGCCGACGGTTCGCCACTCCGTACACTCGCGAGGACACCCTGGCCGGCGAAAAAAGAGACGTGACCCTTTTCGCGTGCATGTCGAGCGCCTATGCTTGAAAAGCCTTTACCCGGGAGATGTCCATGACCTTGTCTTTCAGCCCGCTCCACCCGCTCTTCGCGGCGCAAGTCAGTCCAATCGACCTGCGAGAGACGGATGATCCGGGCCTACTCGAGGCTATCCGACAAGGGATGCATCAATACGGCGTACTGGTGTTTCGTAACCAACCCATGACGGATGACGCACAGCTCGCCTTCGCCGAGCGCTTTGATGGCACGCTGCACGCCAAAACCGGTTCTTCTGCGCTGGGGACAAACCGCTTCGGCAACGAGGCGCTGGCAGACATCTCCAACCTAGATGAGAACGGGCAATTGCTGGCGACCGATGATCGAAGAAGACATTACGGGCTAGCCAACCGACTGTGGCACACCGACGCGTCGTTTGTGGAGCCTCACGGACGTTATTCGCTGTTATCTGCGCGCGCGCTACCGCCGGTGGATGCCGACACGGAATTTGCGGATATGCGTGCTGCCTACGACGATCTTACGGCAGAAATGAAACACACCGTTGCCCCGCTCCATGCACAGCATTCCATCGCCTATTCAAGGCAGATACTCGGTTTTGAATTTTCGGCTGATGAAGCCGAGAAACTAAAAGGTGTCGTCCAGCCGCTAGTTCGCGTGAATTCTGTCACCCAGCGTCGCGCGCTCTATTTGGCGTCGCACGCTACTTCCATCATGGGCTGGCCGCTCCCAGAAGGTCGGCTCTTGCTGCACGATTTGATCGAGCACGCAACACAACCGCAGTACGTGTATCGCCACCGCTGGGAAAACGAGGATCTCGTGATCTGGGATAACCTGGCGACCATGCATCGGGCGCGACCTTTTCAGGACACACAATATCGCCGTGACTTGCGACGCGTCACCACGCTGGACCTACCCCGTACCGCACCCTAGCGTAACGATTCGCAAAGACGACGCATGGCGGCGGTCTTATCGCAATCTGCACCTGTGGGTGAACAGCACGCGTTAAAAGAAACCGGGCGGAATGCCGAAAAGTGAACGCCTGCGTGAAAAGGACTACTCGCTGAAGGCACGAAGCCGCTCGGTCGCCGCCAGGAAGTCTGTCATGAATTCATAGACAACGGCCTTTGCGGACAGCGCGGTACTCATCAGACCAACACCCTGTCCGACAAAATAAGTCGCGAGCGCTTGCGCACCCGGGTGTCCCACCTCGGCGAGTCGATTGATTTTAGCGTGTGCGGCAGCAACGAGATTAGCCTGGATCGGCATCGGCAGCGGCGGCGGGGCGGCGGCAGCCTCCCAGGCGTCGGTCCAGGGTGAGCGGAGTTGCCGCGAATACTTTCCAGTGCGCGACTTCGCGCGAACAGTATCGCGGGCACCGGCGGCCAGCATTTTCTCTTTCACTACGGCGGAGGTCTCCGCTTCATGCGTCGTGAGCCACACCGAGCCCGTCCAGGCGCCGGCGGCACCCATCGCCATGCAAGCCGCCATCTGTCGCCCGGTCACAATGCCGCCGGCTGCCAGAATGGGCACATCTCGGTACGGCTGAATGGCCGCTTGAACCTCCGGAACAAGCACGAGCGTTGAGATCTCACCGCAGTGGCCACCCGCTTCTCCGCCGGCCGCGACCAAGATATCTACGCCGGCCCGTACCTGCCGTATCGCGTGCTCCTTGGCACCCACCAATGCGGCAACCGGGACTCCTTCCTGCTTGGATCGTTCTCGCATGTAATCGGGTGGTACCCCGAGGGCATTGGCGATCAGGCCTATCGGGTGTGCAAAAGCGACATCAAGTTGGCGTAATGCACCCTCCTCGCGCATGTTCTCGCTAAACGCGGAGCCCTGCGTAAATACCGTGTCGGTCAGATCTGCACTGTCGATACCATAACGGGCCAGCAAGTCCCGCACGAACTGACGATGAGTCTCCGGGATAGCGACCGCCATCTCCGCCGCGCTGGCTTCGCCTTTCCCTACGAAATGGGTGGGGACGATGAGGTCGACACCATAGGGCTTACCATCGATATGCGCGTCAATCCACGCAAGCTCGATTTCGAGCTCCTCTGGCGTGGTGGCCGCTACTCCGAAGATGCCCATGCCGCCTGCTCTCGAGACTTCCACCACCACGTCGCGGCAATGACTGAACGCGAGCAGTGGAAATTCGATTCCTAGCAGGGCGCAGATAGGCGAATTCATGGGCGTGCGAGTCGAAATATCGGTAGGAGTTGTCCGGCGGGATGTCGATCGAAACCGACTATGACCGGGGCGTCAAAAACGATGTCCGCCAAATTCGCGTCAACCAGATTGCTCAGCATGCGAAGGCCCGCTTGCTCTTCTAGTTCGACTTCCACCACCACGTAAGGCACTTTGGCCACGGCTGCGGGATGAATCGGATGGGTGACCACCGTCCAAGTATAGATCCGTCCCCGTCCGCTTAGCGGAGACCAGGTAAAGCCGTCTGCCTGGCAATGGATGCAGATAGGCGCCGGCTGCCACCGAAACTGGCCGCAGGAAGCGCAGCGCTGCATCACCAGACGCTCTTCGTTACATGCCGCCCAATAAGGCTCAGTACCATACTCCGGAATCGGATAAGGAAAGGCGGGGGCGTTATGGTTGCTCATGCATCACTCCGCAGAATCATCGCGGAGGTCGGGACCGCGTTACCGGAGGAGACGAAAGCGTGCCGCGCATCTTTCACCTGACATCTTGCGGTTCCGCGGAGTTGTCGAACGGCTTCTATGGTGTTCTGCATACCATGCATATAGCCCTCAGAAAGATTGCCACCACTAGTATTGAGCGGCAAACCCCCGTGCGGCCAACGAAAACGACTGCCGTCACCGACGAAATCTTTTCCTTCTCCTCGCTTACAGAAACCATAATCCTCCAACGCCATCAGCACCAGCGGCGTGAAATGATCGTAAATGTAGAGCGCATCGATGTCGTCATGGGTGATCCCCGCGTCCTTGAAAATACGCTGTGCGATGACCGTAGATTCGCTCGCCGGCGAATCGACGTCTTTGACGATAGATCGATGATTCCAGGCGCCTGCGCCCAAACCACCTGCCGCGATATGCACAGGCCGCTGGCACATGTCCCGAGCACGTTCGCGCGTCGTCACGATGATCGCAGCGCCGCCATCCGTCTCAAGGCAACAGTCCAACAGTCTAACCGGGTCAGAAATCATGCGAGAGTTCTGATGGTCTTCGAGCGTCATCGGCCGACCGTACATCATCGCATTCGGGTTCAGATTAGCGTGATGCCGACAAGTCACCGCAATCGCACCGAAATGCTGCGACTCTGTCCCGTATAAATGCATGTGCCGGCGCGCCGCCAACCCGACCATCTGGGCTGGGCTGAATAATCCGTAGGGCCCAAGGTAGCTGTGCAGGCCACTCGCCCCCGGCGCAGTTCCCGCCTGCCCGAACCGCGGAGTGCCCCGACAGGAACGTTCATTCATCGCGCGGAAGGCAATCACCGCCTTCGCTTGTCCCGTGGCAACCGCCATCGCTGCCAGCATGACCGTACCGACAGGGCCACCCCCACCGCCGTAGGCCACCTCACCGAAAAACCGAAGTTGCGGGATACCAAGGGCACGCGCGATATCTACCACGTCGTTGTTGTCCATGGTGTATTTCGCGATACCGTCGACGTCCGCGGGGGTTAGGCCCGCATCTGCCAGTGCTGCACTAATCGCTTCACAAGCGAGCTTCAGTTCACTGCGTCCAGAATCCCGCGAGTATTCCGTGTGTCCGATCCCCACAATGCAAGCCTGGTCATGAATGGAATCCATCAATTGAGCCTCTATATAGACTGACAGCAAAAATAAAGCCGCCGGAGATCCGTCCGGCGCGACTACTTTTTCAGGTTAGCGCCGACCAACGCGCCGATGATCCGGCAAGGTTCTTCCCAAGGGTTCTTCCATCGATGCAATGTGCCACTTTGTACAATCACATCACCGGCCGCGAGCGCCGTGCGCGAACCGTCATCCAGTTCGAGGACACAGCGCCCAGAAACGACATACAACGTGTCCATCGTCGCGGAGCGATGCATGCCGGGATCGTCCTCGGTGAAATGCGAAAGGAGTCCCGGAAACAGGGCGTTAGCCGCGGTCGTGATCTCTTCCGCACTCATGCTCGTATCTGGTGGTGTGCTATCAGGAGCCAGGATAAACTCAAAAAAACGCACACCCCCAATGGGCGGGAACCAACTAGGATGCACCGGCTCCGTGCCCGCATCGGGATAATTCAAGGCCGTGTCGGCGCCCCAGAGGGTGGTCAGTGAAACGCCCGGCAAGCCCGGGACCCCCACGCCTGCCACTGTCGTGTCACTCGCCACGATGGATTTTCCGTTAGCGGCATGGCCGGTCACTACGCGCCTGAACGTCGACATCGATGTTACTCCTCATGCGCTATTAGACGCTGTGCAGACACCGCTCCGGAAGCGGTTTCCATATTTTGATCAACTCGCCAGCAGGCGCAATTCGCGCAGACCGCGGGTCCCCAGGAACGGCAACCATTTGAGGGGACCCTGGGCCAAACGCAGTCCAGGAAAACGTTTCACGATTTGTGGGATGGCGATCCCCGTCTCTAGGCGCGCCAAGGGGGCGCCTAGACAAAAGTGGCTCCCAGACCCGAACCCGAGATGGCGTACTTGTCCCCGATCGAGTTTCAGACGTTCCGGATCTTCGAAGATAGCAGGATCTCGATTAGCGACCGAAAGGATTAAAAATATACGCTGCCCCGCCTTGATCGAATGCCCGGCAAATTCGAAGTCTTCCCGCGCCACACGGACGACCGTCTTGCCCGGACCGTCATAGCGCATAAACTCCTCAAGCGCGTGCTTCATGTCTACCTGATCGTGGCGCACCATGGCTAACTGGTCTGGATGACGCAACAAGGCGAGAACGCCGTTAGCAATGAAATTGGCGGTCGTTTCATGACCACCGAAGAGCATCAGCGTACAGGTGGCCATGAGCTCTGCTTCGGACAACGCATCTTCGTCCTCCGCAGCGCGCAGGAGTGCCGAGATGAGGTTGTCGGCAGGCGCTTCCCGATATCGCGCAAAAAGACCGGTAAAATACTCCACCAGCGAGGCCATACCACTCGCCACGCTACCGTAGCGGGTCGGATCGTCGAGACCTGTAGAGACCAGTGGAGACACGAGGGCAGTCCAACGTTCGAAATTGGCCCGATCGGCCACTGGCACGCCCAACATCTCAGCGATGACTATCGAGGGCAACGGCGCAGCAACCTGCGTAATCAAATCAAATTCGTAGCTCGACGGGATCGCGTCCAGTAACTCTGTGCAGAGACTCTCGACGCGTGCGCGTAACGCGTTGATCGACTGTGGCGTAAAAGCGAGGGTGCACAAGCGGCGCAAGCGGGCGTGCGCGGGCTCTTCCTTGAAAACCATCCAGCCACTCAGAACCTCGAACGCTTGGCGCACCAGCGGATCGGTCTCGGGTCCAGACAATTTTTTGCGAATGTAGGGATCGATACGATCGGAGGAGAATCGTTCATCGCGCAGCGCTTCCGCGGTGTGCTGGTAGCTCGTAATCAACCACGAACGATAGCGCGGATCCCAATACACCGGTTGCCGCATTCGCAGCTCGGCAAAATAACCCTGCGGATCGCTGATGGCTTCCGGCGCCATGAGATCGAGCGCCGGTAACGGGGGAGTAGAAAGCCCGAACATGAGATCGTATTCTCGATCAGGCTACCGCTGCCTGTTGTACAGTCGTTTCTGCTTCCCATTGGCGAAGCTCGGGCAGGACCTCTCGACCAAGTAGCCGCATGCTTTGTTCCACCTTATCAAAGGGCAAGCCACCGTAACTGACGATTGAACTCCATTCATAATGACCGATAAGGGCACGACGAGCGGAAAGCTTGTCCAAGATTTGCTGGGGCGTTCCCCATGCCTGATGGGCAATGTAATCCTCGACTGCCCCTTCAAGCCCGAGCGAATTTAATAACTTTGCGGCATCACCATAGGCTTCATACCCTTTGATATCCTTGTGATAATCCTGCATGAACTCATAGTGCCGAAGGATTGAAAGATAGTTCGCCGCAAGATGTTTTCGCACCAAGGCTTCCGCCCGCGCAGCATCCTTATCGCAATAGGAGAAATCGAGCAGGAGCGGCGGCGGCGCCGCGCAGCCGTGCTTTTGCTGATAGGCATTTCGATAGAGCATGAAGTTCGGCAGATGTTTGTCCATCGAAAACTGCACAAAACACATCATGCGCGCACCCAGATCCCCCACGATTTGGGCAGAATCCGGTGACATGGTCACCGCGTAGAGTCGATCTTTCAGGGACTGCAGGGGCTTGGGCTTAATTTCCGTGCGTTTCTGCGGAAAATATGGGCCATCGCCCTGAATGAAACCGGTGTCAAGTGCCTCGATGAGCATGCGCGCGGACTCATCGAAGCGCGCGCGGGTTTCCTCCATCGGTATCCCAAAAGACTCGAACTCGTTTCGCGAGAGTCCCCGTCCGAACCCCACCAGATAACGACCATTGGACATCGCATCCAGCATCGAAATTTTCTCTGCCAGCCTGATGGGCTGCGTCCACCACGGCAAAATCAGGGCGGCGCTGCCGAGCATGATCTTTTTTGTCCTAGCCGCCAGCCAAGTCAGGATCTGGATGTTGTCGACCGCCATAGAATAGGTTTCGAAATGGTGCTCTGCACACCAGATGGCGTCATAACCGACCTCCTCAGCGAGTTCGGCGAGCCGCATTTCTTCCCGAATCATTTCGGCGTCGGACACCCCTTCGTGGAGGTTGGCCATCATCATCATGTAACCGTTTTTCATGCCCGGAGTTCCTGTTTTGGGATTGCGCCCGATTGGAAGCATCAACTGCTGCGACGCGGCATTTAAATCTCGCTCGCGGTCAGAACGCGTCACGCAATTAGCGACGAACACTATTTTTAGCCGCTGCCGGAGTCAATAGGCAGCGCGTATCGGAGACCGCTAACTAGGACGAGGCTTCCGCCTCCTGCTGCTGGAGCAGCCACATTTGCGCATAAAGCCCTTCCTGTGCGAGTAGTGCCCCGTGGGCGCCACTTTCCACGACGGCGCCGTCGTCCATGACGAGGATCCGATCAGCGTTCATAACGGATGAGAGGCGGTGCGCAATGATGAGTGTGGTATGGCCTTCCTGGATACGTTCGAGTTCGGTCTGGATGGCTTTCTCGGACTTGGAGTCAAGCGCCGAAGTCGCCTCGTCGAAGATCAGGATCGCGGGATTCTTGAGTAAGGCACGGGCGATGGCGACCCGTTGCTTTTCACCCCCGGAAAGTTTCAAGCCGCGCTCACCGACCTCGGTTGCGTAACCGTCCGGTAACCCACGGATAAACTCGTGGATGTGGGCGGCACTGGCGGCCGCTTCTACCGCTTCACGGTCGGCCTGTGGACGACCATACTGGATGTTGTAAAAAATATTGTCGTTAAACAAAACAGTGTCCTGCGGCACGATCGCGATCGCTCCACGCAAGGACGCCTGCGTGAAGGTCCGCAGGTCCACGCCATCGATAGTGATGCGTCCGCTCGTTACGTCGTAGAACCGATAGAGGAGCCGGGCAAGCGTTGACTTGCCTGCGCCCGAATGGCCCACCACTGCGACGGTTCCCCCGGGCGGAATTTCGAAACTAATTCCGCGCAGAATTTCGCGGCGTGTGTCATACCCAAAATGTACATTTTCAAAACATACGCGGGGTTGCGTTGCGCTCAAGACTCGGGCCTCTATAACGTCCGCCACGTCCTGTCGCTCATCGAGAAGACCGAACAGGCGCTCCATGTTCGTCAAGGCTTGTTTCACCTCTCGATACATCATTCCCAGCAGAAAAAGCGGCGCCGATAGTTGTAAGAGGTACGCATTAACGAGCACCAGATCGCCAATGGTGAGTCGCCCCGCCACCACTCCGAGTGCGGCGCGCCACATCATCGCAGTGACGCCAACGGCGACCACTGCTGTCTGTCCTAGATTGAGCACGGCCAGCGTGGTCGTCGCTTTGACTTGCGCGTTTTCAAGATGCCGCAGGTTGTCATCGTAGCGACGCGCTTCGTGTGCTTCATTATTGAAATACTTAACAGTCTCATAATTCAACAACGAATCTACGGCGCGTTCATTGGCGTAGGTATTCGCCTCTAGGGCCGCACGGTAAAACTGTGTCCGCCACTCCGTGATGGCAATCGTCCACACCGCATACGCCACCAAGGTAACGAGAGTGATCAGCGCAAAGCCCCAGTCATAAGCCCAGACCAGAACAACCGTGACCAGCAGGACTTCTAGGCCTGTCGGGATAATAGAATACAAGCTCCAATCGAGTAGGTCGGCAATAGCGGCGCCACCTCGCTCGATGTCACGGGCGACCCCCCCCGTGCGCCTTGCCAGGTGGAACTTGAGACTGAGGCCGTGCAAATGACGGAATACTCGCAAAGTGATTTCGCGTGAGGCACGCGCCATCACCCGCGCAGAAACAATTTGTCGCAGCTCGGTAAACAGCGTGACAGCGACTCGCGAGCTACCATAGGACAGCAGCAATGTGAGCGGCAGCAGACGCAAACCGGGCGCGATATTCAACCGATCGACCAGTTGCTTTAGTGCTAGAGGCACATAGAGATTGACGAGCTTCGCTGCAAAGATCAGGAACAGCGCGAGCACGATACGGCCCGTAAACGGCCGCAGCCACGGCAATAATTCGGTCACGACCGCGAAATCACTCCGTGCGCCGGGCATGTGGGAGACGGGATCAACGGTCTCCGCTATTGGGGGCGTCAACGAGGGCGTCTGTGGAGATTCAGGCATGGATCATAAGCGGCCGTTGAGGAATCATTTTGGGTTTTTTTCTTTTCGTTTCAGCGGCGTCGGGAATGAGAAACACCTACCCTCGCCGGCGCGTGCTCGGTTAGGCGGGCAGGTAACGCGCGTAATTGACGAGCAGAGGCAAGACGATGCTGGCCGATTTCGACGGCAACGGCAGAACAATGCGCTTAACGCCCGCTTTCGCATAAGCTGAGAGGTTCGCAGGCTCGAATCCAAGCGAGAGAAATAAAGTCAACTCGAGGCTATCCGGATCGCGCCGGGCGGTAACGCAGGCCTCACGAAGTCCCAGTAAGCAACCTTCAAAATCATGGAGCCCGCCGACCGGCATCCAGCCGTCAAAAAATTCGACGATGTCTGCGTAATTTTTGGGGCCGGCAGCAGCCCCCATGATGCTGGGGGGGGGCTTCTGAACGGGTTTTGGCCACGCCCGGCTCTTCTCAAAATGGATGTGTTTGCCGTGAAAACTTGCTTCCTATTGGGTCCAAAGCGCCTTGATGAGGAGGATCTTCTCGCGCAGGATTGCGCGTCGGTCCTGAAAAGCAATCCCGTGCTGGCGCAGCACTTCACGATTCCAACCATAACCGATTCCAAACAAGACCCGCCCCCCGAAAGATAATCCAGGCTGGCAACTTCCTTGGCAAGCCACCCGGGATCACGCTGGGCGACGAGCGTGATCCCGGGCCCGAGCTTGATACGTAGACCAACCGACGCACAGGCAGCGAGCTTCACGAACTGATCGAGGGTACGTTTATATTCTTCCGGAAGTTCCGGCATGCCCTTGACACCACCCCATGGCGTCTCGCGGCTGATCGGGATATGGCTGTGTTCAGGGAACCAGAGGAATTCGAAGCCGTGGGTTTCGGCAGCCACCACGAGTTCGATCGGCGAAATAGTCTCGTCGGTAGGGAAAATGACTAGACCGAATTCCATCGCATCCTCCGATCATCGGTACGCGCCATGACGTATAGTTTAAGCCGCGACAATGGCCTCAGAGGCGTGCTGTAAGGCGTAAAGGCGTGCATAGAGGCCCTTCTGCGCCAGCAGCGTGCTATGCGCGCCCGTCTCCATTAAGCACCCATCTTCCAAAACTACGACCCGATCGACCCCTTCGATAGTAGACAATCGATGGGCAATGATTAGACAGGTCCGACCCCTCCTCAGCACCCCAAGCGCCTGTTGAATGCGCCGTTCCGACTCCGCGTCGAGAGCCGAAGTCGCTTCGTCGAGAATGAGGATAGGGGCGTTCTTGAGCAGCGCGCGGGCAATCGCAAGACGTTGCCGCTGACCGCCAGATAACCGTACCCCATTATCGCCGACTTCGGTATCAAAGCCTTCCGGGAAAGCGTCAACAAACTCGGTGACATAGGCCGCTTCGGCCGCCGCGAGAACATGTTCACGTGGCGCGTCACGCAATGCGCCATACGCGATATTGTTGTAGATGGTGTCGTTGAATAGGACAACCTGCTGACCAACATACGCTATTTGAGCGCGCAAGGATGACAGACCGATGTTTTTCAGGGGCTCGCCATCCAACAACAGCGCGCCGCTCATCGGCTCATAAAAACGCGGCACCAGATTGACGAGACTGGTCTTGCCACTGCCAGAAGGTCCTACGATAGCGATCGATTCACCGACCTGAACGACCAAACTAAAATCTTTCAGAACAGGCTCGCCGCCATAGCCCGCAGTGACGTTCCGAAACTCCAACGTACCCTCTACATGGGTGAGCGCATGCCCACCGGAGGCCTCGGGTGGTTCGTCCATTAGGGCGAAAATGCTTTCGGCTGCCGCAACGCCTCGTTGTAGATATTCGTTCATCCCCGTGAGTCTTTTGACCGGCGAGAGCAGGAGTGCGGTTGCGGTCACAAAGGAAATGAAGTCCCCTCGTGTCATGGCGCCGTCTGCGGATTCACGTAGCGCCAATACCATCATAAAGCCGACGCCGAACGCGATCAGCGACTGGACGATGGGATCGGTGGCGGCGTTAGTACCGACTACTTTCATCTGAAATTTCCGGGCCGCGTTCGCCGCCCGCCGGAAACGCGCGGATTCATAGGCTTGTCCGTTGAAAACCTTGATGTCCCGCTGACCACCTAGCGCCTCATCAAGCACGGCATTGAGTTCGCCCATTGAGCCCTGCAACCGGCGACTCATATCACGAATGCGTCCGGAGACCTTCGTAATCACCCACCCGATAGGTGGGGCGAGCAACATAAGGAAGGTCGCGAGCAGCGGATTCAGGTAGACCATATAGACCAGCAACGCGACGATCATCGCCGAGTCTTTGACCATCACGGTGAGACAATGCGTAGTCGCCTGAGAGACCTGTGTTGCATCAAAGGTAAATTTTGAGATGATTTCCCCCGCAGAGCGCAAATCAAAATACCTGGCGGGAAGCGCGATGAGGTTACGAAACATGGTCTCCCGCAAATCTAGGACTATTCGGTGTGCGACCCACGCAAGTCCGACAGTCGCGACGTAATTGAGCACCCCGCGGATCAGAAACAACAGCACCAATGCCAGCGGGATGAGCAGCGAATATTCTCCCGCCGTTTTGCCGAACTCATCGTCCACGAGATGGCGCATCAGCGCGGGAAGTACCCATTCGGTAGCCGCGAGCGCAACCATCCCCAGCAGGGAGGCCAGGAATACGGTGCGGTGGGGTCGGGCATAACGGATGAGCCGGAGATAGAGCGCCGAAAATGGCCCTGAGAAGCGCGGAATTTTTTTCATCCCGCCACTATGCCCGCCCGACCAACCTTTTGCATCTCCGACGCCGGGCCGAGTGGCTACCGGCTTGTTTTTCGGGCCTGATCGGGAAGTTTTAGCGCAACACAAGCGCAGACCAAAAGGCGGAGCTATACTGCGGGGGTGTCGAGTAACGCAGGAGGCAATCGTGCGGACGATTCTGGTCTTGAACGCCAAAGGGGGGAGTGGGAAGAGTACACTCGCCACGACCCTCGCGAGTTATTATGCGGTGCGCGGGCAACGGGTGGCTCTGGCCGATATGGACGTACAGCGCAGCAGCCTAGATTGGCTCGCCCTGCGTGACACCGACCGTCCCGAAATCAAGGCTATCGATGCCGTCCATCAGGGACTCCGCATCCCTCCCGGGGTAGATGTGATGATTATCGACGCGCCGGCGGGTACCCACGGCGACGCGCTAAGCGCACTGGTCCAACGGGCGCAGACAATCCTTATCCCGGTGGTGCCTTCGCCGGTCGATATGCGGGCGGCCGAACGTTTCATGGCGGAGCTCACGACGATAAAGGGGATCGAACGTCATAAAGCGAAAGTCGCCACGATTGCGAATCGGGCCCGGGAAGGCACACAAGCCACGACCGCGTTGGAAGCACAGTTGGAACACCTGAAACTACCAGACGGTCGCAAACTTCCCTTCTTGGCGCGCCTTCGATCAAGTGTGAATTATCTTCGGGCAGCCGAGAGGGGGGGGTCCATTTTCGAATTCGCCCCCACCGCAACGGAGCCAGATCGGGAATGCTGGGCGCCTATTCTCCGCTGGCTAAGCAGTGCGCGCAGCCTACCGAGTTGACTAGGCACCGGGCTGCGGCTACTCAGCCTGGCAGAAGGACCGGACTCAAGAGCGCCGTTGCGATCTCGAGTCCGAGTTGCCGTTGGTGCGCCGCGGCCGCGGACTCGCCCAACGCGTCAAGCGCCTCGGCAAACACGCGATGTGCAAGCGCGCTCGGCGCACGTGCACAGGCCGTCTCCAGGTAGGCGCGCGCCTTACCCCAAAGCGCCAGAGTAAGACACAACCGTCCCAGCGTGAGCAGAAGACCCGCATCTTCCGATCGCTCGGCAAGCCAACGCTCGGCGTGACGAAGCGCCTCCCGGGCCACGGGTCCCTGCAACTCACCGTAGAGCGATACCAGTCGAGGCTCCCAGTGGGTGGTCAGCGTTTTCCTCAAAATGGCCTCCGCGATCGCTTGCGCATTCTGGCCAAGCAGGACCCGTGCAAAGGCGGCAACCACCGCCGGTTCCGTCCGCACCGATCTCGGCAAACGCTCCCACGCCTGGGTGAGCGAATCACGATCGGCATAGGGCCGCCCTAAAATACGCGCCGCACATTCTGCTTCTAGTTCGACCAGACGTGCAGCGGGGTAAACCCCGGCGCGTTTCAAGCGCGGCAGCAAAGCCGCGATGTCATCCCAGGCCTGCGCCGCCGTGAGATATCGATGACGTAATGCCAGAACCTGCGTGCGGCCGCCGCGAGTTTCCTCTAGCGCGCGCAGTGCACTGTCGGCTGCCGGCAGCTCTCCGGAGTCGAGCTGCATCTCGACTTGTTGAAGGGCAAGCGGGAACGCGTGGGCCGGCGCTACTTCGCGCGCACGAGCTAGATAACGATCGCGGCGACCTGTCGCTTGTTGCGCGTGCGCCGCCTGCGCCGCCGCCAAGTAATGTGCCGCGGTGGCCTGCGGTCCCCGCGCGCCCGCGAGCAAACGTTCGGCTTGCACATACTCGCCGGCAGCCAAGGCCAACAAACCGTCACTGAGCCGTGTATGGTTCCGGTCCCGGGCGCGCGCTGCACGCCATTGCCTGAACCGGTTGCGGGCGTTGAGTGCCCGCCACACCATCCATAAGACCCCGTAAGCGACAACGCCGGCCAGCAGCGCGAGTACCAGCGCGATCGCCAAACTCATGCGAACGGAAGTGCCGTTCCGGGTAACGGTCACAAGCCCGGGATCGTGACTGAGAAATTGACCGATGCCGACAGCCAGCGCCAGCGCCAGCAAAAAAAAACCCAGCAGCCTCACATGGCGCCCTGCGGATCGGAATGACCCGAAGACACCGGGGGCGACGGGATAGATTCGGCGGCGCGCGCTTCCGCAAGGGACGTCCGACGGAAATCCGCAAACGCTGTCAGACTGGCCCGCAGGGAAGGAAGTGCGGGCGCAAGGACACATTGCGAGAGCGAAACCAAAGCGACACGCAGCGCCGATACCTGCGGATCGTCCGCCACAAAATAAATGTCGAGGGCGCGAATGAGAGCAACCGTGCTCACCTGCACGGTTTGCTGGTCACGCCGCATGAGCGCATAGCGGAGCGTCGCAATTTCAGTCTGTAATCCGGCCTTCACTAGCCCCTCACGGGCTGGATCGAGCGCGCCGACGTCCGTAACGGAGACTTCCCGGATCTCGACCAGACGGCGTAAATCCTGCCAGACGGCCGAGAGGATCCCTCGCCAACCACTGACCATATCCGGCAACGCCGAAATTGCGTCCCCCGGTACGTTAGCCGTCGCGCGCCAGGGCAACTTCGCCAACTTTTGGGCATGCTCCGCCCATTCCATATTGAGCATTCGGACATCCGGTTCGACCACGGCAGCCAACGCTGCTTGGTCGCTCTCGAGTGCCTGTAGAAGCGCCGTTTCACGCGCGACGCCCGGATCAAGTTCAGCTTGCGCCAATTGGAGCGCGAAGCTAGCCTGCGCGAGATCGCGGCTCAGGCGCAGGCTGAAATCGGCGAGCTTGACCAAATGTTCGACCCGCGCAAGCCGAAGCAGGTTGGCCGTTGAAGCGGCCGGGGCCGCAAGCGCGGCGGACAGCCGCGAAACCTCTTTTGAGAGATCAGCGAACGCTGTTTCGCGGGCATCCAACGTCACTTGTTGTACCGATAATTTTTCATGTAGGGCATGAAGTTGCCCGCCCAGCGCCGTGAAAGCGCGATCATCACTGGCCAGTGCGTCGCCGAGATGGGCCTGCGTCGGACCATAAATTTTCAGATACCACACACCCGCGGCGGCAATAGTCGAAATCACCAACGCTAAGGCACTCCACGCAACCCAGTGCTTAGGTGCGCTACTCACGCCCAGATCTGGAGCGCGGCGTGCCACCGGCTCATTGTTCATTCGACACCCAGCGCACAAGGGCTTCAACCGTGCTGCGATCCCCGGGGTTATCGATGATGATGGGGCCTTGCGTAAAACCGAGTCGCTCGACTTCCGCGGCGGTACGCTCTCCGGCCACCATCAGAGGCACGTCATACAGGTGTGTCAGTCCTTCCTGTTCGATTTTTTCGGCGAGATTGGCAAGTGCCTCCGCACTCGAGATAACCGCGATATCCGGCGCTACGCGCTTGCTTGCATTCAGCACGTCTCCAAGCCGAAAGGAAGGCACCGTCCGCGCGTAAACTTCACAGTAATCTACCTGAGCCCCTCTGCGATGGAGCACTTGGGCAAGTAGCTCCCGACCACCCACGCCCCGAATGATCAGAGCGCGTTTGCCGTTGATCGCGCGCGCCGAGAGTCCTGCAAGCTTAAGCAGACCTTCGCTCGAGAATTCACTTTGAGGGGTATGCACTTCATTGATACCAAGCTCGCAAAGACGAGTCGCCGTACCGATGCCGACTGCAAATACGTTTTGCGTTGAGAACATACGCCGCGCTTCCTTGATCCTCTTCAGCCCGAATTCCGCTGCATTCTTGCTGATGAAGATGACCATCTGGTATTCATCCAAGCGTTGCAGCACCTCTTGTATGGCGGGGGTCGTTAACGCCTGCACTTCGATCATGGGTGCAAATAGCACCTGACCACCCAATTGGCCGATTTCGCGGATTAGCGCCCCTGCCTGCTCCGCCGGCCGGGTCACCAAGACCGCATAGCCTTCAAGCGGCTGAATCATCCGGATCCATCCTCGTCGTCACTTCAGGACATTGATGTCGCGCAGAATGCGAGCAGCCCCGGCTTCTATCAAGTGATGGCCTAGCGCATGGCCAATCGCCGCGGCGGTCGCGCGTGGCCCATGCCGGATAGCCCGTACCTGTTCGCGTCCATCGAGGCTAGCAACCAGCGCCTCCAGATAGACTTCTGAGCCCACTACACGAGCGTAGCCGGCAATCGGAACCTGACAGCCGCCCTGTAGCGTTTCATTGAGGGCTCTTTCAGCGGTCAACGCATCACGGGCAAGTGTATTTTCCAGCGGCGCCAGTAAGGCCTCCACCGCACAATCTCCACGACGACATTCAATGCCAATAATGCCCTGGCCTATCGCGGGAATGACGAGTGTGCTCGAGAAATATTCGGTGACGTGTTCCGCGAGGGCTAAACGTCGAAGGCCGGCCGCCGCGAGTACGATCGCGTCAAACTCGCCGCGGGCCAGTTTTTCCAGTCGGGTCGTTACATTACCGCGCAGATCCTGCAAGCAGAGATCGGGGCGTTGCCGGATAAGTTGACTACGACGTCGAAGACTCGAAGTGCCCACGATGGCGGCTGGCGGCAGTGCGGCCAGCGTATGTCCGTCGCGTGACACGAGACAATCCCGAGGATCCTCCCGTTCAAGCACGACCGGGATATGCAGTGCTGCCGGGATCTCAACGGGGACATCCTTCATCGAATGTACAGCGATGTCTGCCCGATTCTCCAGCAGTGCCTGCTCGAGCTCTTTGATGAATAGCCCTTTTCCTCCAATCTTCGCCAGCGGGGTGTCTAGGATGCGGTCGCCTGCTGTTTTGATAATGCAGAGTTCAATCGTGAGCGTCGGCCTAAGCGCACGCAGGCGATCGCGGACATGCTCGGCTTGCCATAGTGCGAGTCGGCTGCCGCGCGTGGCGATACGAAGTCGTTCTGCAAGATTCACGGGTAGTGGTTCTGTCTACGTGGCTGGCGCGGTCGGTTTAGTTGTGCGCCGGGCCTATGCTAAGGTGTCATCTCAAACAGGGCAACCGGCTGATCACTGCACCATGACTATAACAATCGGGGTTATAATGGACCCCATCCAGGCAATCAATCCCAAAAAAGACACGACACTGGCACTCATGATCGCGGCGCAGCGGCGCGGATGGGAGCTACACTACATGGAACTCACCGACCTCAGTCTGCGCGACGGCCACGCCCGTGCAAACATGCGGCGTGTAGAAGTCCACGATGATTATCGGCATTGGTTCGATTTCCAGGGCCCACCGGAAGCCCGCGATCTGGGTGCACTGGACGTCATTCTGATGCGCAAGGATCCGCCCTTTGACACCGAGTACATCTTCGCCACATACCTGCTAGAACGGGCGCAACATGCCGGCGCACTGGTCGTAAACGATCCCCGCGCGCTGCGTGATGCCAACGAAAAGCTTTTCACCGCCTGGTTCGCCGATGTATGCCCACCAACCTTGGTGGCTCGTCGGCATGACGAGATTCGGGCCTTTCTGGACGAGTTTCAAGATATTGTCGTTAAACCGCTAGATGGGATGGGTGGCTCATCGGTATTTCGTATTCGCCAGGGCGATCCGAACGCTAGCGTAATTTTGGAAACCCTGACGAGCTACGAATCCCGTTTCTGCATGGCGCAGAAATATTTGCCCGCCATTATTGACGGCGATAAGCGGGTGCTGGTGATCGACGGCGAGCCCGTCCCCTACGCGCTAGCGCGTATTCCACAGGCCGGAGAGCTGCGCGGAAATCTTGCCGCGGGGGGACGTGGAGAGGGGCGTCCATTAACCGTTCGCGACCGCGAGATTTGTGAACGAGTCGGTCCGACGCTCAAGGCCCGTGGCTTGTTGTTCGTCGGATTGGACGTTATTGGCGATTTTTTGACTGAAATCAACGTGACTTCACCTACCTGCGTGCGCGAACTAGAGGCGCAATTCGAAATACCGATTGCTGACCGTTTGATGACAGCGATCGCTTCGAGGCTCGCCGCACGGCGCTAACGGCGTGTCTGCGCTGAGTCTGGAGCACACCCTTTATCCGGAGGTCACCCCTGGTGATCGTCTTGGTCTGACGCTCTGTGTGGCGGTTGTCCTGCACGCTATGGTGTTGCTCGGGATAAGTTTTGCGCCCGAACCGCCCACCCGACTCAGGGCCGAGGGGCTTGAAGTCACGCTGGTCGCGCAAAAATCCCGCATTCGCCCGAAAAACCCTGATTTGCTGGCCCAAGTCAATGCGAGTGGTAGCGGCAGTGGCCGCAAGATTGCACGCCCCAGCCCTGCGGCGGCCGTACCACAGCCGGACAGTGCGCCACCCACGCCGACGACTCTGCCGCTGCCCCCCTTCGCAGCCCCTGAAGGAAGCGAAACCGAGCGCGAGGAGAGGATGCTAACTGTTCGACCGGAAAAGCCTATCGCGGCCCCGCACCCCGCCCATCCGCCCGCGAAACTAACGAGGCTTTCGCCCACCAGCACTGTGCTGGCCGAACCCACGCCAGACACTCACGAGCCGACCGTGACGGCGACCCCAGGCCCGGTTCCCGAAGCCACGCCACCCCCAAAAGAGCCGGCGTCGGCCTTACCCACCGCCGAACAGCTCATCACGCGTTCCTTTGCGATGGCCAGCCTCCATGCGGAGCTCGAACAGCGACTTGAAACAAAAGCCCACCGGGCGAGGACAAGGTATGTCTCGGCCACCACACAGGAATACCGCTATGCCGCTTACATGGAGGCATGGCGCGCCAAAGTGGAGCGGATCGGCAATCTGAACTATCCCGACGAAGCACGCAAAGACAAGCTGTCCGGCACGCTTTTGCTGGACGTGTCGTTGGCACCGGACGGACATGTTGTTGAAATTGTGGTGCGCCGGTCATCGGGTCACCGCGTACTCGACGACGCGGCAGTTCGGATCGTGGAACTGGCCGGACCTTACGCGGCCTTTCCAGAGGACATCAGGCGCGAAGTCGACATATTGCACGTCACGCGAACCTGGAAATTCCTGAGTAACGAAGCTTTTCAGGCGCAATAGGGTGTTGCTTGCCATGGACATACCGAGCCAAATTCCTTGTCAGCGTCTGCCAGCAGGAACCATACTAAGCGGATGCCAACACTTGACCTCACCAACCAGTTTCTGATCGCAATGCCGTCACTAGAAGATCCGAATTTCGCCCGGACGGTCACCTACGTCTGCGCCCACAATGACGAGGGTGCAATGGGCATCGTGATCAATCGTCCCCTCAGCATCGAACTCAGCGAAGTCTTCACGCAGATGGAACTCCAAACCGATGATCCCAGTCTGCAGGTACGGACGGTGTTTCAGGGGGGACCCGTGCACAGGGACCGCGGTTTTGTAATCCATTCCCCGGCTCAGGATTGGGGCTCGACCATCCAGGTTAGTCCGGAAATCGGCGTTTCGACCTCCCGCGAAATCCTGGTGGCAATCGCTAAGGGAGAGGGCCCAGAAGAGTTGCTCGTGGCCTTGGGCTATGCTGGATGGGCAGCCGGACAGCTCGAGGCGGAAATCGCGCAAAACGCCTGGCTTTCAGGGCCTGCAAATCTGGAGATCCTCTTCAAGGCGCCGCCGGAACATCGTTGGACCCAAGCTGCAGCGCACCTGGGTGTCGATGTGGCGCGCCTCTCCAGCGACGTCGGTCACGCATGAGCCCTCCATCGGCCGCCGCGACCCTGCTCGGCTTTGATTACGGCGAACAACGGATCGGCGTCGCGGTGGGACAGACTATTACACGAACGGCCACGCCTTTGAAGACACTGACCGCCCGCGCCGGGCAACCCAACTGGTCGGAAATTGAAAGTCTGCTTAAAACCTGGCAACCGAATCGCGTCGTGATTGGTCTACCCGAGACGACGGACGGCGGCCCGCATTCGCTGGCCGAAGCGGTTCGGCGCTTCGGTCGACGCCTGCATGGCCGTTTTGGACTCGTCGTGGAATACATAGACGAACGGCTATCGTCTCATGAAGCCGCGGCGCGCTGTCGGGGCACCTCGCAGGGGTTGGATGCAATGGCCGCATGCCTGATTCTCGAAACTTGGCTCGACGAGACACACCCGCGGGACGGATCCTGCCCGTGAAAATAGCCTTCAATATCGAGGAATTACTCGGAGAGATGGCCGTCAATCTACGCACCTTGCTCGCTGCGGAAGAGATTGCTGAGCCCGTGTTGTTAGGGATCCGTACGGGCGGCGTATGGGTCGCGCGTCGCCTGCATGCGCTACTTGGCTTGCGGACGCCCCTCGGCGAACTAAACATCGCGTTTTATCGGGACGATTTTAGTCGCGTTGGCGTTCACCCAACCGTAGAGCCTTCTAATTTACCCTTCGAGGTCGATGATCGAGACCTCATTCTCGTCGACGACATTCTGTATACAGGGAGAACGGTACGGGCCGCGATGAACGAAATCTTCGATTACGGTCGTCCTCATTCGATCAAGCTGGCCGTGTTGTTCGACCGGAGTGGGCGCGAGTTACCGATCCAAGCCGAGGTGGTGGGGGCTCACCTAGCATTAAAGGCCCGTGAACACGCAAAACTGATCGGACCGGAAAATCTCGCACTCGAAATCCATCGCGGACGCTGACAGACGCAATTTTCCCGTTCCCACGCCATAGCGCAGTGAAGATCGGATCCCTACAATAGTCGGAGATGCGCGCAGGCAACCTTCAACTCGACTCGCAGGGCCGACTCAAGCACTTTTTGGCCATTGAGGGGCTGTCGTGCGACTTACTGACCCAAATTCTGGACGGTGCCGAGCGGTTTGCGCCCGTGGGAGACCGTGCCGTAAAGAAAGTCCCGCTGCTACGCGGCAAAACAGTCGCCAATCTTTTTTTTGAACCCAGTACGCGTACCCGCACGACGTTCGATCTTGCGGCCAAACGTCTATCGGCGGACGTCCTCAACCTAAATATTGAGGCGAGTTCCGCCAAAAAAGGGGAATCACTCGGCGATACCTTACGCAATCTCGAAGCGATGCAATGCGATATGTTTGTGGTCCGTCATCAAACGAGTGGGGCCGCTGAGTTCATCGCCCGTCAGGTCGCCCCGCATATCAGCGTGATTAATGGTGGGGATGGCCGCCACGAGCACCCGACCCAAGCCATGCTGGATGCGTTTACGATCCGCCGCCTGAAACGACGCTTTGAAGGCCTCACCATCGCCATCGTGGGCGATGTGGCCCACTCGCGTGTGGCACGGTCGGAAATCCATGCTTTCCGAATTTTAGGTGTGCCAGACATCCGCGTAGTGGGTCCGAAAACCCTCATCCCGGTGGGCATCGAAGCCATGGGCGTCACGGTTCATCACGCACTCGAAGCGGGCATCAAAGGCGCCGATGTCGTGATCATGCTGCGCCTTCAGCAGGAGCGCATGCAGAGCGGTCTTTTGCCGAGTGGACATGAGTATTTTCGAGAATATGGCCTCACGCCCACTCGTTTGAGACTCGCGGCGCCAGACGCGATCGTCATGCATCCGGGCCCGATTAATCGCGGCGTAGAAATTGACAGCGCCGTCGCCGACGGGGGCCAATCGGTGATTTTGCAACAGGTCACCAACGGCATTGCAGTACGCATGGCGGTGATGGCCATGGTGATGGGGACCCAATCGCTGTCCCAGTCGAAACCGACAGGGGGCATCGATGGGGATTAGGCTGGTAGGTGGACGCGCAATCGACCCCGGCTCTGAATTCGACGAGGTGTGTGACGTCTACATCGAAGACGGTCTCATCGTCGGACTCGGGCGCGCGCCACGCGGCTTCCGGGCACGACGAGAAATCGTCGTTGAGGGCTTAGTGATCGCGCCCGGTCTGGTCGACCTCGGCTGCCATTTGCGTGAGCCCGGTTTCGAACACAAAGCGACCATCGCGAGTGAATCGCGAGCCGCAGTTCGCGGTGGCGTCACCCTGTTGTGCGCGACCCCCGACACGCACCCGATTCTGGATACCCCCGCAGTCGCCGAACACATCCATCAGCGCGCGAGTGCCGCACGTGGGGCGCGGGTCAAGTGCATTGGCGCGCTCACTGTAGGGCTCAAAGGAGAAGTGCTCGCCGAAATGCATGCGTTAAAAGCAGCTGGTTGCGTGGCGATTAGTAATCTCGAACGCACGATTGAAGACACCGCCGTGCTTAAAAATGCCATGGCCTATGCGGCGAGTGCTGGACTGACTATTTTTCTCCACAGCGAGGATTACTGGTTAGGGCGTCAGGGCTACATGCATGAAGGACCTACCAGCACGCGACTGGGGATCCCCGGGATCCCGCGGGCGGCAGAAATAATAGGCCTGTATCGGGATCTCACCCTGATCGCAGATACCGGCGTGCGTGCACATCTGTGCCGAATCACAACGGGCGATGCCCTTAAATCCATCGCCGAGGCTCGCCGAGCCCAGCTTCCTGTCACGGCGGATACCAGCCTGATAAATCTGCTGTATACCGATGAAGATGTGGGGGGGTACGACGCAAATTTCCATGTGCGCCCGCCCCTACGCGCAGCCCGCGATCGGACCGCATTAAAGACCGGCATTAAGCGTGGCACACTGGATGCCATCAGCGCCTATCACGAACCCCACGATACTGACGCAAAAGCTGCACCCTTCGCGCTGACTGAAGCTGGCGCCTCCACGCTGGATACTTTCTTGAGCACGCTGCTTGGGCTCGTTGCCGAAGGCGCCTTTGACCTACGAACGGCACTACGTTGTGCAAGTCTGGCACCGAATCAGATCCTCGGACTTTCCGGGGGTCGGTTATGTATCCATGCGCCGGCCGATTTATGTGTGTTCGATCCGACGGCGCGCTGGGAGGTGAGTGCGAGAACGCTATCGAGTCAGGGGAAAAACAATCCACTCACCGGCATATCCCAAATCGGGCGTAATCAACTGACGATGGTCGGGGGCTCGATCGTCTTTGATGCGCTTGGCAAGAAACGCTCTGCATGACAGCGAATGATGAACACGCGCATCGAGGGACCATTCTGCTCGAAGAAGCAGAAATCCTGCAGACCACTACCCATCAAGGTGCGCAAACGAGTATGCGGCTGCGGGCACCCGAGATAGCAGCCCGCTGCGCGCCCGGGGTCTTCGTCCATCTACGCTGTGCGCCGACTCTGTCCATGCGACGTCCCATGTCAGTCATGCGGGTGTCACCTCGGGAGGGCACGCTGGATATCTTGTTCAAGACGCACGGGATCGGTACCGCCGCACTCGCCAAACGCTCGATTGGAGAGACTCTGAGTATGCTCGGGCCCATTGGTCGTCCGTTCAAACTGGCCGGTTTTCGTTCGCACCCGCTCCTCATAGGCGGCGGCGTCGGTATCCCGCCGATGATCTATCTAGCCGAGCATCTACGCCAACTGACCGGGGTCCAACCATTCGTCCTGATGGGCTCTGAAGTGCCGTTTCCATTTTCTCCGCGCCCTTCTCAAATTATCGTACCCGGACTGCCCAACGCTGTCATCGCCGCTATGCCGCTGCTTGAAGACTGGGGGATAGCGAGCCGTCTATCAAGTCTGCAAGGCTATGCTGGCTGCTACGAAGGATTTGTGACTGACCTTGCCGCCTACTGGATCGAACACAGCGGCGCCCCAAGCGACGGCCTCGAAATTTTTGCTTGCGGGCCGACGCCCATGCTCAAGGCCGTACAGCGAGTCGCTGCCAAATACGCCATCCCCGCGCAAATCTCCCTCGAAGAATATATGGCCTGTGCCGTCGGTGGCTGTGCCGGTTGCGTCGTGAGGGTTGAAACACCACTGGGACCCGCCATGAAACGCGTCTGCGTCGACGGCCCCGTGTTCGACGCCCGACACGTCAGCCTGCCTTGAGTCCCCATCAGCCTATCAGGCACGTAACCGTGGTGCCTGCGCCGCAATATTTGTTAGGCTGCACATTAGTCACCCTATATCATTAGCCTCAGGAGCCGCCCATGGACCTCGGATTTTTCATCATGCCCTCACATCCGCCGGAACGTCCTCTTTACGAAGGACACGAGTGGGATTTGCAGGCGCTACGGTGGGCGGACGAATTCGGTTACAAGGAAGCCTGGGTAGGAGAGCACCACACCTGTCCGTGGGAGCCTAATCCGGCACCGGACTTGTTGGTTGCGCAGTCGCTACGCGAGACGAAAAACATCCGACTGGGAACGGGCGGATTCCTGCTGCCCTACCATCATCCGGCCGAGCTCGCGAATCGCGCCGCGACGCTTGATCACCTGAGTCAGGGTCGCTTCAATTTTGGGATCGCCGCCAGTGGCCTGCCGAGTGACTGGGCCATGTTCAACGTCGACGGCATGGCGGGTGAACACCGGCACATGCTGAAAGAAGCGCTGGATATGATCCTGCGGCTATGGGGAGATGAGGAAGAATACGAACACAAGGGCAAGTATTGGACGGTGCGTAAACCGGCACCGAACGTTCATGACACGCTAAGGCCACATCTGAAACCGTTCCAAAAACCGTATCCTCCCATCAGCCTGTCCGGTCTGAGCGCAAAATCCGACACGTTGCGACTGTGTGGAGAGCGCGGCTTCATCCCGATGAGTCTCAACCTCAATACCGGCTATATTCGTGGTCACTGGGACTCAGTGGTCGCCGGCGCGGAATCCGTGGGGCGGATAGCCGATCGCAATCTCTGGCGCGTAAGTCGAGAAATCTGCGTGGCAGAAACCGAAGCGGCCGCGTGGAAACTTGCCGTCCATGGTGGTCTGGGCCGATTGTGGAACGAACATCTCCTGCCGCTTTTTCGGGATTTCAACTACCTCTCGTTTCTGAAGCACGATCAATCCGTACCGGATAGTGACGTCAATGTCGAATATCTCGCACGTCACAACTGGTTGGTCGGAACGCCCGAAATGGTCGCGGAAAAAATTGAGTCCACCTACCACGAACTCGGTGGCTTCGGCACCTTAATCATGCTTGGGACCGATTACATCGGTCAGGCTGAAGCTTGGCGTGAATCCATGGGGCTGATCGCGCGTGAAGTCATGCCCAAGGTAAAACACTTGCAGATCTGACCAGCGGGTAATGCTCAACCGCACCGCTCGGCGAAAACGGGAAGTGCGTGTAGTGAAAACTGGGTTCCTAGCTTCACTGCACCACGGAGAAAATTAGCCCTCGTAAGCGCGCGGGCTAGACGCGGTTGCCGACAGTCATCGGAAAATCGCTTTTGGGCATGGCAAGGTTACCGCAACTAAGGACAGTTTATGGACATCAGCCTCATTGAAGAATTTCTGCTCCTCGCGCTGGAGGACAACGGTGGCCAGTTCGTAAGGGTTCCGGAAACCGCCATGACTTGTGGAATCGCCGGCGCGGCGCTGATGGATCTCGCAATTCGCGGTCGAATAGACTCCGACCTCGTGAGCCTTTGGGCAGTGGACGACACCCCGACTGATTCCGACGTTCTCAACAAAATTCTCGTCGATATCGCGCGCGAGCCGGAACGACTCCCCGCCGAGACATGGATTCGCCGCATTGCACCGAAAGCCATCAGCTTACGGGCAGAGGCCTTGGAGAAACTGTGTCAGCGGGGCATCCTTAAGCAGGAAGATCAGGATTTTTTGTGGGTCCTGAAGGCACGTAAATATCCCGTCACAAATGATGCTGGCCGCCAGGAAAGCAAGCGCCGAATCCTTGCCCTGCTGTTCAACGATGAAATTCCAATGCCCTACGACATAGCGCTCATCACGCTCGCGGACGCCTGTGGGGTATTCGAAAACATTTTAGGGTCCAAAGCGCTTTCCCAAATAACACCCCGGATTCGCCAGATAAGCCGGCTAGATTTAATCGGCGGTGAAATCGCGCGAACGACCGCCCTCATAACACAAGAAATCAAAAAAGCGGAGCGGCGCACCGTAATTGCCGGTCTCGCCGGCAATGTCATGGAGTGGTATGACTTCGGTATTTACGGTTTTTTTGCCGCCGTCATCGGGACTCAATTTTTTCCGGCCCACGATCCCGCTATTTCGCTCCTCGCGTCATTCGGCGTCTTCGCAGTCGGGTTCCTTGGACGTCCGATCGGTGCACTTTTGTTCGGCCATATAGGAGACAGTCATGGGCGCAAGAAAGCGCTCATCATCTCAGTACTGACGATGGCCATACCGACGCTCCTGATGGGAATGTTACCGACTTATGGACAGATAGGACTCGCGGCGCCCATTCTGCTAGTTATGCTGCGCTTTGCGCAGGGAATTGCCGTAGGTGGTGAATATACGACCTCGATGGTATTGCTCGTGGAGGAAGCGCAACGCGGCAGACGCGGCATCGTTGGCAGCTTCGCCGCGTTTGGTGCGGTCGGGGGCATGCTAATCGGATCGCTCGTGGGCAGTGCGATCATGGCCTACCTTTCACCCGCCGAAATCGCACAATGGGGGTGGCGCCTGGCCTTCTTCTTCAGCGTGCTAATCGGTATTGTTGTGATCGTTGTGCGTCGGGCATTACCACCCGACGAGACAGTCATTGCACTTGAAGCGTCTCGTGCATCACCGATCGCGATAGCCTTCCGAACTCAGTGGAGAACGATCCTCAAAGTGGTCGGAATCCTCTCCGTAGGGAGCATCGGGTTCTATCTGAACTTCATCTATCTCACCACCTGGTTGACGGCAAACACGCACGTGCCGAGGTCGACGCTCTTGCTGCTGAACAGCGTCTCTCTTGCTTTATTTGCCCTCTTTTTGCCGCTAAGTGGGGCTCTCTCAGACCGCATAGGTCGCAAGCCATTACTGGTCGTCGCGACGATCGCGTTGGGGATTTCGGGTTGGCCGCTTTTTCAGCTAATGAGTGAAGGCAGTATCGCCGGCATCGTCTTCGGACAATCCTGTCTTGCGTTAATACAGGCTGCACTCACCGGGCCGGTTGCAGCCTTCATGGTCGAGGCTATCCCGAAGCACGTCCGGTGCACGGCGCTTTCCGTCGGTTACAACTCGACACAGGCTTGTTTCGGAGGAACCCTTCCCTTGGTCGCGGTTTATCTCATCGAATACACCGGTTATCCGCTTGTCCCCACTTTTTACTTAGCGTTGGCCGCATTGGTATCGTTAATCGCCCTAGCGATCACGTCCGTCATCCCGGAGGAGGAAGCAATCTCGGCGGTGACGACGGGCTAGAGAGGGAAAAGGGGTCGAGACAGTATCGAAGAGACACTGCCCCTCGGATAACGAGGGTCATGCAGTTACGGGGCTGAAGCACCTAACGCGCCGCCCCTTCAGTTGAGACCGGGAATAAAGCCAATCGCGCGGACTCCCGTTACTGCGGGATAATTTTTCTGAACGCTGCGATGTGCTCAAGTGCGGATACAGGCCCGCATTAAGCGACTTTTCCCATGGTCCGGCCGGAGAAAATTACTGGCTCGGGGCTAGTCGAAAATGAGATCTGGCAGGGGATCGTCTAGACGTTGTGCAAAAAATGCGTTCAGAAGCGATTGCGCTTTGGTGCTCAACTCAAGAAATTGCAGCCCTAGAATGCAGTCCCGGCCATTCTTTCGTGACCGCCGAGCGTACTGAAGGACTGCAGAAACGGTCAAAAAATCCGCCCGCCCATTGAAAACCAGTCTCGTCGTAGCGTGTACCACTGGACGACCTTCCTCGTCCGTTGTACCGCCGTGGGGATAGAACGTGACGGCGGCCTCGCTATCACAACATAGCTGCATTCCTCCGGCAGAGACATTGCGGATCCTAGCTGTATGATAGTCCCCATCGCCATTGCGAAGGGTCGCGGGAACAGCAACTAGCACTCGAGCAGATAAACGCTGCTCCAACATATTCGTGCCTGGTGCGTGCGACGCCAACAGGGGCGCAGAAATCCTCACGGTCTTTTCTAGATCACTAAGCGGTCGTTCTTTGTTCATGACGGATGGCACGATAGAGTCGTTCGATAGGCGATTCTCGCTTCGATCGCGTGGCCAAGGTGTGATTCTTCGCACATTTTGAGCAACTTTCTTCACCTTGATTGGAATACGCCGGTAACCGCGACAGCTGACCGATCGCTGATTGTGTCAAGCAGACCCTGCCCCAGCGCCAAAACGATCCGATAATCATTGCTGTCTTTGCTTGTTCGTGGGATCGGGGCTGTGTATTTTGTGACAGGAAGGCGGGCCGTCACATCCCATGAAATACCCCTCATTTTTAGTGGCAAACGCGCCGCATCGCGAGTGAGCGTGCCCACTAAGGAGATCCACCGATACGTGCCGTCAGACCGGGCGACCCGATAAACGGGGTGGAAAGGCTTGTTGCGTTCAATCCCTGCGGTTTGTGCCGCGAGCAGGAGCCCGCGATCGTGGAGATGGCGCCGGGCGACAAGGCATCACCGAAATGTCGATCCGTCATACCCGCAGAAACCTCGTATAACGCGTTGTAGTGGGCGGTGGGCTGGGAGCATGCTCTCGACAAGACTGCGCTCCCACAGCATGACGCGAGCTCGCTGCATGGCCAAGGCCATCGAAAGCGGAATTTGCATGACATTGAGGTCGTTCGTCACGCCGTCGCCCCAAAATAGTTGACTTGAGGCCCCCTAGATCGCGCCAGGCGCTCGTTTTCGTTAGGAATATTCTTATTTGCAGTGCTTTTTACATATTTTTTTGTTGGTTTTAATTGATCTAAGTCAAATGAGATCTCCTTCGGGTATTAGATAACCTTAGCTGCATGCTGACTGGGCCCCGAATGACATGTAGCCGGACGTGAATAGCGGCTCAGAAAACCGCAGTACGAGCGGAGCGGGTACGACGGAAAATAAGGATGAGGCGACACCGCGCCGCCCCGAAGGAAGAATTTGGGCCCTTTGCGGTCTTCGGTTGGGTGGTTCTGCGGCAAAGGCGAAATAACAACAATTAGGAGTTCAACGCCGTGCAAAAAAACATAACTCCGTTTCCTCTCAGGAGACCCGGCCTTTCATCGACAGCGACGTTACGGCGAGTTGAACC
The DNA here is from genome assembly GCA_903825645.1 of uncultured Pseudomonadota bacterium. Classification (GTDB taxonomy): domain Bacteria; phylum Pseudomonadota; class Gammaproteobacteria; genus CAIKBL01. The sequence continues at coordinate 78,319 of CAIKBL010000069.1, read as the reverse complement.
GACTTGTTCGAAATGCAATTCGGCCAAGGATTGCCTTCTAGAAGTCGGTGAACCCGCGTTACGCGACGAGTTGAGTCAGCAGATCATTGCTGCGTCGTCTGTCAAAAAAGACGGCTATCTCTACCATCAAGGAGATGACATGGCTGGGATCCATCTTCTGCGTGCCGGTGCTGTGAAATCCTATCTGAATAATGAGAGTGGTGACGAGCAGGTTGTGGCGTTTCATTTCCCGGGAGATGTACTTGGCTTCGATGGACTTGTCGACGGACGCTACAAAACAACGGCGATCGCGCTTGAGACTGTCTCGGTTTGCTTTATTCCTTATGCGCAGTTGACGAGCTTTGCCGGCAGTTCTCCGCAGTTTTGGCTTGCACTCATGCAAGGTGCGGGCCGGCGGATTGTTGAAGCAGATCGACTTGCACTGGTCCTCGGCCAGCAATCAGCACGTTGCCGGCTTGCCAATTTTCTGATCAACCTGTCAGAGCGATTCGCGGCAAGGGGCTGCTCGCCTACCGCGTTCAACTTACCTATGGGGCGGCGGGATATTGCCAATTACATTGCCGTAGCGGATGAAACGCTCAGTCGGCTTTTAGGAGAGATGCAGCGCCTAGGCGCAATTATCGTTGAGCGACGCCTCATTAGAATTTGCGGATGGAAGATCCTGAAGGCGATGACGATTGAGGGATTACCGCATGCGATGGGCTCCCCAGCCTGAAGTCGACAAACCGGCTATTCGGTGACACGTGACCGCGGTAATCGTCAACACGGGTATCGACGGGCAGACTCTGCATTGCACGAGATGGGGCGGTGGAAGTTTCAACCCTTTTGCGGAGGGACCTATGGCGATCCATTTTGACCGTCATAGATCTCTCTTTGAACCGCCAGGTGCCCCTCAGGGTCCGGGCTACCGCCGTACGTGTACGTTCGGCCTTGCGTGTCTGGGCCGCGCGTATCAACGGGCAGCTCCTACGCATGTTCCGGTGCCCATGCTTTCGCCTCGAATTCGATTTCCCCCCAGTCATCCCCTCATTTATGCGAGGCCGGACACCTGTGAGAACAAGTGATGTTCGAGCATGATTTCACCGAAGCGTTGCATGCGTGGGCGCAGGCGGTCATCGAGCATAGTCGGGGTCAAGTCGTCAAGCATACACTCTTGCCGAAATAGCGAATGCGTTCGGGTCTTGACCGTGTTGGCTTTCAGCAACCACAGCCGGTCGCGACGTTCAGGCGAGCTAATACGCGTGGCACTCATCCCCATGCCAAAACGTAGATCCTTGGCATCGCGAAAAGCACTTTCGATCCCCCAACGCTTCGCGTCGTAATCGATCAACGACCGGGTACTCGCCGTGGGCGTGCTTGCCGCCAGACACCACGGCGCCTTCATGCCTTTGGCCTGAACACAAACGACTGACCCAACCGGATAATCTTGTGGTCCCCGAACCCACGATCAGCACTTGCGCATCAGCGGGGAACCCCTCGGACAGCCGGACCAGCACGCGATCTTCATAGCCATTACGCGGCGTCTTGAGCGTGGCCTTCGCCACCGTCAACCAGAGCAGCGGCGTGGACCGGCCATGGCCGGTCACCCTCGAGCGCATCATCGTCGCCTGTCCGTCAGCATCAAAATCCGTCCAGCCCATCGCCACGACGACTTGGCGTCGGCTTCCCACCTGATAGGGCACCCACGCGGCGAACAAGGACCACACCTCAATGCCGGTATTCGACAACAAGCGGTCGACTTGCCTGACCGCGTGCTTCGTGAACTTGGCGCGCGCCCCTGCGCCAGTCCCTGGCCTATCGCGTGGCCCCCCAAGGCCGCACGGGTCATGACCCCGAATGTTGCCTTGGCCAGGGAGTACACCCGCTTCGCCCGCAGATCTTCGCCAAAAAGCGATGCCAAAAATTGATGGATCGTCGAGAACTCAAAACCAATGGGTTTCACGCCTGTCGTGCTCCGCGTCGTCAGTTGCAGAGAAGATTGATCTTCTGCTCTCAAATAGATAGTCGCTTCACGTCCCGGTCTCACCTAGAAATGCGGGGATCCCTGTGCCATTGCCCCAAATGTCTCGGCATGCGATTTGAGTGAAGGTGGTGCCCGCCGGAATCGGTCTACAGATCCCACAGCATGTACTTCCTTCCGTTCTATCAACGACTTCGGTGGGTCCTTCAGGAATGAGCTCGCCAGCTCACCGATGAAGCCAACTCCCATTGTCAATCCCAACGCACCCACACCAGCCGCGGTTCTGAACTGACATCCCTCCCGCCTCAGTGTCCTACACAAAACAGGGCATGAGCCGGAATTGCTCGGATCTACACAGCGGCCAAAGTCATAAGTCCAGCGCATTACACCCACTGCTAGCTGATACAGCTCGCTGCGACTTATGTCTCGTCTAACACGTCGAGATGCTCCCTCGCGGTCAGACGTTAAACCGGAAATGCATGACGTCACCGTCTCGCACAATGTATTCCTTGCCTTCTAGGCGCAACTTGCCCGCGCTCTGTGCTCCCGATTCACCCTGGTGATTGACGAAGTCTTCGAACGCAATGACTTCCGCTCGAATGAAACCTCGCTCAAAATCGGTATGAATCACGGCGGCTGCCTGTGGCGCGGTGGCGCCTTTAGGAATTGTCCATGCGCGACATTCTTTCGGGCCGGCCGTGAAATAAGTCTGTAGCCCAAGTAACGCATACCCCGCACGAATAACACGGTTTAGTCCGGGCTCTTCGATACCCAGTTCTTGAAGGAACTGCGCCTGATCATCTTCATTGAGCGACGCGAGCTCCGCTTCCAGTTGAGCGCAAATGATGACGCACTGACTTCCTTGCTGAGCTGCTAACTCAGCAACTTTCGCCGTGTGGGCGTTGCCGGTGAGGTGATCTTCTTTCACATTCACCACAAAAAATGCAGGCTTTGCGGTCAACAGCTGGAGAGGTTTAATCGCCAGCAGCGATGCCTCGTCGAGCCCTTGATTCCGAATCGGAATAACCTTATCCAGCTCTGCCTTGACACCTTCGAGGATCGCAACCCGGTGCTTGATCTCTCTATCGCCGGACTTAGCCTGCTTGGCCGCCCGATCTAGCGCACGCGTTACAGTGTCCAGATCAGCAAGGGCGAGCTCGGTCTCGATGACCTCAACATCCGCCAGGGGATCAATCTTGCCGGCAACATGAACGATGTTATCGTCTTCAAAGCAACGGACGACGTGCGCAATCGCTTGCGTTTCTCGGATGTGGGCAAGAAACTGGTTTCCGAGCCCTTCGCCCTGTGCTGCGCCCGCCACAAGCCCTGCGATATCGACAAATTCCATGGTCGTCGGCAAGATTTGTTTGGGTTTAACGATTGCTGCGATGGCAGTCAACCGAGGGTCTGGCATCGGGACGATGCCGACGTTGGGATCAATCGTGCAGAAAGGGTAGTTCTCGGCCGCGATAGCCGCTTTTGTTAAGGCATTAAATAACGATGATTTGCCGACATTAGGCAAGCCGACGATGCCGCATTTGAAACCCATAAAGACCTCTATTCTTGGGCGTTGCCGCCGGCGGCCGGCGGAACATCCGTCCGGCGATTGAGAAGGTTCATGACGCGATCAAACTGGCCCATAGTAATCTGCGGCATCACGGCGCACGCACGTGCGAGTGCCTCGGCGATAGCATCACGATCAGTTGAGCTAGGTACGCCGAGAACATAATTAAGCACGGCACTCGCCACACCAGGATGACCAATCCCTATCCGCAGGCGCGAAAATTCTGCTCCCAACTGAGCGACGATGTCGCGTAGGCCATTGTGACCCCCGTGACCGCCGCCACGCTTAAGACGTACTGTGCCGGGAGAGAGATCGAGCTCATCATGGACAATAAGGAGTTCATGGACCGGGATACGGAAATAATTTGCATAGGAAGCGACCGCCGCGCCGCTCGCATTCATAAAGGTAAGCGGTTTCATCAACGTCACACTAGACTCGCCGATTCGCGCCGTCGCACATTCGGCTTGATGGCGTTTGTCGGGCTTAAAGGACACATTCGCGCGATGCGCGAGTTCATCCAACAACCAGAAGCCGGCGTTATGGCGCGTTCGTTCGTACTGCGCGCCAGGATTACCGAGACCCACGATGAGTTGCACGTTGAAATGCATGAACCGGCGCAGGATTTGTGCGCCGGTTCATGCCCGCAGATTAAGACTTTCCGGCGGGCGCTGTGGCGGCAGCACCAGTCGCCGCGTCGGATTCCGAACGCGGGGTATAGCAGGTCACCACTGGCAACGTATCTTCACCGCCGTGGACGACCGAGGCAATTCGAACACCTTCTGGCAAAACCAGATCTGCCAGGTGAATGGTCTGGCCGAGCGCGAGGCTGGCGAGATCAACGGCGATAAATTCCGGCAGATCTTTGGGTAGGCACAGAATTTCAAGGTCGCTCACCTGATGGCTGATAACGCCACCGCCCTGCTTAACGCCCACACAGGTGTCTTCATTGTTGAAATGCAGGGGCACGCGCATGGTCAGTTCTTCTGCTTCGTTAATTCTCAGAAAATCCATATGCATGATGATTTTGCGTACAGGATGACGCTGCATATCCTTGACGACGACTCGCTCTTCGGCGCCCTCCATTTTCATGATCAGGATGTGCGAATAGAACGCTTCGTACTCACTCTGCAGCAACATACGTTGATGATCGAGTTGAAGACACACGGGTGGCTTATCAGTACCGTAAAGGATGGCGGGAATTTTCCCCGCACCGCGCAGGCGGCGGCTCGCACCCTTGCCCTGCGCCGTGCGTGGCTCCGCGATAATTTCAAATTTGTTCAACATAACCTTCTCTCTCCTCAGTATTGCCGTGAAGCGACGTCACCGCCACGCCCCGCGACCAGGGCGGCGCACGATATCGCGCAATGACACTGCGGCTCCCGCAGTCTCGTCAGAGCCCTATGCTCTGAATTCGCGCCCGACTTCGGCCCGGGCTTTTTTAGTCGATAAACATTGAGCTCAGGGACTGCCCTGAGCTCATGCGATTAATGCTTTCCCCAAGCAGCGCCGCCACGGAAAGCTGGCGGATACGAGGACACGCCAAGGCGTCTTCGGTCAGCGGGATTGTGTCCGTGACGACCAATTCATCAAGCGCCGAATTCGTGATGTTTTCCAACGCCTTGCCAGATAACACCGGGTGGGTGCAGTAGGCTACTACGGCACGCGCACCACGGTTTTTAAGGGCACGGGCAGCTTGGCAGAGTGTTCCGGCGGTATCGACCATATCATCTACCACCACGCAGGTTCGACCTTCAACGTCCCCGATGATGTTCATAACCTCCGCTTCGTTCGCACGGGGGCGCCGCTTATCGATGATCGCCAAATCCGCGTTGTCGAGGCGACGCGCCACAGCGCGCGCCCGCACCACACCGCCAACGTCCGGCGAGACAACCATGAGTCCCGGGTATTCGTGCTTCCAGATATCCCCCAGCAACACTGGAGAGGCATAAACATTGTCCATGGGCATTTCGAAAAACCCTTGGATTTGATCTGCATGCAAATCCACCGTGAGCACCCGGTTAGTCCCCACACTTGCAATCATATTCGCTACGACCTTGGCCGTGATGGGCACCCGCGCCGAACGGGGGCGACGATCCTGTCTGGCGTAACCAAGGTAGGGAATAACCGCGGTGATGCTCGCCGCCGAGGCACGCCGGAGCGCATCGATCAGAACAAGCAACTCCATCAGCGTGTCGTTGGTAGGTCGGCAAATCGATTGCAGCACAAAAACATCTCGCGCCCGGACGTTTTCGGCGATTTCGATCATCACTTCGCCATCGCTGAAGCGCCCAACGGTCGCTTTGCCCAGCGGCACCTGGAGATGGGCTGCGACAGCGCGCGACAATCCGGGGTTGGAATTTCCTGCAAACAACATCATCGCAGAGTGATTAAAGGCCATGTGCGCTTCCTCGCGACGATTCATAGGAGTTCGGCCCAACTTGGTCGCCGGACACAAGTGGCTGGGGAGCCAGGATTCGAACCTGGGAATGCCGGGATCAAAACCCGGTGCCTTACCACTTGGCGACTCCCCATTTTATTAATCACACCTTTATACATCACTGTGAGCGATGAACGCGGCTACATAACAGCTGCCGCGGCGCCTCGACTATTCGGCTCACGAAGACGCGCGCGCTAATCGGTCTAGCAGCGGCGACCGATTCCGGCCGGCTGCGATGAACCATTTCCATGCCGGCGGCACTCGTCGACCCACCGCGCCAGCACCTTCCTCAGTATCGAACGGCGCGAAAACACAGGCGCCAGTGCCACTCATGCGGGCCGGCGCAGATACCCCGAGCCAGTCTAGTGCGTGGCCGACCGCCGGGAAAAGGCGCCGGGTCACCGGCTCGCAGTCGTTATGGCACGCGGCGAATGAAAGGTCGTGGATTGTGCTGACAGGCGTATTCCGTGTCAATTCGGAATCACTAAAGACTGCACCGGTCGGAACCTGGCAACCGGGGTGAATCACCAAGTACCACGGTTCAGGGGGCGATACCCGGGTGAGTTGCTCCCCCACCCCTTCTGCCCACGCCGCATGGCCCGTCACAAAAACCGGCACGTCCGCGCCCAGTTGGAGACCGAGGGCGGCTAGCATTTCTGTGCTTAGCCCGGTATTCCACAGTTCGTTCAGCGCAACCAGCACGGTAGCCGCGTTAGAGCTCCCGCCGCCTAACCCCCCACCCAGAGGTAGCCGCTTGTCAACGCGAATATCGACCCCGAGAGACGTCCCAGTAGTTCGTTGCAGGAGACGGGCGGCTCGGACAACCAAGTCGGCCTCCGGTGAGACGCTCGGCAAGTCGTTCAATCGATGAACCTGGCCGTCAGCACGAACCTTAAAAAAAAGGTCATCTCCGGCACTCAGGAACTGGAAAATTGTCTGGAGCAGATGATAACCATCGGCTCGACGCCCCACGATGTGCAAGAACAGGTTGATTTTAGCCGGTGCAGGCCACGGATCGGTCAAAGGACGGTTCATTGAGGTACGTTCTGCCAGTCTGAGATTACCAAGCGGAGTTTGGCATCTCCGCCCAGAATAACCAGCTTGCTGGGCAAATCGACACCCCCAACGATCCGGTATTCGAGAACGCTGATCCGCCAGCCATCTTGAATGAGTCCACTCAATCTCCCTTGGTCATCGAGGGTGAGCGCGCTGAACGCGCGGCCGGGCACGGGGAGTCCCAAGATCCAATAACGAACCCCCGCTACCGGTAGCGACCATTTGAGGTGGGCGGTCATTAAGGCGTCCAGATCCGGCGCGGTGTAGACGCGATCCTCTGTCAGCAAAGTCGCCGACTGGTCATCCCCGGTCAGCCGGATTGTCCCTTGGCCGAGCGGGCCACCGAGACGCAAGTCGAACCGCGCGCCAGACTGCTGCCATTGCAGCTTCGCGTCCGCGCCTTCTTTCCCACGCCGCATCGCAACGCGGCCCGTGAGCGCGAAATGTGCACGCGGGAGCAGCGTCGCTTGTCTGATCTCCCAGCGTGTCGCCCGCGAAGGGATCGGGACCACCGATTGCGGCGGGAGCGCTGCACAGCCCACAAGCACACCGACCAACCACCCCCAGCGCCAAATCTTCACTTGGTCAAACGTTTGATCGCGTTAAGGATTTTTTCATCCTCCGGATGGGTATTCAGAGCGCTGTTCCAGACCGCGCGCGCATCCTCGCGCCGGCCCAGCACCCACAGGACTTCGCCGAGATGGGCCGCCACTTCCGGATCGTTGCGCTGTGCCCTTGCACGTTGCAGATAAGGCACTGCTTCTTCGAGGCGCCCCAACCGATAAAGCACCCACCCCATGCTATCTAGCACGTAAAAATTATCCGGCGTCAGTTCCAGTGCGCGCTCGATCAACTCGTGGGCCTCCGTATAACGCGCGGTGCGGTCAGCCAGCGTAAATCCCAGCGCATTGAGGGCATCGCTATTCTTGGGCTCCCGACGAAGGATTTCGCGCAGGTCGGCTTCCAAAACATCTACCCGATTCATGCGCTCAGCTAGCATGGCACGGCTATAAAGCAATATAGTGTCGTAATTGCCGTTGAGCGCCTTGTCAAAGACGGCCATGGCATTCGCGTAATCTTTCCGTTTCGCCAAGATATCCGCTTCAACCAGAACCACTTGGCGGTGTTGTTCGTTCGACTCGGGCTTGAGTCCGGCCAGTATTTCCCGTGCCGCCGCAACCTGCCGTTGTGCCGCAAGGAGTACCGCGATACGCACTTTAGCCGGAAAAACGTTCGAGCCACCGACCACCTCGCGATAGGCTTTGAGGGCATCCGCCGGTTTTTTACCGGCCTCCGCGACTTGCCCGAGATAGAAATTCGCGTCGTCCACTCGGTCAGGGTTACGCTTAAGCGCCTCGAAGTTGCGCGTGGCTTCGGTCAACCGATTCGTCTGCAGGTTGAGCAGTCCAAGTGCGTAAAGCGCATCCAAGCTATCGGGCATCTGTCGATTGAGACGCAAGAATTGCTCGCGCGCGGCTTCAAATCGTTCTGCCTCGGCGAGTAGGCGCGCGTAGATCAGTCGCAAGCCAAACTCCTCCGGCGTGCGCTGCAAGGCACGCTCGAGAAAATTCAAGGCCTCGGTCGCCTGGCCTTGTTTCTGCAAAGCACTCACGTAGGCCAATGCAATGTTGGGATTGATATCCGCCTTGGTAACGAGTTGATCCATGGCGCTGCGCGAGGCGTCTAGTTTGTCAACGCGCAAAGCGAGGACGGCGTACATCAGAAGAATATCGGGATCGACCGTTTTGCGGTCGAGGACCTGCTCCATGACGGCCAGGGCGGTGGCTCTGTCCTCCTCATGACCGAGCAGGTTGGCAATAATTTTCAGTTTATTGCCCGGCGCACCATGGTCATGCGCCAATAGATATTTCAGATGGACGATGGCGGGAGCCGCTTCGCCGACGCGGACGTACATGGCTGCCGCAATTTGCCGCGCTTCTAGATTTTCGGGTGCCAGTACGATCCAGCGCTCCGCAGCGACAAGGGCCGCCGCCGTATCATGCGCGAAGAGCGCCATCTTCGTGGCTCGTTCCGCAATGGCGGGATCTTTGGTGGCGCGCACCAACTCGGCATATTGCTCGACTGCGGTTGGTAACTGATCTCGCTGACCAGCAAATTCAGCTACCAGCAGCCGATAAAGGGGATCGGTCTCAATCTGCGCTTGATTCGCCGGCACGCTCGGGAATTGCAGGAGATCTTCTGTTGGCCGGGTAGGGACAACCACGGTGACCGCCGGCTCAAGGTACTGAGCGACAGAGTTGGGCTGGAGTCGTGGGTGTTGCGCGCAGCCGGCAAGCAGCGCGAGCGCACCCGCGCCTATCCAAGCGGACCCGCGAAAAAGGAAACTAGCGAACATGGGATCCCGTTCTACTCCTCGACCCTAGTCATCATATACACGCCCGACTCCTTGGCCGAAGCGCGACGATGTCGCGTACCTCGCTCCCGGCGGATAGATCGGCCATCCTGAGTTAAACTATACCTCAGGCGACCGGCTAGCGCCGTGACTTGCGGCGCCGCGTCGACCCAAAATGCTCAAACCAGCCCACCCGCTGCACTTAAGGCGCCGTGGCAACGAAAACGACCACATGCCGATTTACGTGTTCGGGATGAATCACCAGACTGCACCACTCGCCGTGCGCGAGAAGGTTGCGTTCACGCCCGACCAGTTGCCGGACGCGCTGCAGACCTTGAGAAATGAGACGGGGATGACCGAAGCAGTTATCCTGTCGACCTGCAATCGTACCGAAATTTACGCCGTCGGTGAGGCTGATGGAGAAGGACAACTGGCCGACTGGTTAGTTCGCCAAGCGGCGCTGGATAGCGAGGCGTTGGCGAGCCACACCTACGCCTATTCAGGATCGGACGCGGTCCGCCATGCGCTCCGGGTCGCCTGCGGACTTGACTCGATGGTGCTTGGTGAGCCCCAGATTCTGGGACAGATCAAAACAGCCTATCGCACGGCCATGACGGAGGGCTCCACCGGGAAGCACCTCAATAAGCTCATGCAGTACACCTTCGCGATCGCAAAACAGGTACGTACCGAGACTGCCATTGGGGCGACGCCCGTCTCGGTCGCGTACGCGGCGGTCCGTCTCGCACGTCAGGTTCATGGCGATCTCAGCACCCGCCGGGCGCTACTCATCGGCGCTGGCGACACCATTGAACTGGTAGCCCAACATCTGAAACGACAGGGAATTGGGTCGCTGATCATAGCCAACCGAACCCTCTCCCGGGCCGAATCCCTGGCCCAGACCATGGGCGCCGAGGCCATCGGCCTAAGCGACATTTCGAAAGTTCTGCCCACCGCGGATATTGTGATGACTTCTACGGCCAGTCGTTCACCGTTGGTGACCCGTCAGATGCTCGAGCAAGCCATCAGAATCCGGCGCTTCGAACCCATGTTCGTGGTCGATTTGTCGGTGCCACGCAACGTCGAAGCGCAGGCCGAAGAGCTTGAGGATGTGTACCTTTACACTATTGATGATCTGAACCGGGTGATCACCGACAACCTGGAAATCCGCCAGGCGGCGGCACGCCAAGCGGAAGAAATTATTGAGAGACGAGCCACCGGCTTCATGGATTGGGTTCAATCGCTGGACGGGAATACCCTCATCGTGGCCTACCGGCGACGGGTTGATGCCATTGCTGCCAGCGAACTCGACAAGGCGCAACGACGATTGACGAACGGCGAAGAGATCTCGGCAGTGCTGAGCGGGCTCTGTCGCGGATTAACAAACAAGCTGGTCCATCACCCACTCACCAAGATCCGGGAAGCCGCAAGTGAAGGACGCACCGAAATGATCGAGATTGCTCGAGAATTACTGGCAATCGAGGACGATACCGCTCCCCCATGAAAGAATCGCTAAAAAGAAAATTGGACATTTTGCGCGAGCGACGAGATGAGCTCGACGCCTTGCTTGCTGCGCCGGAAATAATCGGCAGCCAGGATCGTTTCCGGACCCTCTCCCGAGAGCGCGCTGAAATCGACGAAGTCGTTGATCGTTATGGCGAATATCTTAGCGTCGGAGCCAACCTGACCCAAGCGGAAGCCATGCTCAAGGAAGACGATCCGGAACTGCGGACCCTGGCCGGTGAAGAAATCGGGATATCTCGGCACCAACTCGATCGGTTGGCAACGGAAATCAGCCTACTGCTGATCCCGCGGGATCCGGCGGATGATTCGAATATTTTTCTCGAAATCCGCGCCGGAACCGGCGGGGATGAAGCAGGGTTGTTCGTCGGGGATCTCTTTCGCATGTACAGCAAATATGCCGAGCAGCGCGGGTGGCAAGTTGAATTACTCAGCGCTAACGCCAGCGAGATGGGCGGCTATAAGGAAATGATTGCGCGCCTGATCGGCCACGGCGCTTACTCGATGCTGAAGTTCGAATCGGGGGCTCACCGTGTACAAAGGGTCCCCGCGACGGAATCCCAAGGCCGTATCCATACGTCCGCCTGTACGGTCGCGATTCTGCCGGAAATGGACGAAATCACGGATATCGAAATCAATCCGGCGGACCTGAAGGTCGACACCTACCGCGCTTCGGGCGCTGGGGGTCAGCACGTGAACAAGACCGATTCAGCGATCCGCATCACCCATTTGCCGACTGGGGTGGTCGTAGAATGCCAGGATGAGCGGTCACAGCATAAGAACCGCGCCCGGGCAATGAGCTTGCTCCGCGCACGGCTGCTACAGCGGGAACGAGACCGCCAGACTACGGAGCAGGCGCAGAATCGCCGCAACCTGGTCGGCTCTGGCGACCGATCGGAGCGGATCCGGACCTACAACTACCCGCAAGGCCGCATCACTGACCATCGTATTAACCTCACGGTCTATAAACTCGACGCCGTATTGGCCGGTGATCTAGATCTCGTGATCAATCCCTTGTTAAGTGAGCATCAGGCGGATCTCATGGCACAAATGTCGGATGCTTGAGGCAACGGAGCAGGGTGGCGCGACCATCACCGAACTGCTGCGGTGGGCCATGGCCGCGTTACGCGCGCTTCCGACACCTCGTCTGGACGCGGAATTGCTCCTCGGAGCAAGTCTCGGTCTTTCGCGCCTCGACCTCATTCGCGAGCGCGACAGGGTGGTTCCGGCGGATTGTCGGGCACGGTTCCAGCAGCTGGTGGCCTCACGCGGCAAGGGACAACCCATCGCGCAATTGCGCGGATGGCAGGAATTCTGGTCGCTCGAGCTTGAAATTAATGAGGCCGTGCTCGTACCGCGCCCGGAAACGGAACTTCTGGTGACCCTCGCGCTCGAACACTGTGGGCAAAGGGACGACGCTATTATCGCCGACTTGGGGACCGGCAGTGGTGCCATTGCTCTGGCGCTGGCCAGCGAGCGCCCGCGAGCCCGCATACTCGCCGTCGAACGATCCGCGCGCGCCTTGCAGTTGGCGGCGCGTAATCGCGCGCGTTATGCCCGTGCAAACGTGTGGTTACTGGGCGGAAACTGGTTGTCTGCGCTGGCGCCAGCCTGCTTGGATTTGATAGTCGCGAATCCGCCTTATGTGGCTGAAGACGATCCGGTCCTGACGGGGCCAGGGCTACGCTTCGAACCACGCGCGGCACTCGCGGCCGGGCACGACGGGCTGCGTGATCTGCGCAAAATTGCCGCGACAGCCTGGCCCGCGTTAAAACACGGTGGTTGGCTATTTCTGGAACATGGCGCAACACAGGGCGCCGCCGTGCGGCGCCTACTCGACGACGCAGGGTTTAGTGGGGTGTGCACCGTCAAAGATCTCGCGGCATGGGACCGAGTGACCTACGGACAGAGAGAAAAGGCTTCATAGGATGGACGACGCAACACTCCTGCGCTACAGCCGGCAAATCCTGTTGCCGGAAATCGATATCACCGGACAACAGCGTTTGCTCAACTCGACGGCGGCGATTTTCGGCTTGGGCGGACTGGGATCCCCGGTGGCGCTGTATCTGGCTGCAGCTGGCGTAGGACGCTTATTGCTGATTGATTTCGACGTGGTAGAGTTGTCGAACCTTCAGCGACAAATCATCCATCACACAGAAGATCTGGGGCGCCGAAAGGTGGATTCAGCGCGCGATCGTGTGCTCGCCGTGAATCCACAAGTAGTTGTCGAGACATTCGATCGGACACTGGAAGAGACCGAACTCCTCCGCGTCATCAGTGCCGTCGACGTCGTCGTCGACGGCACTGATAATTTTGCGAGCCGTTTCGCCATCAACGCTGCTTGTTATGCCGCCGGCAAGCCATTGGTTTCCGGGGCTGCCATTCGCTTTGAGGGACAAGTCAGTGTCTATTACCCTGGGCAGGGTAATAGTCCCTGCTACCGCTGCCTCTACGACGATGGAGGAAGCGCCAACGAAACGTGTACGCAGACGGGGGTGATCGCGCCGTTGCTCGGGATTATTGGGAGCGTACAAGCGCTCGAAGCGTTGAAAGTGCTGATGCAGGTGGGAGAAGTCCTGCAGGGGCGGCTGTTGTTACTGGATGCACTGAGGATGGAGTGGCAAACGATGCGCTTTCAAAGGGATCCCGCCTGCCCGGTATGCAGTCACTAATGGTCTGTGCGTCAAGGCCGCGTTCCCGTCCGGCATACTGAAGCCTTGGCGGGATCTGCCGCTAACGGCCGTACGGCGGCAGTTCATGGTCCGCCGAAGGAGCCCCCGAGATGCACACCGAATTAATCCTAACACTGCTGACTTTGAGTGCCTTGGCCACTTACGCCGTCGTGCTGTACAACAGTCTCGTCGCACTTAAGCATAACGTCGCCCAGGCTTGGTCGAATATCGATGTGCTGCTGAAGCAGCGGCACGATGAATTGCCCAAACTGGTAACCCTTGCTCGACAGTACATGGCGTTCGAGCAGGAGACCCTTGATCGCGTCATCCATGCTCGCGCGGCCGTTTTTTCTGCCTGTGAGAACGGTGACGTTAGCAAAGTGGGTGCGGCCGAACATCTGCTTCAACAGGGGATGGGGAAATTTTTTGCGGTAGCGGAGCAGTATCCGGCGCTTAAGGCTGACGAGAATTTTCGCCACCTTCGGGAACGTGTAACGGGTCTTGAGAACACTATCGCTGACCGCCGCGAGTTCTACAACGAGTCTGCAAATCTCAACAACATCCGGATCGAACAATTTCCGGAGATCCTGATCGCTAGGCTATTTGACTTCACCCCGCGCGCGCTCTTGGAGTTATCGACAGAGGAGACGCGAGATGTGGATCTAAAATCCTTATTTACTTAATTCTTCGTTGCGCTTCACATAGCGTCTATGTCTGCGTTTTTCATTGCGATGAACACCGCAACTGCGCCCCATTTTTGGGGCGCAGCAGCATTATTTTTCGCGGCGTTGTTGCTCCTTCTCAATGAGGCCGCACGCCAGTTTCGCTACCAACGGCTGATGGCCAATACGGCGACCTCCAAAATCCGTTCAGCCGCCCAAGGCTACGTGGAAATGCAGGGATATGCCGCTTTGCTCCCGGGCGATCCGATTTATGCGACACTTTCTGGCCTACCTTGTGTGTGGTTCCGTTACCAGGTCGAATGTCGCGAAAATAGTTTTTCCCGGGGTCGTAGCGACCGCAACTGGCATACCATTGACAAAGGAATCAGTGAACATCTGTTCGCGCTTAGGGATGGCACAGGATCTTGTGTCGTCGATCCCGAAGGGGCGCATGTCACCCCTTCGGCTCACGACCACTGGTACGGTGATTCCCCGCTACCGGGAGGAATCAATCGCCCGGCAAATTGGGTCCGGTGGTTGGGACTAGCGGGCTTCGGGCGTCAATATCGCTATTCAGAAGAGCGCATTGCCATCGGGGCCCCTTTAGTCGCATTAGGCCAATTTAGGTCGATGGCTGGAGCCAATTCGGATGCCGTCAACCAAGATGTCGCCGCCTTGCTACATGAATGGAAGCAGGATCAAGTCAGCCTGAAAAACCGTTTTGACGCGAATAGAGATGGCGTCATCGATGAAATCGAATGGGCGGCTGCGCGTCGTGCCGCAGAGCAGGAAGTCGCCGCGACCGACAAGCTCCCCCCGGCCGTGGACACCCTCATCGACTCAAGAGATCATCAGCGGCCGTTCCTGCTCTCGGCGGGCACTGAGGATGCACTTGAAACACGGGCTCGCCTTTTCGCTTGTGCGCTCGGATTAGTCATTTTCGTAGGGAGTGTGTGTCTACTTTCTTGCCTGGTTTTACGCCTATCCCGGCATGGAGGATAGCTCAGCCCCCCGGATTGCGCCGTACTGGACGCCCGCCCCGATTCGGATTACAACTTGCAGCCATGAAGATCTCCCCCCGTCCGTTTTTGCTCGCAATATTATTCGCCAGCACCCCGGCCCTCGCCGAAACCGCCTTCGTGATCGATCGCCTGCTTGTGGGCATCCATCAAGAGGAAGATCTCAATAGCGCGATCGTCAAGGCGCTCCCAACCGGTAGCAAACTACAAGTGATGGAGCGTAAAGGGGAGGTCGCGAAGGTCAAGGATGCCAATGGTGCCGTAGGGTGGGTAGACACGGCCTATCTCATGACGGAGCCGCCGGCGGCCGCACAATTGGCGCAGCTGAAACAAGACAAGCAGGCACTTGCCGATCGGATTAAGGCGTTGGGAACGCCAGAGAGCAAGGCCACGGGAGCGACCGGCAAGGTAGATACCCTGACCAATGAAAATACCGATTTGAAGGGCCAATTATCCACCCAAAAACTGAAAACCAGTGAATTGGAGACCGCGCTCGAAAAACTGCGCAAATCCACGCCATCGTCTAGCACGCGAGCATCCGTGTCGTCAGAGTTGGAGGCCGCTAACCTTAAGCTCACCGAAAAGCTCGAAAAAGCGGAGCGCGCCCTGCTGGAAATGCGCACCGGTCCCGCAGAGGCGGGAACCACCGCGTCAGCGACTTCCCTGTTCGTAGGCTCGAGCCCCGTCGTGCTGCTCGGGCTTGTCATCGCCCTACTCGTGGGATTCGGCTTCGGCGCTTACCTCATGGACTACCAGAGCCGACGCCGGCATGGCGGTTTCCGCGTCTGAACAGCGGTGACGGGTCGTTCAGCTAGCCTCTTTGTGGGCAGATGGTTCGCGGCTACCTGCCGAACAGTCATGCCCCGGCGGAGCCCGGCGATACGCTTTAAATCGGTTCGTAGTAAGCCTATCGCGGCACGCGCAGCGCCTTGACCGGACACTATGGCCTAAGCTGACCGCGGCCCATTCCTAGCGGTCGGAAAGATTTAACTTTTACGGACTTGGTGTTGAGACCGCAGAGGTGCAGAATCAGGCGCGCGTTAATCAACAAGTGAAGCCCCACATCATGGGACCTGAAGACGAATTCGTATTTGATGCTTGGGCGCGGCTTGCACAAGAAAATCCGCCCGCCTTTGAAGAAGCCCGTAGGCTCATGCTGGACAGCCTTATCGAGTCCGCCCCCTTGAGCGTACAGCCCCGCCTGAAAGGACTGCAATGGCAAATCGAGACCATCCGCGAGCGCGCGACAACACCGCTGGGGGCTTGTCTTAAAATTTCTAACCTCATGTGGCAAAACGTCGTCGGCGAAAAAGGCTTGGCCACTCGGTTACAGGAGCTCGGTCATGGCCGGCGCGAACCACTCGCGAGACCGAAATCTGCCGAGGTAGTGGCATTCCCCCAGGCGCCCGGCCTGAAGTGAAATTCGGACGACTTGAATTTAAGAGGTCAGCCAGCTAGGATTGCCGGCCCTTGTTCCACGTATAATGCCCGCCGGCGGAGCCTATGAAAGCAGACATCCATCCCGCTTACAATGACGTCAATGTGGTTTGCAGCTGCGGCAACACTTTTGCAACACGCTCGACGTTGAAGTCTGAAACGTTGAACGTCGATGTGTGCTCAGCCTGCCACCCGTTCTACACTGGACATCAGAAAGTAACCGACACCGCAGGTCGGGTAGACAAGTTCCGGCGCAAATACGGCGTATGAGTGCATACCGTGGGCCCGTCGCCCACGGTCGGGAACTTTCGACAACCCCGTCAGTCTATTCAGGCCCGTTCGTTTGACGAACGGGCCTGTCAACTCACTCCCTGGCAGGAATTGCGGGCCGCGTCCTTTAACGCGGCCTCGTCATGGCCCCGGGATCTGATCAGCCCCCTGTGATCAAGAGCCGGGGCCTTCTTTTAAGCTGTCGGCGTACCAGGCGTGCAAACGCCCACGGAGTTCGCCAATGCCGCTCTTCGCGGTGGCAGAAACGAGCAACGGGACGGTATCTAATTGACTCGCGTCCAATAATGTAGAGACGTCTCGAAGCGCCTGTATGGCTACTTGCCGGTTCACTTTGTCTGTCTTGTTGAGCACTACTTGCACTCGAACCCGCTCCGTCACACACCACTGGAGCAAGTCACGTTCTTCTTGTTTGAGCGGGAAGCGAGCGTCGGCGAGCAGTAAGAGACCGATGAGGCTGCGGCGCTCGTTCAATACACGGGGGATCGTTTCCCCCCATTGTTCGCGCAGCGTACGACGCACCGCGGCGTAACCAAAGCCAGGCAAATCAAGTAGCCGACGCCCTTGAGCCAAATCGAACACCACGATTTGCTGCGTACGTCCGGGTGTTCGACTGGTCCGCGCAAGCCCTTGCTGGTCGCAAAGCGCATTCAGAACGGTAGACTTGCCCACGTTCGAACGCCCCACGACGGCAATTTCGGCGCCCGTATCGGGTGGCAGCAAGTGAACCTCCGGCACACTCAACAAAAAGGAGGCCTGACGGAAATAACCGTGCTCAGGAAGAACTGTACTCATAGGGGGTATACGTCCGGACTGACAGGAACAGCAGATTGAGGGTAACGGGACACGAAAATCCCAGCTATTCGCGGTATATTAGCGCCTGACGGCGAGCAGTTCCGCTGGTGGCCGCTACTTATAACGGATCCGGTTTTTCGAAAGATGAGCAGTCGATGAATCAAATCAAAAAGCTTCTGTGTTTAGGGTTAGTTTTCGCCGCCGGTGCTGTGCTGGCGGATGACGGGCGGGCCAAGGCCATAACATGCTCGGCTTGCCATGGAGCAGACGGGAACAGTGTAATCAACCCGGAATGGCCAAACTTAGCCGGGCAACATACTGGCTACATAGTAGCGCAACTGCAGGCATTCAAGAGCGGTGCACGAAAGAACAGCAGCATGAATGCCATGGCCGCCACCCTAAACGACCGGGATATGGCCGACATTGCGGACTATTTTGCCGGCCAGTCCCTCAAGATCAACGCGGTAGATAGCAGTGCACAAGCGGGTGCCGCGCTTTATCGCGGGGGCAACAAAGTGACAGGCGTACCCGCCTGCATGGCGTGTCATTCCCCCAACGGGGCAGGAAATCCGCCGGCAAATTTCCCAGCGCTGCGAGGTCAGCACGCGAAATACACGATATTGCAACTCCAGGCCTATAAATCCGGCGCGCGCGCGACTGATCCAAAGGCCATCATGCGCACCATCGCCGCGCGGTTGTCGAACGAAGAAATGGAGAACGTCGCTCGCTTCATCGAAGGTCTCCATTAAACCCTGTCCTGATTCAGGAAAACCTTAATGTCACGCCTTATTGTCGCCTGCCTGTTGTCTTTGGCTACCCTCGTCGCCTCTTGCGAAGAGCTCTATCAGGAGGGAAAGCACTACCAGCTTCTGGTGACGCCAATTCCCGTAGAAAAACCGGGCAAAGTCGAAGTCGTAGAGCTTTTCTGGTATGGCTGCCCGCATTGCTTCCATTTCGAACCCATCATTAACAAGTGGCTAAAGCAAAAACCTGCCGACGTGGTATTCCGGCGCATACCGGCGGTGTTTGCCGAAAATTGGGTGCCGCATGCGCGCGCCTTTTATGCCGCAGAAGCGCTCGGGATCATGTCAACATTTCATCCAGCGCTATTTAAAGCCATGCACGAGGAGGGACAACAAATCTCCGATGAGGCCGGGATGGTTCGATTTGCGGTGCTCCAGGGAATCAATGAAGCGCAGTTCAAGGCCGCTTACAACGGCTTCAGTATTGATGGGAAGGTCAAGCAAGCCATGCGTTACACCCGCGATTCGGGAATTACCGGCGTGCCTTCCATCATTGTCAACGGCAAATATCGGACCGGTGCTCAGCTCGCTGGAGGCTCGGACGAAGTCCTAAAGGTTATCGACTTCTTGGTCGCTAGGGAGAGAGCCCGGTAACCGAAGTCCCCCGCAAACAGGCATGCCCCATGGCATGTCTCCGTGATGCAACAGACGGACGAGGCTTCGAAGGCGACACAGCCCGTTTTGATTCATCGTAGGTACATGCCGAATGATTGGAGTGACGCCACTGACCACCAGCGCCGATGAGCCCGAGGGCCAGCGTGGGCGACTGGCCGGCGACCCTGGGCAAGGGCTGGGCTTGCAGCGCGCATTCGTCAAACTACTTTTTTCATTTCGCGGACAAGATCCTAGTCTTGATGCACGCCTGAAGCGACTCGGCCAGGCCATCAAAACCGCCCCGAAAAGCATCGCGGTACTCACGCTGATCGATGAAGTGGTCGAGCAGATCACCGAAATCACCCAACGTTCCCCGGATGTCACCGGCGTTGCGTGCCAATTAGCGAATTTTCTGGGCCAGATCCGACTAGATCCGGAATCGGGCGCGCAAGGGCGGGCTCTTCAGCTTAGGCTAGCGGGTGCCCGGACCCAAGACGAGCTCGAACGCTTGAGCCGCGCATCCGTCCAGCTCATCAATCACCAGCTGCATGACCGCGAAATCATCCCCGAACCGGGTGAAACCGGCTCCGGGAATGCGCCGTTATCCCGGTTACTCCATCTGTTGGAAACAGAAAATCAGCTCGCGGGTACGGTTCAGAATCTCCGTCACCGCCTCGATGAGGCGCGTACTCAACGTGCCTGCCTTGATTTGGCAGAAGAGACTGCCACGGCGTTGTCTTTCGCGCTGCAAAACACAATCGCCTCACTGCCACCAGATAACGTGGCGTTGTGCCGCCGGCTATTAGCGGAAATCTTCAAAGCGATCGAGCCGCTGGACCATCACGACCGTTCAATCGAGAATGTCCGTGGCCGAATTGAAGCCGCCGAGAACGAAATGGATCTCGTCGTGGCCGCTCGTCAGCTCGGTGGCGGCTTGAAATCACAGCGTCTGGG
Source organism: uncultured Pseudomonadota bacterium (assembly GCA_903825645.1). Taxonomy (GTDB): domain Bacteria; phylum Pseudomonadota; class Gammaproteobacteria; genus CAIKBL01. Next base: position 58,207 of record CAIKBL010000069.1, on the reverse strand, counting down.
ATATGAACGGGAACTCAAGGAGCTGAGCGAATTTCTCGCACGAATCGTGCAGCGGGTAGAAGAGCTCAGCACGAACCTACGACACAGCGGTTACACCCATGAAAATACGGTCAAAAAATCTGTCGAGATGCAGCACGCTCTCCAGGGACAGATGAAAGAGATGCGGGAACGCGTAGTTGAGGAAGAAGAAATCAACGAACTGAAGCTTTTCGTGGCCGATCAACTGGTAAAAATCGAAGATTCGATCGACCAGCACGTCAAAGCAGAGGGCGTTCGTCAACAAGATGCACGCGTGCACGTTGCCGAAACATTGCGAAGACTGTCCGAACTAGAACACGAAATGGCCCAACTGCAGAACGATTTTGATGAGCAGCACAGTCTTAATCTGATTGATCCACTCACCGGCGCATATAACCGCCTAGGTTATATGGAGGGCATCCAGCAAGCGTATCTGCACTGGACACGCTCGGGCGGTGATTTGTCGCTGGTGATTTTCGATCTGGATCTGTTCAAGAACATCAACGACCAATTTGGTCACTCGACCGGCGACAAGGTGCTTATCTCGGTTGCGGGCCTGATGCGCAAACACATCCGCGGTGTCGATCTGATTTGTCGCTGCGGAGGCGAAGAGTTCGTTCTCGTCATGCCGGACGTCGATATTGAGAGTGCCGCCAGGGTCGCCGAAAAGCTTCGCGCGGCCATTGGGTCGAGCCAATTTCGCTTTAAGGATGAGCCCGTACCGGTCACGGTGTCTTGTGGCATTTCGCACTTCCGAGACGGCGACACAGTAGAAGACGTATTTGAGCGCACGGATCGCGCACTCTATCGGGCCAAAAATTTGGGCCGCAACCGCTGTTGTATCGACGACGGGAACAAGACACCTGAGAGACTACCCCTAGAGGCAGTCTCGAGGAATACGTAGATTCTCTGCCGTCGTTTCTGATGGCGTGACTTCGGCGTTTCTGTTTTCCCAGCACTGCGGTGGGTGCAGTGCACGGCGTTTCGATGGGTAGTGCTTGATCCATTGAAGCGTCGCAAGAATCGAACCTAAAGTGACCTGAACGCTTTGGGACTTGAGCGATTCGCTGAGTGCTTTTAGCACACGTTGCTGAGATGCAGGTTCAAAGACTGTGCTGTTCAACACTGACACAACGGCTTTTCGCTCTGTCTGCCGTGCCACTACCATGCAAATCGTAGTCGTTTTTTTATCAAAAATCTCTTTAATTTATTGTTTTTGTAATCTATTTTGGCGCGCCCGACAGGGTTCGAACCTGTGACCTCAGGCTTCGGAGGCCTGCACTCTATCCAGCTGAGCTACGGGCGCGTAGCGTTAAGCGACGATTCTAGCCAAAAGCGAGCGGCGCGCCTATCGCCGGACCACTCAGGTCGTGAGCCGCCGGTAAATGTCGGCGACTTTGTAGGGGAGTTTTTGGACTTCGTCGACGACCGTAAAGCTCGAGGGCCCATACATGTGCGGGAGGTAGGATTGGGCTTCCTTGTCGATAGTGATGCAAAAGGGATGTATTCCGCTTCTCCGGGCCTCAAGGAGCGCATGCCGGGTATCCTCGATGCCGTAGCGTCCGCGATAGCTGCCGTAGTCTTCCGGTTTGCCGTCCGAGAGCGTGATCAACAACTTTGTCTTGGCCTGAACGGTATTCAACATTTTGCTCAAATGTCGGATCGCAACGCCCATGCGGGTATAAGCTTTGGGCGCCATCCCACTAATACGCCGCTTGACCTCTGTGTCGTATGGCTCGCGGAATGTCTTGATCCGGTAGATTTCGCAGCGCTTGTTCGTGCGTCCTGAAAAACCGTAGATCGCGTACTGATCCCCTAACATCGCCACGGCCTCGCAAAGCAGGACCAACGATTCCCGTTCGGCATCATTGACCCAACCCTTGGTGGAGCCGCTCATGTCGACCATGAACATCACCGCCACACTGCGTCCGACCTTTCGAAAATGCGTATAGAGTCGATCGCTCATCTCTCGGCCCTGAAGGCGATCGACATGTGCCTCGATCAACGCATCGAGATCGAGCTCATCACCATGCGGCTGCTTTTTCTGACGCTGCGCTTCACTCAAGATGGCCTCGAATACGCGCTGGATCGACTTGGACAATCCGTGATATTTCTCGCGTGTCCGTGTCACGAAGTCTTCGTTCCCGAACGGCACGTCCTGCTCGGTCAGTGCACAAAAATCTTCCCGGAAACGCTGCCGTGTGTAGTCCCATTCGGGATAAAGCTCGACGCGTACGCCCGGCAGCGCCTCGGGCTCCGTTCCTGGCCCGTGTTTTGATTCTTGCTCGGCGGGGTAGATATCGCGCATCGGGTGCGGATTAAGGTAATCCTCATCAATGTCACCCAAATCCTGCAGAATCGAATTCAACAGCGCTTCGAGCTCGGGTCCCATCGGCACTTGCTGATCGTTGTATTTGAGCTCGTAATGCTCGGTATTCGGGGTCTTATCGTTGGCATTGCCAACGGTGAAGCGATTAGGGGTTTCGGCTCCTGATGCCTGATCGTCGGGCGTCTGTAGCTCCAGATCTCGTTGCAGGGAATTGAGCGCCTTTTGGAGGGCTGCCCGCTCGCGCGACATCCGCTGTGAGAGAATTTCACGCACCTTGGCCGGAAACATTTCGCCCTGGAAGCGCAGTGGTGGCGGTAAGGGCTGACCACGGCAACTCGAGACCAGGGCAAGGCTGTCAAGCGCAGTCGCATGCGGCGCTTCGAGCACGGCCACCCGCTTAACGAACGCCTGCCACGCCAGACGCGCGGCTTCATCGCCGTAGGCGATGGCCTCCATCTCACGATGCAAGCCCGGCAGGTCTCGCGCAAGGCAGGCCCGCAGACGGACGCTTTCGAGACGCTGATAAATAGGCCACGTCTCTACCTCGTCCAAGGTTCTCATCGCGGCTTCAAGCACCTGATATCGCCAAGTGCCATAACGATTTTGCGCCCAGAGGAAGGCCGCCAGACATTTGTAAAGCGAGGCGTTGGCGGCGCGCCCTTCCAACAGCCCTAGACTCGGCGGCAAAAAGATTTTTTCCGTATCGGTGTAGGCAATCGCCTCACTGACAATCTGCAGACCTCGCCCGCCAAGACCGCACACCAGATAACGCAGCAACCCCGCAACCTGATCAAAATCACAACCCGACTGCTGCGCAGCACGCGCAGTTGCGAAAACTTGAACAGTATTCAGTACTTCGATGGCGAAACCGGGACCGCGACGGTCAAAAACGTCCATCGCCTTTACGACCCAAGCCTCCGCCGCAGCCTCGTCTAGATCACGCAAGGCCAGCGGGACATGACTAAGAAACTGGGCGGCGAGCTCTTCACCCGCCGCGGCCATGACGTCGGTCCAGTACAAAACAAAACGCTGTTGCGCAGGCTCCAGCGCGTCCAGCTCCACCAGCACTTCCGCGACGCGCGGTAACAAGGCGAGCGTGCCTGCGAAGCTGTTTTCGAGCACGCTGGAGATCCGGCGGGCGGGATCCTGGCGATCACCCTCACTCATGGGTTTGTACGGGAGCGCCGCGGGAAACGCTAAAATACCGCGGAGGCAAGCTCATGCACCGCCTGCAGTAGCTCTGCATCGTCGGTCAGGGCGTGGCCGACAGCGGTGTCGCACGCGAGCGTCGGCGCAATACCGCTAGCGATAAGCTTTGCGGCGTTGACCAGCAGGCGTGTGCTGGCCCCTTCATCAAGCCCGCTACCCTTCAGATTACGGGTATGTCCGCCGAATTTTATCAGCTTGTGTGCGGTATCCGCGTCCACGCCAGACTCGCTTACAACGATTTTTTGTTCCATCTCGGCTGACGGGTAGGCAAATTCTAGCGCCACAAATCGTTGGCGGGTACTTTGTTTCAGATCTTTGAGAACACTCTGGTAACCTGGGTTGTAGGAGACTACCAGCGAAAATTCTTTCGGGACCTGGAGCAATTCTCCAAGCTTGTCGACCGGTAGAATCCGGCGATCGTCGCAAAGCGGATGGATCACCACCGAGGTATCCTTACGCGCCTCCACTATTTCATCCAGATAACAGATGGCACCGTGCCGAACCGCATAGGTCAGGGGCCCATCAAGCCACTCAGTTTCGCCTCCGCGCACAAGATAACGACCGATTAGATCAGCGGCGGTTAAATCATCGTGGCAGGCAACGGTCACCAGCGGGCGTTTCAAATACCAGCTCATATAGTGGACAAAACGGGTCTTGCCGCACCCTGTCGGGCCCTTGAGCAAAATCGGGAGTTGATTGCCGTAGGCCGCGGCGAAGATCTCGATCTCGGCGCCACTGGGTTCGTAGTAAGGTTCTTCTGCGATAAGCCGATCGGGCATGTTGCCGGGTGTATTCAAGCGGAGATCCTCTCTAGACGGGGCATTCGACAGTGGTCCACGTGGTGCATTATCCGATCAAAAGTGCCCGGGCGACATATCTGGGATTGCGCGTGCTGGGTCTTCGCTATGATGGATCGGCAAATTCGCTATAATATGGCCCGATCGCGGCACAAAACTTCGCGACGGGCCTGTAGGTAATGATTTTTTCGCCGCCAGCCAAGCGGCGACCAGCACGAGGGTTTCCTGGGATGAGTTCAGAGCACGACAATGCACAGCACGACGCCGTATTTGTTCGCAACTTCGCGTTGGTCTTGGGCGGCCTGACCGCGATATTTGTCATTATCATTGTGTTGGCGCGCGTGGTCACCGGTGTCTTTGGCCCAGCGCCGGACAGCTACGCCGAAAGTATGGACGAGCGACTCGCGCCGGTCGGTCAGCTGAACACAACAGGCAAACCGATCACCCTCGCCGGTAGCGCGCCAAGTGCGGGCACCGCGCCCAGCGCCACACCCGTTGCCAAGAGCCCGGGCGAGGCGACCTACAACCAAGTTTGTTTCGCCTGTCATGCGCAAGGTATCGCAGGCGCGCCGAAGTTCGGAGACGCCGCCGCGTGGGCCCCCCGCATCGCGCAAGGTATTGCTGTCCTCCATAAGCATGCTTTGGAGGGTTACAACGGCAAAGCCGGGATGATGCCCGCACGTGGTGGCTCACCGACGCTTTCGGATGACGCTATCAAAGCTGGCGTCAATTACATGGTTCAGGCAGCTCAGGGCAAAAAGATTATAGAAGCCAACGATCCCGTTACTCCCCCCGCATCGTCGTCGGCTCCTGCGACGGCGCCCGCCGTGGCCGATGCAGGCAAGGGCAAAGCGGTTTATGACGCCGTTTGTTTCGTTTGTCACACCCCGGGCGCCGCCGGAGCGCCGAAGTTCGGGGACGCCGCCGCGTGGGCCCCCCGCATCGCAAAAGGACTGGATGTTCTGCACGAACATGCCCTGAATGGCTTCATGGGGCAGGTCGGCTTGATGCCGCCCAAAGGTGGACGCCCCGACATGGCAGACGCCGACATCAAGGCCGCCGTGGATTACATGACCTCGAACAGTAAATAAAACGTCACAACGATAGGAACGCCCCGACGCCTGCCTTGGCGCGGGACGTCGGGGCCGTTTCAATCAGTCCGTTGTCTCAGAGTGCGGCCAAGCCCGCGTAAGCGACGACCAGCCATTTCACGCCGCCCTCAAAGTTGACCTGTACGCGAGTGTGTGCGCCACGCCCCTCCAGATGAAGCACAATACCTTCGCCGAAAGTCCGATGCATGACCCGCTGACCCAAAAACAGACCTGAGCCGCTCGTTTCTTCGATCAGGCGTGCACCGCCACTCAAAGCCGCCCCGCCCACCCGCACTTCCTCCAACAATTGGCGAGGCACTTCGCGCAAGAAGCGCGAGGCTTGCGGGTAAAAGTCGGCGCCGTGTAGGCGTCGAGATTCTGCATGAGAGAGCGTCAGTCGGCGGCGCGCGCGCGTGAGACCGACATAGCACAAGCGCCGCTCCTCTTCGAGTTGGCCGGGATCGGTACTGGAACGCTGATGCGGAAACAGACCCTCTTCAAGTCCGACCATAAAGACGTTCGTAAACTCGAGCCCTTTCGCCGCATGTAGCGTCATCAACGGCACGCAATCCTCGAACTCACCCGCCTGACCTTCACCGGCCTCCAGCGCCGCATGGCTGAGAAACGCCGCAACGAGGGGAAGCTCTGTCTCATTTTCGTCAGGCTCGAAATCGCGCGCCGCCGCCACGAGCTCATTGAGGTTGTCGATGCGGTCGAGTCCCCGATCCCCTTTTTCCTTGCGGTAATGTGCGACGAGATCGCTGGTTTCGATAACCGTTTCGAGAACGCCGTCCAGCGCTAATCCGGCGATACGCGCGGCCAGCGTGTCTATCAGGTGCAAGAACGCCAAGACCATATTAGCCGCACGTGCGGCCAATTCGTGGTGTTCAATCAGCCTATAGGCGGCCGCCCACAGGCTGATTTTTTCGCGTCGCGCAACCAACCGAATCTCGTCGACCGTTCGATTTCCGATACCGCGCACGGGCAAGTTAATGACCCGTTCAAAAGCGGGATCTGCATCGCGAAACATCGCCAGGCGCAGATAGGCAAGTGCATCCTTGATTTCCGCGCGTTCGTAGAACTTGAACCCGCCGTGGACGCGATAGGGAACATCCGCTTGGCGCAAAGCATCTTCCATCACACGAGACTGCGCGCTGGTGCGGTAGAGAACGGCGGAGTCCGCGTAGCGATCGCCTTCCGCGTGAAAGCGCCGAATGCGATCAACGCAGTAGCGCGCCTCTTCAACATCGTTGTAGGCAGTATATAGCCGGATAGCTTCGCCGCGCTCACCATCCGTCCAGAGTTTTTTTCCGAGACGGCCGGTATTATTGGCGATCAGCGCGTTGGCTGCGTCGAGAATGGTCGCCGTGGAGCGGTAATTCTGCTCAAGCTTGATCAATTCGTGCTGGGGATAATCGCGCCGAAAGCGTTGCATATTCTCGACCTGTGCGCCGCGCCAGCTGTAGATCGACTGGTCGTCGTCACCTACCACAAAAAAATTGGCCTGATCGGCGACCAATAGCTTGAGCCACTTGTACTGCAAGGCATTGGTATCCTGAAACTCGTCCACCAAGACGTGGAAAAAGCGCTCACGATAGCGACGCAATAGGTCGTCGTTATCGCGCCACAGCTCGTAGCCACGTAGCAGCAACTCGCCAAAATCCACCAGTCCTGCGCGCGCACACGCCTCTTCGTACGCGCGATAGATATCTATCATGGTCCGGATGGCGGGATCGGCGCCATCGTCTACCTGATCCGGTCGTTGGCCCTCATCCTTTCGCGCATTGATGAACCATTGCGCTTCTTTCGCCGGCCATTGTTCGTTGTCTAGGTTAAGCCCACGAATCACGCGTTTCAGGACCTTCTGTTGGTCTTCGGCGTCCATGATTTGGAACTGCTCGGGGAGATGGGCCTCGCGCCAGTGGGTCCGCAGCAATCGATGTGCGATGCCATGGAAAGTACCTACCCACATGCCGCCGAGGGGACGCCCCAATAAAACCTCGATACGTCCGCGCATCTCGGCCGCGGCCTTGTTGGTAAAAGTGACCCCGAGAACCCCGGTGGGGGAGGCGAGTCCTTCGGACAGGCACCAAGCAATGCGGTGCACCAGCACGCGGGTCTTGCCACTCCCCGCACCCGCCAGCACCAACGTCTGTTTAGCAGCCGTGGTCACGGCTTGTTGTTGCGCCTCATTGAGGCGAGCGAGAGCGACTTCGATCGACATGGGACAATTCTAACAGGTTGCGATCGCTGTCCACCGCTCTCTCGCTGGTCCGGTATCCGGGATCCGTTACAATGAGGCTGAAAATACCCTGCGAGACTATAAAGCGCGTGAGCAACCCTCTGTTTGCGGCGGGCTATGCCGCCGATATTGCCAGCGCTGCGGTCGCGATCGCCAAGCGCATGGGCCTTTCCAGTGCCGCTGCCGTGAGTGCGGGAGAAGGCCTCTCGGTCGGCGTGCGAGACCGGGAAGTCGAAACCCTTGAACATCACCGGGATAAGGTACTCGGCATTACGGTCTACGATGGGCAGCGTAAGGGAAATGCCTCCACCACCGATTTCAGTGCAGAATCCCTGAGTGAGACCGTGAAAGCCGCAGCGCGGATCGCGCGGTTTACGGAGGCGGATCCGTTCGCCGGATTGATCGATCCGCAATATCTGGCCAAAGACATTCCGGATCTGGATCTGGATCATCCCTGGCCTATCCGCGCAGAGGAAGCCATTGCGCTCGCCTTGCGGTGCGCTGACGCGGCACAGGCCGCAGACACTGAGATCACACAAATCGATGAGGCGGGCGTGAGCCACTACCGAGGCGTTCGAGCCTACGCCAACAGCGAAGGTTTCGCGGCAGGTTACATGGCGAGCCGTCACAGCATTAACTGCGTCGCGGTTGGCGCGCGCGCGGGCGCAATGCAGCGGGGGTACTGGTACAGCACGGCGCGGGATCCGACGACGCTTACCGATCCAGAAACGATCGGTCGACAAGCCGCCGCGCGGGCCGTCGCGCGACTGGGTGCCCGCAAACTCACCACACGCAAGGCGCCCGTGTTATTTGAGGCTCGGTTGGCCATCGGGCTAATCGGACATCTACTCGCCGCGGTTTCCGGGGGAAACCTGTACCGCGAAACCTCTTTCCTGCGGCGGGCCGCCGGCACGCAGATCTTGCCGTCATTTGTCTCCATCGACGAAGCGCCACGCATTCCACGTGGTTTGGGAAGCGCACCCTTTGATGCGGAAGGCGCCCAGACCCGCGACAGAAGATTGGTTGACAACGGCGTTCTGACCGGTTATTTGCTCGACAGTTACAGCGCTCGACGGCTGGCCCTTGTCCCAACGGGTAACGCCGGCGGGGCGCACAATTTGATCGTCAGCGAGCAGGGCGCAGATTTCGCCGCGCTGCTGCACAAAATGGGCACCGGACTCCTCGTCACCGATTTGATGGGTCACGGAACCAACCTGCTGACAGGCGACTATTCGCGCGGCGCGAGTGGGTTCTGGGTCGAAAACGGCCTCCCGGCCTTTCCCGTCGAGGAAATCACGATCGCCGGCAATTTACGCGACATGTTGCGCGAGATTGTCGCAACGGGCTGTGATTTTGACTTACGCAGCACGATTCGCACCGGCTCCATCCTTCTGGCGGAAATGACGATCGCGGGCGATTGAGGCACGCCACAGGCGACCTACTCGTCAACAGGTTAAGCACCTAATGCCGATACCCTACGCGAGCTGACGACACCAGCAGTGATGGAAACACGCATGGGGATGGAACCGATTTCAAGCGGCGCTGCACAGACTGTCCTGAGCCGACTGCTCGAGGCAGCCGGCCAGGTGATACTGGACAAACACGAGGTGATCAAACTCGCCGTCACGTGCCTTATCGCCGGTGGCCATCTGCTACTCGAAGATGTACCCGGCGTCGGCAAGACCACACTGGCACAGACGCTCGCCCGTCTCTCGGGCCTCGACTTTCAGCGCCTCCAATTCACAAGCGACATGTTGCCTGCCGATATTCTCGGCGCGTCTATTTATCACCGAGACACTCAAGCATTCGCCCTTCATCGCGGCCCCATCTTCACTCAGGTCCTACTCGCGGATGAAATCAATCGCGCCACCCCGCGGGCACAGAGTGCCCTGCTGGAGGCGATGGAAGAGCGGCAAGTCACTTTGGACGGCGCGACCCACCCGCTACCCCAACCTTTTTTTGTAATCGCGACCCAGAATCCGCTCGAACAAATTGGCACTTATCCGCTGCCGGAATCGCAGCTCGACCGCTTTCTGATGCGTCTTTCGCTCGATTATCCGGGACCACAGGCCGAGCGTGAGTTACTGCAGGGCCGGGCACGACGAGAAATGTTGGTCAGCATGAATCCGATCCTCGATGCCGTGGCCTTCGGGCAATTGCAGGCGACGGTCGATCGGGTGCACGTTGCCGATCCGCTGATTGATTACCTCCAAGCCCTGCTGGCGCGCTCTCGGATCTCATCCGATATCCGCCATGGCCTATCCCCGCGAGCCGGGATCGCCTTGCTGCGAGCCGCGCGCACTTGGTCGCTCCTGGCCGGGCGCGGTCATTGCCTACCGGAAGATCTGCAGGCAGTCCTACCCAGCGTCATCGGTCATCGGCTAACGCCGCGAGACACCGCCCTGTCATCGACCGAACTGGTAGCCCGACTGATTGCCTCTGTGCCCATCCCCTGAGTCCCCACGCGGCGGCACTGACGTATGGCCTCTTCCGCGCACAGCCAAGACGCCGCACCACTGACCTGGCGGCAGGTTTACATCCTGCCGACGCGCTATGGCGGCGGGCTTTGTCTCCTCCTCGCGGCGATCCTCCTTGGCGCGATCAATTATGATAATGCGCTCGCCTACCTCTTATGTTTCCTTCTGGGCGGGCTGCTCCTCGTCACCCTGATTCATACCTGCCACAACCTACAGGGACTCGCCCTTTCCGGGGTGACCGATAAACCCGCCTTCGCCGGAACACCCGCCAACTTCGTCGTGCATGTCTCGAGTGACGCGTTGCGTCCGCGCTATAGCGTGACACTCGCCCGATTATCACCCGCACGCCGGGCCTGGTGGCGGAGAAATCACCTCGATGCCGTGATTGAAGTCCCGATACTCAAACCACTGTCGGCGGTGGCACTCCGGGTGCCTACGACTCGCAGGGGCCCGTTGACCCTCGGTCGCTTGCACATCGAAAGCTGCTTCCCGCTCGGGTTGGTGCGCGCGTGGGCGTATTTCGATTCCAGCGCACATACCATCGTCTATCCTCGGCCGGCCGGGACCCTGCCGCTACCACATCACCTCGCCGAAGGTGAGGAAAAAGGGCTTGGTCAAACCCCGGGTCAAGATGATTTCGTTAATCTCGATCCCTATCGACCCGGCGATCCCCTGCGGGCTATCCACTGGCCGGCGACGGCCCGGCAAGACGCGCTTGTAGTCAAAAAATTCCACAGTGGAAGTGTCGAAATTCAGCTACGCTGGTCAGCGACACACGCCCTATCCGATAGCGAAGCGCGAATATCCCAACTCACCCAATGGGCACTTAGCGCAGAACGGTTGGGGCTGTGCTATTCCCTTGAACTGCCGACCCAATCGCTGCCTACCGGGCAGGGTCGGACGCATTGTGAAAAAGTCCTAACGCTACTGGCCTATTATGACAGTCTCGTCTGATCCGATAACCATAGGCAAGACCCCCATCACGCCAGAGCACGGTTGGTGGTGCCTCGCAGGTCTCGGCAGCGCGCTGGCGCCACACGCCATGCGTTTTGCGCCACCCATGTGGATTTGTTTTATCGCGCTCGCGCTTTGGCGAATGCTCGGTGCTTACGGTGTTTTACCGTTACCGATCCGCACGCATCGCCTCTTATGGTGGCTGAAACAGGGTCTCGCGCTTGCGACCTTTGGGGGGATCTACCTGACCCATCACGGGCAGATCGGTCGCGACGCAGGCGTCTCGCTATTGAGCACGCTGGTGGGATTGAAGTTTCTGGAACTAGAGAGAACACGGGATTTTTACGTGCTCACCTTTCTGGCCTATTTCCTCGTTCTAACCAACTTTTTTTATGCGCAATCTGTACCGAGCGCCTTCTATCTACTGGCCGTGGTGACGGTCATTACGGGCGGCCTGATCCGCTTTAACACCCCGCGGGATCAGGTCACGACTGGCGCCTGCCTCAGGCTTGCTGCGCGCATGATGTTGCAAGCAACGCCGGTGATGGTGACTGCGTTTCTCCTGTTTCCAAGAATTCCGGGCCCTTTATGGGGCCTGCCTCAGGATGCGTTCACCCATACAACAGGCCTCAGTGATCATATGACCCTCGGCGAGATTACCCGGCTCGGCTTGTCCGATGAGATCGCCTTCCAGGTCGAATTTGACGGGGCACCGCCGCGCGCCGCAGATCGCTACTGGCGTGGGCCGGTGCTCTGGGATACCGACGGACGCTCTTGGCATACCCACGATTTTGGGTCGCGTGTGCCAAATCACCCGGTCCGCAGGCTTGGCGTAACCTATCGGTACGCGTTGCTGCTCGAACCGACCAACGAACGCTGGCTCCTCGGCCTCGACACTGTCACCGACGTCGGCGACAACGGTCATCTCGGTCCGGACCAGACGTTGTGGGCGCCGCAGCCCGTTAAAAAACAGATACGCTACGCGCTCGGATCAACCCTCGCGGTTGCCCTCAACGAACTGAGTGACGCGGAATATGCGGCCGCGCTTGCGCTGCCTCCGCACGCCCATCCGAAAACACGCGCGTTGGCCGAAAGTTGGCAAAGGTCGGGGGGAGATCCCGCCGCAAGCGTCACAGGCGCACTCGATTTTCTGCGTGATAACGGGTTTGTATACACCTTGTTACCACCGGCCCCCATCGGCGATCCGATTGACGATTTTCTATTTCGGTCACGCGCCGGTTTCTGCGAACATTTCGCCGCGAGCTTTGTCGTGCTGATGCGATCGGCGGGCGTCCCGGCCCGGGTGGTCACGGGCTATCAGGGCGGCGATTTCAATGAAATAAGCGGACACTTCGTCATCCGTCAGCGTGACGCTCACGCATGGGCAGAAGTATATTTGCCACGACAAGGCTGGACCCGAGTGGACCCTACCTCGGTCGTTGCGCCGGGACGGCTTTCCCTTGGCATTAATGCGATTGCCGATCCCCGAACCGCTTTACCGATGATCGAACACAATGCCGACGCACTACGCGCGTGGCGTGAGGCGACAGACCTCTGGGACGCGGTCAATTATCAGTGGTCACGCTGGGTGCTGGGGTATTCCGGCCAACGTCAGTTGGCGCTGATTCAACACTTAGGCTTTCAAACGGCAAATTTGCAGGTGCTGGCGCTATCGCTGCTGTTAAGCGTTTGCGGAATCGTGGGGCTGATGGGTATCGCCACACTACGGAGCCGAGCCCCCACAGATCCGCTCGTTCGCCACTACGCGTTGTTTTGCCGTAAGCTCGCACGAATCGGCTTACCTCGGGCACCTCAGGAAGGCGCGCTTGCCTACGCGCAAAGAATTATCGCCATCCGCCCGGATCTGATGGACCCCGTGAACTATATTACCCGACTCTACGCCACACTCCGCTATGGCAATACCCGCATTGCAGCCGATCTCTTGGAAAGTGCCGTTAAGCGTTTCCGACCGCGGCGCGTACCCCCTCGCCTTAATCGCGCTTAACGGCGCAGCTGCAGTACTTGGTCATAAACCGCAGCGTAGCCGTTCGTCATGGCGGCGAGGCTAAAACGCGCCACCGCGATGGCCCGCGCGGCCGCGCCGTGTTGTACCCGCAGCGCAGAATATTGGGCGTATTCCAGAAGGATGTCAGCCAGGACACGATCTTCACCGCTCGCAAATAATCGGCCATTGACACGATCTTCGACGAGCTCGCCATTGCCACCGACAGCGGTTGCGACTACCGGCAAGGCGGTCGCCAGCGATTCCAGAATGGTGTTCGAAATACCTTCGTTCAAGGACGGCAATACAAAGACATCGAGCCGTTGAAGGATTTCCGGAACGCGCTCGCTCGCCCCGAGAAAAACCGTTTTCTCCGCAATGCCAAGACTCGCAGCCAAGTTCTTGAGCGCCGCCAGCAACGGACCGTCCCCCGCGATGACCAACCGGCTTTCCGGCTGTTGGCCGCAAACATGGGCGAAGGCTCGCAATAGCGTCGCTTGATCCTTCACAGCCTCGACACGGCCCACCGTGCCGATAACAAACCGTCCCGCCACACTGAAATCTGCCGGCAGGAGATTGTCCGCAGCCGCGGCGCTGGGCGCGAATCGCGCCACGTCGACGCCATTGTAAATCTGCGTGATGCGCCCCGGGGGGACACCGACACCCTCGACCAAAAATTGCTCTAGGTGTTTGGATACCGTGATGTAAGTCTTAACCAAGGGACGATGAACACGGCGCAGTAGCAACGGTTTCCATCGATGGCCATTGAGATTATCGACATCCCAGCCGTGCTCACTGTGCACGCAAGGGATCCCCGCAAGACGCGCAGGGAGCAGGGCATCTAACCCTGATTGATTACGCGTGTGAATCAAGGCCGGCCGTAGTTGCCGGCACAACTGATAGATCTGGCGACGAACATGCCAGACGCCATATCGCGCGCGATGTAACGGGTAGATCTCGACGCCCGGTCGCTGGATGCGCTCGCGAAAATCTGAATAGTCTTCAATGCACACGATCGCGTGCCGGTAACGGTTGGGTGCCATATGGTTGATGAGGTTTATCAGCCCATTCTCCATCCCGCCCATCCGCAGATGATGCAAGACATGGAGGACCAGGGGCGCCGCAGTGACGTTAGGTTCAGACATCGGCCAGTTTATTCTTACGCCAAGGAACACGGCGCTAGCATAGCGGAAGCTGTTGCCTATTGAGCCTCTGTCCGATAATTCGTAGCATCACACACTACGTTGCCCGAGGAACACCACATGTCGCTGACCTGTCCCATTACGTATCATGGCCTCGATCATGTCGTGCTCAAAGTCACCGATATCTCCCGCAGCCTTGATTTTTACACCCGAATTCTCGGCATGGTTCTCGAACGGGTCATCGAGGATGCGGGGATTTATCAGCTCCGTTGTGGGCGTCATCTGCTTGATCTGCAGGTGTTGCCCGCCGGCACCGTGCTTGCCACGCCCGCGACACGCGGTCTCGACCATGTTTGTTTTCTCCTGCTAGGCGATTTGGCGCCCGTCGAAACGCATCTGCGCGCCCACGACGTGACCATTACCTTTGGGCCCGTTGAGCTTTATGGCGCGACCGGTTTCGGCACTTCGGTCTATGTGCTAGATCCGGATGGTCATTCCGTTGAGCTGAAATCGGACCGCGCCCAATACCCCTTACGAACCACGCTGGCAACTGCGATGTCCGCCCTTACCCGTCCGCCCATATCGCCCCGTCGGTAAGGCGCCCACCATCGCGCCTGCGTCGAAAAATAGAATAGCGGGCTGCAAATCGGCAAGCGCTGGCTCTCCCGGCATTCAGCACCCGGTCAGAGTTTTCCCGCGTCGCGGAGAACCTTGACCTGTTTATCCTGGACGATCACCCCTTCGGCATAGAGTGCCGCAAGCTTCGTCGAGCTGAAGCCTAGGCGCTCTTGCAGGATCTCCTCGTTGTGCTCACCGAGATAGGGCGCCCGGAAGGGGATCGACATCTCCATCGACGAGAGCTGGAAAGGGGAACGCGCGACCGGGGTCGTACCGAGTTCGGGGTGTGGCAAGTCTTGGAAAAGATGACGTGCCTTGATTTGTGGATGTTCCGGCACCTGATCGATATCAAGGATTGGAGCGGAAGGAACTCGCGCTTCCGCGAGCAGGCGAAGCGGGGTGGCATCGTCCGGAAAAGTCTGTAACCACGCCTCAATATAGGCGCGCACCTCGGGACGGCGGGCACATCGCGCCACCTGAGTCGCATATCGCTCATCTGTCTCCAATTCTGGCATACCCATGGCGCGAACTAATTGGCCCCACTGATGTTCGGCAACCGCGAAAACGATATAGCCTTCCTTAGAACGATAAACACCGTAGGGACAGATCGAGAAAAAATCGCCGCCAAAGCGCTTCGGAGTCAAACGACCGCCCGTCATCATGGAAAGGGGGAAATTGATGTAGTCGAGATAAACCAGTGACTCCAGCTGTGAGACATCAATGTATTGTCCTTCACCATGTAACGCACGGTGATAAAGCGCGGCGCAAATCGCGACGGCAGCGTGAACGCCGGCATTCGGATCCCCGAAATAATTACCGACATACTGGGGAGGGCCATCCGGATCACCCGTCATTGACATCACCCCGCTTTGCGCCTGGGCGATGATGTCGAAGCTCGTAAAATTGGCGTATGGCCCCTCCTGGCCGAAACCCGAAATCGAACACATGATGAGCTTGGGATTAATTTCCTTGAGGGTCGCGTAATCGAATCCGTATTTAGCCATCACTCCGGGGCTATAGTTTTCGATGACAACGTCCGTCTGACGAACCAGTTCGTGGATGAGCGCGCGCCCTTGGTCACTCCGAAATTCCACGGCCAGGCTCTTCTTGCCGGCGCAGGCCGCGAGAAAAAATCCACTGATCCCCGGTGCGACAAAATGAATCTTGCGCCCATTGTCCCCATCTGGAGTGCGTTCGATTTTGATGACTTCTGCACCGAAATCGGCGAACAGCCGGGTCGCGGCAGGGCCGGCAAGCCACTGGGTGAAATCGAGTACCTTCACATTGGAAAGCATTTTTTTTATCGGCGACGCAGTGGCTGTCATGCAGGTTCCTTTTAAAACGAACGGGACAATCTTCGAGTATAGGGTGGGTCCTCAGCGCATGGCACCCTGTAGAGATGCGCGCGCGGCGCACTGAAATCCTACACGGCTGACGCGGGGGAATCACCTGTATCCGCTACGACGAACCGGCGCGCTCGCGTTTGCTCTGAGATTGTCAACGTGACGTGCGGTCCGCGCACGGCGCCTACGCCGACATCGCGGGGAGCCGAATGGCACCCGGCAAAGCTGAATTTATGAAGAAATCCATAGGCGACGGCAAGGAGATTCCGATGCCGTCGCGATCATGCGCAAATCATCTCTCGGTCCGAATCGTGGGATCGCGTGGCTGTGAACGGCACAGCACACGCGATACTGGCCGGGTCAACATCGCGCTGGGCCAATAAGCCCAGCCACGGCAGGGCTTCTCACCCCTTAACCTCCGGAAATCACTCCGTACAAACCAGCGCCCGAACGGCCTCGAAGGCGTTTTCCGCGAGTCTGCAGAGCTCCGCGTCGGTGCGATCTTGGATGGGATGTGCGACGAACAGGGCATCAGGATGAAAACCAAAGGCGTCCCCCTGCGACTGCGCGGCCGTGCGGAAAACATCAGAGGCGACAAAACCGCCCGGGATTCCGCGACTGTCGAGCTCCTTGATGTCATGCAAACTGCACGACGTACAAGAGCCTCAGTCGGCCAGCCCTTCCACCACCACATCGCATTGGCTAGCGATTGCCTGCAGCAACGCAACCGGCGCAGGGCGCGTAAAGGTCGGTTTCTTATAGCGTCGGGTCCGAATGCCCTGCGCTTTAAACAGCTCATCGAGACGATTCAGGAACACGTCTCCTCGCGACTTTGATATATCGAGCAGTGCCACCGTCAGATTGGCGAGGCTTGCCGGCTTACGCCGTGGCAACCTTTTGACTGGGTCAAGCTCCCCCGTCGGATCGAGTAAAATTGAAGTCATGGCGTAATCTCCTTGCTGACGGGATCTGTACCAAGCGATCCCTTCATCAACCATCCCGGAATGATAGCGGAAAAAAGACCGGCCTCGCCGCCTGCGCGGACCAGTGTCAACCCCTCGGGTCTGAATTTCGGTCGTGTGCTTTTGGCGCCCGCCTGCACGACTGGCGCCGCAGCATCCGTGCCCATGCCCAGATCGACACCCGCGATGTGCAGCGCTGAATGCAAGGCCTGGAGAACCTCTTCCTTTCGCCAACCCGCCGCATCGAAAACGCGGCCGTGCTCAGGGCCGATGACGACCACCGCATCGGCCGCATTGGCCACGTCGACATGCGTCACCGCTCGTAAGCTCCCGGCCAAGGAATAGATCAGCGCTGCAGGCTCGCGGGATTTCTGATCGGCACAGCCGAGCGGGCCATCTGCGCTGAAGAGGGTCACACAGGATTGCGCCCGGTCGAAACCGCGCGTTTCGGCCAGTGTCTCCCACGAGGTCGCCTCATCCTCGGCAAAACAAAAGGTGTATTTAGCGGGGGTTCCGAAGGTTGACTGGTCCGCCTCTTGGGGACGACCACCACCGACATTACGGACCACCAATTGCAGGGCGCGGCCGATGGTCGCGTTCGCGCGATTACCCTGGCCGAGCACATTCCCGCGCCAATTCATGCCAATGCGCTCCCGCACAGGTCCGTTAACAATGATCATGGGGGCGGAAAACCAAGTCGTGGCAAGCAACCCGTGCAGGCAAAAAACGGGATCGAGCGCCGCCTCAACGGCGCCGATCACAACGGGAAGATATTCGGGCTTGCAGCCCGCCATCACCGCATTGATGGCGACTTTTTCAATGGTGCAGGGCGACAAGTTGGGCGGCACGAGTCCGAGAATTTCGCCGGGTGGCCGGCGCGTCCCCTGCAGCATGCGATAGACCCGTACTTCGGTAGGCGGGACCAGCGGCAAGCCATCGCTCCAGCCACGGTCGAAACAAAGTTCGATGTCGTCCTCGAGGGGTGGTACCGCTATCCGACGTGCCTGCATCCCCACATCGCCGAAACGAACGGCCAGTTGCTCAACAATCCCGGGCTCTACAGATTTCGATCCGCACCCAGGTCGATACGCGGGAAGACCCTCGCCTAACGTCGCCATACCGCAAAGCGCCGCCCATGCCTTGCGGTCCCAGCCGACGACACGACCCACCTCACGACCTGCCGCCATTCGAAGCAGGGTAGGGACAGTTTCGATGCCTAGGCCAAAAGAATGTTCCAGATTGCGATCATCAAGGATGCGCGTCGCCTTCGAAAAATCCAGATCATCCTGGACACACACGGTGAGCCCAAGCCCCGCACGCTCTATTTCTTGCAGGACCGGGTCCACCAAAAGACAAGTGGGACAGTCTTGCTTGACCACGGCGACCAGGCCGTCAGACAGTTCCGGGGAAATCGACATCGTTGATTCCTCATCTACGGGCTTGCGCACAGTATAGCCAGAGTTAGGGGCCACCTGTTTCAGGCGGGGTGATGTCCGTTATCATCGGAGACGCCTGTTCAATCTAATCCTGTTAAGAGGTTAATCTGCCATGCCCACCATCCATCGCAAAGGTGTCAACGTCTATTACGAAAGTTTCGGCCAAGGTTTGCCGATCGTCTTTCTCCATCCGTGGACAACCAACCGCTACATCTGGTCCAACCAGCTGTTTGAATTTTCACAAACGCACCGCTGTCTGGTGGTCGATCACCGAGGCCACGGGTTGTCCGACAAACCTGCCAGCGGCTACGCGATCAGCGAAAATGCGGCAGACGTTGCGGCCATTCTCGATGATGCCGGAATCGAGCGTGCCGTGCTCGTCGGGAACTCAATCGGTGGGATGATTGCAATGCAAACCAGCCTGGATTACCCGCAAAGAGTGCTGGGCAATCTGATCCTCAGCAGTGCGACCAACATGGCCGCCACGATGGATCCCGCAGCGGCAGAAGCGATGCAGAAGGATTGGCGAGCGGTTTTTGGCGGTCTACTCAACGCGTCCGTCGCAGCTAAAACCAAAGCCGAACGACCCGAGGTTCTTGCCTTCTTGGAAGGCTGCTTTCGGACCCCGACAAACTTCAGCGAACAGGTTTTCTTTGCGAGCGCGACGGATCCACAGGGCCCGTTCAACTGGAACATCACCGACCGGCTGAAGGACATCCAGCAGCCGACGCTGATCATCGCAGGCACCGAAGATGGCGCAACGACCGTGGCGCTTAACCAGATACTCGCCGACCATATCCCCAACGCGAAAATAAAGATCTACGCTGACGTCGGGCACTTCTGCCAGCTTGAAAAACCGTCAGACTTCAATCGCGATTTGCGCGGGTTCCTCGCCCAGTTTGCCTAAACACCGCTTGGCGGTGCGCAACATTAAGCTGCTCTCTGGCGACCTGCGCCGCCAGAGAGCAGCTCTTTAACGCAGCTTATTAATTTCAGTGAGACTGTAGGTCGTGGCGAATGGCGCATGCCACGGCATCCCATACCGTGCTGCCAGCGCCTGGAGCCGTCCAGCCGCGGTCATTTCCCGGAGCACACCGTCGAGTGCCTCACGAAGTGCTGCGTCTTTGTCTCTCGTCGCCACACAAAGATTCCACGCTAGCGCCGGGGGCGGCTCGTAACCCTTAGCAATCTCGAGCGCCAGCTTCGGCGACTGCTGCAGCTCCCAACCGGCCGTGGGTCCCCACAACAAGCCTGCGGCCGCCTCTCCGCGCTGAACCCCCTCAAGGGCCGCACGTGGCGAAAAATAGGTGCGCTGCTTCCCTTGCAAGATCGCGATCGCAAAACTCGCGATCGTCTGGGCCTGAATAGCGACCTGTTTTTCATGCAGATCTTTGAGATACGGCGGCGTACCGGCCACGCCGATGAGTTCAAACGCAGCGCCGTAATAGGGCGCGCCAAGCGCGAGAGCAGGGTACTCCTTGAGCGTATCCTTGGCAGGACTTGGCACACTCAAAATGGCGTCACACGCCCCCTTCGTCAATCGGCGGAGCGGGATATTACTGTCCTCGATTTCCTGAATGGCAACGGGATTATCGGTCCAGACCGGCTGCAAGGATCGACCCAGCTTGGTCGCCACCTCGCGCGCCACGTCCAGATCAAAGCCCTTGTCCTCGTCGCGCGAGGCATAGGGCGGGCTATGGGCAAGTAAGCAAACCCGCAATTCGGGCGCCGCCGAGGCCTGCGAACAAACCGCCAGCAGTAACGTACCTGCCGCGGCAAGGCGCCCCGAGAGGCGCCGTATCACACCGGATTGAACGTTCACGGGAGCGCGAAGACCACAAGCGTGCTGCCCAAGGTGATCTTGGGGTTCTGTCCGATGATTGCGACGGCGATGCCGCCACCACCGCTCGGCACGGCCACATATTGGGTGCTGCCGATTTTGTACGTCACGGGTTGCCCGCGCACCATGGCACCGGTTTGG
This sequence comes from uncultured Pseudomonadota bacterium, assembly GCA_903825645.1. GTDB lineage: Bacteria > Pseudomonadota > Gammaproteobacteria > CAIKBL01. The sequence continues at coordinate 37,606 of CAIKBL010000069.1, read as the reverse complement.
AAGCGCCAAAGCTCCTTGCCAGTCATGTCGTCAAAAGCAACAGCGTGCCCGCTTTGCGTCCCGGTAAAAACTACCCCTCCGGCGGTGGCCAGGGTGCCACCGACCATCGGCCACTTGTCTTTCTTGCTCCACTTTGTCTTGCCCGTGGTGATATCGATCGCCGAAAAGTGCCCGTAGGCCGTACCGACCTGACCCTCGGTCTCGCCCGGGCCGCCGCCCCAGAAGGGCGTGCCGCTGACGAACACCGCCGTCTGTTTTTCCATCTTCGCGCAGCTTTCGATGACCGGCACATAGGCCATTTTGGTCTTCGGACTGTAAGCTGCCGTATAGGAGCCATTCTGGCCGCCAACGTTACCCGGACAGATGTAATCGGGATTGCCATTCGCCATCGGCACAAATTTGGGATCGAAAATCGGCCGCCCATTGGCATCCAGGCCCTTCGCCCAATTCAATCGATCCGTGTACTGCGCCCCGTGCAAAAACTTGCCCGTTTTGGCGTCGAGCACATAGAGGAAACCATTACGATTCGGCTGCGCAAGCGCACGGATCGGCTTACCGTCATAGACGGTATCGACCAGGAACATGCCGGTATTCCCGTCATAGTCCCAAACATCATGCGGCGTGAACTGGAAGTACCACTTCATCTCGCCATTATCGGGATTCAGTGCCAGTACCGAGTTCGAATACAGGTTGTCGCCTCCCCGCGGATCGCCGTTCCAGTCCGGAGACGGATTTCCGACCGTCCAATAGAGCAGGTGCAACGTCGGATCGTACGTCCCGGTCGTCCAGGGTGGCCCACCGCCGGTCTTGTAGGAATCCCCTGCCCAGGTTTCCACCCCTTTCTCACCGGTTGTCGGAATCGTATAGCGTCGCCACACCTGCTTGCCGGTCGCCACGTCATAGGCATCAATGAAGCCTCGCGCCCCGTATTCACCACCCGCGACGCCAAGAATGACCTTGCCGTCAATAACGAGCGGGGCAGCGGTGACGCTGTAGCCCTTGGCATAATCGTCCATCTTGGTATTCCAGAGGATTTTGCCTGTCGCGCGATTGAACGCTATCAGATGCGCATCGAGCGTCCCCATGATGACGGCGTTGCCGCTCACCGCCACGCCCCGATTCGTCGGTCCACAGCAAATTTGGATGTTGCTCGGCATCTGATGCTCGTAGTGCCAGAGCATCTCGCCAGTAGTGGCGTTCAGCGCGTAGAGATTGTTGTAGGCAGCGGTCACGTACATGACGCCATCCACGATCACCGGAGAGTTCTCGAACTGTCCTATCACGCCGGGCTGGAAAATCCACGCGGGTCGCAACTTATTGACATTTTTGCGATTAATATCGGTCAGCGTGCTATAACGCCAGTTAGCGTACGTGCCGCCATAGACCGGCCAGGTCGCCGTGTTTTCATTGCCCTTGGTGAGCATCGGCTGTGTTACCGGACTCATCGGCGCATCGACCGCCAGTACGGCACCGACCTGTAAGGCGCACAGCAGCGCCGCGTGATAACTGTTCAAACGCATGATTTCCCCTTTATCCCTGTCGGTTCTCTCGCTCGGTCCCGGAGTGTAATTCGATTCGGGTCTGCAACTCTAGCTATCCGGACTCACCGAAAACGCGTAGAACCGTTATCCTTATGGGTTTAGAGAAGGTGACCGGCACTTGGTGCGGCCCCGTGAAACAAATGAAGGGAGTAAATCATGTTGGACACACTTGATCACGGGACATCGCAAGAAACACCGACGGCGTTCGACGCCATCATCGTCGGGTCCGGATTTGCCGGACTATATATGCTCCACAAGCTACGCCAACTGGGTCTTCGGGCGCGGATCATCGAGGCGGGGAGTGGTCCCGGGGGAACTTGGTACTGGAATCGCTATCCCGGTGCACGGTGTGATGTGGTCAGCATGGAGTACTCCTACCAATTCTCTGCCGAGCTGCAACAGGAGTGGCATTGGAGTGAACGTTACGCCACGCAACCTGAAATTCTGCGTTACGTGAACCATGTTGCCGAGCGCTTCGATTTGCTGCGCGATATTACGTTCAACACGCGCGTCACCGCAGCCCGCTTCGATGAAGAGACCGGTCGGTGGCACATCAATGTTGAGCCCGGAGCCGAGTTGACCGCGCGCTATTGCATCATGGCAACCGGCTGCCTCTCCAGTGCCAATATGCCCGCTATTCCCGGCGTGGCGCGTTTTTCGGGTCCGACCTACCATACCGGCCACTGGCCCCACGCCGGGGTTGATTTTACCGGGCGACGGGTCGGCATCATCGGAACTGGATCATCCGCCCTGCAATCGATCCCCCTTATCGCCGAACAGGCGGCACACCTGACAGTCTTTCAACGGACCGCCACCTATTCGATCCCAGCGCGAAACGCCCCGCTCGAGGCGGCGCAAGAGGCCCGAATTAAAGCAGATTACGCCGCCATGCGGGCGCATAACTGGCAGCAACCTTTCGGTGTCGATTTTCAACAGCGGACCGACTCTGCTCTGACGAGTCCCGCGGCGGAGCGCGAGCGGGAATTCGAAGCCCGCTGGCAGCGGGGCACCCTGGGTTTTCTTGCAGCCTTCGGCGACTTGCTAACGGATTCGGCCGCTAACGAACTGGCCGCCGAGTTCATCCGAAATAAAATTCGCACCATCGTTAAAGATCCGGTCGTGGCAGAGACGCTCGTCCCGCGACAAGTGGTGGGGTGCAAACGCCTGTGTCTCGACACGAATTACTACGAGACCTTCAACCGAACCAATGTAACGCTTGTAGATGTCAACGCGGCTCCAATCCGGGAAATCACTGCCGCGGGGTTACACGCGGGAGACACCGCTTATCAGTTCGACTGTTTGGTGTTCGCCACCGGCTTTGACGCAATGACTGGTGCGTTGGATAAAATCGATATCCGTGGCCGTCAGGGGCTTGCCCTGAAGGAGAAATGGCAGGCGGGACCTCGCATGTATCTCGGGCTCGCCACCGCCGGATTTCCCAACTTGTTTACCATCAGCGGTCCGGGCAGTCCGTCGGTATTGTCGAACATGTTACCGACCATCGAACAGCATGTGGAATGGATCACCGACTGCATCGTTCATGTAGAAGCCAGCCAACATCGCTTCATCGAAGCGCTGCCGGCCGCCGAGGACGCTTGGGTCGAACATGTCAACGCCGTCGCCCACACGACTCTCTATCCCCATTGCAATTCTTGGTACCTCGGCGCGAACATCCCCGGGAAACCACGTCTGTTCATGCCCTACATCGGAGTCCCGCCGTACGTAGAGAAATGTCGCGCGGTGGCCGCCAACGGTTACGAGGGTTTCGCACTCACCCCCTAGCCGGCGGCGCGTACAGCCCGCACTGCCAAATCGTCAAAAGGCTCGAAAATCGGGCCTTTTGTTCTTCAGGCGGCGCCCGAGCGGCGGTGTTGTGCTGGGCCTCCAAAAATTTGCACTGATCCGCGAGACGGTCCCGGGCAGGGTGGCGACGAGCGCAATCGGATGCTCAATAGCGCCCCTTCTAGGGCCGAAAAAAAGACAAACCGAGGGTTTCGGTTCGCGCGACACGAAGGACTCGTTTACGCCAAGGTGGGCGCACCGCCCAGCCCCCCCCTAGGCACGCGGATCGGCGTGATTTTTGGGGAAGTCTGGACCGCGCCGACTACGGGCAACGCGGCCCGTCTCGCCGGCACAACTGAAGATCAGCGCTTCGCGATATTGCTTGCCGCAAAGGTGGTTGGCCAGTAATCACAGGCGGCGAGTCCCTCGAGCGCGAGGCCGTAAGGAAGCTGATCGAGCATTGCACGTTTGACCTGCATCAGCATCGCCTCGCGTGTGAGGCGCACGGTCAGTGCCGGCCGGGCCCGGATGAGACGGGCGAGTTCCCAAGCCCGTGTCAGCAGCGCCGCCTGCGGCATCACTTCATTAACCACCCCAAGCGCTAACGCTTCGGTGGCTGACAGTTCTTGTCCCGTCAACAGGAAGTAACGACCGCGATTCAACCCCAGTAACATCGACCACACCACGTGGACGCCGTCCCCTGGGACGAGACCACTCGGAAAATGGGGAGCATCCTGAAAAACACTATGGTCGGCAGCAAGAACGATATCGCAGAGTAGTGCGAGCTCTGCGTGCACTGTCGCCGGGCCATTCACCGCCGCGATCATAGGTGCCTGAATCTCGAGCAGATTCATCAGCAGGCGTTTGGCATCGGGCAGGACGTGTTCCGCCCACGTCTTCGCATCCACGCCACCGCCACCGAGATCTTCCTTGTGAATAAAGGTCTCCCCAGAGCCCGTGAAGATGATGACCTTGTTTTCGGGATCTGCCCCGATATCGCCAAAGCAATAGCCAAGTTCTTGATGAGGGGCGAAGCCCCAGGTCAGATCCGCGTTGTCGGTATGCATCGTGACCTGCAGAATGCCGTTTTCACGATGAAACTTGATGTGCTGATACTTCTTGGCGTACTCGTCAAGCTGAGGAACTAGCATGTCTGGGACTCCTGTCGGCTAATCGGGGGGTTATTGTGGCGGAGCCGCCACTTTGTACAGTTTTTGGGCATTACCCCAGAGGATTTTGTAACGAGATTCCGCGTCGCAATCGCCCAAACCACCGTCAATGCGGGCCTGGACCTCGGTACCGTAGAGTGAGGTCGGGTGTGGAAAGTCGGTTTCAAAAAGGATGTTGTCGATACCGACCTTGTCGAGCAGGCGACGCGGCGCGGTTTGCTCGAACCAGTAGCAGGCATAGACATTGCGCGCGAAGTAGGCCGAGGGCAGTCGGTCGAACTCTGGTCGATCCTCCACGACGCGGTTCCCTTGGAATTGATAATCCAGCGCTTCAAGCACAAAAGGGACCCAACCGATGCCAGACTCGACCGAGACAAACTTGATGGTCGGATAACGCGCCAGTACGCCTGACATGAGCAGATCGCAAAGCTGCCGGCCATTGTCCATGAACAAATCCACTGAGCGCTCGGCGAAAGCCGCCATGCGTCCATAGGCTTTCAGTTTGTCCCGCCGCAGTCCGCCCTCCATGTTGCCCGAGCCGATGTGAAAACTGATAGGCAGATCCAGCTCGACGGCGACTTCCCAAAGCGGATCCCAATGATGGTCGCCGAGGATCGGTTGACCAAACGACTGCGGTTCGCCGGTGAACAAAATACCGCGATGCCCCATCGCCGCGCAGCGCCGGATCTCCCGCACGGCGGCGGGCACATCCCAGAAAGGGAGGGAAATAATCGGCAGAAGACGCTCGGGCGCCGCCGAGGCCCACTCGGTCTGCCAATCGTTATAAACCTGGACACAGGTCAACATCAGCTCGGGATCGCCTAAGCGGAGAAACTCCTGCGCACCGAAACCGCCCACGTTGGGATAGAGCACCATCGCCCAAATTCCCATGTCATCCATGTAACTGAGTCGAGCGCGGGCATCAAACGCACCCGGGTGCATGTCCGCATAGGTCTTCGGCGCATGCTTGAAATCGCCCGCACCGGCCGTGGCTGTCAATCCAATCGGAAGAAGCCGGTTGCTCCCCAGCCACCACCATTGTTTGCCCGACGCGTCGATTTCAATCCGCGGCACGGCGTCCCGGAAACGGGCCGGCACACGACTCGTCCACAAGTCAGCCACCTCGGTAATATGGGTATCGACGTCGATAATGGAGTAAGACTGCATGGCGTGACTCCTGCCTCTCGAAAAATTTTAGCCCTTCGCGCCCGGTTTCGTGCGGCACGCACGGTGTTGGCGACCATCGACCCAGACGATAAACGATCCGACGAGCCAGCGGAACCGAGGGAATTCTGCCGATTGGCCGGGACCTGCAGAGTTGCTACGCTTAGCTGTCTGTCAGCGATAAGGAATGCCGCAATGCAATACGACTTAGTAATCAAAAATGGCATGGTGGTGGATGGTTCCGGTGCACCGGCCTATCCGGCCGACATCGGGATCGTGGGCGACAAGATCGCGTCGATCGGACGTATCAGAGCGCCAGGGGCGCGCGTCATTGACGCCGAAGGCCACGCCGTCACGCCCGGCTTCGTGGACGGACACACGCACATGGACGCCCAGATTTTCTGGGACCCTATTGGATCCTCTTCGTGCTACCACGGGGTCACCACCGTCATCATGGGAAATTGCGGCTTCACGCTCGCGCCTTGTGCCAAAACCGAAGCCGATTTTGTTTTTCGCAATTTGGAACGCGCGGAAGACTTGTCACGAGAATCGATGCTTGCGGGTATTGAGTGGAATTGGGAAACCTTCCCGCAGTTTTTAGATGTCATTGATGGCTTGCCGAAAGGGATTAATTACGGCGGTTACCTCGGACACTCCGCGTTGCGCACTTATGTGATGGGAGAGCGAGCCTTCTCGGAACAGGCGACGCAAGACGAAATGAAGCGTATGCAACACGAAGTGCGCGAAGCAGTGAAGGCGGGCGCAATCGGTTTTTCGACCTCGCGGACCTACAACCATCTGACCTCCGATGATCGCCCGGTTGCCAGCCGAATTGCGGATTGGAGCGAGGTCCGGGCGCTGGTCAATGCCATGGGTGAAACGGGCGCGGGGATCTTCGAAATTGCGAGTGAAGCACCCGGGCGCAAACCTGAACGGCAGCAAGAGTATTTCGATCGCTTGACACAGTTAGCCGTAGAATCCGGGCGGCCGCTGACCTACGGCATGTTCTCGACCCGGCTGGCCCCCGACGTGTGGCGTCCCTTCTATGAAGTTGCCAACCGCGCCGCCCAGCTTGGCGGCCGAATTTTTGTGCAATGCCATAGTCGAGCCCTGTCGACGCTGATGTCATTCGAGACACACACCGCTTTCGATAATTGGGAGGGCTGGCGAGAGCTACGGGCGAAGCCACTGGCTGAGCAGAAAATCCTGCTCCGCGATCCCGCCGTAAAACGCCATCTCGTGGAAGTCGCCTCCCGCCCTTACGACGGCCCTCAGGTTGTCGGCGCAGAAGCGCGGCCTCCGGAATGGAATTGGGTTTGGCTGATGAATGATATTGGACAGGAAGAGCGAATGGATGAATTCGCCGCCAAGCGCGGTGTCCATCCGGCCGAGGCGATGATCGACGTCGCCCTCGAGCGCGACTTCAAAGCTTTTTTCAGACAACCGCTTGCCAATGAAGATCAGGATCACGCACTCGAAATGATGCGTCATCCCCGCAGCGTGGTGACGTTCTCCGACTCGGGTGCGCATGTCGCCCAAATCATGGATTCCTCGCTGCAAACCCATCTGCTCAGCCACTGGGTGCGGGACAAACAGGCCTTTACCTTCGAACAAGCCGTCCGCCTAGTCACTTACGATACCGCTACGGCCTGGGGCTTGCATGATCGCGGCCTCATCAGAGAGGGGATGAATGCCGATTTATTGGTAATAGACCCAACCACCGTCGCCCCACTCATGCCCCAAGTGGTCCATGATCTGCCCGCGGGCGCCACGCGTCTGCTTCAAAAATCGGTCGGGATCCCCTACACCGTCGTGAACGGTCAGGTGATGCTGGAAGGCGATCGCCCCACGGGCGCACTCCCAGGACGTCTGGCCCGTGGCCCACTGGCACGTCGCACCTGATCAACCGTCCGCCGGAGCGAGTAGGCGCGCGACCAGTGCCCCGCGTCTGCCAGCCCCGGCCGAGTGAGAAAAAAGCGTCCAGCGCGCGCTGGTGCGCGGAAGTTTCGTCAACGTAAAGCAGTTGCCACACCTAACGAACCGATCTACCCTGCCACCCCACACTCGACTCGGCCTGCGCTTGGTGCGGGCCCGCAAACCTCATGACACCATCCGAACTTCAGGCCTTCGCCGCGCAAGGCTATACCCGGGTCCCCATCGTGCGCCGTGTCCTCGCGGATCTGGATACGCCACTCAGTGTTTATTTAAAACTGGCTGCCGGACCCTACAGCTATCTGCTGGAGTCGGTCGAGGGGGGCGAAAAATGGGGTCGCTACTCCATTATCGGGCTGCCCGCACGTACTGTCCTACGCGCACGCGGTGCTGAGATCGACGTCCTGCAGGCGGGTCATGTAGTTGAGCATTACGAGGATCGAGATCCCTTCGTGTTTGTGCGCGAGTTTCTTGCCCGCACCCGTGCCCCGACCTTACCTGTATCTCGCTTCAGCGGGGGTCTGGTGGGCTATTTCAGTTATGACACTGCCCGCCATGTAGAGCCAAAACTGCAGGTGGGTGCACCCCCCGATCGTCTCGGAACCCCAGATATCCTGCTCATGGTCGCCGACGAATACGTGGTGTTCGACAACCTAAGCGGCGATATGCAAATAGTTTGCGAAATTGATCCGCGCTCTCCGGTCGCACTCGCGCATGCCGAAACCCGCTTGGCCGCACTCGAGAAAAAACTCAGGCAACCGCTGGTCATGCCTGCGCAGCCCCAACATAGCGCGGTGTCTGAAACCGACTTCGTTTCGGAGTTCGGAGCAGAAGATTTCAAGCGGGCAGTGACGCGGATCAAAAATTACATCATCGAAGGGGATGTTTTTCAGGTCGTTCCCTCCCAGCGAATGTCGGTAGCGCTGCAGGCCCAGCCGATTAATGTCTACCGTGCGCTGCGCCACCTGAATCCCTCGCCCTATCTTTATTTCATTGATTTAGAAGACTTCCAGATCGTCGGCTCTTCTCCCGAAATTTTAGTGCGTCTTGACGGCAGGACGGTCACGACTCGCCCGCTGGCCGGCACGCGACGGCGGGGTGCTACAGAGGCGGAGGACAAAGCGCTCGAAGCAGAATTGCTGGCGGATCCGAAGGAAGTCGCGGAGCACGTGATGCTGATCGATTTGGGCCGCAACGACGTCGGCCGGGTCTCGAAGCCGGGCAGCGTCCGCGTAACAGAGCAATTGGTTATCGAACGCTACTCACATGTCATGCATATTTCTTCCAACGTCGAGGGGACATTGACTGAGGGTCTTGACGCCATTGACGTCCTGCGCGCGACGCTGCCAGTGGGAACGTTGTCAGGTGCGCCTAAAATTCGCGCCATGGAAATAATCGACGAAATAGAACCCGTCAGGCGCGGCATCTATGGCGGGGCGGTCGGTTATATCTCCTGGAACGGCAATATGGATACGGCGATCGCTATCCGCACGGCAGTAATCAAGGATCATCGTCTGTACATTCAGGCCGGCGCGGGCGTGGTGGCGGACTCGGTGCCTGAGCTTGAATGGGAAGAAACTCTCACTAAGGGTCGCGCGATGTTCCGGGCGGTGGCGATGGCGGAGCGTGGGCTCGACATTGGAAATCCGAGTTAGGATCCGGGCCGACTGACGTAAGCCGGCGGCACTCGCCGTGAAGGCTTGGTTATTTCACAAGCGGCTCAAGATTTTCAATGGGGCGCGACGCACTTTCTGGGTGTGTCTAGCGATTTTCTGCGGGGGATGCCCTATCGGCACCCTGCCTATTCAGATTGACGGAATAACGCGACAAAGCTAAAGAGCCAGCCCACGCCAGCGGCGTTGTTGAATGGTTGTGTTAACCTTCGGTGTTGTCATCTGCTGGCCGCTGACAAGGAGCCTTCGTGTACGAACTCGCTTTCGATCGCTTAAATCGCATGCATGCCGTCGGCTGCGCTAACACGCTGGCGGGCGGCAAACGCGGATTGGAGAAGGAGAGCCTGAGAATTACCCGAGAGGGCCGACTGACAACCACGCCCCATCCACAAGCATGGGGCTCAGCGCTGACACATCCTTATATCACCACGGATTATTCAGAGGCGTTACCGGAGTTCATCACCCCGCCACTCACGACCAATCAGGAAGTTGCCGACTTCTTGCATCACATCCATCAGTTCATTTATCAGGAACTGACCATGGATGAATTGTTGTGGTGCGCAAGCATGCCCTGCGCCATTCGAGATGATCTCGAGGTCCCCATTGCGCAATTTGGGCGTTCCAATATTGGGCGCATGAAACATGTATACCGGGTAGGCCTCGATTATCGATATGGGCGGCGCATGCAAGCCATTGCGGGCGTGCATTTCAATTATTCGCTACCGGACGCGTTTTGGCCGCAGTATCAAGCACTCGAGAAGAACCCGGACAGCCAACGGCATTTTGTCGACAAAAGTTATTTCGGTCTTATTCGGAATTTTCGCCGTCTCGGTTGGTTAGTCCCACTCCTTTTCGGCACCAGCCCAGTGGTGGGGAGCTCATTTCTAGCAGGGCGCACGGCGCGCTTTAAAGCCTTCGATGCGCACACCCACTATCTGCCGCATGCTACTTCCTTGCGGATGAGTGACATCGGCTATAAAAACAAGAATCAAGCTGCCCTGCAGATGTCCTATGACAATCTCGATAATTATGTGGCGAGTCTTGCCAGAGCGATCGCGACACCTTATCCGGAATACGAAGTTATCGGCCTGTATGACGGCGAACATCGCGTTCAGCTGAATACCAACGTCCTGCAGCTCGAAAACGAGTTCTATAGCTATATGCGCCCGAAACGCACGACACGTTCGGGTGAAAAGCCGTCCACGGCGCTAAGGGAACGCGGCATCGAATACGTTGAAATGCGGGCGCTCGACGTCTTTGCTTTCAGCCCCAGCGGAGTATCGGTATCCCACATGCATTTTCTGGAGGCGTTTCTGCTGCTATGCCTCCTCGCCGATAGCCCGCCCATTGAGCCAGAAGAGCAGTGGGCGATTGAATACAACGAGCTGACTATTGCACTTCGTGGGCGCGAACCCGGTTTGCGCCTCATTCAGCAGGGGAAACGGGTAGCTGTCGTCGATTGGGCTATCGAAATTTTCAACGCGATGGCACCCATTTGCGACATCCTAGATCAGGCCAGCAGCGGCACGCCATACCGCGAGGCCCTCGACAGCCAGCGGACCGCCTTGGCGGAGCCGACGTTGCTACCTTCCGCGCAGATACTGCAGCGCATGCGTGCGTCGAAGCAACCCTTCCATGATTTTGCGCTCGACCTGTCAGAAGAACACGCCGCACATTTCCGGGCGCACCCACCGACCCCCGTGGTGGCAAAGGAATTCCGAACCCTCGCTGAAGATTCGCGCAACCAACAGCGCGCGCTAGAAGCAGACGAAGATCTCAGTTTCGAAGACTATCTGGCTCGCTATTTCGCAGGATAGGTGCGCCGTTTTGCGGGCGCCCGCCCCTAAAGCCTGGGTGTTCGGGCGAGCTCGTCCAGCGCGAAGACCGTCGCCGGCGCGCTACGCGCCAGGTATACCCCGGCACCCAGTTGACGAAAATGCGTCTGTAAATATCGCCGATACCAGCGCGCGCTGCGCAGATAGACGTCTCGATCGGTGCGCACGGGATCGCAATTAAGGGCCCAGTCCTCTCGCGTCAGCACAGTAAAATACAGTAGCCCGCAGCACAGCGCGCCGAAGTTGCACAAGGCGGCAGCGGCAGCAGCCCGCGGCAGATACTGCAGCACATCATGACAGACCACGAGATCGTAGGGCTTCTTGGCGATGAACGTCGCAATGGAAGCCTCCGTCCAACCATAACGGTCACACGCGTAGCGACTAACCTCAATGCCCTCACCGCGTGATCCTGGGAACACAGCGTCCAGTGCCCGCAGGAAATAACCCGCCCCAGCGCCTGCATCGAGGATACGGCGAACCCTGAGCGGGTAGATATCTGTATAGGCGGCCAAAAGCCGCGCCCGGTGCAGGTAATCGATGGGCGCGGCGACCCGCGTGCGCGCCGAATAGTAAAATCGGGAGAAAAAGCGCCCATCGAAACGTTCTGGAGAGGTCGGGTTCTTCATTTTGTACGCTAATCGACTGAAGTTTTTTGCCGCAGGTGTCGATATCGATCGCATGCCCCATAGTTGCTCCGGGGTGATGGAACATCATTATGATAATCTCGATTGAACGTCTCTCACCTTCGATTCTGCTGGTCGCGTTGCCGGCGATGGCCAGCGCCTTCAGCCTCGGCCAGCTAGCGGTCTATTCAGGGCCTGGCGAGGCCCTAGATGCTACCGTTGAGCTCTACATGGCCCAGAACGAGCGGGCAGATCCGTTCCAGATAGCCCTATTGCCGGATCTGTTTGATCCCAGCCGGCGACTTCCCGAAATCTCGCTGGGGGGCATCCAAGCCAGATTCGAACATCTGACCGATGGTCGTTCGGTGGTTCACCTTAAATCCCGTTTCCCTCTTGCGTCACCCGAATTCAGCTTCCGGCTTCGGGCCACACTCGGGGAGTTGTCGCTGTCACGAACCTATTTATTCACCCCAGCCACCCCCCGCGTACCCGCTGCGCCACCACACCATCTTGGCCGCCGTTCGCGGCCGGCGGTTGACCGGCGCGTGCACGCGGTACCGCTGCCGACAGGGCCGGTTTATGGTCCCGTACGACATGGCGAGTCGCTATGGACCATCGCCAAACGCATGAGCGCCAGTCGTGGGACGATCGACGCCACGATGCGGGTGCTCTATGCCGCCAATCCCGAAGCCTTCGACAACGGTGATATCAATCGGATCCGGATAGGTGCACTCCTGCGTCTGCCCGCCGGGATGAACCGTAAGCTCACCGAGACGGCTAGCCTCCTCACTGCCCCGACAAGCGCACCGCCCCCGGTCCAGACGGAGACCCGCGCCCAAGCCCCAATCATCTCACGCCGGGATCCAGCGCTGACGAAAAAGCTGACGATGCTAAGCGCCAAGTACGCCGCCATACGGGCCCGTTATAGCGCCGGGACCGACAGTCCCCCGGTCGCCATGATCGTCGGCGAGGAAATGGCGGCCCGTCCCGCGCTCCCGATAACGCCGACCGTCGCCTCCTCCATAGCCAGCAACCTAGTCTCCAACACACCGACGGTGACACCTATGGCAGATTTACCCGCGCCGAGGACAGCCCCGGTGATGTCAGCTGAGGTCCCCAAAAATACGGGCAATGGGTTGTGGTTCACGCTGCTGCTGTTGATGGCGGGGACCGCTGCATTCGGCCTGTGGCAATACTTGCTGCGCCGCCGGTCCATTTTCAGCCGACCCGCTACGGCGGCGGAAGCCCCGGAGCAGATCGTTAATCGCACGGCAGCCATCACGGCTAAGGCGATACGCCATATGACCGATGGGAAAAGGCTCTCCCTGGCGAAAAATACCGCCGCCAGCGCCGTGGTCAGCGGCGACGATAATCCGACAGAAGACGTACTGGAGGCCGCTCCGACGGTCGCGTCATTAATGCCCTCACTCGACAGTACGCTGGACTACATCGATACGAGTATTGCACATGGCCGCTACGAGCAGGCTGAGCGTCTGTTACAACGGGTAATCGCCGTCTCGCCCCAGAACGTTCTCGCCAAGCTGCGGTTGAGTCAGGTGTACTACATCACCGAGCGCGCCGATGAGTTCACCGCGCTCGCTGAAGACATCCATCACAACGGCCGTAACGAGCTATCCAACGAAGAGTGGCGGCGCGTCGTCCGGATGGGACGGGCACTCGCACCCAATCAGCCCCTTTTTGGGGGGCCGCGAGCTGTCGCCGTTGCTTGAGCTCGCGTCGACAGCGCCGACCGGACGCGTCAATATTAGCTGCGAAAATTGTCCTTAAGTGCACGTGTGGCGCCGAACACATCGACCAAGGCCGCACCAGGGAGCCCCAAGGTGTGCTGGATCTCGAGACTGTCCGGCCGCAAAAATGGATTCGTGGCCATTTCCTCTTCGAGCGTCGAAGGGACCGTCGGCTGACCTGCGGCCCGCAGCTCGTCCACGCGCTGCATTCGCGCTACCAGCCGCGAATTGGCGGGCTCGACCGAGAGGGCAAAGCGGCCGTTAGACTGCGTGTATTCATGCGCACAATAGATTCGGGTCTCAGGTGGGAGGACCTTTAACTTTGAAAGGGAGTGCCACATCTGCGCGGGGGTTCCCTCAAATAGCCGCCCGCAACCGAGCGCAAAAAGCGTATCGCCGCAAAACAGCGCGGCGGCGTCACGGAACCAGTAGGCGATGTGCCCCCGGGTATGGCCAGGTACATCGAATACCTGGGCCTTGGCTTCTCCCAGCGCGAACTCATCGCCGTCACCCACTTCAAGGGTTATACCGGGGATCCGCGCCGCGTCTGCACGTGGCCCCACAACTTGGCACCCGGTCTCTCGCACAAGCGCGTCATTACCGCCCACGTGATCAGGATGATGATGTGTATTGATAATGAAGGAGAGCGTCCAGTCAAGGCGCTTCAATGCGGCCAACACCGGCTCAGCCATTGCCGGATCGACAGCTCCGGTCTGCCCGGTGACAGAATCCCGGACCAAATAAACGTAGTTATCGCTCAACACCGACAATTGATGAATTTCAAGCATGGGGATCCCCCGCTTAACGAAATGAATGTTCGACGATTATACTGCGATCCGACGATTCAGGAGCAGTTTTCCGCGGGCGCCGACGCTTGAGACCGTGCCGGGTCCGCCAATTCAAATAAGGACAGCTGATGCCCGTCTACGATTATTTTTGCGAGGAAAACGGAAAGACAGTGGCCGTCAAACACGACATGGAAACGGTCCTATCGACCTGGGGTGAGGTCTGTTACGCCGCACAGGTGTCGCTGGGAGAAACCGAATTTCTAGCCGCCGTACGCAAGGTGCTGTCCGTGCCTAACATCTCAATTCCGGTCGCAAATTCGAATCTGAAAAATTTAGGTTTTACGAAACTCGTCAAGCGTGGCGACGGAGTCTACGAAAATGTTACCCGCACCGGCGACGAGCCGCGCTACATGCAGGCGGGAGACAAGTCGTCATTGCCGCACTTCAGCAAGAAGATTACCGATTGAATCGTGCCGATAGAACGTCTGTAATACGCTGGAAAAGCTCAACGGCCCCGCAATGAGCGCAAGAGCCGTCGCCTGACAATTCCCGCTAAAACAGCACGCTTACTGCCAAATTCCCCTCAGAAAAAACGGTGACGGCCTCGAATAATACCCTCATTACGTTGGCATCGCCGATCGGAACCGTCAGTATTCCCCTAGGCGAGGCGGCTTTGCGCCGATCGCGCCAAAGTCTACGCGGGAAAGCAGGTTCACCCTAGAATCAGTGCCGTACCAGACTCACATTTGCCCGCGCTGGCACGATTCCCTGACACTGTAACTTCCGCAGCGCGCGAGGACTGTCAGTTCGTAACCATATCTCGTAGTTGCGCAAAACATCGTGCCGAGAGCCCAGATGAGACGCTTCGGCGACTTCCGCAAAGACGTCGACCAGTACCAGAAATTTTCCAGCAAGCTCAGCGAAGGGCGACGATATCGCCGGATCGCCGAAGTGCGTCGAGAGAATCCCATGCAGGTCGCGATAAGCCGCACTCCCCATCGCCGCATAGTAATCGACGTCGACAACCTTTCGAGCGAGACTACCAGCAAACATACCGGAAATAAAAAGCGCTATGTCGCCGAGACGTTTCAAGGCCAAATTTCTCTGGCGTGGACCATCGGCATGTACCGCATCCGCGTAGTGGAGGGCGAGCGGCTTGAAATCAAGACCCTCCGGTGTCTGCTGGAATAATTGATGCGGGTTCGAAAAATCCGCAAGCAGACGGGTTAGATAATCAACCGCGGAGACCCCCAGCGGGACGTGCTGGTGTGACAGACTGGATTCAATCTGCGCGTGGAAATAATCGTGGATGTTCACGTTGGTCACGATCGAAGCATTCGTCGACATGGCGTCCACCTCCGTTGTGTGATCACGACGCATTCGAAAAATATATCGGCTTTTTGAACGGTGGCTGAAGTGGCCGGCGCAGGATCCGAAGCTAGGGAGGCGCTCAACATCGTCGCCTCGGTGAGGTTTTGTCTTTCGGGCGCCGGATCACCCGTCACTCGGGATGCGATTGATGTGGGGAGAGGGGACTTTCACCCGCCGGAAGATGCCTGTTCCCATCACTCAAAAACAAACCGGCTCGAAGGCCGGCAGAGATCATCTGTGTTACATATTGTGGGCGGCTGCCCGGGCGCTGTCGCGCGGTCAAGCCAAAACATGCCGCAACCGTAAGTTTTGAAACTGGCTACAACACACTCCGGGGATATTGTTATCGGCGATTTTGAAGGTCAATATGCTACGAGGGTCCGCCATGACCCCGCTTTGAAAATCGGATGACTTTGTCGATGATGGAAAATATCTGGCGCCGACACGCGGCGTTGTTCAACCGTGCTAGGACTATCATAAGATGACGCCCTGACGCTTTTCCCCGCGTCGCGAGGCTTCCACCGCTGGGCTAAAAATTTTGCCGGATGCACTAAAAGAAAACCCCGCCGAAGCGGGGTTTTCGCAGAACTTGACGTAACCGCGATTACATCATCCCGCCCATGTCACCACCTGGCGGCATCGGCGGATGGTTGTGACCACCTTCCTTCTTCGGGGCTTCGGCAATCATGCACTCGGTCGTCAGGATCAAACCTGCCACGGACGAAGCGTTCTGCAACGCAAAGCGCGCCACCTTGGTGGGATCCAGAATGCCCATAGCAATCATGTCACCGTACTCGCCCGTCTGTGCGTTATACCCAAAGTTACCTTTGCCTTCGTTAACTTTGTTCAACACAACGGACGGCTCATCACCACTGTTCGAGACGATCTGACGAAGCGGCTCTTCCAGCGAGCGAACCAGAATGTCAACGCCGATCTGCTGATCAGCATTGTCACCCTTGACGGCTTTCGCTTTGGCCTGCGCACGGAGCAAGGCAACACCACCACCGGGTACCACGCCTTCTTCGACAGCCGCACGAGTGGAATGCAGCGCGTCTTCAACGCGGGCCTTCTTCTCTTTCATTTCGACTTCCGTCGCTGCACCAACCTTGATGACGGCAACACCGCCGGCGAGCTTCGCCACGCGTTCTTGCAACTTCTCACGGTCGTAATCGGAAGTGGTTTCTTCGATCTGGGTGCGGATCTGCTGCACGCGACCTTCGATTGCCTTCTGATCGCCTGCACCGTCAATAATGATGGTGTTTTCTTTGGTGATCTGGACTTTCTTCGCCCGGCCGAGATCTTTCAAATCAGCCTTTTCGAGGCTCAAGCCGACTTCGTCGGAAATCACGGTACCGCCCGTCAGAACAGCGATGTCTTCAAGCATCGCTTTGCGGCGATCCCCAAAGCCAGGTGCCTTGACTGCGCAAACTTTGACAATGCCACGCATGTTGTTGACGACGAGTGTCGCCAGCGCTTCACCTTCGACATCTTCCGAAATAATCAGAAGCGCGCGACCCGCCTTGGCGACACCTTCGAGAAGGGGAAGCAAGTCACGGATATTGGAAATTTTCTTGTCGTGAACCAGAATCAATGGTTCTTCGAGCTCGACATTCATCGCTTCCTGATTGTTGATGAAATAGGGCGACAAATAGCCGCGGTCGAACTGCATGCCTTCTACGATATCGAGTTCGTTATCGAGACCCGAACCTTCTTCAACCGTGATCACGCCTTCCTTGCCGACCTTGTCCATGGCACGGGCAATGATTTCGCCAATGCTGGTATCAGAGTTAGCCGAAATTGTGCCGACCTGAGCAATAGCCTTGGTATCGGTGCAGGGCTTGGAGATAGCCTGAAGCTCGGCGACTGCCGCGGCAACTGCCTTGTCGATTCCACGCTTGATGTCCATTGGGTTGATGCCGGCGGTCACAGCCTTCATGCCTTCACGCACGATGGCCTGCGCCAAAACAGTCGCGGTGGTGGTGCCATCACCGGCCACATCAGAGGTCTTCGAAGCGACCTCTTTCACCATCTGCGCGCCCATGTTCTCGAATTTGTCTTCGAGTTCGATTTCCTTCGCGACCGACACACCGTCCTTGGTGACGGTAGGGGCGCCGAAGCTCTTCTCGAGCACAACGTTACGGCCCTTCGGCCCAAGCGTTTGCTTGACGGCGTTGGCCAGAATATTAACACCGCGCGCCATGCGTTGGCGGGCGTCATCTGAAAAGCGGACTTCTTTAGCTGCCATTGATATTTCCTCTTAGCAATTGAAACTGTGTGACACCGGCTTAGCCGAGAACTGCCATGATGTCGTCTTCGCGCATAACGACCAGCTCGACGCCGTCGACTTTGACTTCCGTGCCGGAGTACTTGCCGAACAGCACGGTATCGCCGACTTTGACGTCAACCGCGCGAACCTGCCCGTTTTCCAGAACCTTGCCGGTGCCGACGCCTACCACTTCGCCGCGAATCGGCTTCTCGGCCGCGGAATCGGGGATCACGATGCCACCTGGGGACATCTTGTCCTCTTCCAAGCGCTTGATCAGCACGCGATCGTGCAATGGGCGGATTTTGTTGGCCATGATTTAGTCTCTCCTTCTGAACACTTTGGGTAAAATGCTAACTAGCACCGTATTAGCACTCGATAGCGAGTAGTGCTAATAGTAGGGGCTGGGTTAGCGAAATTCAAGGCCGCCCGCGGTGCTGGAAGGGTTGGGGCATCCCGCGCCACTTAAGGAAATCAAAAGAATGACCTTTTTTTTTGAATGGATTCTTGTCATCGCATTGAGCCTGTTCGGAGGTATTTGCGGCGCTGCAGAAGCCCCAGCGCCCTGCCAGATTGACGACGGTGCGCTGCATATCCAAGTTCAGGTAGAGTCCGATGACGGGACTTTGGAACCCGGCCTCGCGATCACCCTCAGTGACCATCAAGGAACGCTCAGTCGGCTCTTTATGACGGAGACCCGGATCCTCGAGGCGTGTTGGTGGGACCCCATCGCCATTGCACCTAAGCCCCTGCTGGTGATCAGCGTCGGCGCGGACGCGACCAATCCGGCCGCCGTGCGGCTGTTGTCCTGGAACGGTAGCCTGCTGCAGCCGGTGAAGGTACCGGCGTTAGCTGCCGCTGAGGGTGGAGCGTACCGCTACGTCGTGAAGGATCATCATCTGTGGGCTTTACCACTTTCAGACGACTCCGGTGGCCCGTACCAGCTTAGGCAGGGCGGCTGGTCAAAAATGGGGCGCGCGCTAACGCCCAAGCCCTAAGACGGCCGCGCACATCGCCGATCGACCGAATCACGGGCAGTTCCGGGGTCGCTATCGATCGCTGCCAGCATCGGCTTGGCGCTAATCACAATCTCTCCCTATAATCGCGCCGCCGTGTACCGCATCAGGTGCACCCATTAAGTTGCATCCTTGAAGCACTCATTTTCCGAAATCTCCGATTTTTTGCTGATCACCGGCGGGATCTTGTTGCTGTTTGTCCTCAGTGGCGGGGTTGCGTGGGCCACGAGTGTGCAGGAGGCGGAAGAGACACTTAAGCGGGGAGATTCCGCTAACGCCATTTCAATGTTCCGGACGCTCGCCGAGGCCGGTGATGTGGCGGCGATGGTCCGCTTGGGTGCGCTCTACCAAGAAGGACAGGGTGTTCCGCGCGACCTAGCTCGCGCCGTCGCTTATTTCACGGAAGCGGCGACGCATGGCAGCGCGGACGCAGAATTCAATCTCGGTAACCTGTATTTGATGGGAGAAGGGGTTCCCCAGGATAACGATTGGGCTTTCACCTACTATCGACAAGCCGCCGCGCAAGGGCATGTGCTGGCACAAAAAAATGTGGACCAATTCTATCGCACCGCCGGCATAGTACCCCCCGGCCCGCGCCCGCCGGGCGGCGACGCGATCGGCGCCGCCACCCCCCCGAACTTAACGCCGACGACGCCGGCCGGCGACGCCGAGCCCACCCCCCCGAGCGTACCCTTGGTCGGAACGGTTCCGTCGGCTTACTCTGACGATGAGTGGCGCGCCGCCGATGCTGCCCGTGCGCATGGCGTTGCGATTGACCACGCACCCGACGCGCAGCAGGCGCTGTCGGAACAAACGCCGGCCGAAACTGTCACCGCGGTCCCGGCGCAACCGACATCGGTTGCAGCAAGTCAGGAGAGCACCCCGACACTGGCCGAGCTCAAGCAGGCGCTCGCCGAAGGCAGAGTCGGTGAAGGGAAGCGCGGCCTAGAGAGACTGGCGGGCAAAGGCAACGCAGAGGCGCAATTTCTGCTCTCCCACGTTCTCAAGACCACCCTTCCGGAGGACAGCGCCGAGGCGCTGATGTGGTTGAAACGGGCCGCGAAAGGCGGGGTTGCCGAAGCGCAATATACGCTGGGAGAAACCTACCGGCGGGGCAGTCCCAGCACGCCGGCAGACGAGGCTGAAGCGATCACCTGGTACCGGGCCGCAGCCCGCCAAGGCCATGCCGGCGCACAGCAACAACTGGAAGGCATTTACCGTGAGGCGGGCGTGCCGATGCCGGAATTGATGTCGCCCGCGCCATCCAGGCAATGACCCAAACCTCGCGCCCTAGAACTCGCGGATGATGGTTTTCCCGCGTCTAATCGACTTCAAAGAGCGGATAAGCGACGTCGGCATCATGCGACAACGCGTAGCGGAAGCGGCCCTCGGCCATGTCCTCGAACTCGGCGGCGAGAACGGCGCCAATTTATTTCTCTATCCGCGCAGCATCACCTCCCTGACTTCCCTGACCGCCATCCGCGCCGTGCCGCAGGGGACACGTCGGTCCAGCCGTCAACTGCCCTTTCCGGTGGACCGTCGATCGGGCTACCTGAATGCGTTTCCATTGAAAAATCATGCCTATGACACGGTGGTCAGCACCTTCGCACTCGCGGCGGCAAACAATCTGGCGCAGACACTGCGCGAGATCAAACGGGTGCTGAAACCTGGCGGCCGGCTGTTGTTTCTCGAATTTGGACGCAGTCCGGACGCGAGCGTCGCGCGCTGGCAACGAAGGTGCGCCCCGTTGCTGCGCGTCCTCAGCGGCGCTCGCCAGCCACTACAGGACATTGACGGCGAAATTGTCACCGGCGGCTTCAGCCTCAAACACCTGGAATGCGGATATCTCATCCGCCTGCCGCGCGCGCTCGGTTGCGTTTGCGAAGGGGTCGCTTTCAATGATCCTTGAATGGACCGGCGCGCCAATCATCAGCCACGAAGCTGGGTAACGATCCGGGCAAGCCGATCAAGCGAAGCCTCGATACTCCCGCTGTCAGGCGGCACGAGAAAAATCAATTTAGAGAATCCTTGCGCTAAAAATCCCGCAGCCTCCCCGGCATCCCAAGGCGCGTCCATCAGGGTTAACGTAACGTCGGCGAAATTTCGACCACTCTTGTCGCACGCCCGCTGCAAATCATGCACGGCATCACCCTCGTAACGACCGTTGTAGACGATCCAACCGTCCGCATAATCCGCAACACGTTCGGGGACCCATTTGGAGTTAGAACCGATCCAAATGGGGGGGCCACCCGCCTGCACGGGCTTGGGGAAAGACCACATCGGATCAAAATTCACAAATTCCCCATGAAACTCGGCTAGCTCATCACGCCAGATGGTCTTCATGGCCAACGTACGTTCACGCACAATCTGCCAACGCTGCTTAAATAGCGCGCCGTGGTTGCGCATCGCTTCGTCGAGCGCGCCGCCCGCAACGCCGAGAATGACCCGCCCGCCGGAAAGCAAATCCAGAGAGGCGACCGCCTTGGCGGTATTGATCGGATCCCGGTGTGTCATCAGACAAACTGCAAACCCTAGAAGTAGGCGCGTAGTCACTGCCGCCGCCCCACTTAAGGCGACAAACGGATCGTAAAGTCGGGATAGAGGATCGAGCAAAGCCTCCGCGTATGGCCACTCCTTATTGCGTTTCAATGGAATATGGCTGTTTTCGGGTAAAAACAACATATCGAAACCACGCGACTCGACTTCTCTTGCGAGCACCACAGGGGATAACGATCGGTCCGTGGCGAGCAGACAAACGCCGAACAATCGCTCGTCGCTGGACGCGACGGGAGAAATTACACTCACGCCTGAACCTCTTTCGATGACACCAGCACATAACTGACGGATTGACTAGACATTATCGCTCACACCACAATGGGTAGGGCATGGATCGCTCGCACAAAACGACCTGAAATTGATGAAAACGAGACCTGATTTGCGTATCCTGTCCGCGCCGGCCAGATAGCCGGCAGTCCATCCGCTCGACCATACGCAATCCTCGGAACGCGCGCCACCTAATGATCGCAGATCTCCGCACACTGCCGGGCCGCGCGACTGCGGCCATCGTGGCCTGGTCTGTACGCCACGCCGCAGCTACGCTTTTGATGGCGTTATTCCTCACGGGCGGTGCGTTAACCTACACGACTCAGTCGCTCGTGATCGATACCGACATGAGCAACATGATCGACCCGGCGCTGCCGCATCTGGTGGCCGGCCGACATTACCGCGCCGCGTTTCCCGAGCAACCTGGCGATGTCGTCGTGTTCACGGAGGGCACCACGGCGGCGGCGAATGGGGCAGCAGAAGCGCTCACGAAAGCCCTACGCAGTCGGGGCGATATTGCCACCGCGGTGATCCGGCCCGGTAACGAAACGTTTTTCGCCAATCACGGGCTACTTTATCTCGACACAGGTGACTTGGCGAAACTTGATGAGCGGCTTCAGGCAGCCGAACCGCTGCTGGGAGCACTGGCTAATGATCCGACGCTACATGGGCTGTTCTCCACGCTCGGACGAGGACTGGACCGAGCTGCCGACAGCCACGAGCAAGCCATGCTCACCCGTATCTTCGAACGGGTAAGCATGGCCTTTGAACGCACTCTGGCAGGAAAACGGGACGCGATTCATTGGCAGGACGAGTTGTTCGAAACGACAGGCAAGCCGTCCCACCATCGTGCCTTCGTCCTGATGACGCCGACCCTAGACCCTCATGACGTCCAACCGGCGGCACCGGCAATTGAGGCACTGCGCAAGTTACTCGCGACCATGGCGCCGCAGTTCCCCGAGGCAAAGTTCCGCCTGACCGGCGCGGCGGTCATGGACATGGAAGAATTAGTGACCGTCGCGGAAGATGCGAAGGTGACGACTTTGCTGTCATTCGCAGGCGTCGCCGTTGTTCTGGCCTTCGGGTTGCGATCGCTCTCGCTGGTTGCCGGTGTGCTCATCACACTTGCCTGCGGCTTGATCTGGACGGCTGCATTCGCGACCTTTGCGGTCGGCGCGCTCAATGTCATTTCGGTCTGCTTTGCCGTGCTCTTCATCGGCATGGGTGTTGATTTCGGTATCCAATACACCATGCGTTACTTAGAAGAACTAGACCGGGGGACACTGCGGGAACCAGCCCTTATCCTCGCCGCAAAACAGGCCGGCGGTGCGCTCGCACTGGCCGCCGTTGGCGCCGCTTTAAGTTTTCTAGCCTTCGTGCCGACGGCCTATCGCGGCCTCGCCCAGCTGGGGATAATTTCAGGGTTCAGCATGCTGATTGCCTGGTTTGCGAATATCACCATTCTCCCCGCCCTGTTGCGCTTCTTGTCTGTACCGCAAAAACGCGCGGTACAGCCGACCGGGTCCGCATGGCTGCAGATCTGGATTAATCGCCACTCGCGTGCAATTCTGGTCGTGACCCTCATCCTCACCATCGCCTGCGGTTGCTTGGTGCCTTCCGCACATTTTGATCTGAACCCACTGAACCTCAAAGATGGCCATACCGACGGCGTCGTCGCTTTCCGTGCCCTTGCCGCAGATCCCGACAGCTCGCCTTACACTATCCAAATCTTGACCGCTTCACTGGCAGAAGCAGATCGCATTGCGGCACGGTTGCGCGCACTCCCGGACGTGGACAAGGCCCTCACCTTGTCCAGTTTTGTCCCTGAGGCACAAGAGGAAAAACTAGCGATTATTGAAGGTCTTCAGCTCGCGCTCACCGGCGCGCTTGATCCCGGACCGCACAGAGCACCGGTGGACGCAGCCGCGGAGGCGAAAAGTCTCCGCGAATTTGCCGGGCGCCTGCGCGCGCCGCCTGCCGGCGACACTTGGAGTCCCGCGCTCGCCGCAAGCGCCGCTCGCCTGCAGTATTTAGTTAGTGCGCTTGAAGCACGGCCGGAGGGGCTGGAAGCCCAAGTCGAGAGCCTGCGTATCCAGTTGATTGGAGATCTGACCGCGACGCTGCACCAATTGAGCCGCGCACTGGAAGCGTCTCACGTGACCCTGGAGACCCTGCCCTCATCTCTTCGTGCGGAATACGTGACGGTGGACGGTCGTGCCCGCATTCAGATCATGCCGAAGACTGACCTAAATGATAATGTAGCAATGGCCGCTTTCGTCCACGCCGTGCAACAGGTTGATCACGGCGCAAGCGGCGTGCCTGTCGAACTCTACGAGGGCAGCCGGGCCGTGATTCACGCATGCCTGTCGGCGTCCTTATGGGCTCTGCTTCTGACACTCATCCTTCATTTGCTCGTGCTGCATGGGATTATTGATGCCCTGCTGGTCGCCGCTCCGCTGGTACTGGCGCTACTGCTCACCGTTGCCACCGCGGCCTTGTTCGGCGCCCCATTTAATTTTGCTAACATCATCGCACTACCGCTACTGATCGGTCTCAACAACGCCTATGGTGCCTATCTAGTCGTACGCAAAAATGGTGCCGCCGACGTCAGCGGGTTGCTCTCCAGCAGTACCCCACGCGCGATTTTATTTAGTGGAATGGCCGCCATCGCCTCTTTCGGCGTGCTCGGCATTTCGAAGCACCCAGGCATGGCCGGGATGGGGATCCTGATCAGCGTTTCTCTGTCCTATGCGATTCTATGCGCGCTGATTGTGTTGCCCGCCCTGATGGCCTTCCATGAAAATTTTCACCGGGGGAAACGCTAGTTACCTTTTATGTCGGCACTTTTAAAAAATCTGTTCGTTCTTAGCGTTCTGGTCGTCGGTCCATTGGTGTCCACAGGCGTGCACGCGCACGCCATCGCCATCGAGACCACACCCATGGCTAATGCAGAAATCATCGGTACCCGCCTGTCCATTGACCTTAAGTTTAATAGCCGCATCGACATCGGCCGTTCTCGGCTCGCGGTGTTTGACGCGAAGCATCTTTCACAAACCCTAGCGATCAATCCGAACGCCGCACCTAACCGGATACAGGCAACGGCCACGGATCTGACGCCTGGCGACCATCTCCTCGAGTGGTATGTTCTGAGTACTGATGGCCACATTACCCGCGGCCGGCTGAAGTTCAAGGTACGTGCGCAGCCATGAATGCAACGATGACCTTGCTGGTAGATTTATTTGGGTTTTTGACCGTCATCCTGCGTGGACTCGCGCTCGTCCTGACGGCCGGATCGGTGGGCGGATTCGTGTTTCGGCAGGTGGCCGTCGGATCGCGTCTCGATGCGGCACAAACCGATGACGTCGTTGCGCGCTTGGCAGAACTGAATTATCGAACTGCGCTTGCGTTGATTGCCGTCATGTTTCTTGCCGGAAGTCTGGACTTGCTGATTCTGGTGACGACCATCGAGGTTCCATGGACGACCGCGATCTCGGCGCCCTTCATGGTTGCCGACGTTGTTTCTTGTATTGCCGCAACGATCCTCGCTCTAGATTCGCGGCGAACGGCTCCTCGTCTTTCCACTGGGAGATGGCTTGAATGGCTCGCGGCGGCAACACTCATCGGCAGCATCGTCGCCACCACCCATGCGATGGGTCGACTTGATGGGCGTCTTTGGCTGCTTGGGGTATCGACGCTTCATCAGATAGGCGGGGCCGTCTGGATAGGCGGTTTGCCGTCGTTTCTCATCGTTCTTGCCGCGACGATCCCGGGCCCTGTCCGTGCCGAAATTGCGCACCGCTATTCCCATCTTTGCGTCTGGTCTGTGAGTGCCCTTTTTTTTTCCGCGACCGCGAAGTATGTCGCCTACATAGGGGTGCCTGAGGCAATCTACGGCACCGCCTATGGTTTGATGACCGCGACTAAGGCGATCCTGTTCCTCGCACTCATTGGCTTCGGCGCGGGAAACTATCAGGCCGTGCGCCGCATGGCGTCGTCTACCCATGCAACGCTGCGCACCCATCGTTTCGTTGAAGTAGAACTGGCCATCGGGATTGGTGTTTTTTTTGTTGCAGGCTCCCTTACGTCGCTACCGCCTGCGGTCGATCTTCCGCTCGACCGCGTCGCCTGGGCGACGATTGTCGAGCGCGTACTGACGGTGAAGACGCCCCGATTGATTAGTCCAGAGCACTCGGCGCTCTGGTATGAGACGGAGCGCGTTCGAATTGAGTCTCTCGCAGCTGACGCCCGCGAACAGGCAGTCCGCACCTTTGTCCCAGGTGCAGGCTTTATTTTCGATCGGTCCGCCGCAGATCTCGCGTGGTCCGAATACAACCACAATTGGTCGGGCGTATTTGTGCTTACCATCGGCATCTTCGCGATGCTGGCGCGCTTTGCAGGCCTGCGGTGGGCGCGACACTGGCCGGTGATGTTCGTGGCGCTCGGTATTTTTATAGCGATTCGCTCAGATCCGGAGACGTGGCCGCTGGGCTCCATTGGTTTTTTCGAATCCTTCCGGGACCCGAGCATCCTCCAGCATCGGTTCATGGCGCTGCTTGTCATGGTATTCGGGATTTTCGAATGGCGGGTGAGGGCGGGTAGTCTGGCCGGGACTCGCGCCGCTTACGTGTTTCCGTTGACCAACCTGCTGGGTGGGATCCTCATGTTTACCCACAGCCATGTGCTCGAAAATATTCAAGAAGCGCTGCTGATTGAAATGAGTCACATCCCGATTGGTCTGCTCGGGATCGCTGCGGGCTGCGCACGCTGGCTAGAGCTCCGAACGGAGTCGCCTATTCGAGAACGCGCCGGTTATTTTTGGCCCGTGGCGTTTGCTGCCATTGGCCTGGTCTTGCTCTTCTACCGGGAAAGTTGACACGATGTAGTCTGCGCCCAGCAAATTCCCGACGTGGCGCTACGACTACGACGCAGTCAGACTGTTCAAGGCTTCCAAATACTTGCCTGCCGTCTGCTCGATGATTGCTGGGGGTAAATGGGGACCCGGCGGTTGCTTGTCCCAAATCAGGGTCTCTAGGTAATCACGCACGAACTGTTTGTCAAAGCTGGGTGGACTGCCGCCCACCCGATACTGGGAAGCCGGCCAAAACCGCGACGAATCTGGCGTCAGCGCTTCATCGATGAGCACGATCTGTCCCGTGGAATCCGTGCCAAATTCGAATTTGGTATCGGCGATGATGATGCCGCGCGACAAAGCGTATCTAGCCGCCTCTGCGTAGAGCGTCAGCGCAAGACGTCGGACCTCGGCGGCGTGGGCTTCGCCAACGATGCCGACCGCGGTGACATAGTCGATATTCTCGTCGTGGAGTCCAGCCTCTGCTTTCGTTGCAGGGGTAAAGATAGGTTCGGATAACTTCGACGCCTGCGCCAGACCAGGTGGCAGGGATATTCCGCACACCATGCCCGTCTGCTGATATTCTTTCCAGCCCGATCCAATCAGATATCCGCGCACCACCGCCTCGATACGCAACGGTTCAAGCCGACGAACGACCACCGCTCGCCCTACGACTTGTGCACGCTCCTCGGGGTTCGGCAACACCTCTTCGAGCGGCAGCGTCGCCAGATGATTGGGAACAAGATGACGAAAACGGTCAAACCAGAAATTGGAGAGCGCCGTTAAAATAGCGCCCTTGCCGGGAATCGGATCCGGCAGCACCACATCGAAGGCAGATAACCGATCAGTCGCGACGAGCAACAGATGGTCATTGCCGATTGCGTAGATATCCCGCACTTTGCCGCGCGCCAGCAAGGGAAGACTGGTGAGGTTGGATTCGAACAGCCCCCTTTCGAATACCTTCGGGTCGAGCGTGATCATGAGATTTCCTCGGTTGCGGAAACAAAACATCTAGCGATGCGCGGCAGCACTCCTCGCTCACCTGTCGCGTGAGCGGCTAACCGCTGCCGCAGTGGTTGAAAGCGCTGCGTCAAGTCAAGCCCGAGGCTACGCAGCCCGACGCAGGCTGGATGCGTGTGGGCAAACAGCTTGTTGATTTGCTCAGTGATAGTAAGCATAAGCAGGTTCTCGCCGCGTCGCGCACGCGCATAACGCTGCAAAGCCGATTGGGGGTGCCGCACCGAGCCGAGCCCTCGGGCGGTCAGGACCTCTGCCACCATCGCGGCGTCGAGCAGACCGAGATTTAACCCTTGTCCCGCAAGCGGATGGATAACATGCGCCGCATCACCGACCAGCGCGATTCGGCCCTGTGCGTATTGTCGGGCATGGTGACGGCGGAGCGGAAAGCGCGCCCGCGCGCTCGTCGCAAGGATAGGTCCAAACCGACCCTTGAGCGCAGTACTGAGACGTGCGCAGAACGCGTCATCGCTACATTGCAGCGCCCACGTGGCTTCGTCCGGCGTCGTCGTCCACACCACGGCCGCCGCGCAAGGGGTCGGTAGCGGTAATAAAGCTAAGGGTCCACTAGGGAGAAAACATTGCCGTGCGACAGCACCATGAGGGGCTGCGGTTTCAACGTTCGCGACAATGGCGTGCTGCCGGAAATCCAGCTCCTCACTTTCAATACCGCATAGCCTGCGCACTGTTGAATCGCCACCATCGCAAGCCAGCGCCACAGAAGCCTGCAGGGCGCGCCCATCAACTAGCGTGAGCAGGCAGTGACGCTCATCGCTCATGATCGCACTGACCTGTCCGGCGAGATCGCTGATGCGCGCTCGACGCACAAGCGCTGCCTGGCAGGCCGCAATCAAGTTGGTGGCTTCTACCAAATAGGCCAAGGGAGGCCGCGTATCAAAACGTACGCGCCCCGTGCCCAGACCATCCCAAATCTCGATGGCTTCGAAGGTCGAGATCCGTGAGAGATCAAGCCCATCCCACACACCGCAATGGGCAAGGACACGACGGACCGCCGGCGTTAAGGCATAGGTCCGCAAATCGAAGGGTTCGTTCCGTGTCTGCGACTGCGTCACGGAGTCAATGAGGACGACTGACACTCCCGCATCGGCCAGCAGGAGGGCCGTCACCATGCCCACCACCCCACTACCCACAATGGCCACTGTTGTACCGGGGACGGCGGGCTTCATCCGAGGTGCCCCTCACCCAGCGCCAGCCGCCGAAGCGCCAGGCGTTTCAGCCAGGGCATCCTGTCCGCCCCGACCAGCGCCAACGCGCGAAGTCCACCAATCACGGGAGACCCGATGGCGAAGGTCTGCGCTAGGCTATCGGTGATACACCTCGTTATCTGGTGGTCGCGGAGGCGGCGTTCTTCATAACGTTGAAGGATCTCCGGGTTGCCCGGATCACCCCCGGTACGCGCCACAAGCGCGAGCACATCACGCAGCGCGGCCACATCCCGTAGTCCAAGATTGAGACCCTGTGCCCCATTCGGATGCAGGGTATTCGCCGCATTGCCGATCAACAGACATCGCGCGTCGCACAGACGCTGCGCGACCTGCAACACAAGCGGGTGGGGACGTCGTGGCCCCAAATGGGTAAGCGTGCCGACGATCCCACCTAGGCGGTGTTCGGTGTCCTTTAGGTAGGCGACATCCGGCAGCGCCAGCAAAGCGGTAACCTCGTCCGTAGGGGCTGTGCGTACCAAAACATGACGCGACCCGCCGAGCGGCAACAGGGCAAGCGGTCCACTCGTGGTAAAGCGCTCGAACGCCGTATGGGGGCGAGGTCTAGCGACTTCAACAGCGGCCACGATAGCCGTCTGCCCATAGTTGCGGCGGCGTACCGGGATCCCCGCCCATTCACGTACAGAAGAATCGGTCCCGTCGGCGCCGACCAGAAGACGGGTGGTGGTTTCCGACGTTCCCTCAGCCGAACTTAACTTAAGCGTGAGCGTAGATCCGGTCTGTTGCCAACCCGGCAGCGTGGTCGCCCAAGCAATCGTAATCTCGGCAGCCCCAGTCAAGGCCTTGGAGAGCGCCCGCTGCAAGGTACTCGCCGGGCACACGAAGCCTAGGGCGGACACCGCCAGCGCGCGATGATTCAACCGCAGTGCACCGAAATGTCCCTGCTGGGACACATGAATGTGCTTAACCGGATACGCCACTGGCTGTAGCGACGACCAAATGTCGAGCCCCTCCAGCACGGCGACAGAACTGTGCGCCAGAGCCAGACCCCGGCCATCGCCCGACATCTCCGCAGGGGGCGCGGCTTTGTCGGCGAGGAGAATCCTGAACCCCACGCGGGCCAAGCCAAGCGCGAGCGCGGCGCCGACGAGGCCAGCGCCTACGATAACGACATCGAAATCAGGCGACGCGCTCACGCCCGCCCGGCCTGCCGCATCGTCATTTCAATATCCTCGACGGTCTTCGGTGCGCCCGCGCTCAGCACCTCGTGTCCATCCGCCGTCACCAGAACATCGTCTTCAATACGGATGCCGATATTCCACCAGCGCTTGGCAAGTCCCTTCAGCGCGGGTGACAGGTAAAGACCCGGCTCCACTGTGGTGACCATCCCCGGCTCGAACATCCGCCACTCATCCCCGACTTTGTACTCCCCCACATCGTGGACATCCATGCCAAGCCAATGACTAGTCCGGTGCATGTAATAGGGTCGATAGGCTTCGTCCCGCAGCATGGTGCGCCACCGACCCTTGAGAATCCCGACATCGACCAGTCCCTTCGTGATGACTTCGACAGCCGCCTCGTGGGGATCATTCCAACTGTTACCGGGGCGCACGGCCGCAATCGCGGCAAACTGCGCTTCTAATACAATCTCATAAATCGCGCGCTGCTCAGGCGTGAAACGGCCGTTCACGGGATAGGTGCGCGAAACATCGCTGGCGTAGTTTTCAAGTTCCGCTCCCGCGTCGACCAGGAGTAAGTCGCCATCGCGCAATAAATCGTTATTTTCCGTGTAGTGGAGAATGCAACTGTTGGCTCCCCCGCCCACAATGCAGGGATAAGCGGGCGAGCGTGCACCTTGTTGCACGAAACTATGGAGCAGTTCCGCTTCGATTTGATATTCATACAAGCCGGGCTGACAGATCTGCATGGCGCGACGATGCCCGGCGGACGCGATCTGGGCGGAGCGGCGCATCGTTTTAATTTCTTCGCGACTCTTATAGAGCCGCATCTCGTGCACATAATGTGCAAGGGAATTGAACTGGTCCGGCGCATGCACGCCGGCCCGACTCTTGTTCGAGATCTGGTTCAGCCAGCCGACCAGTCTTTGATCAAAGTCCTGGTAGCGTCCCATGGTGTAATAGATACGGCCGCGGTTCTCGAGCAGACCGGGCAAAATGTCATCCATGTCAGAAATGGGGAACGCGTCATCCGCTCCGTACAACTCGCAGGCGCCTTCGAGGCCATGACGCGTGCCGTGCCATGTCTCTGCTTCCGCATTTTTTTCCCGACAGAACAGCACACACTCGCCCTGCGGGCGATCGGGAACCAACACCAGAACGGCTTCTGGCTCCGGAAAGCCCGTTAGATAGAAAAAATCACTGTCCGGCCGAAAAGGATAATAAATATCTCGGTTACGAATGCGTTCCGGGGCCGTGGGCTGAATGGCGATGCCACCGTGGTTCACCATATCCATCAAGCGCTTACGACGACGGGCGAATTCTTTTTTATCCATGCGGGATGGCGGACTAATGCAGGCGGGCGGGATCAAAAACGTCCGCCGTCACTTGCCGGTTTTCCTCCCGCAAGAGAATAGCGCCCATGCGGGCGTACTCAACGATCTCCTGAAACGCGCTTTCGCTCACTTCGTCCTCATTATCGTTTGGATCAACCCGGCTTATTTGGTAGATATCGCCAAGAAACTCCTGGCTCTCAGCGCTGGTGGCGGCTGCCCCCCGAGAAATGCCGAAGCCCGACAGAAAACCGCGGCACCAGCCGCCAAGGGCGTCTGTACGCACCATCAGCGGTTCGTCATCATCCGGCAGTAACAGTTCAAACCCAAATTCTTGTGAATCGATGCCCTTCAAGGTGTTTCGGAGCAGTTCATTGAGCGGATCACCCGTCGGTAACTCAGTGACCGAGCCTTCCGAGTAACCCGTCAAATGCTGTAACCACGTGCCCGTCTCGAAGCCCTCCGGGCTGCAGAGGAGGCCGCACAACATCCCGTGACATTCCGCGGGATCTACATCGCTGTCGAGCCGGCCAAGGGCAGTGGAAACTGATGTGTAGAAAGTGCGAGAGGAGATCTGGATCATGTATCATTTCTGCCGTGTCGAAAGTGCGTTAATTATCCCACGAGCAAGGAACCGACAGGAAGCCACACTTGGCAGATGTATTGTGGCAAATGCGCGACAATGCCGCCCATCTTGGCGTCGCGCGGTTGACCACTTCCGGGGGCGGCTCTATATTGCCTACAGCGCGCGCAAGCGCATAAACATAGCTGTCGGACCATGCCCGAGTTGCATAAAGACCATCTTGATATTGCCTCGCTTGAAGCGCGCGTCGATGAGTTGATCCGTACGGTGGAGACTCTCGCGAACGAAAATGAGGCCCTGCGCAGCCAACAAACGGTGTTGGCCGCGGAGCGCGCGACGCTGATCGATAAGACGGAACAGGCCCGAAGCCGAGTCGAAGCGATGATCGCAAGACTGAAAGCCATGGAATCACGTTAAGCCCCATCATGAATGCGCCAGTCAAACCGATAACCGTCACGATCATGGACAAAGACTACGTGGTTGGGTGCGCGGAGGATGAGCGTGAAGCACTTTTTGCCTCCGTCGAATTCCTGAACAATAAGCTACGCGAGCAACGCGACAGTGGAAAAGTGATCGGTAGCGAAAGAGTATCGGTCATGGCTGCCTTGAACATAGCGCACGAATATCTGGATTATCGGCGCAAGAATGACGCGGTGGGCACTGAGGTAGGCGCGGGAATCGAACGGATTCAGTCCAAAATAAAATCAGCACTTGCGCGTGGCAAACTCTACGAACTTCCGGCTGCGCCTTCAGCGGCGAAGATGGTTGAGGTCGAGTAGGCGCGCATAGCCATCGCCATGGGTATAATTTTGACGCTTTGAGTTTGGTGTTCTCTGTGGTGTTTGCCAGCGGGTTCGAGATCCTTGAGCCTATATTTGCTACCACTCGGGACCGATCTGGCAGTGATGTTGTGCATGCCCGCGTCAGCGGGAAGCCTGATTCACTCCGAGAAGTCCCCATCTTGAGCCTTTGGTTCAAGATTACGGCCTGCAGCGGCATTGCGGAGAACACCTCTCCCTCCGGTGAGGGATCTTCAGGATCACCGGCTCTTCGGGACCGGCGGAAGGACGAACAATATCGCGCTGCGCACAAATCGCACAGGAGGGCGCCAAAACGTAGTCAAAACGTCCTGCCTTCCCTAAAACCAATCGCGCGGGAACCCACAACCTCGCCTCTCTGTCTTCCTTTAGCGAAATCGAATAGAAACGCCGCGCCTCTTTTGTGGGTTCCACCGCTTCGAGAGAAGTCGTAAGACGACGATGAGGCGATCTCAGGCAAGACGGGGGTGCCGGCTTCCGCTGACGGTCTGACATCGCCAGTTCAGGCGGCGCGCAGTCCGTGGGGTTCAGACAACCAAATCGGGACGTAAAACATGGTGTCTCCGGCGTCCTGACCGGTGCGGACAACTTCCGAATTGAGCTTTCACAGTCAAAGAAAATCGATAACGAGATCCCCATGCACGCCTGCTTTTTAGCACAGCGACGGGTCTCGATCATCGAAGTCGTGTGGCCAAAAAAGATCGCTTAAGGATCAGGGCGATGAGTCCGCATTCATTGCGACGCCGCTGAGGCCCATCGCTATACCATTCAGCGAACGGCGGCGGAGAATCCTCGCCCGTAATGACTTGCTCTTCGCAAAAAGCCGCGCAGCTCGGAGAAAAAGATGCCTCGCCGAGGCGGCTGTCGTGCCTGTCTTTACCGCCGTCGGCTGCGCCATGTTCGAGGCCGCTTACACATTTTTTCGGGGTCCGCGCGTCACCGGTCGCATACGCGGTGATTATGGCAATAATCTATCGCCTTCGAATCGTTCATCGACTTGTTTTTTTATCCGGACACGCGACCGTATTCAACAGTTCGTGAGGTTTCGCGTTGCGCTGAACCAGTCGATGCGCGTATGCTGACCGCTGACTTTGGGGGCGACTTGGATTCGACGTGGGTCGCGAAACCGAAGGGGCATGTCGAGGCGCAGTTACCTCGTAAATCCATCTGCAATCTATTAGTTGCCAACGACGACAACTACGCACTCGCTGCTTAAAACCCAGTAGGGTGCCGTCCGACTGAAGCCGTGCTGGTGCGTTCAGGTTTCGGGCGTCATATCTCACCGGATCGCGACGCGGCGTGCCCGGCGCCAACTCGCTAAAACTCACGGGCTCGCTGTGCGTTTTCCCTGCCTGTCGGGTGGCGCACGGTTAAAACAATAGACCGGATACACATGTAGAACCGACGGCAGAGGGCTTGCGGACGCGGGTTCGATTCCCGCCGCCTCCACCATTATTTGAAATCTCAACTCTTATCGGTTGGGATTTTTTTTGCTCGAAGCCCCAGTGTTGGGGCGGTTTCCGGCCATTGCCTCGCGCGCGTCACCTGCGCTACCAAGCAAGTTTTTGCACGTTGGCGGTCTCTCTGCTCGCGGTTTTCTCTGTTTGCCTCGCGAGCGCTTTTGACACCGCATCCAGTAATCATACGGGTTTGCGCCTTATGGGTTGTAATTGGAAACTGCTGTTGCACATGGCCTGTACGGCTTCATCGAATGGATCAGTCGCCAGATCATCATTGACACCGCCGAAGCCGAGTTTCTGGAGCGCTGGGCATCCGTCTGGGGTGTGCAGCGACTGGTCGCCACACCTGCCACGGGCAGCATTGCCTTCACGGTGACGCCCGGTGCTGCCGACATCCCGGCTGGCACCCTGGTGCAGACGCTTGATGGCACGCAGTTTCAAACCACGACCGACATCACGGTTTCTGGAAATCTTGCCACAGCATCCGTTGCCGCCGTCACTCCTGCCGCTACCGGTAATGGCTACGCCAACCAAACCGTCAATCTGGTCACGCCCATTCTCGGCGTGCAGACAGCTGCCACGCTCGGGCCGCTTTCGGGTGGCAGCGATCTCGAATCAGACGACAGCCTGCGTGCGCGCTTGCTCAATCGCATTCAACAGCCGCCCCAGGGTGGAGATGCCAACGACTACGTGCAATGGACCTTGGCTGCCCCGGGCGGTGGAGCCACCAGGGCATGGTGTGTGCCGGAACAATTCGGCCAGGGCGCCGTCGGCGTTGCCTTTGTGTGCGACGGCAATGGCATCGGCGCCGCAATCCTGCCGACTGCAGCACAGATTGCGGCAATAGCGAATTTCATCGATGGCCTGCGCCCGGTGACAGCCCATGTGACCGTCTACGCGCCTGTCGCAGTGCCAGTCAATTTCACAGTTGAGGGATTGAGCCCCGATACCCTGGCCGAACAAAGAGCGGTCACGGCTGAACTGGCTGATCTGCTGGCACGCGAGGGGCAGCCCGGGGGCACGATCCTGCTCTCGCATATGCGGTCGGCCATCTCGGCTGCGGCTGGAGAGTGGGACTACGTCCTGATAACGCCTGCTGCCAACATCGTCATGTCCGCCGGCCAGATCCCGGTCATGGGGAGCGTGACGTGGCTGTAAACACGCCAATGAGCTCGGCGGTGACCAACCAGGTTAGCAAGCCGCTGGCGGCGACCGACTATCAGACGTTGTTGCAGCAGTTGCTGCCCTACGGGCCTGCATGGACCGATGACCCTGATGCGGGCATTACCCGTTTGTTTACGGGGCTTGCGCAGGAACTGGCGCGGCTGGATACGCGCGCGTGGCAACTCATCGAGGAGGCCGATCCGCGCACGACATCTGAACTGTTCGCCGACTGGGAGCGCGTCGCAGGCCTACCAGATCCGTGTGTGATTGCGCTTGGCGGCCAACAGATGCAGCCGCAACTGCAAGCCGCACTGGTTTCCAAACTCGTGCAGGTTGGCGGTCAGTCACGTGCCTATTTCATCGCCGTGGCGCGGGCGATGGGTTTTGCCATCGCGATCACTGAGGGTTGGAAAGAAGTCGACACCGTCATCTCGCCGGTGAACAACCCGCTGGCCAATAACGGCTGGATTTACGTTTGGACGATCACCACGCCCGTGGGGGACACGAAAACCACGCTCACCGTCAACGGTCGCGTATCCGATCCGCTGGCTGCCTGGGGCAACACCTTGCTTGAGTGCGTCATGCGACGCATCAAGCCCGCGCACACCACCTTGCTGTTTAGCTATACGTGAACGAACTGTAGGAGATTTCATGGACAACCGAGTATGGGAAGCCAATGCTGCCCAAACGCCACCTGCCGTGCCAAGCAATCCGTCCATTGGTTACCCGACCGAGGCAACCCGGCGACCAATACACCGGCCACCACACCCGGGGATTACTGGTTCTTTCAGATCAGCGAAGAGATTCGCAACGCCATTGTCGCGGGCGGCCTCGCGCCGGATCGCAACAGCCTTAACCAGCTCACGCTGGCCGTAGAGGCATTGATTCGCGCGGCGATTGCCGCAGAGCTGCCGACCATTCAAAACATGGTCAACGTGGCGATTGCGTCTGCGCTGGCGGCCTACCAACCACCAGCACCGGCACCGACGCCGGCTCCGACCCCAACACCGGTGCCACCACCGCCGCCACCACCCGTGCCGGTTCCACCACCACCGCCGCCACCTGTGCCGGTACCGCCGCCTCCGCCACCACCACCTCCGCCGGTTCCGCCACCGCCACCGCCGCCTCCACCCCCGCCACCCGGTGGTTGATCAAAGGAGTCATTCATGTATGTACAAATGGCCGGGCTGGCTTTCATGCCGACCGGCGTCATCGTTTATGTCATCAACTACGTCGATCTCGACCGGCAGCATCTTGCTCGCGAGCTCGACGAGCGCTACGAGCCGTTCCATTACTGGGGCGAAGTGCCAGACGATTTCAACTACCGCAAGCCCTATCGGTATCGATTGCGTGATGGGGTGGCGGAAGCAGCCGCGCCGGATACGGAGGACTACCGCTTCCACTACCGGCGACTTCTGTTGATGGACCGCGTGCATGCGGCCTTGCGTGCTCAGCGTGCGACCCATGCTCCGGGCGCATTGCCGCTTCAGGATCGCTTGCTCGACCTGGCCTATGTCGAATGTCAGCGTCTGGAAACGAGCAAGGATTCAGAAGCGCTTCCGCTGCTGAACGCACTGGCGCAGGCCTCGAACACGACACTTGCCGCAGCAGCAGATCGCGTGCGCATTGAGTTCGCCGACCGGCAGGATGCGCTGGTGCAATCCGAGGTGCGGCGGCTCCAGGCACTCGCGCAGGTAAGCGCCACGCGCGATCACCACGACCTCGATTCACTGTTCGTGAGGTATGGCTGCCATGACTGAACTGCCGACTCAATTGCTGGTGGCACGCAATCTGGTGGCGGGCCATTCACTGGCCAGTGGACTGCGTCAGGTCCTTGGGGGCGTTGTCACCACTTCGCGGCTGGCCATCAAACCTGATTTGCTGCGCTTTGCTGCCTGCTGTCCCATGCCAAATCCGGCGAGCCTGGCTGGCAGACATGGAGTTTCCTTCGCTGACTGCTGTGATGCCCGCGCGCAGGAACTGCTCGCCGCCAATCCGCACTTGCACATCATGTGGTCGGGCGGAATCGATTCGACCGTGACGCTGGTCGCTTTGCTCAAGGCACTTCCTGTCCATGAGCATGACCGGCTGACCGTGTTTCTCTCCAGTCACAGCATCATGGAGAACCCGGCCTTCTATCACACGCAGATTGCCGGCAAGCTGACTGTGCAGCGCACTGTCGGCAAGGCTGGCTTGTTTGACGAGGTGGTGCTTACCGGCGAATTGGGTGACCAGCTGTTTGGCTCCGACCTGATGCTCGAATGCACCCGGCGATTGGGATTCGACAGTCTTTC
>CAIKBL010000068.1 GCA_903825645.1 uncultured Pseudomonadota bacterium | reverse complement strand
GGGCTCGATTTCTTCCCAATAGAGGATGTCTGGCATCGCAAACTGCATGGGAAGCTGGAAGAGTTTTTCCATCAACTCACCGGCTTCCATGTCAATCAGAATATTGGCATCACTGATGAGCAGCAGCATCCACCGCCTCCAACTGACGCTCCTTATGGAAGCGCATCATGGGGATGCCCAGCAGTTCGGCGGCCTTGGATTCAGAGATGTACTGCTCACCCAAGGCACGGTAGACCAATTGCGCAAATAGCCGAGGATGCTCGCGTGGAACCGGCTCGCCGGGCTCCTGTTTACGCCAGCCCTTCGCGGAAAACATCTTCCAGAGGGAAAGATGGGCCGCGTCGGTGATGATGCCGCATTGCTTAGCGCGCTGCAGCCAGCCCGCCATGCTCAAACCAAACTCGTGCTTTAGCGCATAAAGTTCTTGCCATTCCACGCCACGACGATGCTGGCCGAGGTTTTGCGTAACGGTGGCTTTTGGTGCCAGGAATGCACCGGCAAAGCGATCGCAGGACTTTTCCTCGTCCATTGCGGCGTCCAGACGCCCTGCGAGCAGCAAATGCCCAACTTCATGCGCCAGCGTAAATCGCTGCCGATCACCTGGCCACCGAGACGACACGGCCACGATTGGATATGTCCGGCCATCGGAGGTCCTTGCGGTAGCCGTTAAACCCGAAAACCCAGGGTTGTCCTCATCAACGACGATTACCAACAGGCCCAGTGTTTCAAGCGTATCCGTCAGGTCGCCGATCGGGTTGAGCCCAAGTTTCCACTCCTCGCGCACCTGGTCCGCGAACGCCTCAATATCGTCTGGGGCATCAATGTGCTGGGGCAAGCCAGTTGGGACCGCAAATTGTTGAATAGGCGACTCCGGGAAGAAGCCAAGCAATTCGACGCGTTTTTCAATCAGTTCCACAGCCTTGATCTTGAGGGCCTCTTGGGCTGTCTTGCCGAATGATGCCAGCCGTCGAAACTCTGGCTCCAGCAACTCCACTTCGTGGGTGCGGAAGAAATACTCAACCCGGATGCCGCACGCCCGGGCAAGTTTGAGGAGTTGCGACGAAGAAGGGGTTAGTCCGCCCTTCTCATACTTCTGAATCGCGGTGTGGGTGACACCAACCTTTTCCCCTAAGGCGCCCAAGGTAAGTCCAGCTGCCAGACGAGCTTGCCGAATGCGGTTGCCGATCATGACGCCTCCCTGGGTGGTTTAAAATAGCCTATAGTTTATAGATTTTTTAAACCAAATGGAAGGCCTCGGCAGATCCGCCGGCCAAGTTTGACGAACGGTTCTCTGTATCAGTCGCCGTTCCACAGCCGGTCATCATCTTGGGTCGCAGCCCAGAAATCATCGAAGAGCGCGAGCTTTGCTTCGTCTTTGGTGGCGTAGGTCTTTGCACTGAAGCGACCGTCGATACGGTAGCCACCTTACGTCTGACCCGTCTGTGCTTGCCGATAACCTGCGCTTTGATGCCGCACGAAAAGCAGCTGACGAATGGGTATTGGTCAGTGGGAGCGGAGTTCCCATCGCTGCTACAAAATGTCTGCGCAAATTCAGGGCGGGCGCAAGGCCTACTACGATATCCTGAAGCAGACCCGAAAGTCGTCGACGGACGTCACCGATTGGCGCGTATGCTTCGAACGGCGCCAACCCTGCGTGCCATCATCCGACCACCAAGTCGCTCCGCCTCAATCGTGCATCTCGCTGCGTTCGCGTGGCGCCGTCGCGGCGAGATAGAAATCATCATTGCCAGGAAAACGGCGACCAAATGCATGGGCAATGTCAGCATAGTGCCGGGTCTGAGTCTGCCAGCCGTACGTGTCCAGCAGTGCGGCCGGATCGTCACAACGCGTCACCATGCCGTCGGTGAAAGTGGCGGGCGAGCGCGCGCCCATGAAAGTCCCGATAAGGCGACTGCCCACGGCGCTCAGCGTCGCCATATTCCGATTGAGCGTGTCAATCTGTGCCGAATCGAGATAAACAAACACACCCTCCACCAACCATATAGTGGGTAGCGCGGGCAGGAAGCCGCTTGCGCGCAGGCGTGCTGGGAAGTCCGCCGCGGTGATGTCACCCGGCACTTCCACTCGTCGCCGGCACAGCGGCATAAAATCCTTCAGGCGCACCGCTTTCCACGCAAGCACGTGGTCGAAGTCGGCTTCGAAAATCGTGGTCGCGCTGACGGCGGCGAGATTGAATGCGCGAGTGTCCAGGCCGGCACCCACGATGACGAGTTGGTGGGCATCGCGCACATAGTCAGCGATCAGTTGATCAATAGCCGCGCAACGGATCGCCAGACGATCCACATGGGCGGCCAGCCGCAAGGCGTCGGGATCGGTACCAGGCTCGGCGATCCAGGCCGCGATCGCGTGCGCATCGCCACCGAAGCGTGCGGGGACTCGCACGCCTGCGAAACTGGCTTCCATCAAACTGTCAGCGGCGAGTAGGGCCGGGATGCACCGATCGCGCACCAGCGCATGTTCACCCTGTCCGATTTGCTCGAGCAGGCGCAACGCCGCGACCGTCTGTGCGGTGCGGTTGACCTTTGTCCAACGCGCGTCATCCTCCGTCATGTCGTCCGTCCCTCCGGGTGGTGCTATTACGGCGCAATGGCAGGAAGCGATTACTGGCCGAGAGCCTGCGGGGCAAGCATAGAGCCCGATGGCGTGGTCGCCAAGCCTTGCGCCGCGGGCAGCCATCCCCTCAGCGCAGTCCAGTCGTGCCGCTTCTGTGACGCGACATCATCACCGCCTCAAGGGCAACGTCCGTATGCTCCGTGCACCGATCCTCGTCTGGGCGACCCACCAGTTTTAAACCCGATACTCGACCGGACAAGGCACCTATCGAACCCCGGAATTCAAGTAAGACTGTGGTCAGGAAGGGCATGACGGCGTTGGGTAGGGATCTGCCTGCGATCCGCTGTAGGTCTTGCCTCGATCGCACGACGACTGTCTCTTAAGTTATTTGAGGGGCGCTTAATCGTCAGTTAAAGCGGCAAGGGGCAGCGCGTGATAACCGCGCGGTGCTCGGTGCAGGGCATGGTAATCGATCGTGCAGATCACGCGACGTTCGTCGGTGATCCGACGAGACCCAAAGCCAGTGAGCCCATGTTTGAATGGTTCTGGCTTACCGGTCCGACAAACGGGTCGTGCTGCGTCGATTGGTTCAGCTTGTTTATGCGCTGGACCATTTGCCGGTCGCTTAAAGACGATTGGGTGATGGTAGCTATGTACCTATGCAAAAAAATGGCGGCAAGAGAACGCGAGAGCTGGCCTAGGTTTTTCGGACAGATCTAAAAGTGGAATGGCTGCTATATTTTTCAACGATAGCAGGAGTATTCCCGATGAAACGACCGAGACGGAACCACTCGCCGGCCTTCAAGGCGAAAGTGGCTTTGGAAGCCCTAAAAGGCGAGAAGACCCTCGCGCAGCTTGCGGCGCCTCATGACGTGCACGCGAAGCTCGGCGAGCTGACAGTGGAATGGGATTTTTTAGATTCCGCGCTCGGTCGCTTCCCCGGACCGAGCGGACGACGATGATTGACCAGGGGGCAAAGTTGAGTGTGACGCGCCAGTGTGCGCTTCTCGAACTGAACCGGACCGGCGTGTACTACACGCCGGTCCGGTACGCGAGGAGGATTTGCGGATCATGCGCCGGATCGACGAGCTGCACCTGGAGCACCCGTTCTATGGGGCGCGGCGGCTCGCCAAGCAGTTCGAGCGAGACGGTTTCGACGTCGGCCGGGTCCACGTGACAACCCTGATGCGCCGCATGGGCATCGAGGCGCTATACCGCCGGCCACGAACTAGCATTCCGGCACGGGATGCGAAGATTTACCCGTACCTGCTCGACGGCTTGGCGATCGATCGACCCAACCAGGCGTGGGCGTCCGATCTGACGTATTTGCCGATGGCTCACGGTTTTTTGTACTTGGTGGCGATCCTGGACGTGGCGAGTCGCAAGGTGCTGTCATTTCGGGTCTCGAACACGATGACGCCGGATTTTTGCGTCGATGCGTTGACCGAGGCGATCGCCCGGTACGGCGCACCCGAGATCATCAACACCGATCAGGGCTCGCAGTTCACCAGCAAGGCATGGACCGACGTGGTCTGGCGCTCGCATCCGCATGGATGGAAAGGGGCGCTGGATCGACAACGTCTTCATCGAACGACTGTGGCGCAGCGTCAAGTACGAGGATATTTACCTTCGGGCCTATGAGAACGGGCGCGACCTTCGGGCCGGGCTGACTCGCTATTTCGATTTCTACAATCGTCGGCGGATTCATCAGTCGCACGATTATCGGACGCCAGACGAAATCTACTACGCCGCGAACGCCAACGAGCCGCTGGCCATCGCGGCCTGAGCAATCGTCATGAACGCAGCCAGCCGCGGCGATCGAAAATCCGGGGGTGCTCCGATAGCAGGTCTCCCAAGATCTCGGCGCCTGCGGCTTCCTACGTGGATCAATTTTCTCCGCCGGGAAGAAAACCCGGCGCTTCTGTTGCCTTCGGTATCAGACCGCGCCTGGGTGGGAGCGACAGCAGAAGATCGAAAACCAAGAATTGACGACGAACGCCTCCCAGGGTTCAATCAATCCGCAGATCTTTCCACTTACCCCCGAAAGATTTCTGTCCGAACTAACCGAGCCACCGCTGCGCTCAGCCACGCGCGCAGATGCGGCTGACCCGGTTCATTGAGGGTTTTTTCCCACGTCACGAACGGGGCGGAGCGGGCCGGGCAGCATCGTTACACCCGGTTTCGCGTGACACTACGGCCGCGGTGGTGGCGCGTTCTCCGCCGCCGAGAGGGAAAACGTGTGACAACAGCTCGGCTGCCGCAGGGGTCCCCCCCGTCGAGGATCAACTCACCGCATTGGACCGCTATTTGGTTGCGTTTTTGAGACCCCTGCAGCCTTGGCGTGCGGACCGTTGCGCGTGGCCCGCCGGGCATGTAACCAGCGCGCGACGGACAATCTTGTCGCCGCCTCCCTTCGTCCGATGGACATGCGTTTCAGGACATCGATACCGCCCCTCAAAACCGATCACCGTGGGGTGCCGGGCCGGTAGCGGGAAGACCGCCTGACTTGACGATTGTCGGATCGCGCTGCCCTTTGTGTATTATCCTCTGACAGGCATCGTTTGCCACACTTAATAGCAGCGCCGAGTTCACCGGCGCCAGATCCAAGAGGGAGACCGCTTATGACCGCGACCGCCACCCGCACACCGTCCAGCGACCGAGCCAACGCACCGCGTGATTACGAAGTTTGCGTCATTGGCGGCGGCGTGGCGGGCATTTATCAAATCAAACGGCTGGCGGATCTGGGCGTGAAGGCGACTTTGCTCGAGGCCTACAGTGACGTTGGCGGCACCTGGTTCAACAATCGTTATCCCGGCGCGCGCTTTGATTCGGAATCCTTTACCTATGGCTACTCGTTCTCGAAAGAAGTGCTGGACGAATGGGACTGGAGCGAGTGGTACTCCCCGCAGCCCGAGACCCTGCGCTACCTCAATTTCGTGGTGGATAAATTTGACCTGCGCAAGCATATGCAGTTTAACTGCCGCGTGGTGTCGATGCACTTCGACGAGCACACCGATACCTGGCGCATCACGCTTGCTGATGGCCGCAGCCTGACCACTCGCGTCGTGATTACCGCGCTTGGCATCCTGTCGATCCCCACGCGCCCGAGCTTCAAAGGGATGGAAACTTTCAAGGGCTTGTCGTTCCATCCGTTCGACTGGCCGCACGATCAGCCCGACCTCT
Source organism: uncultured Pseudomonadota bacterium (assembly GCA_903825645.1). Taxonomy (GTDB): domain Bacteria; phylum Pseudomonadota; class Gammaproteobacteria; genus CAIKBL01. The sequence goes on along the minus strand of CAIKBL010000068.1, from coordinate 25,954 downwards.
CGGGCAAGCGCGTGGCCATCATCGGCACCGGCGCCACCGCCATCCAGATTATTCCCGAAGTGGCCAAAGTGGCCGGCCACTTAACGGTGTTCCAGCGTCGCCCCAACTGGGCAGCGCCGCTCAACAATGCAAAATTAGACAAGGCCGAAATGGCCACAATCCGCGCGCGCTACGATGAGATTTTTGAGGTCTGTGCCCGCACGCCGGGCGGCTTTGAGCACGAGCCCGATCGCCGCGGTTTCTATGAGGTGACCCCCGCAGAACGCCGTAAGCTGTGGGATCGCCTCTACGAGGGTCCGGGTTTCGGGATCTGGCTGCAGAACTTCGTCGAGATCTTCACCGACGAACGCGCTAACGCCGAGTTCTCCGCCTATATTGCCGAGCGCATTCGGGGGCGCGTGAATGACAAGGCACTGGCTGAGAAACTGATTCCTAAAGACCACGGCTTTGGCATCCAGCGTGTGCCGCTGGAAACGGGCTACTTCGAGACCTACAACCGCGCCAACGTGGAACTGGTGGATTCCGGTGCGACGCCGATCCAGCAGATCACGCCCGAAGGCCTCGACACCACCGATCGGCACTTCGAGTTCGATGTCATCATTTACGCCACGGGTTTCGATTCTTTCACTGGTGCGTTCGACAAGATCGATATTCAGGGTATTAATGGTCTCAGGCTCCGCGACAAGTGGGCCGATGGCCCCATCACTTTCCTGGGTCTGATGGCCAGCGGCATACCGAATCTGATCATGCTGGCGGGCCCGCAGACGGCGGCCACCAATTTCCCGCGCGGCGCCGAGCTGGCGGTCGACTGGGTGACGCCGTTTCTGGAATACCTCTGGCAGCACGGCTACACGCGGTTCAACGCGCAAGAAACCCCGGAGCAGCGCTGGCACGAGCATGTGAAAGACATGTATCAGGGTGTGCTGATGGGCAAGGCCAAGAGCTGGATCACCGGCTACAACGGCAACCTGGCCGGTCACGAATACGGCAAGACGCGCTACAACATTTATGCCGGGGGCGGTCCGAAATACGCCCGCGCGTTGAAGCGGTGCGAGGATCAGGGATACGAGGGGGTGGATTTGGCATAGGACGTCGCCGACGAGCGGACGCTGTGCCCCTGAAGGTTTGCCTCGACCTTCACGATGCCTGCGTACAGCGCGCTTTTGCGACGCGCCTCGTACACCGCTCGGGACGCGCTCGCGGCCGGTGCGGCCGCGAAGACGGGGGTGAGGACACTTATGAAGACGACGGCCGGCAGCCTGGCGTGCCGTGTCTGCAGCTTTCATTCTGGGCCGCGTGGTCCTTCTGACCACTTTGCACAGCACGTCCCGTAACGACGGGAAGGGGGCGATGGCCGTCGAGCGGGTAGTGCGTGCTGCGGCACCGGCGCCGGACTCGCCGGTGCCGCAGCCGCCGGGATCCGGGGCGGCCGGCGCATCCCCTGTACCTCCTTGATCGCGGGGTGATTTGGGTCGCTTCGCGCATGACCTGGCAGGAGCGCCCTGGATGGCATATACTTTTGTATATGTCAGTGCAATGGAGAAAGCCCTTGCAGCGCAAAGCCAAGCTTTTCATGAACAACCGGAGTCAGGCGGTCCGTTTGCCAAAAGAGTTTCAGTTCAACGCCACTGAAGTTTTTATTCGTCGGCACGGGGATGAGGTGATTCTGTCTCCCCGCCCCGAAGACTGGACCGCTTATCTGACCTCGGGACCGGTTGCCTCCCAGGAATTCATGGAAGCGGTTGACGATCTTCGGGTCCAGGAGCGCGAACTCTAATGGCGGAGTACCTGCTGGACACCGATATATCGTCCTGCATCATGAAGCGTTCCCATGAGGCCGTTCTAAGACGGCTGCAGACGGTCCCGATCGGTGTCATCGCCATTTCCGTCATCACCAAGTCAGCACTCCTTTACGGAGTAGAGATCTCCCCCCGGCGGCAACAGGACGCGGTGGCGCTCAGCGAATATCTGCGTCACGTTGAGGTCCTGGATTTACCAGACGAAGCTGCCTCGCATTACGCGCAAATTCGCGCTGCCCTCAAAGCGAGTGGCACGATGATCGGCGCGAATGATCTGTTCATCGCGGCGCACGCCCGTTCGCTCCGACTGACTCTCGTGACCAGCAACACCGGAGAGTTTGGTCGAGTACCGGATCTGAAGATTGCAAACTGGGCGGCATAGCGCAGACGCGATGACCCTTGCGCGAACGCTGGCACTGACGCCTGGCGGGCACCTCTTTCTCGCGCCGACGGCGGACGCGGTGACGTTGCTGCCCGGGCTTTTAGCTCGCCTCGAGCCCGCGTTTGCACGCGGCGTTGGACATGGGCTGCTCGAACTTGAGCTGCGCGAGGTCGGCACTGCTCTGCCTTCTGAATTTGCCTACTGGCGCGATTTCGCTGCGCGGTACGTCACGGTGCTGTGCACGTCGATGCACGGACTGCCCGCGGATGGCGCTACGGACGTGGGCGAGGTGCCGCCGCCGGCAGATGCGTTGGCGCCGCTCGGCGATTCGGCACCGCGCGCATCCCCCGTGCGCGTTCAATGTCGACGCAAAAGACAATAGTTTTGGAGAAGCGGTCGCGCCCTTTCAGGAATTCAGTAATTTTTTGCGCGACGCGCTCACGCCATTCCTCCACTACAAGGTCCTTATCGAAGTCGGTGCGGTTGTAAATGCGGTCTTCGACCAGATTCCCGTCCTTATCCTTGAATCCTTTCGGCGGGCGCCAGCCCTCCGTATCGATGTCCAAAGTGACCTTAATGACCTTGTGGGGCGCGAGGAAGCCGTCGTCGATACCTTACAGACGACCCCTTCAGGGTTGGCTTCCACCCCTGGCTCAGTTTTAACTCGGCGCCAACAGCCACGCCATTTTTCAAAAATTATCGCAGACTCGTGCACATGAAAAAACTCTATCGTGGCCTCTACGAAGTTCTGATAACGGAGACGCTCGAGGCGCAACTGGGCCATCTCACCGATGATCTGCAGACAAACCGAAATAGCCTGCGGCCACTGGAAGCCGCTGACCGTATCGCGCTTCATTTGTCGCGCGTTATCGCACGCGCGATAGCCGCCATGGATGAAAGTGAACGGACGCCGGCCGGTATTAATCTAGCGCGGCGCCTTATCGACATTATTCGCGCGCTGCCTGCCGGCGGTGAGTTAGGGTCAGAGCGACCCGTGGAGTGCGGGGAGGTGTTGCGCAGTGTGGTGGGCTATCTGCCAGACGGATCACCGGAGACTATCGAGGCGCCGTTGATCCCCCTTTTAGACACGACTCTGCTGACCAACGCACCGGGAGAGCCTCGTGTAGGCCACCAAATCCTGACAGAAATCCGCTCCACTGATCGGATAGACGTCGTGATGGCCTTCGTACGTCGCAGTGGCATTGCGCCCCTGCTGTCGGCGATCCGAGGCCACTGTGCGGCGGGGCGCACCTTTAGACTATTGACGACGACCTATACGGGATCGACGGAGGGGCGTGCGCTCGATGCGCTCAGCGAGGCCGGTGCTGAGGTGAGGGTGTCTTATGACACCAGTGGCACCCGATTACATGCCAAGGCGTGGCTCTTGCATCGAGATTCCGGGTTTTCTACGGCGTATATTGGATCCTCCAATCTGACGCACCAAGCACAAATCAGTGGCCTCGAATGGAATGTTCGCGTGTCCGGCGCTCGGAATCCCGACGTTATCGACAAAATGGCCGCCGTTTTCGAAAGCTATTGGCATAGCCCGGATTTCAGACCATATAACCGCGAGGAGTTCATTCGTCACCAGAAAATCTCGACCGGGGAAGGGGTAACCTTTCTCCTGAATCCTACGGATCTTCGGCCCGAGCCTTTCCAGGCGCGGCTGCTCGAGCAGATAGCACTCTCGAGGTTACAGGGGCATCACCGCAATCTCCTCGTGGCGGCGACGGGGACCGGCAAAACGGTGATGGCGGCACTTGATTTTCTCGCCTTACGTGAATCCCTGCCTCGCGCAAGATTGCTCTTTGTCGCACATCGCGAAGAGATTTTGGTCCAGAGCCGCGCCACCTTCCAGCAAGCGTTGCGTGATCCCGCCTTCGGAGAGTTGTGGGTGGGTGGCCAGCGACCTGAACAATTTGATTATGTTTTCGCGTCGATTCAGAGTCTTAATGCGGCAGGCTTAGGGTTTTTGAATCCGACCCATTTCGATGTCGTCATCATCGATGAATTTCATCACGCGGCAGCGCAGTCCTACCGAACGCTATTGGAACACGTCAAGCCCGTTGAACTTTTAGGACTCACGGCGACGCCAGAGCGTAGTGACGAATTGCCCATCCTTGACTGGTTCGACGGGCGGATCGCCGCCGAGTTGCGGCTTTGGGATGCGATCGATCAGCAGCGTCTGGTGGCGTTTACATACTACGGCATTCACGATGGTCTTGATTTGCGCGATATCCCCTGGCGAAGAGGCCGCGGCTATGATGTGCAAGGACTCTCCAATTTACTGACGGGCAACGATGTTGCTGCCAGGTTTGTGCTCAAAGCACTGGACCAACGCGTCGATGATCTGGGGCGCATGCGTGCATTGGGCTTCTGCGTGAGTGTTGAACATGCGCGTTTCATGGCCCGCGTGTGCCAAGAGGCCGGCGTGCCCGCGACGGCAATTTGGTCTGATACCTCGGCTTCAGCGCGACGCACCGCGTTGACAGATCTCGCGGCGAGGCGGGTGAACATCGTGTTCTCGGTAGATCTCTTCAACGAGGGCATCGACATTCCGTCTGTGGATACGTTATTGCTGCTTCGTCCGACCGAAAGTCCGACCCTTTTTCTACAGCAATTGGGTCGTGGCCTGCGCCGTAGTGTCGGGAAAACGGGATGTCTGGTTCTCGACTTCGTTGGTCATCATCGGAAAGAATTTCGCTTTGACCGGCGCTTCAGGGCACTGCTGGGTGGAACACGCAGGACGCTTGAGGCACAAGTTGAGGCCGGTTTTCCGTTCCTGCCCGCGGGGTGTCACATGGAGCTCGACCACGTGACCGCACGCATCGTGCTAGCGAGCATTAGAAGCGCGATACCGTCGCGCTGGACCGAGCGCGTCAGCGCGCTGCGGCAGCTCTCGATAGACGGTCGTGACTGCACGCTGAGTCGATATCTGGAGGAGACAGGACAAGAGTTGGAGGATGTGTACGCGGGGGGTAAATGCTGGTCAGATCTGCGCGCGGATGCCGGTCTTTCGATACTGGTCGCGGGCCCTCATGAGGCGGTTTTACGCAAAGCTTGCGGACGCCTACTGCACGTCGATGACAGCCAGCGCATTGATGCTTTTCGACGCTTTTTGGGGGGCGAACACAGCCCGGATGAGGCGCGCCTCGCCCCGCGGGACAAACGTTTTTTGCGGATGCTTGTTGGCGCGATAGTCGCCGGCGCAGCGGGCAAGAGCGCCACCCTCCAGGCAGGTACAGCGTTGCTTTGGAACCATCCGCAGGTGCGCATGGAGCTGCGAGAGCTGCTCGATGTCCTGGGTGAGCGAATCGAACACGTCACGGTGCCGCTTTCTACCCATCCTGAGGTGCCCTTGATGATCCATGGGCGGTACACGCGTATCGAAATTTTAGCGGCGTTTGGCGTCGGGGAAGGAGCCAAAGTAGTGCCTTGGCAGACGGGCTGCTACTGGGTGCCGAGCGCCGGAGCAGATCTTTTTGCATTTACGTTGGACAAGACCTCGGGCCAATTCTCACCTACTACGCGCTATCGTGATTATGCGATTAGCCCAGATCTGGTTCACTGGGAGAGTCAGTCAGTGACCCGTGCTGAGAGTGAAACGGGTCGTAGGTACCAGAGTCATGGGGCGGCGGGATCCCGTGCGATGCTTTTCGCGCGTCGGCGTAGCGATGAGCGATCGTTCTATTTTCTGGGACCAGCGGTCTATGTGAAGCACGAATCTGAGCTACCGATGGCCATTACTTGGCGGTTGCAGCACGCACTTCCTGGCGATCTTTTTGCGGCGTTTGCAGCCGCTGTCGCTTAACGCTCAAGTCCAGGTCTCAGGTAAAGCAAAAATTTGGACTGCACTGCACGGCCTTAGTTTAAAAAAGGAATTACGTGCCCTGCGAGTCACTCCCGGCGGCTCGTGACCGTCGCCAATGCCGAGGCGTCGGGAGCCCCGCAGCGGCAGCCCACGCGGCGTTTCGCGCCCGTTTTTCGTCTTGTCTGGGCGGGGATTTTTCTGCCCTTGCGTGGATTTTTGTCGCCCCAATAACCCGACTGATCCAGTCTCTTTGGGGTGTTGCCGTCGAGGTTGAACGTCCATGACGCGGCGCGATGTCCAGCCGGACATGGGGCGTGATCCCTATCTGCTTCAACGTGGCCAAGCAGCCGGCACCGATGACTGCTATGCCCCATGGCGGAAGACGCGCGCATTCATGCGCCTTTTTCGGCACGTCAAAAAGACGTCGCGCTTGATCTGCATCACGTACCAACCCGAACAACGGCGAGAGTATCCCTGCGGACTGTTTTTAAAACGAACAGGAGATCCCCGATGGATAAGCAGATATCGCTGGCGCTTGAGGATTTTCAAAAAAGAGTGGGCATGAACGCTGAGGCGTGGGCAGCCGTCGATCACCTTTGGACGTGCGGTAATCCGGTGGCGTGGCATGACGAGCACAGGGATCTGGTCGCCCGCTGGGAGTGCGGTAATTTAGGCGTTACCTTCAATTCGGTTTTTGCCCATTCTCGAGCGGGTGCAGATCTCACGAGCGGGCCTGAAGCGCGCCCTGACTCGTCGCCTGACGCGGCGGCAACGCCGACGCGCGTGTAACAAACACCGCCGCCGAGTAACGCCCGCCAGCGGGTCGATACACCGCGCTTCGGCGGGGCGCTTCAGTCCTTGGCGTGGTCGCGATCAGACCGCGCTTTGACGCAGCTCGTCGAGGGCAGCAAAGTCCTCGAAGCCGATTTTGCCGACCACCGCGCCAGTATCGTCGAGCACATCGAACATCTCATCGCTGCCATTGCCACGGAGGTTGTAGGCAACGATACAGTCGACTTCACCGGCCCCTTCGCTATGCACGCCGCCGGGGGCGCTGACGGTGTAGCTGCCGGTCGGACGCACTTCCTTGAGGGTGCCGTCCAACTCATAAATGCGGTGTTCGCCCTGAATGACCAAGATGCGCGTTTCGGCCAGATGCCGATGTTTGAACACGATCCCGTTAGCCTGGAACTTCACCAGGAAGTCGACAATTTTGTTCGGGCGATCGATACCCAACATGGCGAGCTCCAGATGTTTGAAGTCGCCAAGCGCAGACCAGCGGGTGTTGCTTTGATCAAAGGCGTCAGGGGCAGAGGATGACATGCAATCGCTCCAGGGCAGTGGATGAGGGCATAGTGTAACGGGTGTGCGGTGCGCGGTGCATGGTTGCGGCGAGGTCGAGCGCCTTCAAGGTCTCGGCGTGGTGGGCGGCGGTGCCTGGAAAGTGTCTCGGCCGGTGGGCTCGCCTAGCGTGGGCAGATCGGCATGGGCGCCGAGCGTATCCCACACGGCAGGACTACTCAGGTGTTCGCCGGCCTGCGCGGCGCGCAGGGCGGCGCGGTGCTCGGCACTGAGCCTGGCCGCGTCGGCGGCGAGCGCTTGACGCCCCTGTTCGCGGGGATCGCCAACGGGCGCCGCGGGTGCAGTCTCGAGCGGCTGCCCGAGGCTCACCCCCGCCCGGGTCTGACGCGCGTGGATCGTGGCCTCGTACGCCCGGGTGATGGTGCTGATCTCGGAGGCGCTATCGCCGCCAATGGCCGGCGTCCCGGATGTCCGCAATGCGTCCGATGGCGTTGGCGGATCAGGCGGGCCCAAGCGGGTCGGGCCGAGCGGGCTATCCGGGGGCACATAGCCGGTCGCGACCTCACCGCCGCGCGCATAGCTGTAGGCAATGTCGGTCACCGCGCGTTGCAGCTTCACCGGATCTTCTTCCTGCAACAGGCCGCGCTCGGCGAGACGGCGTGCGGCGTAGTTCGTGAAATCGGTTTGAGTACCTTGACTCCATTCGCGCATAAATTGCGCGGTACGGGTCAGCTCTTGCAGTTGGCTGTAGGCCTTGTCGGTCGTGGTCTGGCGCGCGCTGACCTCACGCGATGCGGATTCGTAGCCTGCCGTGGCAACCGTCCGGTTGCCGTGTGCCCACTGCCAGGCGTCGGAGGATTGGAATTGTTTCACCAGTGCACTCGCCGCGGAGATCTGCGCACTTTCGCTCGCTCGTCGCGCGAAGTCATAGGCGCTCTGCAGCGTTTCCTGACTCAGTTGCCGACCTTCTGCAGTGGCCTGCGCGCCGAGCAGGGTGAACGGAAGCTTGGCGCCAACGGATGCCGCTGCCGTGACGCTGGTGCCGAGCGTCGAATCCTCGTGTAGCCCGAGGTGTCGATTGACGTCCTTGGCGACGCTGTTGAGGGTCTGGAATTGGCTGCTGGTGGCGCGGCTCTCGCCGGTCTGCGTGGCGCCGGTGCGTGTGTGTGATCGCTCGTAACTGTCCTGGATGCCGAGCGCGTGGGTCAGCGCGCTCACCTGGCTCTGTTGCAGGGCTTCGCGTTGGGTCGTGGCGAAAGCGGACGCGTCCCGCGCTTGCGCGCTGACGGCGCTCGCCTGGCGTGCAGTCAGCGTGAAGGTGCTGGCGAGCCGGCTTAAGGTCGCCTGGTAGCGGAGCACGCCCGTATCGGGCCCGCTGCCGGTGAGGGTGGTGCCATGCACATCCTGAGTGGTGTGCATGAAGGCTGAGCTGCGGCTCGGTGCGAGCTGCTGCTGATCGAACGTCACGACGTCACCGGAGATGAGGCCCTTGGTGGCGCTGGCGGCTTCACCGGTGGCGGCGGATTGGAGCGCGCCTACCCCCGTTACGGCCTGGAAGGCGACTTCGCCGCCCTTGAGCAGTGCGCTTGCGATCACCGGAATGGCCACCACCAGGTAACCGGCGATGGCCTGATCGGACAGCGCTCCCTGGTAAATCGCGGCGGCGGTATCCAGGCTGAGGCCCTGGGTACCATCGCCCATGCGCGCGGCGGCGGCAAGGTTGCGGGCGCTGGCGAGCGTGGCGACGTAATTCAGGACGGCATAGAGCGGTGGCCAGAGCTGAATCCAGACGAGTGTCATCAAAAAGCTGCGCAAGGCGAGCGCCAGTCCACGGCCTTGGGCCAGCAGCAGGATAAGCAGCACGAAGGGGAATACGGCATAGATCACTGCCTCGATGGCGTTGCGCACCAGCGGGAGGGCCTCCGCGGCGAGTCGACCCAAGGTGAGAAAGCCGGCATTCGTCGCTGCGGTGGCGTTGGCCTTGGCGGTAGCGAGCATCACCGCGGCGGGATCATTCAACTTCTGACCAGTGAGAGTGGCGGTGTCCTGCACGAGGTTGATGAGTACGTTTTGCCGCAACAGATCGGCCGCGCCTTGAGCGGCGGTGGCGATCTGCGTTTTGGCATAGGCTTGGAGCACTTCATCGTCGAGCAGCCCCTGTGCGCTCGGCGCATCGAGCGCCGGATTCAGCGCGGCAGCGATGCGGATCTGGAGGCGCGCGAGATCGCCCGGCAGCCGGTTGGCCAGCGCGGCATAGACCTTCGGGCAGGTGTCGATTTGCACCGGAGATCCCCAGCTGGAGAAACGCGCCGGGTTGGGGTTGCCCATGAGCGTCCACAGGTCAGGACTTTGCGTGAAGGTGTTCGGATCGAGGGTACCGTCCTGCAGATCGAAAAAAGTGCAGTTATGCAGGTAGCTGATGAGATCGGTGCGCAGCTGTGGATCGGTCAGGGTCGCGCCGCGGGTGGTGGCGATGAGGCGATCGCCGAACAGCACGCCATTTTTTTGGTAGGTCAGGGTGCTGGGCAGCTGCGCGTTGCTGCGCGGGATCACCTGGAAGGCGGTTTCGAATAGCGTCGTCAGGACATCCCCCACAAGGCTGGTGTAGTGACCAAAAAACGCGATCCCCAAGGGGACATTGTCGACGACCGCGGGCGGTTGACTGCCCAGTCGGTCGATGATCGCGACTGTCACCCTGGGGAGGAACAGCGCTTGGTAGACCAGCATAAACCCGAGCAGCCAGCCCCAACCGTGGAACCGTCCCGGGGTGAGCAGTCCGGCCAGGGCGGCCACCAGAACGCCCGTGATAGCGGCTGTTTTGAGCAGGCCGAGATAATCTGCCCCAGCCATGATCGCGGCCAGCGCATTAAAGATGCCGTTCAGGCTGTCGGTGTTACCGTAGGCATAGATTTCATACACGAGACGTTCAGCCGTGCGGGGGGGCATTCGCGCTGTAATCGAGCATCGACTTGACCGCCGGTGGCATTTGGCTCCACAGCTGGCGTTCGAGGCTTTGCAGATCGCCCGTCAGGGAAGACACCGAGCGAATTTTCGCATAGGCCGTTTGTTTCTCGGCGAGCAACATCTGTCGCGCGGTCTCCGCGTTGTGGCGAATTTTGGCTTGGTATTGCTGCTCGAGCCGGGTGCGTTTCAGGGCCTGCGCCAACGCGCCCATGGCTTGCGAGAGGGTACGGGAGAGGAAGGTCTCAGCGTAGTCGAGCGCGATGACGTCTTGATACGTCGCGATCAGGGTCTCGGCGAGGCCAGAGCCGGGGATCGCATTCGCAATCGAGAGCATGCGGTAGACCGGCTCGGTGGTGTTGTTGATGAAGCCGATGTCGGCCGGCAGCGGCGCGCTGCGGTTCGCAATGTTGTCGGACATCCGTTGCAGGCGCTGCGCCACGAGCCCCGTGAAGGGGGTGACCGACAACGTCGTGCGGGCCGGGCTCAGGCACTCAGTCGGCTCATCGCAGACGTAGACATCGACGCTGATCTGGCCCGCCACATTGCCGTCTCCGTTGCCCATGAGGAGCGTTTTTAAGCCCGTAATGGTCGGCTCGAGATAGCGGGGCACGGCCCCACTCCCGTCATCGGCGGGTGGCAGCTGCACCATGGTGCCGATCACACTCATGATGAGCTCCTTCTCCTGTTGGGTGATGTTGCCGCCCACTTGGTTTAAGGCGAGCCAGGTGATGTTGCCCTTGACGAAGGTGGCGTTACGCACGCTTGGATCGCTCGAGCCCGCGGCTTTTTTGACGATCGCCGCCGCACCGGTGGCACAGGTGACGCGGGCGTCCGCGCGATCGGCGACCGTGCCGAGATATTGCGAGATGTTGGCACAGCCGCTCTGTACCGAGTTGTCGAATTCACCGACCACGCCGTTGACAAGCGCCTCGGCGGCCTCGCAAGAATTAATGTTCATCGCGTTTATTTTGTTGATCTGATCTTGCAGCTCGGTCAGCAGCTTGTCGATGTCGGGCGAAATCGATTGCAGGGCAAGCTTGAAGGCGTAGCCTACGGCATTCGAGCCGATGTTCTGCAGCAGCGAGATGAACTGTTGCTTGTTGATGAAGGAGAAGGCGCCGCCGTACAAATCGATGCCGCCGCAGCCGGCGCGGAGGCTGGGGAGCTGGATATTGGCGAGGGGATAGTTGCGCCCCGGCGTGCGCAGCATGAGGTTGCCGCCGGTGTAGAGGTTCATGGCCTGGCCGCGGAAGGCGCCGGGACTGGTGACATTACCGAGGCTGCCCAAATCGTTGAACAGGGCCTGCATCTGGGTGTTCAAGTCGGTCGCAAAAAGTGGCGGGCTGATGAGCCCGAGCAGCGCCACAAAGCCAAGTGCACGCGACGTCATGGGGCGCTGCCTGCTGATGTTTGGGGTTGAGGGGGGGCGAGGGCGGCTATCCGCTCCAGCAGCTCGCGCCCGGACAGGAGGCCGAAGCCGACCGCGCGGATATCGTGGTCGGCGGGGCGTGTCAAATACAGGGCGGGCACCACGCGCGGCGCGAGGCGTGCCACGAGGCCGTTATCGCGCAGCGCATCCGGATATTCGGGCAAGCGGCCGCCATCGGTGCTGACGGCGAGCACGGTCATGCCGAAGTCCGTTTCAAAGCGTTTCAGAATCGGCGCGAAGCGATGGCAGAAAGGACAATCGCTGCGAAATACCCACAGCAGCCCGTGGGTCTGGGCGAGTGCCCGCACGGTGTCTGCCTCGCGTGCGCGGGCTGCGTCATCGAAGACGTTGACGGCCAACGCATTGGTGGGGCGGCCGGTGAGTCCGTAGTCGAGTGCCGGGGATTGCCACACGAGACGCTGCCAACGCGCGGCAAAGGTTTCGGACTTTTGCATGACGAAGCGCTGGTAGTGCATGTAGGCGAGTAGGTTGGACTCGCTTGGCGCCATGACGGCGAGCTGCTTTAGGGTCTCGAGCCGGGCCTGCATGGCGTGGAAGGCCGCGAGTGTTTGGCGTTGCGCGTCGCGCGGTTGCGCGCGGGTGCGCGGGGCAGGGGACGGGTCTTGGTACCAGAACCAACCGTCGCGATGCTGGGTCCAGTAGGGTGCCGGTGCCTCGTGTGCGTCTGCGGCGGGGTTGAGGGGCGCGGCCGCTTGCGCGGCAGCCAGGCTAGTCAGCGCGAGCCACAGGGTGAGGAGGCGTGGCGGCGATGCGGTGATGCGCATCTAGTGCGCCGCCGGGAACTGGCCATCGGCGCAGAAGCTGACCTGCCAGGTCAACACCTGATCGGCCCGCCGGCCGTGCTCGCGCACGTCGCGCTGGCGGGTGGTGACGGCGAGACGCCCACAGTCGGCTTGCGCTAAGCGATACAGGCGTTTCACCGCGATCTCGATGGGCTGTTGGGTATCAAATTTTTGGGCCAGATACGCCGCGCCCGGGCCTTGCAGAAGCCCCTGCGCGTAGCCCGTCATGGCGGCACGCTGCAGCAGCGGTTTGAGATCCGACACGGCGATGCGCGTGACGGTTGTCTCGGCGTGTGCGGGCGACGCGGATGCGCCACTCAGGACGGCAAGGCCGAGCAGGACGCGGCGTGTCGAGGCAAACAACTGTCGGGGCGGCGCACGGCGCATCAGGGCTATCTCCTCCCCCGTGGGCAAGGGTTGGGTTTACGGGGCGATGACATGCTGGACCTGTTGCTGAGCCCGCTGCTGCAGGGGGGTGGGATTGGGCAGAATCGGGGTGATTTCGGGATAAAAGTCCGAAAAATCGAGCTTGGAAAAATCGATCGATTGCAGCTGCGTGAGCGTGAAGCCGTTGCAGTCAGGGGCCATCGTCGATCCCCAGCCCCGACCGAGCTGGGCGCGGCCTTGTTCGTTCAACATTCGAGAGAGCCGCGAATTGAAGCAGCAGAACGTTTCGGTCACCTCCGCACAGACGCCAAGGAGCGGGAGTTTCACGGAGCAGTGACTGCCGACGACATGGCAGAGTTGCTGATCGTTTTTGAGCGCGAGTGATTGGGCCGATTTCTCACACGACAAAAGCCCGGAGAGTTCAATCGCCAGCATCGCCATTGACCACGGGCCGGGCACGAGACTGGTCAAAAAACTGTCGATCGAGACGTCGCCTGCCATGAATCCGGCGAGCGCAGAGCTGCCGCCGCCGGCGCCGAAAAGACTTTCGAAGCCATTGAGGATGAAGCCTGGGGCACCGCCATCGAACAACGCGTCATAGGTATAGCGGGAGCCCACCACGTCCAGCGCCTGGCCGCCGGCCCCTTCGATGAGACTGAAGTTACTGAAGGCACTGCCGCCGCCGTTGCCCTTGCAGCAGTTGACGAGCCCGAAGAGTTTCTTCTGGCAGCGGTCAGCGGTGCCCTGGAACACGACGAGCCGGGCGGGGTCGAGGTATTTGCCCGCCTCGCGTTGGGTCTCGAGGCCGGTCACCGCGCGGGCGAAGTCGGGGTCGGGCGTACTGGCGGTATTGAAGCAGTGCCCCCCCAGACAATATTGCGGCTGTCCGCAATGGGTGACGACGGTAGGTGCGGCGGGTGCGAGCGGGCACTGCCAGATCTGTTGCGCCAGCAGGCAGGCGCCGCGCGCGCCGGTTTCGACACAGGTCGAATCTACCTGCGTACAGCCGGCCGCGATCTCCGCCTGACAGTCCGTGGTGGTCGTGGCTGAGACGCAGTCATAGGTATCGGTCAGCTGCCAACAGGCGCGGGTCACGGGATAGCCGGCGATCAGTCGCGTCGCCGGGCCCGCCACGCAGGTCTGGCCGGTCTTCACGCAATCACCGGCGAATACCGGCGGGGTGAACAGCCCGAGGAGCACGTACACCCGCGCGCCGCGAGATAGGCTCATGGCACCCGTGCCTCGAGTGCTGCGCATTGATCGTCCCAGCGATCGACAAAGGACGTGGTGGTCGGCATCAGAAAAGTGCTGCTGGCCGTGAAATGCGTGCCCTGACAGGGATTGTCGAACGTGCTGTCGATGGTGCAATGGGTGAGCCCACAAGATTGACGGTATCCGGTCTGGTAGCAGTACTGGCCGCTCACCTGGCTGGGGCCGACGGTTGGCGGGATTTGCTTATTCACCGCCCCGGGCACGGCGAGGGTGCCCAAATCGGTGATCGGTTTGCCGGTTTGTTTGTCGCGGGTGAACACATGCATCACGTAGTCCTGGGTGCCGCAGGTGAAGTCATAGGTGAGGTAATCGCTGCACGACGGGCACGGATCGGCGGTGATTTGGGTGAGCAATTGGCCCGGACTGCAGCCGGGGGTCTGCACCGCGGTGACGAGCAGGAACTGCTGACACGACGCGGCGGCGGTGCGGTATTGATGGCATAGCCGCGTCTGGTAGGTCGGCGAGGCTGCCGGGGTCCGCACCGTGCAGCCGCTGGCGGCGCCGCTTAATTGCCCCGCGATGGCGGTGGGATCGGTCAGGATCTGCGCGTGGTTAAGCTGTAGCGGATCGCGTGATGCGATCGCGAAATCCGCCCGACGCGCCGGGTTTGTCTGGGAGAACTGGATCGCATTGCAGGCCTGCGCGTTGAAGCCGCTCGCCTGCCCGTCGGTGCGGGCGCAGGCGCCGGCGGCGGCGGCGGCCGACGGCAAGATCCCGGCGCTGCCAAAGGCCCCGGCGGCCGGGGCGGTGGGGGCGTAGCCGGGCACGCTCGCCTGCGCGGTCGCGGTGGTGATCGTCTGCCGGGCCGCGGCATTGCCTTGCGCGCCCAAGGTACTGCCGGCAAGGAATGCCTCGGGCAACGCTTGGGCGTGGAGCGCGGGCGTGAAGAGGCTTCCCCAGCTGGCGAAGAGCAGCGCGGGCTTAACCGCGGCGCACCTCATTGCGCAAGCTTTTGCTGGTAGCCATCGAGCAGGGGGGCGAGCGCCGGGCGCTGTTGCGCGATGGCGCGCAAGGCATAGGCGAGTGAGACATCGCCGGCGATTCGGACGTAGTCCTGCGGGGGGGCACGCGGATCGGAACAGCGATCCGGGGGCGCGGCATAGGACAACACAAAGCTCGGTGCGTGCGTGATGTCAAAGCGCGTGAAGGCCTCGGGATCGAGCGTCCAGGCCACCTGGCGGGTGCCGATGAGGGGGGCGACGGCGGCGAGCGTCGTCCGCAGGCTGTGCGCCTTCAATCCGCGCAGCACCAGCGTCGCGCCGCTGCGCGCGGCGTCGTCCACGAGCGCCGCTAAGCTTGCGGCGGGCATCGCCAGGGTGATGAAAATGTGGAGCGTGGTCGTCGCGGGCACGCGCGCACGGGACGCCGGGTGCGGCCACGGGACGGGGCGGGGGGCAGGTGCCGCGGCCACGGTGGGAAAAGCCGGGACGGGTTGCGCAGCGAGCTGGGCGGCCGTCGGCCACGGATGGGCGGCCTGGGCGGCGGCCCTTGCGGCGAGATCCGGCCACGCCACGGGATCGGCCTGCAGCAAACCGGGCAGCAGGAGAAGACTGAACCCGCCCGCGCGGCGGGAGAGCTTAGTAGCTGCCATCGCAACAGTTTCGTTTGCGGAAAAGCTGGTAGGCAAAATCCTCGCCGCCGACAGGGAAAGCTTTGCCCGCGCCCCATACGGTGGTGGTTCGACCAAATGGTTGGCAGCACTGACCCGCTATTTTGTCGGTGGCCGGGATGGGATAGACCATCTGCAGTCGATAATGGGTTTTGTCCATCAACGGCTGCGGGTAGAGCCCGCACAGACCCGCGCGACCGGCGCCGGCGAAGGTGAGCAATTCGCGATGCATTTTGGCCGTCATGCGCTCGGCCAGCAGCACACTGGCCTGCACGTCGCCGACATGGGCGGCGACGTGTCCGGTCATCGGGTACAGCGCGCCCTGGCAACCCGCACACCAGAACAGGCTCGCGATCGGCAGGCCGGCACTCGCCGCCACACAATCCGCGCTGCAGGCGGCCTGGGCGACGGGGTTCGCGAACAGGACCGCTTCGGGGTTGAGGATCGCGGCGAGCTCATCATTCGCCCACAGCGGATCGATTTCTGTCAGGTAGCCGATGTCGAGTGTGCCTTTCTCGAGGCAGGGGAAGTCGAGCAGGACCTGCAGCCAACTGAGGATGGGATTGGTGTACCAGTGCACCTGATAGAAACTGTTGCGGGTCTGCGCGTCATGACCGACCTGCGCGCCGTGCGGCACGGGGGCGTCGGGGGCGAGGCCAAGGCCGCCGAGTCCGACGAGACAGAACGGGGTGCGGGTCACATCGACGAGCCGTACCGGCTCCCAGAAACCGATCGTGACGCCGACCCGTGGCGGATTGCCGCAATAGCAAACCGGCGACAGCGGGTTGTCGGTGTCCGCGCTGCTGCTCGGGGTAATCGGCATGTTGCCCAGCGTCAGCGGGAACAGACAACTCCAACAAATGTCGGTTACCGGATCGATGAAACGACCGTGACAGGGGGTGTCCGCCGCCCGCGTGGCACTCGCGCAGACGAGTAGCAGCAGGCCGATTAGGCGGGGTCTCAGCGCGCGTCGCCCGGCGTGCTTAGCGCAGCTCATCGATGTGCAACTTCAGTCCGGCCTGGGTCACTAACGCGGGCACGTGGCGGATCCCGAGCCGGTGGGTGAGCCGACCGGCCTGGTCGAAGAACACCGGCTTTTGCCAGCGCCGCATGAGCGCCAGATAGGAGCCGCCGGTCAAGATCACCTGCAGGCGACCTTGGCGATCGCGTAACCACCGCGCCCCGGCCGCAATTTGCGCCTCATCCCGGGCATCCAGGAACAAGAGCGGTTGGGGCAGGGTCACCTGCGTGAGCGGGTTAAGACGCGTGCCGGGGGCGACGAGGACGCGCCCCGCCGCATCGGTGACGGGATAGGGCACCTCAATCGTGGGATCGAACTCAAAGCTCCGCGGCACGCGGGTGTGGGTGATGCCGGCCACCGCGCGCGGTGCCGCCAGCTGCGCGGTGATCCGCGCCGTCGCCGCCCGGGTGTGTCGCGCCAGCGCGCCGCTCGCCTGCAGCTGCTGCAAACGGGTGTGCATTTCAGCCAGCAGATTCGGCTCCGCGATCGCATACACGGGCCCTAAGCGCCCCAGATCGATTGCTTTCGCGGGTGCGAAGATAAGCCCGCCCAGCAGCGCTATCAGGCCACTCACGCGGTGCGCGGCCGGGCCCCTTGGGGAGTTAAAAAAGGGCATAGGCACGGCCCACGATTTGGGCGTCGGTGGGCCACCCGGTCAGCGCGTAGCGCGAGTCGAGGCTGTCCGGATGGGGCGCGTTCACGTAGTAGTGGCCGTTGGGCAGGATGCCAGTCGGTCCCGGTACGAGGGGCGCACCTGAGCGCGCGACCGTCTTTGCCACCCCCATCAACGTGTCGTTCACGAAGAAACGGTGCGCCTGACAGCGCACCACGTCGCCCGGCACGCCCGCCAAAATTTTGATGAACAGTGCACCGGCCGGATAAGGCCCGCCGCCGGTCCAGCGCAGCGCGACATACTGGCCACGCTGTGGGCGCTCCCCCCGATGGATGACAAAAAACCGCACCGGCAGACTCGCGGTGACATTGACGCCGAGGGTGTAGTGCCGCGGCAGCCACACTGCAAAGGTGGCGAACGCGAGCAGCGCTGTAGCCCTCTGCGCATAGCAGCGTCGCGGTGCGAGTCTGGCGCGCGCGATGGCCGTGGTGAACATTCTGGCGCTACAACCCGAGTCGCCGCCGCACAGCAGGCGTCAGATCCGGCACCGCCGCGTCGCTGCCGACCACGGCCCCGCGCGCGAGGATGAGGCAGCCGCACTCCCCGGGCAGACTGGCGAGCAGGGTGGTCACACTGGCGCTGAAGGCCGCCGCGCGGGCCAGAGCTTGGGCGCGCGCGGGTTCGGGCGTGTCCTGGCGCATGAGCACGGCGGCGATTTCCGCTTCCTTGAGCCGGTAGAGCTCGGCCACATCAAGCACCGCAAATGTCCGTGGCGGCGTGCGCATCACGACGTCAGCCGCGACGCCGACGAGTGCAAGACTGAGTCCCGTGCTCCACCACCAGGCGTACCGATTCATGACGTGGCGCGCTCATGGAGCACCGCCTCGATAGCCTCGGCCACCGCGAGCCCCTGGCCGCGTTTGGCCGCAATGGCACTGAAATCCTCGGCCCGGGAGCTGAACAGGAGCAGGCTGTGCGGATCGACCACCAACCGGCCGATGCCACTCCCGGCGGGCGAGTGGATGAAGATTTCGGAATACGCCCCATGCTCGGTGCGCAGCGATTGCAGCAGGCGCTTCATCGCATCGTCCATGGTCAATTGGCCGAGTTTATCCATCATCTCGATGGACTCGGGTTTCTGGCGGAGCAGGAACATCCAATCGGAGTTGTCGAGGGCAGCGCGGGCCGCCGGATTGCGATAATAGTCATCGACGCCCTGCGTGGCCGACATGAAAGCGCCTTTGTATTTGCGCGCGCGGCGGTAGCCGGCCTCGATAAATTCAGCCGTGGCGCCCCCGGCCAGCAGATCCCAGGCTTCGTCGATGATTACGATTTTTTTGCGATCGCGAGAGAAATACATCTCGCGGGTGATGCGATACATCACAATCAACAGCACGACGGTTTGGAGATCTTTCTTCGCTTTGAGCTCTTCGAGTTCGAGCACGATGAAGTCGTTACTGAAATCGAGCGTCGCGGCGGCTTCGAAATACCGCCCGTAGATTCCTTCGCGCGTGTAGGGCTGCAGCATCGTCGCCAAATCGGTCAGGCGCCGGTCGGGCGCCGGTGGCGGGCCACTGGCGTGTGTCGTGTCCAACCAGCCGCGCGCGAGTAAACGATGCACATCACTGACGGTCATGTCGCGACCTCGTGCCTGCCAGGCTTGCTGGATGGCGCTGCCGAGGCTGGCGTACTGGAAGCCGTCCAGCGCCTCGCGGGGCGACACCATCTGCGCCACCAGTGGTTGCAGCAGCGCCATGTCTTCATCGATATCCTCGACGAAGGTGAAAGGATTGAGCGACAGCCCCGTGTGTTCGGTGAATTCGATGAACGTGCCGCCGAAGTGGCGGCACGTTTTCTCGTAGGAGCGCCCGACATCGATGATCCACACCCGCGCGCCGGTGCCGAGATAAGCGGCGGCGATTTCGTTCAGCAGGAGCGACTTGCCCGAGCCTGAAGTGCCGGCAATGGCGACGTTGTAGTTGCCGGCCGGATTGTCGTAAACATCAATCGGCATCAGCTGTCCGCGGCGGCCGCCGAACAGCAGTACCGGCGTGCCGGTGCCGGACCACTCGGCGAGCAGTGGCGCCAGATGGACCGCATTCGCCGAGGTTTTGGTGGTGAGACGCTTCATGCGTGCCAAGTCGGCATGAAAAGCGGGCGAGAGCGTCATCGGCAGTGTGCTGAGCAGGCCTTGGATCATCATCAGCGTGTCGCGCGACAGCTCAAAGCCGCGGCCGCGAAAAATAGCGCGCGCCGCCTGCTCGGCCTCGGCCATCGCCGGCGGCGGCGCAAACAAGGCGATTTGATGGTTCAAGTCGACCAGTTGCTGGCCGTCATCCAAGGCGTGCAGCACGATATCCCAGTCGATTTTGCGTGCCTGCAGATCGGGCAGAAAGCGCGCCATGTAGCTGGTCGCATTGGTGGTCGCCCGGGCGGCGCGCAGATACGCCCACTGCCGCGTGGCCTCGGCGTCGCGCACCTGCACGCCGAGCGAGAGCAGAAACGGACAGGGGTATTGCAGGGTGGCTTGGTAGAGATCGCCGATGAGGCTGCCCATGCCCCACAGGGCGAAGCGCGGCGGATAGGCGCGGACCGACAACAGGCGCACCTGCTCCGCGCCCGGCGTGGCGGGATTGGTGAGACTGATTCCCTGTTCGTGGACGGCGAGCCGAGTGGCCGGATCGATGACTTGATCGCGCAGCTCCCGGCCCGGATCGTAGCGCAGCGGGAGGCCGAGACCGGCCTGACGATGCGGATCGAGCCGCGCGGCGATCGTCTGGATTAAATCATCGGCCGACCATACCCGGGAGGGGAAACCCGCCGCCTGCAGCGTGGCGCGCACGCCGTCGCGCAGCAGCAGTAACTCGTCCAGCCGCGCGAGCTGCTCGGGGCTGCCCGGCAGGGTGACGCTGATCACGAGCTGAAAATCGCGCAACAGGTAGCGCTGATGGGGCAGCAGCGAGGCGCGGGTGCCGGCGAGGTAGTGGCTGACGCGCCGTCGCGCGAGGCTGCGGTGAAGGTTGGTGTGTCGGCCTGCGCGCCCGCGGGTGTCGAACTCGGGCACCTCGGCGTCGGGCTGACGCAGACGCGCATAGTGGGCGAGGGGGGCGCGCAAATCGGGGCTTCCGAAGAGCTGGCACTGAATCCCCGTGCCCGGCCCGCAGGCGGCGTACAGGGCGCTCAGAATTTGCGCCATGGACTCATCCGCGCCGGACTGCGGACGCACCGCGAGACAAAAGCCGAGCCCGTCGCGGTTGACGAATACCTGGGTGTCGGCGAGATAGGCCCGATACGGGAGCCAGGCAGCGAAGCGGGCCGCCACATCGGGCGCGGGCGGCGCGGCGCCCGCCCAGGCCTGCGCGGCGCCCCGGTCGGGCTTCAGCAGCGCGCCGATGTCTTCGATCAAAGGCTGCCACCAGCTCATGGGGTGTCCGACAGCGCGTCAGACGCCGGCAGCGCGGCGGGCGGTGTGGCGACGGGTGTCGAGATCGCCGGTGGTCTCGCCGCGTCGAGTCGGGGGCGTGCCCGTGCGGGCCCGGACGCGAGTTGCCAGTGACCGGGCTCGACCAACACTTGCACGGTCGCCGCCTCATGCAAATCACCTTCCGCATCTTCCCAGGGCGCGATCCACAGCGACAGGATCCGCGGCGCGGCGCGACCAGTGGCGGCGGGCGCTGTCGTTGGGGAAGCAAATGCCAGCGGCGCGGCGGGTCGCAGGTCGGCCGCGGCGTGCGGCGCGGTGGCGTTGGCATAGACCCCGGAAACGGAGCGACAGGGAATGCCGGTGGGCGCCTTACAGCTGTACTGCGCATCACCGCCAATGCCGGACAGCAGCGTGGTGCAGCCGCTGAGCACCAGCATCAGGAGCAGTGCGCTGGCCGCGCGAGACGCGGCGAGCGGGCTCATCGTCCCCCCGCCTGAGCGAGCCACGCCTCGAGCTGGCTCGCGCTCACCATGCCGGGCAGGACGCGCCCGTCGGCGGCAATGAGCGTTGGTGTGCCGACGATACCGAGACGCTCGGCCAGCGCGACATTGCGCGCCACCGGGTGCGGGCAGGTCGACGCCGGCGGTACCACCCCGTGCGTCATGGCCGCGTGCCACGCGGCGAGGCGATCGGGCGCACACCAGATGGCGATGGCCTTGGCCGGGGCCTCGGGGTGGAGCGCGGCGAGCGGCGTCAAGAAAGTGTAGAGCGTGACATCGGTCAGGCCCTTGAGGGCGATCTCGAGTCGGCGGCAATACGGACAGTCCGGATCGCTGAACAGGGCGAGCACGCGTTGTCCGTTGCCACGCACGTCGCGTAAGGCGTCGGCCAACGGCAGCCGGCTGAAATCGACCCGTCCTGCGGTATCCTCGTGGGCCGCCGTCAGATCGGTTTGGCCCTGCATGTCGTAGAGATGGCCGAACATAAAATACTGACCTGTCGCATCGACGTAGGCGAGATTGGCGCCCATCGCGATCTCGAACACACCCGGCCAGGCGGTCGCTTTGATGGCCCCAAAATGGGTCGCCGGGTATAGGCGGGCCAACTGCGCAGGCAGCGTTGCAGGGACGCCGCTAAGCGGCACGGTTTGCGCGCCGGCGGGGAGAGCGAGCGCGGTGGCGAGCAGCCCCGCATAGCGGCGGCGCGCTGCCCGTCGGTTCAGAATCGGCAGTCCGTTAGTCTTCGTCATGGGTATCATCAACGCTCCCTGCATCAAGATCGGCGGTGGGTAGGCGGGTCTCGGCGGCCGCATCGAGCGTGCCGGGCAGGGCAATGCCCTGGGTGAGCACGACATCGACCGTGCGGCCGGCATCGATTTCAATCACGGGAAATACTTTCTCGGCGAGACTGATGTAGTACTGGGCGAGGCGATCGAGCGCTTTACCCATGCCCGTTCCCATCCCGGCTTCGAGCTGTTTGCCGCTCGCCACCGTACTGGTCGAGCCGAGCGGGGAGACCGCATAGGTCGTCGCGCTTTGCTGAAAAGCACTGCCGATGCCACTGGCGATGCCCGCCAAGAGTGCATTGGCAAGGATTTGGCCCTGCTTGGAGACCATCCGTCCGCGCATCCCGGCCTTGCCGTCTTCGCCCGCGACATAGCCTTTGATGGGCACATCGATAGTCACGCCCTCGCGCGTCACACACGATAGAGACTCGGTACGGATATAGGCGCGCTCGGCGCTCACCTCACCGTACCCCGCGCCCACCACGAAGCAGGCTTTGACGCGGGCGCGAAAGGCGTTGGGTAAGAACCCGTTGTCCATCAGGCGCAGCAGCACGGGTTGCGGATTGCGTTGCGCCTGGCCGCCGGTCGGGGCGTCTAAGCCGCCGAGCAGCAGCGCGCGGGTGAAGGTACCGCTCGGCAGGTAACGCTGGGGATCGCGCGAAGCGCGCGGATTTTCGGCGACGCCGGCGGGTGCCTTTGCCGTGATCGGGGTGGCCCCATCGCTCAGCGTGATGCCGACGATGCCGCTCGCCACCCGTGGACTGTCGGGGGCGCTGCCCGGCGGGGACGGGAGGCGTGCCGGCTCATTTAGCCCCGTCCCCGCGCGGTCCGGGCCGAAGCCCGCCGCCCGTGCCGGCACCAGTACGGGCGACGGGGGGAGTGATGTCAGTGGGGGTAGCGCCAGATCTGCGCTGGGGGGCGCCGGCGGCGCGGTCTCGAGCTTGTGTAGCCGGGCCATCATCTCGCGGCCTTGGACATCCAGCGCGTGGGCACGGGCATCGAGCTCGTGGGTCGTCTGCGCCATCGCATTCAGCTGGGCATCGGCCTGACCTCGCCAGGCGTCGTGTGCATCGACCTGCGCGCCGGGGGCGAGGATGGTGCTGGTGGGCGCCACCGCGCGATCAGTCCGCGGGTGCGGGGCCGTGAGCGATACCGACACGGCAGTCCCGATCCCCAGGAGGGCGACACCGGCGGCGAGCAGCGCGACTTGGCGACGTTTTATCGTCGACACGGAGAGGGGCTGATCAGTCATCGAGGGTACGCGCTCGCAGGATGAAGACTGCCGTGGTGGCGCCGGGCAGAAGACGGGCGTGCTCAAGGCTAACGGCGAGCAGGCCGGGGGGAGACCAGGCCGTGAGCGGCACCTCGAGCGGGGTCTCGCGCAGATTGGCGAGCGCATAGGTTTCCCCCACGAGGTGCTCACCGATGAGCGCGCGCTGCAAGACCAGCCGGGTGCCGGGCAGGAACGGTACCGCCCGCACGGGCTCACGCAGATCCATCTCCGCAGGAACTGTCGCGGTCGCGAGCGCTTTCAATAACGCTTTCAAGGCGCGCACATGCTGGCCGCTGGCGGCACCGGTGCTGGGCGAGATCGCATGCGCGCCGGCAGTCCGCAGGAGGAGCGTGTCGCTGGGGCCGTCCACCAGTTGCAGGACTAACGCCAGCGTGCCAGTCTCGGTACTCAAAAAAAGATTGAGCGGCGTGTGCCGGCTCGCCTCGACCGGTCGGATAAAAACCTGGCCTTTCTCTTCGTCTTTTTCGAGCACGAATTCGCCGGTATTCCCGACTATTTTGCGAATTCGGCCATGGTCGAGCGCCAGGCGCGTGATCTCGGTGCGCGAAATCTTACCGAACACGGTCTGGCCGTCTTGCGCGTTCAAGATCTGCAGCGCCCGCGCCGGCTCAGCGAGCAGGAGTGAGAGCAGCATGGGCGACAATTTCGAGTGGATCATGGGGCGAGGTCTCCCGGAATGCGGTCAAAAAAAGACGCCCGCCCAGCGTCTGGAGCTCGAGGGCGTAGCCCCGTTCGAGCGCCGAGACGCGGCGATCGCCGATAAAGGTGGTGAGCTGGCCGCGGATACCGACACGTTGAGTGGCCTCATCCACGACGAGGTCCTGTGCGCTGAAGAGGGTCGAGGCGCCGTCTCGTTTGAGCCGCGCGGCAGTCGCGAGCATCGCCGCATGCAGATCGCCGTAGGCTGAGGGTGCCGCGTATTGCAGGAGTACCTCGGCCTGGTGATCGACACTTTGCGGGGTCACATCGAGGGTTAACTGCATCAGGAAGTACCCCATCTGGGCGAGGTACTCGCGGCTGGCGCGCTCACCCTCCACCCAGAAGCTTTGATGGAGCGTGGGCGGCACGACGACGATGCGCTCTCGTCCCACCAGCCGAAAAGTCTGCAGCGCGAGTACCAGGTTGAGCATCAGGGAAAGGAGCAGCAGCGCCAGCATCAGCTGCGCCGCGCGCCGGGTGCTCGCCACATCTGCGCGCAGCCAATCGAGCCTCATCCTTGCAACATCCGCAGATACGACGGTGGTGTGCGCTGCAAGCCTGAGACGAACGGCGGCAGATGCCAGTACAGCAGATGGTGCACGAACGCCGGGTGCTGGCCGGACTTGGCTTTGCCGAAGCCGGTGGCAAGCGCTGCCCCGAGCAGGCCACCGCTGAGCAGGAAGCCACTCAGCAAGCCAGCGAGTAAACCACTCATGAAAATGAGCGCGACATCCATCTCCCACCAAAAAAAGCGCGGCGAATCATTCAGGCGACGCGGGATATCGAGCGCGGCTTGGCTCATCAAATCGTCGCCGTCATGATCGAGTCGATGATCGTCGGCACGTAGACCATGAACAACGCGAACACCACCCCGGCAAGGGCCGGAATGGGGGAGGAGCGGGCGACCCCAATGCCCGCCCCGAGGATAAACGCGGCAATGGCAATGGCTTTGCCGAGATAGCCGGTCACCCAGTTGAGCAGGGTCGTATACATGGTTTGGAACTCGGCACCGGTGGTGCCGGCATACGCCGCGCCGGTGCCCAGCAGGAGCACGACGGCGAGGGAGAGGAGGTTACGGTATCGCATCAAGGGCATCGTGTTTCCTTTGGCAGGGGGATGAATTCAGGGGGTGTGTCGCAGATCGCCAGCCCGTGCACGGGGCGGCTGGCGCACAAAACCGGAGACGCGCGCGATATAGGCGCGTCGCCGTCGTGGACTGGGGGTGTGATAGGCACCTACGGCCGCCCAGGTATCGCCGAGACGCTGGATGTTGCCGGCTAGAATCCAGGCGCCGACCGCAATATTCGTGCACGGGACCATGAGCTCGCGCTCGCCGATGCCGTGATGTGCGAGCAGCGGCAGCCAGCCGGAGTTGATTTGCATGAGCCCGAGATCGCGCGAGCCGTTCCGGTTGCGATTGACGGCCCAGGGATTCAGATCAGACTCGGTGCGGGCGATGGCATACAGGAGCTCGGCACTCACGCCGTAACGATGCGCCGCGTGCGCCCAGCAGGCCTGCACGGGACGCATCGCACACAGCAGCAGCAGCGTGAACGGCAGCAGACGGGTGTGTGTGATCGATGCAGTCAACGGCGATCCTTTTGGGGTGTTGGTCCACCCGGCCCTGAGGGTCGGTGCGGGGTGCCGGCATCCTAGGCAGCCGCGACGCGCCCAGCTGCTCGAATCAGGCCGTCATTGCGGGTCTGATTCGCCTTGCGCGGTGGCCCTCGGCGGACGCGCCATGGGGACGGAGAGACGAAATGGCACGGCGCGCGATGGTCGGCCGTCCCGGTGTGCGTAGACCACGGGCAGGGGCAAGCCGAATCCGGATGTGGTTGAGAACCCGTTACGTGCAGTGCC
>CAIKBL010000067.1 GCA_903825645.1 uncultured Pseudomonadota bacterium | reverse complement strand
CGCGTCAGGCACCGCCTTCACGGCCGGTGCTACCGGGGCGGCTTCGGGCGCCACCCCCGAAACAGGGACTGTAGGTGTCGTCTGCGCAGGTACCACGATCGCTTCAGGCACCACCTTCACGGCCGGCGCTACCGGGACGGCTTCGGGCGCCACCCCCGAAACAGGGACTGCAGGTGTCGTCTGCGCAGGTACCACGATCGCTTCAGGCACCGCCTTCACGGCCGGTGCAACCAGATTTGGGACTACGGGTGTCTGCGCTACAGTCCCCAGGGGAACGACGTCCGAGGCGAGCAGCGACCGCAACCGCCCCGCCATTCTTTTAAATCGGGAACTTAAGTCGGCTGGCCGCTGCGCATGAATAGCCTCACCGTGCGTCGTCGCCGCAAGGCTATTCATCATGCGCAGGTCGGGCTTCGTTGCGTAGACAAGCGGCATGATGCGGATACCACTGGCTGCGGCTTTAGGCGCCAGCTCCTCCCGTAGCCACTTTGCCCGCTCGGCATCACGTCGAGCGGTTCCGGTATCGACAATCCCATCGGAGACAAAGACGATAGTCTTGAGCGCCCCAGGACGTGCATTACGGCTCAGCTCATCAATGGCGCGATCGATGCCCGCGGGACTGTCAGTGAATGCGCCCCTGTAATTCATCGAACCTAGGCTTTGCATCACGCGCGTACGCCCTTCCGGGGTGACAAGTGTCAGCGGCTGCGCGAGGCGGGCCGTTGTATCAAAAATGACCGCCCCCACCCTAAAATCATCCGGAAGAAGACCCAGTAAATCTCCCACCCCTTTACGCGCCAGGAAGCGCGGATCTGCATGGCGCATGCTGCCTGAGTTGTCCATGACCAGCATAATCTCCTGAGGCGTGGCTTGAACTGAAGTTGCAAAAAAAACCAGCAAAAGTAACTTTAGCGTGGACGTGAGGGAATTCATTGGTGCATCTCTGTTCGCAATTTTGGACTTGGATTTATCGCCGACACGTGGTCAGTCGACCGAGATATCGGCCGCAGGATGGAATGCCGGAAGGAGTGGTCAGCTGTTCCCCAACGTCGCGGGTCGTGCCGGATCAAGGCACCACTCACTCCACGAGCCGCAATAGACTCGCGGCTCCGGGAGGCCGGCGTGGACCTGAGCGAGCACGTTATGACAGGCAGAAACACCGGATCCGCAGTAATGGATGGTTTCCCCGTCCGGCAGTGTACCCAAACTATCCACCAGTGCTTGCCTCAGTGCGGGGACCGTTTGAAACAAACCATTCGGAGTCAGATTTTTTTGCCAAAAATGATTTCGGGCGCCAGGGATATGGCCGGCGCGAGGGTCGATGGGCTCGCTCTCCCCCCGGTAACGAACCGGATCACGAGCATCCAACAGCTGCAGACTAGGCGCGAGCGTCTCCAGCAGCACGCGCCGATCTGCGCGAGGTGCGCCCTGAAAAACGGCGCAGGGGTGATCCGACATTGCAGTGGAAACCGCTTCTCCGTGCCGACACCAAGCCTGCCATCCGCCGTCGAGGACAGCAACCTGATAATGCCCCATATAGCGCAGCAGCCACCAGAGCCGGGCCGCCGCCAGCCCGCCACCAGCGGCATCGTAGGCGATGACAAATTTACCGGTGTCGATCCCCAGTGCACTAAACACCGCGCACAGCTGCTCAGCTGTCGGCAACGGGTGTCGGCCCTTATCCGTCACGGGAGGACCCGATAGGTCATGCGCGAGATGCGCATAACGGGCGCCGGGCAAATGTCCGACCCGCCAAGCCTCGACGCCCGCATCGGGTGCGGCGAGGTCAAACCGACAATCCACCACAATCGCCTGCCCGGCCGCAATCCGTTCGCGGGCCTCGGAAATCCCAACTAAGGTGGACGACATACTGCTCTCTCTCGCGCACGATGGGCCTGATCTGCATTCTAAGTCACGGGGACGGATGTCGACCATGTCTAGACCCTGCAGGAGAAGAACCATACGGGGATCCCTCGGTGTTCCCGCTGGGGCATTGATTGGGAACTTCCGCGGCGAGCCGATTCCGCTGACTACGATCGGTCGGTCCCTGTAGTGGCCACTGCTCGACTGTTATGCGCCTGCTCTGAATAGGTCAGTCGAGAGGCTGTGGATGCGTCGGCGTCGGCCTCTGTCCGCGGCCCTGAGCAAACACATGCTGGCCGGCCAGAGACCCCGGACCGGGACGCTAACCTCGCGCCGCTCGCCCCGACAATCCCGCGCAGCTATGCGTGCGCCTTTCGTGCCGGACGTACGGAGACCGCCCTGTCCGCATTTTTTCGCCATCCGAAGGCATAACCCGCCGTTCTATTAGCCAATCAAAACTGAATTTCCGGGACAGCGGCGGAAATGCTTAAATGGGCAACTACCTACCCAGCCATGATCGCGGTGTCCCATGCACGTCACCTTTGTAAAAAAAATCCTTGCCAACGGCGAAACCTGCCACAAATGTCTAGATATCGAGTCTCGCTTGAAAGAGAGCGGTTACTGGTCCCGAATCGATAACGTGTGCGTGGCTGATGAGCGGGAGCCGGAAGGGCTTGGGATGCAGCTAGCGCGCGAATTCGACGTCAAGGTCGCGCCATTCTTCCTCGTCCGAAACGGCGAGGAGACCAAAGTCTATTCCATCTATCTGCAGCTGATCAGAGAAGTCTTCCAAGCGGAGTAATGCGCCAACGGCATACCGCTCGCCCGATTACGCTTATAGCTGCGGCAATTCGAACCCTTCGAACATCGCGTCGACTGCCTCTCGGTTTGGCGCGGCGGCCGCACGATCTACGACATCACGGGTTAAATGGGCCGCGAAGAGGCGGATCAGATCATACATGTAGCGTCGCAGAAAGGTTCCTCGGCTAAAGCCAATGCGCGTGACGCTATCGCTGAATAAATGGCGCGCGTCGAGCGCCACCAATCCTTTGTCCTGCATGGCGTCAAAGGCGAGCGACGCCACGATGCCGACACCAAGGCCGAGACGCACGTACGTTTTGATGACATCCGCATCGGTGGCCGTAAAGACCACTCGCGGCGCCAAGCCTTCTCGGTGAAACGCCTCATCTAGCTGGGAGCGACCGGTGAAACCGAAGACATAGGTCACCAGCGGATATTCGGCTACCGCCGCCAATGTCACCTTATCGAGCCGTGTCAAGGGATGTCCCGGCGGGACCACGATGCTGCGATTCCAGCGATAACACGGCAACATAATGAGCCCACCGAACAGCTCCATCGCCTCCGTTGCGATCGCAAAATCAACGCCGTGGGACTCCGCCAGCTCCGCAATCTGGACCGGGGAGCCTTGATGCATGTGAAGCGCGACTTCCGGATACAGCTTAATAAATTTTTCGATGACTGGCGGTAAGACATAACGTGCCTGTGTATGCGTCGTGGCAATCGATACACTGCCCCGCCGCTGATCATTATGCTCAAGCGAGATGCGCTTAATGTTGTCAACTTCCGACATGATTTTGCCGGCCAGACCCACGATCTGCTGACCCGCTGGCGTGATCTCAGTGAACTGTTTCCCGGCTCGGAGAAAAATCTGCACGCCGAGCTCGTCCTCGATAAGCTTGATCTGTTTGCTCACCCCGGGCTGCGAGGTATGTAAGCGCTCAGCGGTCGCCGAAACATTTAGGTTATTACGGGCAACCTCCCAAATGTAACGTAATTGTTGCAGCTTCACGGCGACCTCATCCCTTAAGAAATTTCTGAAAAAAGAAAATCAACGACGGTGATCGCCGAAGATTGTCACGGCTTGCGGCCAGAAATTCTCGCCAACACGTTGTCATGCGCCGACCAATGTGCCGGATCGAGCCAGGTCGAGACCAGCAGATCCGACTCAATGTCCCGCACGTGCTGCGCGTGAGGGCCCTGGCGAGTCGCGACAACGATCGACTTGAACGCTCGCATGATGTGCGGCTCACGCGCTCTGATTGGCGCCATGAACTCTGCAGTGAACGTCTCAAAGGGCTGCCCCTTCGGCGCCACCGCATCGGCCAGCCCAAATTCGAGCGCGCTCTCGGCCGAAATGAATTCGGCCCTAGAGAGGAGCCGCAGAGCGCGCGAACCACCCACCAGCCGAATCAAATCAGCGCCACCGCCCCAGGCTGGCGAGATGCACAGGGTGCCCTGAACGAAGGCAATTCGGCTGTGTGTGGCGAACACCCGCATGTCGCAGGCCACGGCAAGTTCAGCACCACCACCGATGGCATCGCCATTCAGAAAACCGAGGACGGGCACCGGAAAATTCCGAATCGCGTCGAGCGCCCCGGTCGAGTGGAGTCCCATGGCGACCGTGGCGCTGCGTTCGCGCAGCCCATCGAATTCCTGCAAATCGCCGCCGGCAGCAAAGCATTTGTCGCCGGCACCCGTCAGGGTGGCCGCGACGAGCGTCTGATCGGCAGCATGCAGCCGGAAACAATCCCCCAACTCCCCGAGCACCGCCTGGCTCAGCGCGTTGCGCTTGCTCGGTCGATTGATCAAGACTTCGAGGATGCCGCCGTTGAGGGAAACTTCAAGATGATGAAAAGTCATGTCGCTGTCGCGTCCGCATACGGGATAGGGGCCACATTCTCAGCGGAACCCTTGTCAGCCGCAAACTCGACCGATTCGAACGTGCGCCAAGGGTCAACGTCCGGGCAAAAAAAGCGCTGGTTGGGGAAGGGGCCCCAACCAGCGCGGGCGTTGCATTTAATCTCGTTGTTGTTTTTTCAGGGGCTAGGCATGCACCGACCGATAACCTTTGATTATCCCCGCCATGCGGTCTTTGAGCTGCAGCTTCTCTTTTTTTAGATGCTCCAGCTCCTGCCGGTCCATTACGACTTGTTTGGCATTCGCGTTTTCGACTCTCGTCTTGAGCGCGCCGTACTTGTCGTATAGCCGGCGGAACTCTGCACTGTCGAGGACGAGCGCGTCAACGGTCTCCCGATCAAATTCGAACATGCGACCCCCTTTGCGTAAAAAGGATTGACAACTATCAGTCCTAAAGCTAGTCCATGGGAAGCTTCATCGCAAGGAAGATTTGAGAAATAATTTTCCATATAACAATTTGATTTTAATATTTTTTTTTAAACTGGATGGCCGCTCGACGCTAGTCGCAAGAGACGCCCGATTCAAAAATTGTCGGATTTATCTGAAGCCGTCAGTGGCATCCAGCAACGCCGTCGCAATGCCTGGCTCGAAAGCCGCGTGCCCCGCATCAGGCACAACGACGAAGCGCGCTTCCGGCCAGCGCTGATGAAGCGCCCACGCCGTGGCCATCGGACAGACAACGTCGTAACGACCCTGCACGATCGCGCCGGGTAAATGCCGAATGCGGGAGACGTCATCCAGGAGTTGGGTATCGGAACGGAAAAAACCGCGATTGACGAAATAATGCGTTTCGATTCGAGCAAAGGCGAGTGCAAAATCGTCCACCGCAAAAGCAGCGATTTGCGCTTCGTCCTGCAACAGGTGACTGGTCGTGGCCTCCCATATACTCCAAGCGCGTGCCGCCGCCAGCTGCACCGTGCGTACCGGACTTACCAGTCGGCGATGGTAGGCCGCGATCATGTCATCCCGCTCAGCCGGCGGAATCACTGCTTCGTAGGCGGCCCACGCATCGGGGAAAAGCGCGCTCGTACCTGCCTGATAAAACCACTCGAGCTCCCATCGTCTCAGGGTAAAAATACCGCGCAGCACGAGCTCGGTCACGCGATCGGGATGCGTCTGCGCATAGGCAAGCGCGAGTGTGGAGCCCCACGAACCCCCGAATAGCTGCCAGCGCGTAATCCCCAGATGCAGACGCAGTCGCTCCATATCAGCGACCAGCGCCCAGGTCGTATTGTTCTCAAGACAAGCGTGCGGCGTGGAACGACCACAGCCGCGCTGGTCAAAGAGAATAATCCGGTAACACGCCGGATCAAAAAACTGCCGCATGCGCGGGTTCGTGCCGCCCCCCGGCCCACCATGCAAGAACACCACCGGTTTGCCGACGGGATTACCGCTCTGCTCGTAATAAATTTGGTGCGGTGATTCAACCGCAAGAACACCAACGTCGAACGGCTCGAGGGGAGGATATAGCCTACGCATCATAGTCTCCGAGAAGAAAAATTAAACGAGACGACATTACTCGGACAGACCCCAACAATCCCGCACAGCCGTCATCTGCGCAGCCCAAGCGCGCCGCTTGTCCCACAGCGCAGCCGTGACTGGCTTGTGGTGTGCTAGTTAGCGGCGCTCACGCTCGCAGCGCCTTTTCCAACGCGCGATACGTCTCTTCCGGCCGCTCTTCCAGCATGCCGTGCCCGCACGCTTCGAGCAGAACGAGCTCTGCGCGTGCAAAACGAGACATGAACGCACGCGCCGTTTTGAGCGGCGTCATGCGATCGCGATCACCCAGGATGAGTGTCACCGGACACGCTAAGGTGCCTGCGCTGGCCTCACCCTCGCGATAGGTATGACAGGCGTTCAGGTCGGCGTACAACACACCCGGCGCTGCCCGTTCGACCAAACGTTGAATGGGCGTAATGATTCCCATTCCTGGCATTGCGTTGCCGCCTATCTGCGCAAGATGATCGTGGCCCCAAATCATGAGCATGTCGATCGCCACCGGCGAATTCTGATGGGCGGCTTCGAGCAGCGGTTTCCCTACCGCCATAGGATAACTAAAGCCAAGCAACGCCAGATTACGTGCTCGAGCCGGATACTTCGCCGCTGTTTGAAGCGCCACGAGAGATCCCATGCTGTGGCCAGCAAGAGTCGCCTGCTCGACACCGAGCGCATCAAGGCAGGCAACCAGCCATGCCGCCATAGCCTCAATCGACGTCAGGGGCGCGCCTGAGGAGCGGCCATGGCCGGGCAGGTCAAAGGCGAAGACGTTATACCCCGTACGCGCAAAGGCGCGGGCGGGAAGTGTCCAGACCACGTGATCCATACCTGCCCCGTGAATAAACACCACCGTGGGCTTTGCCACATCAAAGACAACGCCGCCCTGCGCGTAGAACACCGTTTCTTTGTTCAGTTTAATTTCCATCGCCGTGACCTCACTGCTTAGCGCGAGACAGCGCGCGACTGAGATCCTCGATCAAATCACGCGGATCTTCGAGTCCAATAGACAACCGCACCAAACCCTCCGGGATCCCAGCCCTGGCCAGCGCTTCGGCGTCCAGTCGTGCATGTGTCGTACTGGGGGGGTGGATGACCAGGGACTTAGCATCCCCCACGTTGGCAAGATGCGAAAACACCTGTAAGGCCTCGATGAACTTGCGCCCGGCAGTACGCCCACCGATGAGTTCAAAGCTGAACACTGCACCCGCCCCCTGCGGTAATAGCCGCTGAGCGAGTAGGTGGTCTTCGTGCCCTGGTAACCCCGGCCAAGTCACGCGTTCGACGCCATCCTGCGCCGCCAAAAACTCAGCTACCGCTTGTGCGTTGGCGACGTGTCGCGGCATCCGCAGCGGCAAGGTCTCAAGTCCCTGCAGGAAATGAGAGGCCATAGTCGGACTAAGGACTGCACCGAAATCACGGAGCCCTTCCAAACGCGCACGCATGATATAGGCCGACGGCCCGAAATCTTCCGTAAAGTCGATGCCATGTAGTCCGGGATCTGTTTCCGTCAAGCGCGGGAAACGCCCCGAAGCTTCCCAGTCAAACCGTCCCGCATCGACTACACATCCCCCGATCGCCATCCCGTGCCCACCAATGAATTTGGTCAAGGAGTGCACGACAATATCAGCCCCATGCTCGAACGGCCGCAGCAACACCGGCGTGGTGAGGGTCGCATCAATCACCAACGGCAATCCGGCCGCGTGCGCGATAGCCGCTACGGCAGGAATATCCAGCACTTCACAACGCGGGTTTCCCACTGTCTCGGCATACACCAGCCGTGTCTCCGGACGGATGGCTGCCGCGAATTCTTCCGGCTTACGCGGATCAACAAAAGTCGTCGTAATCCCAAAGCGCGGGAGCGTGTAGGTGAACAGATTGTGCGTGCCGCCGTAGAGAGCCCTCGAGGCGACCACGTGCGCCCCCGCCTCTAGAAGCGTCATGAGGGCGAGGTGAATAGCCGCCATACCACTCGCCGTGGCGACAGCCCCAACGCCCCCCTCTAGTGCGGCTATTCGCTCCTCGAGCACGGCGACGGTGGGGTTGGCGATCCGGGAATAGACGTAGCCGGCGCGCCCGGCGGTGAATAGGCCTGCGGCCTGTACTGTGTCCTTGAAAACAAACGAGGTGGTCTGGTAAATCGGCGTCGCGCGACTACCGGTGGTGGGATCCGGTCGTTGACCGGCGTGCAGGGCAAGGGTGTCAAACCCCAAAAAACGCGGACCACTCATGGCGCGTCGACCTCCTCTATTAACAGGCCGCTATGGTATGCGATCAACCCGCCTCATGTCGGGGTCACGGCGAAGATCTTGGCCCGCACGGTGCGTCGGTACTCGCGTGGACTGACGGCAAGGGTTCTGGTGAACAGGCGCGCGAAGTGTCCCTGATCGACATACCCCACCCGATAAGCTATTTCGGTGACACTGAGGTTGGTAGCCGCAAGCAATTCGCGGGCGATTTTTATGCGCTGCTGCTGCAGATAGATGAGCGGCGAACTGCCTGTCGCCTCCCGGAAACGCCGCTCAAAGCTGCGCGGGCTCAAGCCAAATTCCCGGGCAAGTTCATGCATCCGCAGTGCCGTCTGTAACCGTCGTCGCATCTCGAGCTGAATTTCGACAATCAACTCGTCCGTATGCTGTAGGTCATCTCCCTCGAGGAATCGGTATTTTTCAAACGACCGCCGGATTTCATGGGAAAAATTTCGCTCCACGTGACTGGCCACTGTCCGACCATAGAAGCGTTCAATGAGATGCACCGTCACATCTGCCATGGCGTTTACGCTTGCAGCGCAAAATAGTGGGCCGGCCTGGGTGATGAAGTACTGACGCTTGAGTTGAACTTGCGGGTAATCACGCGCGAACTGGCTGAAGTAATGCCAGTGCGTCGTCGCTGACTTACCATCCAGCAACCCCGCCTCTGCGAGAAAGCAGCAGCCAGTACCGACGGCGGCAATGAGGGCACCGCCTTCGAACTGTCGGCGCAGCCACGGCTGCAGCGCCGACGAACGACGCAGGATCGGTCTGGGGTTACGCCATAGGGCCGGGAGATATACGACTTCGTAACGCACCGCGGCCTCAAGACTCGCGGTCGGAATGAGTGGGATCCCCGCCTGAGTAGCGATGGTCGCTGCGGGGTGTGCGGGCAAAAGATCGACTTGCAACGTCGCCTGAGCGCCCCGTTCGCTCCGTCGACCTGCTCGCGTACTGGCGGCAGCCTGCCACATTTCGATGGGTAGCAGAGCACTCGCGGCAAGCATTTGATCGGCCAACACGATAGCGAGACGCATGATGAGATACCTCTGCGGCCACCCTACTGTGGTTTGGCGCAAATAGCCAAATAATTGGCGTAATTGACCTGATTCAAAAGTATCTGCCCGTCTAAGATGCGTTCCGGGTCCAGTTGACCGGAACCTATCCGACGTTTTGGGAGAGCCAATGACACGTTTGCCAGTGATTATCGGGTTTGGCGGGATCGGCGCTGCCGGTCGATCTTCGTTCCATCACGCCTATCGCCGTACCGTGTTGGACAGCCTGCCAGCCAGCGCGCGCACGAGAACGCTGCATGCACTCGCCGCCATGATGGGGTTAGTCCATTTCAAGGATGGCGGCTATGTCACCCGCGACGGGTCGCCGATCGCGGTGACCGACATTGCCGCGCGGTTTGAAGCACAGATCCGCGCGCACACGCTGATCCGCCGACTCGAGCCACAATATTTTGACGCCGACCAAATGCCGGTCCAGCTGAATTTCGTCATCGGCCCCGAGGGGACAGCGCCGCTTCGGTTTGCGACGCCCAATGACGAATTACCGAATCCGCTGCCGGAAGGCTGGCGAATTGCCAGCGAGGGTGGCGGCCTCACCCACATTGAAATCACCCGACCCACCGATTTTCGGATCCAGTCGCACCGCAAAATAGCGGTGCAGTCTGCCGGCCAACTGCCGACCGGCTTCGATCCTGCCCAGCTATACCCTTCCCGCTTTCATCCGCGAGGACTGGCCATGACCATCGTCGCTGCATCCGACGCCGTCAAGTCCATTGGCATAGACTGGGAAACCATCTTACTCAAACTGCGTCCTGATGAGATTTCGGTCTACGCCTCTAGCGCGATGGCCCAGCTTGACCAACACGGTACCGGCGGCATGTTGCAGGCCCGGCTTCGCGGTGGCCGTGTCAGCTCAAAACAGTTGCCGCTCGGTCTGAATACCATGCCGGCCGATTTCGTGAACGCCTATGTCCTCGGGAATGTAGGCTGCACAGGGGCAATCGCGGGTGCGTGCGCGAGTTTTCTCTACAATCTCCGGCTGGCGGTCGAGGACATTCAATCAGGGCGTCGCCGACTGGTCGTGGTCGGAAATGCTGAGGCACCGCTGTTGCCAGAAATCATCGAGGGTTATCACGCGATGAGCGCGCTGGCGACCGATGAGCAGCTCTGCAAGCTGGATGGCGTCAGCACGCCAGACTACCGCCGTGCCAGCCGTCCGTTCGGCGAGAACTGCGGTTTTGTCTTGGGCGAATCGGCCCAGTACTTCGTGCTGTGCGACGATGAGCTGGCAATGGATCTCGGCACAACTATCTACGGAGCCGCACCGGAAGTATTCGTCAATGCCGACGGCTTCAAGAAATCAATTTCCTCCCCAGGTCCCGGCAACTACATCACGCTGGCCAAGGCCGTGGCAGCCATGCGGGGCATGTTCGGAGAGCACGCGGTCGCGATGCAGAGTTTTGTTCAGGCGCACGGCTCCAGCACACCCCAGAACCGTGTAACCGAATCCCGAATTTTCGATCAAGTAGCGCGGGCCTTCGGTATCGAGAATTGGCCAGTTACGGCGGTGAAAGCCTTTCTGGGCCATTCCCTCGCCCCCGCGAGTGCTGATCAGTTGGTCAGTACACTCGGAATCTTTGAGCACGAATTGCTACCCGGCATCAAGACCACCCCCGCAGTGGCGGCAGATGTTCATCAAGAGCGCCTGCATATTGCACTGCAGGATCTCGACCTTCGGGGTCGTGCCGAAATTGCCTTTCTCAACTCGAAAGGCTTCGGAGGCAACAACGCCACAGGCACCATCATTTCTCCCCGCCTCGTCCATGCCATGTTGCAGAAGCGTTATGGCGCACGGGCATTTGCGGATTACGAAAAGCGCCGAGAAACTGCGCAGGCAGCGGCCGCCATCTACGATGAAACATGTTGTCAGGGACCGATGGTCCCCATCTATAATTTCGGCGACACGCGGATGGACGAGACCGCCATCGAAATAAGCATCGACACCCTACATCTACCGGGTATCGTGAACCCCGTAGACCTTCGGATCCCCAATCAATATCCGGACATGGTGTAAACCACCCGCGCCCAGCAGAGCCTTGCGGGCTGTGCAATTCAACTTCAGAATGCAGACACGCTCCCCCGTGTGCTTCGGCGCACGATTTTCCCCGTCGATGATGACACGCACAAGGATGATGCCCAATGAAATGGTTTGCCCGGCAGATAACGAAACTGCCCTACCTTTATCTGGGAGTGCTGCTGGCCCTGACGCTGGTTGCCTTGCACGGCGTCGTCAATCTGCGGACCGGCGAACTTCGAATCTCGATTGACCCTGCGCTAGACCGTCTGCTGCCGGATGATGATGACGAGCGACGCTTCTACGATCATGCACGCAAGCTCTTCGGCAGCGATGAATTCATGTTGCTCGTCCTTGACGGTGAAGACGTCTTTCAGCCTGCGATGCTGGAGAAAATCCAGCGCGTAACCCGTCGATTGGAAGGCGATTCAGATGTCCTCAAGGTCGTATCCCTTTCCAACGCGGTCAATGTCGTCGGCCACGATGGAGAAATCGAAGTCGGTACATTTTACAAAGAGATCCCGCAGACGCCCGCGCAACTCACTGCATTACGCGCGTCCGTCGCAAATCACCCGTTGTACGGGAACGCACTAGTCTCAAAGGATGGACGCGCCACCGCTATCGCGGTCTTCTTCGAACATATGGATGATCGTGATTTCGTCAAACGCGACGTCAGCGGCAGACTGGCGAACATGGTGCGCAAGGAAGTCGGCGGCAGCGTCCTCGTTACCGGCAGTCCCCACATCAAAGCTGAGCTTAGTCGCACCATCGTCTCGGAACTAACGCTCATTCTCCCGCTGGTGGCTTTCATCTCGGCCGGGCTGTGCTACATCGCGTTCCGTTCAATCCGCGGTGTGCTGCTTCCGATCAGCGCTATCGCCATGTCCCTAATCTGGACTCTGGGCGCAATGGGCTGGACGGGCACGCCACTCAATCTCGTCTCCAACATCATCCCGCCGCTCCTGATTACGCTCGGCTTCGCGGCCTCCATCCACATGATGTCGGAATATTACGAGGTTCTGCATCACAAAAAGCGCTTGGACCGAGCCGGCAACACCGAAGCTATCATCACCGTTTTGGAAGAGATGGGGCTCGCCATGCTCGTAAATGGCGTGACCACCGTGCTCGGATTTCTATCCTTGTGCAGCAGCAACGTGCGGGCAATCCAGGAGTTTGGTTTCTGGTCCGTTATCGGGATCTGCGCGGCCACACTGACCTCGCTGGTCTTTATTCCGGCCGTCCTGATGGTAATCGGCTCGCCGAAATCATTACATCCCCGGGCTGAGGAAGGCCGGCTTGAAAAATGGGTTGAGCGCGTTGCCGAGTTCGACATCCGCAACCGCAAGGGCATTTTTGCAGGCGTCTTTGTCATTCTCATCTTCGCCGGGATCGGCATCTATCGGATTGATGTCTCCAGCAGTCTGGTCGGTAGTTTTGTCGCCGATTCGCCTATCCGAACCACCTTCGAAAAACTGAACGATCGACTAGGCGGCCTCAATTCATTTTTCTTGGTGGTGGAAGGCGATGAAAACGACACGTTTTCAAAGCCCGAAAATCTGCGTGAGTTACGCAAGCTTCAGGATTGGTTGGAAGCACAACCGGAAATCGGCAGCACCGCATCGCTCACCGACGGCGTCAAACTGCTGAATCGCGCATTCCGAGATAACGCCGAGGACGCTTTCAGCGTCCCGCCGGAGCAAAGCCTCGTCAAGGAATTACTCTTCCTTGGCGGTGATACATTGACCACCGGCTTGGTCGATGGCCATCTACGAACGGCCAATATCATGGTGCGCGCAAAAATCAGCGAGTCCCAAGCGATCGGAAATTTCATGGTGCGTCTGCAGACGCGAATAGACCAACTTCCCCGACGCCTGACCGCGCATGCCACCGGCGATCTGGTAGTGCTGAGTCACACGATGGATGCCATCACAGAGAATATGCTCTGGAGCGATCTGACCGCATTTATCACCATTTACCTCACGTTATCCTTGATGCTGACGTCGTTCAAGATTGGCCTTTATGCGCTGATCCCCAACTTGGTCCCGGTGGCGCTTTATTACGGTGCGCTCGGCCTGACGGGGACGCCTCTAGATCTGTCAACCAGCCTCATCGGCGTCATTACCCTAGGCATCGCTGTGGATGACACCGTGCACTACTTCACCCGCTTCGCGTTAGAAGCCAGGCGGCTCGGCAATGAGAAACTCGCTGCCGCAAGCACGCTGCGTTCGGTATTCCGTCCGGTGACCTTCACGACCGTCGGGCTATGCCTCGGTTTCTTCGCGTTGTGCGCCTCACAACTACGCACGCAAGTGGAGTTCGGTGTACTTTCAGCCTTCACGATGGCGATTGGCTGGCTGCTGGAGCTCATGCTCTCGCCCGCCATCTGCTCGGGGATCAGAATAGTGACCCTGTGGGATCTGCTGACGCTCGATCTCGGAGATAACCCCCACCTGTCTATCCCGCTGTTTCGTGGCCTGAGTAAACGTCAAGCAAGAACCTTCGCGCTGATGTCGAGCGCCGTAGCGCTACCCACCGGCTCGCGTCTGTTCTCCGAAGGCGAAAAGGGCGAAGATATGTACGTCGTAATTGAGGGAACGCTCTCCGCCGGACTAGCGCGGGACGGGCAGAGGGTGGACTTCGGGCAAATGCATCGAGGCGACGTGGTCGGTGAGGTTGCGCTCTTCGCACCCGGTCGTAGTGCCGACGTCGATGTGACCGAGGATGTTCGATTGCTGCGTTTTGGCGAAAAGGAGCTCGAACGCGTCCGTCGACGTTATCCGGCCATTGCGGCCGTAGTGTACGCCAATCTTGGGCGTGTACTGGCTTCGCGGATCACCAATACCATCCAGAAACTGCGCTGACCGATTACGCGCAATCACGACGCTCTTGTTTCGAGCGGTCTGTCCTAGAGTCGATCAGAGACTCCAGGTCCAATGCCGGATTTCCGGTAGGTCCTGGCCAAACTGTTCGATGTATCGCTTGTGTCTAAACAGACGCTCTCTCATTTGTTGCCTCAACACAGCACCTTTTGCGCCGATTTCGGGCAATCGATCAAGGGTATCGATGACGAGATGGAACCGATCAAGCTCATTCAAGACCGTCATGTCAAAGGGCGTCGTGATCGTGCCCTCTTCCTTATATCCACGCACGTGGATGTTGTCGTGCCCCTTGCGCCGATAGGTCAGTCGATGGATCAACCAAGGGTAGCCATGAAAAGCAAAAATCACCGGTTTATCCGGCGTGAACAACGCATCGAAATCGGCATCGCATAACCCGTGGGGATGTTCTCCGGGCGACTCGAGCTTCATCAGGTCGACCACATTGACCAGGCGTATCTTGAGCTCAGGTAACCCGTCGCGCAGGAGCGCCACCGCGGCAAGTGTCTCAAGCGTCGGAACATCACCACAGCAGACCATCACAACGTCGGGATCACCATCATCATCATTGCTGGCCCACCGCCAGATCCCAATACCCTGGGCACAATGACTGATCGCCGCCTCAATGGTCAGCCATTGGGGTGCGGGGTGTTTCCCCGCGATCACAACGTTGACGTAATGCCGGCTCCGTAGACAGTGGTCCATCACCGACAGCAGACAATTGGCATCAGGCGGAAAGTACACCCGCACTATCTCGGCCTTTTTATTCACCACATGGTCGATGAAGCCGGGATCTTGATGGGTGAATCCATTGTGATCCTGGCGCCAGACATGCGACGCAAGTAGATAATTCAAGGACGCGATTTTAGGTCGCCATGGCAGACGCGAAGAGACCTTCAACCATTTTGCATGCTGGTTAAACATCGAATCGACGATATGGATGAAGGCCTCATAGCAGTTGAAAAGACCATGACGGCCAGTCAACAAATAGCCTTCAAGCCATCCTTCACACTGATGCTCGCTGAGCATGCCATCGAGCACACGACCAGTTGGGGCGAGAAACTCGTCATCCGGCTGGGTGGTTGCCTGCCACTGCCGCGAGGAGACTTCAAAGACTGCACCAAGCCCGTTGGAAAGTGTCTCGTCGGGACCAAAAATTCGAAAATTTCGACGCGACTCGCTGAGCCGTAGGACGTCCCGGAGAAATCGCCCTAGTACGCGCGTATCACCGGTGCCTGTGCATCCAGGTGTTTCAACGCCGACAGCATAGTCCCGCAAATCCGGTAACTCCAAATCACGGAGCAACCGACCCCCATTCGCATGCGGATTAGCCCCCATACGCCGCTCGCCACTCGGCGCAAGCTCGGCCAATTCGGGAATAAGGCGACCCTGGGCATCGAACAGTTCTTGCGGTCGATAGCTTCGGAGCCAGCCTTCCAGCTGTGCAAGGTGTGCAGGATGTATCGTCGGATCCGAAAGCGGGACCTGATGGGCCCGAAAAGTCCCCTCATTAGCAAACCCATCAATAGTTCGGGGTCCCGTCCAGCCCTTCGGAGTAGCCAAGACGAGCATCGGCCAGCGTGGGCGCTGCTGCATCCCGTCGAGACGCGCACGCTGTCGGATAGCCCCAATCTCTTCTGCCGCCCAATCCAGCGCACACGCCATTGCCTCATGCATCAATTCGGGATCTGCGCCTTCGACAAAAACCGGCGTCCAGCCACACCCGCGGAGGAACTGCTCCAGCTCCTCCCGCGAAATTCGCGACAGGACAGTCGGATTCGAAATTTTGTAGCCATTGAGATGAAGGATCGGCAGCACAGCACCATCACACACCGGGCTCAAAAACTTGTTGGAATGCCAAGCTGTCGCGAGCGGGCCGGTCTCTGCCTCTCCATCCCCCACCACGCAGGCCACAATGAGGGCTGGATTATCAAAAGCCGCGCCAAAAGCGTGACTGAGCGAATAGCCGAGTTCGCCGCCTTCATGAATCGAACCCGGGCATTCTGGAGAGACGTGACTCGAAATACCTCCCGGGAAGGAAAACTGCCGAAAAAGCTTTTGGAGACCTGCTTCGTCCTGGCTGATTTCAGGGTATATCTCGCTGTAGGTCCCCTCGAGATAAGTGCTCCCTACCAACGCCGATCCACCATGCCCCGGACCCGCCACGTAAATCATGTCGAGGTCATATTTCTTAATAATTCGGTTCAGGTGCGTATAGATGAAATTTTGACCCGGTGTCGTGCCCCAGTGTCCGAGCAGCAGACGTTTGACGTCCTTGATCACCAGCGGCCGCCTAAGCAACGGATTGTCGCAGAGATAGATCTGACCCACAGAA
The DNA here is from genome assembly GCA_903825645.1 of uncultured Pseudomonadota bacterium. Taxonomy (GTDB): domain Bacteria; phylum Pseudomonadota; class Gammaproteobacteria; genus CAIKBL01. Next base: position 5,414 of record CAIKBL010000067.1, on the reverse strand, counting down.
AGATAATTCGCGGCCCGCCAGTAGGCGTCTATTTTTTTTAGCATCTCAGGCGTAAGGGTGCGCCGCGACATGTCGTAAATTGCTCAGGATGACCTAGGTTTTATTATGCGGGACACTGCCTTTGCGATCATGATCTCTTCATCGGTGTGCATGACGCGAACTCTGACTGTCCCCGTATCCGGCGAGATAAGTGAGGCATGGACGACATTACGTGCAGGCAGGATTGTAATACCAAGAAAATCGAATCCTTCGCAAATTTTCGCGCGGATCTGTGAGGCGTTCTCGCCGATTCCGCCAGCGAAAACGAGCACATCCAGCCCACCAAGTACCGCCACAAATGCACCGATCCATTTCCGTGCTTGGTAGCAAAACAGCGCGATGGCTTCCGCTGCGCGCGGATCAGTAGCCTCTGAGGCAAGCAAATCTTGCATGTCTGAACTGGTTTCGGAGACACCGAGCAGGCCAGATTCGTGATTCACGAGATGGTGGAACTGAGCGTTCGTCATCTGCTCGGTGCGGGCAAGGTAATCGGCGATACCGGGGTCCAGATCTCCCGACCGAGTGCTCATCAGCAGGCCTCCTGCGGGCGTGAATCCCATGCTGGTATCTAGCGCTCGACCATCGCGAACAGCCGCTAGGCTTGCGCCACTGCCTAGATGCATCAAGATCACGCGACCCGCGATGGCCGCAGGATCGCCCGCACGCGCGAGGGCCTCCATCAAGAAGGCATACGACAAGCCATGAAAACCGTAACGTCGCAGGCCTTTCTCTGTATAACGACGCGGTAGCGGGAGCTGTCTTGCCACCCGTGGCATATCCTGATGGAAGGCCGTATCGAAACACACGATCTGGCGCAACCCCGGGCATCGCATCTGAAAAGCCTCGACGAGCGCAAGCTCCCTAGGCAGATGCTCCGGATCGCCGGGACTGAGGCGCCACAGCTCGGCGAGTAAGGAAGGCGTAACAAGCGCCGGTTCGGTCCGCGTCATGCCATGAACAAAACGGTGTCCAACCGCAGCAAGGACATCACACTCGGGTCGCGTCAGCAGCCAATCAACCAAGAAGTTGACCCCAGATTCAGCTCCGTCATCGGGAGCCGAAACCGTGTGGAGCCGGTCTCCATTCGCTTCACGGAATTGGAGAATCGTGCCGGCGAGCCCGATACGTTCAAGCTTGCCGTGCAGACCTCGCCTCAGGGGTGTGCACGGCGGATACAGCGCGAATCGGATCGTGGATGAGCCGCCATTGATGGTCAGGATAGTGTCACCGCTGGCGCGTTTCGGCAGCACCTTCCTCACGAGGCCACTTCTCCGCGCAGCAGAGTCACCCTCGTCGAGATCTGTTGGAGCAGTGCTGTCCAAGAGCGCGCGAAAGCGGCAACTCCTGCGCGCTGCAGTTTCTCGGCCAACACTGCCTGATCGAACCCCATGGGGCGAAAAGCTGCCAACAGAGCTTCCAGCTCCTGCGGGGGGAGCGCTGGTTGACTGTCTGGGCGCCCATGGGCGATGTAGGCCAAAAGCGTTTTTTCAGGTAGCGTGTTGATCGTTAACGTAAGCGCCAGCGCCTCGGCGTAAAGAAATGGGGGCGCCGCAGGATCTTTGGTGCCCGTGCTAGCCCAGAGCAAGCGTTGCGGTTGGGCGCCCGCCCGCGCGAGATTCTGCCAACGGGCCGACGTCAGCAAGGCTCGATACGCCGCATAGGCACGATGCGCGATCGCGATCCCCAGCCGGTTGCGATAGGCCGGTGCAACCCGGTCATGGACGACCGCATCCCAACGGCTCACGAAAAACGAGGCCACCGAGGCCACCTTGAGATCGCGCCCCGCCGCGAGGCGTCGTTCGATGCCGCGTATGTACGCTTCGGCCGCGGCGAGATACTGATCGGAAGAGAACAGTAGCGTCACGTTGACCGGCACACCTTCGAAAACAGCCTCTTCGATAGCCGCATTCCCCGCCAGCGTGCCCGGAATTTTGATCATCAGATTAGGACAATGGGCACGTGCATACAGCTGCATGGCCGCTTCGAGCGTGGATACGGCATCGTCTGCCATAAAAGGGGACACTTCCAACGAGACCCAACCATCAATGCGACCAGTAGATTCATGGATCGAGCGGAACAAATCAGCCGCCTGCCGCAAATCTTCGATCGCAAGGTCAAAAAATAACGCTTCCCCGGTCTTGCCGGCCAGCACACCCGTTCGAAGGGTTTCATCGTAAGCACTCCCCTTGCTCACGGCCTGCTCGAATATCGTCGGATTAGACGTTAGACCCGTGATTGCGTATTCGGCAATGTAACGTCGAAGAGCGCCGCTCGTTAGGAGTTCTCGATCGATGGCATCAAGCCAGAGACGCTGTTCAGTTGATCCGGACATCGGCGTGGCACTCATGATCTAGGCGCAAAACGGACCTAGCCCGCCCGGATTGCGTCGCGCCAGCCTGTCTTCTCGCGACAGAATCACGCCGTGAAACCGGCTTTGCAGTGATGGTGGTAGCGCCATGGTATCGAAAGTAGCCCCGCGCATGCCGCTTGTCGAGCGGCACAAGCGGTGCCGCGACAAGCACTCCGGTCTGCCGTGACGTCGACGTCACGCAATCTTCTTCTGCGGCGCGCACCCGAATTTTGCTGGAATGATTGAGGCGACGGCGAAAAATCTGAGTGCCGATTGGGCGCTTGCTTGCTGGATTGGAAACCAGGCAGTCTTCGGGTCCTGATCGACGCCGCGACATAACTTCTTCTAAAACCTGTTTCGCGGTGGCGCTGTCGTCTTTGAAGATGATCTGAACGGCCTACGCCTCACCCGAACCTCATGCTCACCCCCGCAGTGACTCATCCCGTTAAGCGTGCTGATTTGAGTCGCTGTCGCACGTTTCGGCGTTGGCGATCCCAGCGAAGGCGGCGCGATGGTGGCGGCGATAACGCGGCATCCTGACTGGCGGCTCGTGCTCGGCAATGTCTGGTTTGGTTATTTGCGAGGTGGCGTGCCCTTAGCGGCCGTGCGCGAGCGCATCTCGACGTGCTTTCTGGCTGATATCTGCTGATCATACTTCACGGACAGGTGAGGTGTGCGGCGCCTCGACTGATACGAGTCCTGAGGGATCATTTCCTCGAGAGTCCGGGCTGTTTAGCAACACCGGGCTAAACTCCAGTCGGGCTGCTAACGCATAACAGCAGTCGCGGCTATTGCCCAGCAGCAAAGTGCATCGGGCTGAACAGGATATCTTTGATATCTGGATCGTATTTAATGTCGTTGACCTTGAGCACGGTACGCCGTCCGCCCTTGTGATCATTGAGGACGACGGTAAAGGGGATCCAACGATCGCCCAGCGCCTTCACTTCCTCGCGCGGCACGGTCAACTCCTTCAGCGGCGTCCCATTCTTGGCAAAGAAAGACATCTTGGTCAGCGCGCATCGCGCTTTATCGACATAGGTTAAGATCCGGCTATATTTAGAGCCCTCACTGCCAGGCTGCAATTCGATGACCAAATTATCAGCCCCGTCGATTTTTTCATTATCCAAGCGCTTCACACCGCCACCGGTCGCGATGCCTTGCAAATGCGAAAAGTCGTCATAGCTGAAATCAGTGCCGAACATCGAGGCGTCGATTGTACGACCGGCCACCCGGCGTTCGCGCTTGGTTTCCGGTAGAAAAACATGGAACTCGGGTTGTGCGCCCGTTTTTTCGAGGGCAAGTACGGCAATTCCGGCGCGATCATGAGGCGCCGTGACTCTGACCACTACTTTAGAATTGCCGTCGGCCTCCCGCTTCCAGAACAGATCTGCACTGGTACTACTGATTTCATCCTTTCCCTCATAGACCACAAACGTCAGTTTCTGGGTCATGGTCTGCTCAGGCATATTACGCACTATGCAGGCCTTGAGTTCGGGATCAGCCACGTTATTAATCTCGGCCGCGTCGACCATGACCGAGTTGAAGAGACTCGCAAAAGCGAGCGGGAGAAATCCTGGAATCTTGCTGTGCATGAGAGATCCTCGCTGTACCCTATGACCCTATGACCCTATGACCCTGTGGCTACTCTGATCACGCACCGGCTCGGCTGGCTTATGTTAGCTACTCGGCATGTAAACGTCGACTAGCCCGTGCTTATGGGTAGGATCTTTAAAGCCATTGAAAATTAAAAATAAAATAAGCAGAAAGATGAACTAAAGGGGTTTCACCCGATCGGATCTTCTCGGCTGTCTTGCAAACAAATCGAGAAGGGGTCAGATCGAATGAAACACCGTGAGGCTAGCAAATTTTTGCAGGGGTTCAAACAGGCATTTTCGGCGCAGACGGTGACGGCGCTTGGGCGGGCGACTGGATTTTTGAAGCCTGAGCGCAAGATGACGCCGATGAAGATGAGGATGAGCCTGCTCTCGTGCTTTGCCGGTGGCCAGGGTGAGACGCTGGCCGAGTTTCAACGGAGTTATAACGCCTTGTCGCCGACGTCGATGGTCTATAAGCCTTTTTATAACCAGCTGTCGAAAGCAGGTTTTGCGCGGTTCATACAGGCGCTGGCGTCGCCCGTGTTATCGACACTGGTGGTGGATCGACTGAAGCCGGCACGCGGGGGCTACTGACGGAATTCGGTCGGGTATTGATTCAGGATGGCAGCGCATTTGCCGTCGAGGACGCCCTTCGGCGGAACTATCCCGGCCGTTCCACCACCGTGTCACCGGCAGCGGTGGCATTGCAGGTGAGCTGGGACCTGGGTCGGGAGCGCATCGAGCAGGTGGTATTGACGCCAGATACCTTCACCGAGCGCGCTGAGCTACCGCCGGCTGACCGCCTGCGGGGTGATTTGCTGCTCGCGGATCGGGGCTATTTTGACTGCGATTATCTCTGCGCCGTGACCGCACACGGCGGGCACTTTCGGGTGCGTGCCCCGAAAGGCATCCATCCGGTTATCGCGTCAGTGAACAGCGCCGCGCGGGCTTCGCGGGTCGTGGGACATCCCCTCAAGGCGGTGCAGGGCCAACTCTCGAAGGACCGGCCGAATGACTTGAGGGTACGTTGGCCGCTGGGCCGCACGTCGTTCTGCTGCCGTGTGGTGTCCTGCTGGAACGCGAAGGCCCGACAATTTGTGCACCGGGGACCCACTTGCCATCGCGCCGCGATGATGCCGCCGCCGTGTCACAGGTTTATCGGGTACGCGGGCAGATCGCATGGCTGTTCAGGGAATGGAAATCGCACGCCAATCTACGCGCGTTCTCGACGGCCATGCCGGCAATCATCGAAGGCTTGATCTGGGCGGCGATCGTGGTCGCGGCCGTTAAACGCTATCTGACGCACAGCGTCCAGATCATTGCCGAGATCCCCACGTCGACAGCACGGGCGGCGAGATGCGCCTGGCAAGTCATCCCGGCCATCATTAAGGCATGACTTTTATCCGCGCCGGGTCGATGACGCGCCGCCT
>CAIKBL010000066.1 GCA_903825645.1 uncultured Pseudomonadota bacterium | reverse complement strand
GCGTCTCGTAGGCGTGCAAGTATACATTTTCGTACTTGACGCTGCGCCAGAGCCGCTCGACGAATACGTTGTCCACCCACCGACCTTTGCGGTCCATGCTGATTTGGACACCGTGGCCCTTGAGGACGTCGGTGAAGGCCTCGGAGGTGAACCGCGCACCCTGGTCGGTGTTGAAGATCTGCGGCGGCCCAAAGCGCTGCAGGGCCTCTTCCAGGGCATCGATGCAGAACGCCGTATCCAGGGTCTTCGACACGCGCCAGGACAGCACCCGCCGCGAGTACCCGTCGACGATGGCCACCAGGTACATGAACCCTTTCGCCATCGGGATGTATGTAATATCGGTGGCCCAGACGTGGTTCGCGCGCTCGATAGGCAGGTCGCGGAGCAGATAGGGGTAGATTTTGTGCCCCATCCCGGGCTGGCTGGTGCGCCGCTGCGGGTACAGGGCCTGCAGACCCATCAGCCGCATCAGTCGCTGGACGTGTTTGCGGTTGACCCGCTGTCCACGGTCCTCCAACTCGTTGCAGATCCGGCGGCTGCCATAGAATGGATACTGCAGATGGATCTCGTCGATGAGCCGCATCAGCGCCAGATCTTGCGCCGACACCGGCGTCGGCTGGTAGTACGCCGTCGAACGCGGTACATCGAGCAGCTGGCAGCGCCGCGCCTTCGGCAGCGCATGCGCCATATGGATTTTCGCCCGGCGTTCGCTCATCGGTTGCGCCCGAGCACCTTGGCTAAAAAATCGTTCTCCACCGCCAGCTGACCGATCTTGGCATGGAGCTTCTCTACCTCCCGTTCTTTGTGCTCGGCCTCTACCGCGTGGCCGCCAAACACGTCCTCGGCGCCCTCCACCAGTCGCTTCTTCCAGTCTTGGATCTGATTAGGGTGAACATCGAATTGCACGGCCAGCTCAGCCAGCGTGCGCTCGCCTTTCAAGGCCGCCAGTGCCACCTTCGCCTTGAACGCCGACGAGTGATTCCGTCGCTTTCTCTTGGTCATCTTCTGCTCCTTCTCGCTCGAGAATAGTAAGACAGAAGATTTCACTTAACAGGCATCGATCCCTGTCCAACCGTCTGGGTCCAGCTCTCGCAGCCGACAACCAGAAACGGTAGTGTCGCCGTGTTGGGTGGAGACACCCGCTGCGGCGCTCTCCCGCATCTTCTTCGGTCGCGCCACAGGTTCGGCAACGCACTAGAATCACCGCTTCAGACCTCAAGAGCATATGCCCGGTACGGGCCTGCGATTTACCCGACATTTTCCGAGCGGAAAAAATTGATTCTGGGGGCGTATTTCCCCTGAATTTTCATTGAAATTCATTGAAAATATTTCACGCTACGCGAGCCCGCTAGTTCTTTCAGAGCGCAGGCGAGTTCGAAAGACGCGTGTCATTTAACGCATTGCAGATGAATTTCGTCACCCACATGTCTCTCGGTCTCTGGACCCGCTAAGACGATCACCGGGTGGACGATGGAACCTGACGGGGGCAAAGCGGTGCGCAGCCTTTCCTCCGGACACCGATCGGCGAGATGGTCCGGTTGTGTTGTCGCGCAGTGCTCGACGTCATTGAGGATGTGCCCATCGAGACCGGCTGCTGAAACGTCGTGTAGCCTGGGGCTACTTTAGTCGCCTCAGGGGCGCTGAACGAAAAGTGCGGCACCCATGCGCAGCGGCTATCGTACCGGTCGCGTCGCCCGCAGGAGGAGTGTCTGAAATTTCGTCGTTCGGTCTCTGTGAACGGTGCGCGCTCAGTCGCCGGCGCCCGCAGCGAGGCGCCAGCATGGGTTTATCTCAACCGTCGAATTTGTCGAAATAGCTGATCGCCGGCGGTGCAGTCAGGAACGGACCGAGTTTGTCCATCAGGCCGGTTTCGGCACGCCAGGCCAGATACTTCTCTTGGTGCGGGCGCGAGTCCCAGATCTCGTAGAACAGCACGCGTCCAGGCGTGTTCTGATCGGTCCAGATATCAAACAGACGGCAGCCGTCGTAGGCGCGCGTATCCGGTGCGATGCTCTTGATGTAGGCGAGAAATTCAATGGTGCGGGTGGGATCGACTGCAAGATCGATTGTGACAGCGACGGACATAACGTGTCTCCTTTGTGCGGTGGAATGTGCTTGGCTAAAAGGTCGTCGCAGACGGTACAGGAGGGGTGTCGGAATAGCCAGCCACTGGATGCCACCGGTCGGTCGCTATTGAACATGGTGAAGACCGTCCAGTCTGCAGCCTTAAGTCGGGCACAAATTCATGATGAGGACCGTTCCGCAGGACCAGTTTTAAATCGGATCGACGGCGCTCAGGTGTTGCGCAAGTTTCCATGGTCTGGCCGTCAACTCGGCCATGGAAACGTCTGCCGCCGAGAACTTGTCGGCGTTGCGCCGGCGTGCCGCACAACGCACGCACTTAAGTGCGTGCGGGCCTATAAGTCGACGATATCGAAAAAACGAAAACTCGCTTAGCCCTAGACCATCGTCGCCAATTCTTTCAGGACGCCAGCTTCTTGGCGCCAAGCGAAATAACGCCCGTAATGCTGCCGGCTGTCCCAGCGCTCTACGAACCCAAAATTCGTCGGCTCGTCCTGATTGCGCGTCACGGCAACTGAGACACAACCCTCGCGGCAGCACGTGTCCGGGAGGATTTTGCGCAACCAAGCCAGCAACTCTCCAACGGATTCTTTATTTTGCGCGGAATTCAATGTGTACTGGGAAAGTCATGACGGATCTCTCGATAAACAACAGATCGCACGACGAAAAACATTGCCGCTCGTCGGCTTGGAAAGCGCGACTTCATAGGCACCGAGGCAAAACAAGGTGACGGGAACGATCGCGAATGGAAAGCAGGTTATTCGTCCGGTGGCGGCGGTAGGCAAGCCGGAGTTGGTTAAATGTTTTGCTATTTCGAACGACCGATCGAAAGCACGATGATCTTGACGGAAAAGCGTTAAAAGATCGGGGGTGTTGTCCATTTGGGCATTCGGCGATTTTGACCTGCGGGCATTCTTCGGTCCGTTGCTGTCTTAGGAAATGGCCTGCTCCGGTTTGGTTGTCGATGACAGTTGCTGTTTGTCCTCGACCAGTGTCAACTGTCAGAGACTGCTGTGCGGTCCCCCCTCGTTGTCGTGGCGCCGGTATTCCTCGATAACGATCTTCGCATCGATCTCGGCCCCCATGCCGTGTCGGAAGGGCCGGCGACGGCTTCCTTACGATGCGCACGCTGGCGAGCCGCGTGCACTGGTAGATATGCGCGATATCCTCCTGATCGCGTGAGAGCCGGTCGATGGCTTCGGCGACGATCACGTCGAACTTCCCGGCCTGCGCACGATGAAGCCGTTGGATTTAGAGAAGTGTCCCATCCTGGCGATCAGTTCGAGCCACGTTTGGAGTATGTCGGCCAATGCTCGGGCGGGGCTGTGTTAGCACTGATCGAGTCACGCGCGCAGCTGAGCGGCGAATTTCCGGGCGGGCGTGGGCAGCAACACTATGTAGCTTGGAACTTCAGTGCCTTGATGCCCGAAAGCGCTTTCGTAGCTTTCATTACAGCCCGTGCCTGCCTGTTGAGCCCCACACTGCAGCGGCCCCGCCATGGCCGCACCCCCGGCCGACGCTCAATGCGCAGCGCCAGCGCAGGACTTGGAAGTCCGCCCATTGAGGGTCTTGGACACGGTCGTCCGGTCAAAGCTCAACGGGGCAGCCGCTTCGTTGGCGTAAAAATTCAAGACGGGCAGGATGTCGTCACCTCAAGGCGATGCCACGGTGGGGGAAATTGAACATGGAACGCATAGTCACCCCAGCGGTAATTCTGTTAGTCCACCAAAACATCATCGATGTCTCCAAACGCACAAGTCAGGCACCAGTTACCGCTGACACTGACCGACCAATGACTGGGCAGGCTGCCCTTTGGCGGGCGCCGTTCCTAGCCAGGACGGTTCATGTCTTCGGGTCGCGTGGCTGCTGCATTTTTAAAAAATACACGCCGATTTTGGCCGAAAATCTCAAGCGCCAAGACCCGTCGAATTATTGCGCTATACACGACGTTCCTGCCCTAGCCAGTAGCGCTCTCGGACTTTCCGACGTAGAATTTTTCCGACCGGCGACAGAGGCAGTTCGCTGACAAACACAATGGTTTTCGGCGCCTTATAGCTGCCCAGCTTAGCCTTCACGTGGTCGGCAAGAGCACGTTCGGTCACCGTCGCTCCTTCACAGAGAATCACTTCGGCATGAACCGCCTCGCCCCAGTCTGGATGTGGAATGCCGACCACGGCCGACATTAACACGCACGGATGGTCTGATAGCGCCGCTTCCACCTCTACCGCATAAACGTTGAAGCCACCCGTGATGATCATGTCCTTTTTGCGGTCGACGATAAAGAGATAGCCGTCCTCGTCTAGGTACCCCAAATCACCTGACAGCCAGAAACCGTTAACGAACTCGGCCGCTGTGCCCTCTGGATTATTGTAGTAGCCCGAGATAGTGCCACGCGCGCGCATCCGAATTTCTCCGGTCTTTCCAACGGGCAGTAACATCCCGTTCTCGTCAGCGATGACCAGCTCCACGCCAGGCGTAACGCGGCCGGCCGAGCTCAGTCGCTTTCGTTTCGTTTCGCTACTGACGTCGTGATCGTGAGTGTTCAATGCAGAAACCAGCATGATGGTCTCCGTTGCGCCGTAAGCCTGGGTAAAAATTGATCCGAACTGGGCTATTAACCCCTCGAGTGCCGACGGCGCCATGGGTGACGCGCCATACATGATGCTACGCAACGATGAGAGGTCGTAGCGCTCGGGACAGCGCATTTCCACGAGTCGGTAAAGCAGCGTCGGAACGAGCAGGGCATGCGTGATCCGCTCGGCCTGCACCGTCTCTGACCACGCAATAAGATCTGGACCATTCATCGTCAACGTCGTCGCACCGGCAAAAAATGCGGCCAAGAATGGCATCTGACTCGCATGAGAGATGGGCGTTGACGCCAGGTAACGTACCGATTCGTTCCAACAGGCATCGGGCTGAGCGTAGAAACTGTCGCGGCAAGCAAAGAAATGGTCGGGCGCATACATGGCACATTTACCTCTACCCGTCGTTCCTCCGGTGAACCGAAGAATGGTGACGTGCTCGTGAACGTTAAGTTCGACGCTATTGTCTTGTTCGGAGGCAGCTTCGACGAGATCCCAGAAACACGATGTGCCAGCAGGTAGATCAGGCGCAGGATCCATCGCTACGATACGGCAGCCACGGATACTCAACTCGTCATGGTAGGCGACTGCTAACTTGCTTTCGATGAAAACGACCTTGGGAGTGATCAGGTTAACTTGGGCAAAATGCTCGGAACGACTGTCACGCAGATTACTGAAACAGACCGCAGCCTCCTGCTTGAAGATAGTCGGAAAGTGCAGGAGACTCAGGTTGTCGTTATCGAGGATCAGCAGCACCCGGTCATCGCGCCCGAGTCCGAGTCCTTCCCGCATCATGTTGGCGATTCGGTTAGTGAGGCGATGATATTCGGGAAAGGTGTAGCGTCTATTGCGCTCTACGTTGACGAGTGCAATATGCGAACGATAGCGAAGCGCCAGCGTAGACATAACGCGGCAAAAATTCATGGATGATGACGAAGAAGCTCTCATCGTGCGGTCTCCTGAGTAGTTGGTTAGGCTTATGTCTGCTTTCCAGGATTGCTGCGAGCGCCGGATCTCAGATCATGCACGCCCCCACGTGCAAAAAAATATTTAGGGTGCTCGTTCTATTTTTACGCGACCTGGGTTGCCCCGGAACTCCGAGCGTCTAAAACAACCAGAACGCGTTTTCTTGCCGTAACCGTCACGGTGGTTGCCGCGATCGCGGACCGCTATGGCGGCCTTTGACTTGAAAAGTCGATCCTGTTCGGCATCCGTCATTCGATCCGCCAACGTCCGTTTCAGCTCGGCCAAAAATTCCCTCGAGGAAAAATATTCGTCGAATCACCGACCTTGCGCAACACATTCGGTAACGATTTCTTGATAGCCGTCGACTGCCGCCTTGAGCGCGCATAGCCCGTTCACTCAAATTTCAGATAGTCCCCGGCGCAATGACGGATCATTGAGAGGATGGTAGATAGCCGGCATACCCTAAAAAAAAAGACCTATTCCACGCTATCGCTTCGGTCTTTGGATCGCCTTGCGTGGGATCCCATTTAAATCGTTCCGGAGTTTTTTTTGCGAAAATTAAACGCCGATGCGGATATGCGCGAAAATGTCATGCGTGGTTTTGTGCGTCGTCGGCGTTGTTCGGGCTGACGGGCGTGCCGGGGCATCTGGATTATTGGTGACTCCTCGTTCAACGGTCTGGCTGCGGGATAAGTAGTTTCCACAATCGCGCCGGTTGCCTCACCTGACTAGATTAGGCGAGCGGGGATTTCCGTAAATACCAGGTGGCGGAGAGGGGTTTGCCGTCCCACCCATAGATCCTATTTGTGGAAGTCCACTCAACATGAAAAGACGCTACCGACATCTGCTTTGGTCCATCGTCTCAGTGGCGAGCGTCAATGGTGCAAAGGCTACGAGTCCGGAACAGGCCGTCGTCCTTCAGATCGAGCGCGATACTGCCCAGGCGTGGCTTTCTTCGGACGCCAAGTTCATCGACGCGCTTGAAACACCCGAATACGTGTTTACGGGCACTACAGGCGTCGTCAGTGGTAAGGCCGAAGATGTCCGCATGGGTTTTTGATAAATGCGCGGTAGTCACGGGCCAGGTGACCGTAGGAGGCGCCTACTTCAAAGATGTTTATGACGGTGCCTATCGATTCAGAGACACCTTCGTGTGGCGCGAGGGACGCTGGCATCTGGTTGCTTCGCAGAATACCAGTCTGCCTAAGAGTTGAGCGAAGACGACCTTGTGATGCGGCCGGCAAGCGGGACATTTCGATTCGCGTTCGTGGATCCGTGAATTGACGCGCCAGACCCTCGCACATACATTTTTTTAAATTAAGCACGCCACACGACATGGGGAGATTACCCGCGTGTCCGCGAAGAAAAGTCTCCCCTAATCTGAAAATAAGCAGCCGAAATTTCCGGTGAAAGGACGGGATCCTCGAGTGCGGCCTATTTTGAGGCATCAGGATCCACGATGTCGCCCTGTGGGTGCGGGTTCCTCCGGGTAACCAGCGCGATCCCGTGGCCCTTCGTGCCTGCTGTCGAGACCCACCGAGTGCGCCCCCCCTCCGGCCCTTGCGTGGGGAGCGTCTTCGCGTCCACGGATCGAGACACTCGAAAATGACCTCGACCCTGAGGGAAAACGGGGATCCAACAGGCCTTCCCGAAGGGGGGCGCGCGATGATGGCGGCACGCAGTCTCATGACGACTACCGTAGATGCGCAACCCGCGCCCGATCACAAAATACGCGCTTCGGTTCGCAAAACCCTTGAATGAGTCTCTTCACCGGTTTTCATGTCTGGCTGTACAGAGTGTCACGAGCGCATCTATCGGGTCGTCTAGGCGGCGGCGATATTTGCCTTGTTCGGATGAAAGGCGTGAAATGAGGGTTGATGCGGGAGCTTGCTTCTGCGTTCGGTGCGTCATCGCACTGCCTTCTGCCTTGGCGTGGGGGGCGGTGGGTGTGATTGCCGGTTCATCCGTCGACCGGCAGAGGCAGTCGTGGGCGGGACACGAATCTGACAGATACTGCGACCCATGACGGCGCATGCCGTTTGCTTCCTGCGGTCACGCTGCAGACTTGCGGGGGCGGCGCTACTACACTGGCACCGGACCACCACAGCGGCGCGCAGACCGCGGCTGGTGAACCAAGCGCGCCCGGCGACTCACGCGTAAGCGTAGTGCCGGCGTTGGTCTGCGTTTCATTTCATAAAAAGGGAGAGCACATGTCAGCCGACACGAACAAGCAGGTTATTCGGGATTTCTTTGCCGCACTTTCAAGCGGGAATATGGCTCGGGTGCGCGAATTGCTGGACCCGGGCGTGGCCTGGACCATCATCGGCGACACGCCGGTTTCACAGGTCTTCCACGGTCATGACGGTTTTGAGAACGGGCTGATTGGGAGTGTGTTTAAACAGATCAAGCCCGAAGCCGGCGTGCACGTTGAAATTCTGGAACTCATCGCTGAAGGCGACAAAGTGGTGACCCGTGCGCAAGGTACGATTCAAGGTCTGTACGGGCCGTACAACAACACCTACTGCCATGTCTTCACGGTGCGCGAGGGTCGCATCTTGGCCGACATCGAATACCTCGACACCCTGTTGATTGAACGCTCGCTCTACGGTCGCAAGCTGGCCTGAGCGCGGGATCGCTATAAATCTGCAGGTGTACTAGGCAGCGCCTGCTCGAGTAATCTTCCTCTCGAACTTGTCCCCGCCACCTAAGTGGCGGGTTTTCACTAACCATTCTAGTGCATCGACGCGGATAAGCTAGGGTGGGCAAGAGTCCGTCCCCTTTGGTTACTAGACCCTGATGGATGGCGCGGAGAGCCGGTCTATCATCGCCTCCATGAAGATCTGCGCGTCAGTGCGATTCCGCACGAGAAATTCTTTGCGAATTTGTCAGACTGCTCCCGTCGATGCCGATGCACTGCTTGAAAACTTTCCTACGATGAAGGCCGCAGGTCGCGGGGGCACTGCCATGAACGCGCAAATACTGTTGAGCAAGATCGGCGAGGTTTCCATCCTGGCAGAGGTCGCGCGGTTAGGACCGGGCCCGCCTTCACTCATGCGCCAAGCGGCCATCATGGAGACCGGAGCTCGACTAGTTCGCCGCCTCACGCTGCAAGGGGGATATCGGCTTCGACTCACCAGAACACCCGCGTGACGGGTTGCGAGAGGGTCGGTGGCAACGGCGCTCCGCGGCAACATAATCACGCGAGGGGCTTCTACGGCACGCCAGGAATCGGCTTGCCGTCAGCAGGGCATTTTGCCGGCAGACAAGGGTACGGTAGGGGCCTGATGAGGCGTGTCACAGGCCCGAGGCATCATTCGAAACGGCTAAGACGCTGCGCCATTACGCACGCATTTTTGAGGCCGGTTGGGCCGTTGCGCATGCTGCAGCGATGCGCGACGGCAAGTCCTAGTCTAATGTTTCGACCAGGTCCAGGCGGTGATCTTCCATCCCGCCGCCGATTTTTGTAGCGCAAACGTCCAGACCGAACCGACCTCCTTCTGTTTCTTCCCGTGCACTTTGAAAGTCAACTTCGTCGGCAATACGGCGTAGGCGCGATCTCCGGTCACCTCCAGCGCCCAGGGTTTTGAGGGTGCTAGGACAAAATCGGAAACGCCGAGTTTGGTATTGAACGCATCGACATCTTTGCCCCAATCGGCGCAGGCCGTCGCCCCTTGCCAAGTATACGGCGGGAATTCGTCAATAATGGCTGCCGATGGCGCACAATCCGCCGCGGCTGATTTTATGTCGTCCTTGTTGAGTGCGGCTGCGGTATGTTTCAGCACGGCCATCACGTCGTCCTGATCAGACGCAGCCACGGCGCCTGATGCCAGAGTGCCGATAGCGACGGCGATGAGCAGATTACGCATTTTTTCCTCACTTACTCGGATGATTGGTTGAACAACAAACGGGCTGAGCCCGTTGACGGGTTTTCAGTTAGCTGACGCGCAAGAAATCTAACAGGGTTATGGTTGGAGATCAGCGCCACGCTTTAACTCCTTCAAAAAAACCAGTTAAGACTTAAGCGCGGAGGGCGAAATCGGGCCGGGTAACACCGGGGTAGCCTTCTTTCCCGGGCCTCTGCGTCGTCGGCGCGATACAGCACGCGCCCCCTTTCCTTTATCGCGCTTCACGTGCGTTGGGCCGTGGCCCAGATAACGCCATTGGCGCCACGTGGCCTCGCTCTAATCGAACTCGGATGATAACTCTCCCGGAGTGGAATAAACACGCATCATTGGGCCATTTCAGGCAAGTTGGGGCTGTCCGAGGCGGTTTTCAAAATGCACCCGCGCGGGTACTTGCCCGCCTCGAAAGAGCACAAGACGGGCCACAAGTCGAGCGAGGGCCGCACCATCGGTCTGCCAGCCGCCGCCCAAGCCTTGATTTCCCGTCAGCCGTCTGGCGGCCTAATGGGAAATCCGGGTTCAAACAAAGCTTCAATGCTGCTCTAGCGAGGGTCTTCGCCCCCCGTGTCAGCATGACGTGAGACATCTTCCCAAGAAAATTTACTGTAGATCGCGTCATTCCATTACCCGTCGTCCATTCGCCAACTCAGGGGAGTTCACCCAACGTGACCATCAACGTCGAAGATCTGTACGACCGTCGAGCCGATAATCGCTGGGATCGCGTGGCGGTCGGCGATGTGCTCGAACGTATGACCTGGAGTGAGCCGGACAAGTTGGCGCTATGCGCGACCCCCGACGCCATCGCCGACCCACAATTCGCGCGCGTTACCTATCGTGAAGCGGATAGCATCGCCAACCGAGTCGCCAACGCGCTGCTGGCGTTGGGGCTCAAGCGTGCCGATCGCGTCGCCATGTTGTGCGAAAACTCGGTCGAGGCCTATCTGGCCAAAATAGGCATCGCCAAAGCCGGCCTGGTGGCGATGCCAATCAATACCATGATGGCACCCGATATGGTCGAACACATGCTGCGTCATGTCGAAGCACAGGTGGCAATAGTCGATGCCGATCTGTGGCCGACCAAGGGCGCACCCTTCGTCGCTGCCGGGATCACACCCATCATGAGCGTTGCTGGCGAGGCCGCGCCGCCCGAGGGCGCGCGGAGTTTCGCGGATTTCATTGCCAACGCTTCTGACCAGGAACCGGACGTGCGTATTCATGGCGACGACATCTGGGAGATCCTGTTGACCTCCGGCACCACCGCAATGCCCAAGGCGGTGATGATCTCTCACACCTACACCTATATGGCGGCGCAGAGCCATGCCCTGTCCTATTCCCGCGGCGTGGCGCGCGAGTCTGATTTCATCACTTGCACCTTCACGCCGATGGTTTATCACATCGGCGATCACGCCATGGTGATCTCGAACTTCATGACCGGCGGGCGTGTCATTCTCGGCCGGCGCATGCAGCCTGCGGCCATCGCCACGGCCGTGACCCGTGAAGCCGTGACCTGTCTGTGGGGCGGGTCGCCGCAGTTGCTTGCGGATCTCGTGCGCGAAGTCGAGGCCACGCCGCTGGCCTATGACTTTAGCAGCGTGAAAGTAATCGTGTTCGGCTGGGCGGCCATGAGTCCAGGCCTCGCCAACGCGCTACAGCGTCTGTGCGGCGGTGTGGAACTGATCGGCATCTTCGGCCAGACCGAGGCCATCGCCTGTCATCGCTTCTGGCCGGGGCGCTGGACGGAGAAGTACCGGCGCACTGCGCCGGAGACCAACTATGTCGGTATCCCGTCGCCCATGCTCGGTTCGACCGTGGTCGACAGCGAGGGCCATTCGTTGCGTGATCAGCCAGGTGTCGCCGGTGAAGCCGTGTATCGTTCACCCGCCGTGACCAGCGGCTATTTTCGTGACGAGGCTGCGACGAGCGACGCCTTCCGTGGCGGCTGGTTCCACAGTGGCGACATGTGTATGTATGACGAGGAAGGTCTGCGGATCATGGTCGATCGCTACAAGGACGTGGTGAAGTCCGGCGGCGAGAATGTCTCCAGCCTGCGGGTCGAGTCCGTGTTGGTACAACATCCTGCCGTCAGTCGCGCGGCGGTGATCGGTCTGCCCGACGAACATTGGGGCGAGGCTGTGACCGCGGTGATCATTGCGCAACCAGGAGAGAGTGTCGACGAGGCAGCGTTGATCGCCTTCTGTCGCGCACGGCTGGCCGGTTTCGAAACACCCAAGCGGGTGGTGGTGGTGAACGAGTTGCCGGTCACCGTCGGCGGTAAAGTCCTGAAGTATCGATTGCGCGAGATGCTGAAATGAGTGAGGCCGCGCAGGACATTCTGTACGTGGTGGCTGCCTGGTGCCGCACCCTGCTGGGTCATAGTCCGCAGGCCATGCGCTTATCTAAGGTCTCGATGAACATGGAAGGCGATGCCGCCCTGCCGCTGGTGCGGCATAGCTTCGAGGCCCTGCATCACATCTACGATACGGCAGATTTCCCCGAAGGCACGCAGCCGTTTCTCGAACGTCGGCCGCCGCGCTTTCGTTAAAGGGGTGGTCGCCGGGACGTCAATCAATTTATAGAAACCGGGATTTGCGCTTGCGCTTGCTGCCTGGAACATCCGATGTCATCGGCCCAATCGGCCGTCGGTGACGCGCTATTAAAGAGGACGTTCGCGCAATGCGGGGCCAGATCCGGATCTGGCCCGTGAAAGCCTCCCGTCAAGGCGACTCTTCTCAACGCGAGGAACGGTGACGTAAGCGGAAGTACCCGGGTTACTGACGGCGGCCATGTCATTGACGTCTGTGGTGCGAGCCGGTCCCTGCGTTCCTCCCGTAAACGGCCTGTTTGTAGATCAAGCGTAATATCAGCGTATGGGGACGCATTATCTTGCCCTAATCTCCCTCGAGCGCTCCCTTCACCTCAACTACCCATTGCTGACTTGAGGCGGCCAGGCATATGTCGATGATTTTAAATTTCATCGACACATCCCACAGATATGTCGCTTGATAAAAGAAAAGCAGTATTGCATCAGCCGCGTAGCGCTTGTGCGAGATCAACAGGTTCAAAGGCTGATGCTCTACGATACAACTGAGACTTGCTGAGGCCTGCGTCCCCGGCAACCGTGCGCCAGGTCGCGACGGCCTTGCCTGCTGCATTGGCGATGGCTTTGATTTCTATATGCTTCAATCCAAATTCGGGGGCAAACGAGAACGCCAAATCAAGGGAGGCCGTGCCGTCGGTTTTGCGGATTGCGGTTGTCAATATGCGCTCCGCAACTTCGAGCGGAACGGGGTTCACGTCATAGACGGGCGACAGTCTCCAGCCTTGCTGGCCTTCCAAAAGAAATCCGTGGTTGCGCAAATGATCGTCTGTATTGGAAATCAAGCTGCTGAACACAATGCGCCGCCACAATTCTGGACCGTCGGTGTTGGGTGCCGCTCCGTGCTGACGCAAGGCTTCCATAAGTTCGAGATAGCTATGGGCCTCGTTATCGGATGCGCCGATCATACTCGTGGCAGCAAGGAACGGAATACGTGTTGCCCCTGGGCGGTCAAAGCGCCGGAGAATAAGAACAGCGCGGCCCGCGATATTTTCAAGCCTGAATTCCGGCACATTCAGCCCCGTCTGCTTGGCGAGTTTCAAGGCCACGAATTCCCATTGCACGACTGGATAGTCATCATCCTTTTTGGAAAACCTGGCGATGGCGAGCTGGCTATCACGCTCGCGCACCGATGCTTTGGGCTGCGCACCACCGAGCGATGATCCGGGCGCAAGCAGGAGTTTCAGTTCCACAGCTGTTTCAGAGTCTTCAAGCAGCGCGTCGGTTGCTGACAAGAGTTTGGGCAGGTTAATCAACGGCGGCATGGGGTTTCCGTCATGTGCAACGAAGGCCTCACCTTGCTTGGTTGCAAAGCGAAGCGCGCCTTGGCGGGTTTCGTCATTGACCAGCAGGAAATAATCCATTTCATGAAGTGTGCATGCTGGGCTCTTCTCTGCTTCAGCGCGGCGAGCCTCGGCCCGCCTCATCAAGGTGCGGCCCCAACGGTCAGGCGCTGAATCACCAATTGAACCAAAAAGTCTGTTTGCAGTGTGGAACGGCCCAACGCCCAAGCTGCGGGCGGGTTCGAGTGCATAGCGAAATGGATTGGTCAGCCATTCACGCTCATATTCAAAAGTTGCCGTCTCCTTACCCTTGTTGTTGCGGGCGTACAGCATCCCGACGAGATGCGCTGTTCCTTCGAGGTCGGCATGGACGGAAGCAAGCCTGTCAGGCATTGCCGCCTCCCGTGCCAGGTGTTGACGGCGGCTGGCGCTTAGTTGCGCTGGGCAGGCGAATGCGCTGCGGCAAGTTGCGTTCGTCGATAGCCCTACCGATAGTATCGCCTGCGGCATCGGCCAGATTGCCAAGACCTTCCACCAAACCGAGCACGAAAAAAACAGCGGCAGAGATTCCAAGCGCCACGGACTCGTCGCCTTTTTCCACCTTCGTCAACGTGGAACGGCTGATCCGGACACGCTCGGCCAACAATTCCAGGGGAAGCCGCCGCCGGCCCGTTGCCGCGCAGCGCCTCACGGAACTGCGTCACCTGGTCATGGTAATAGCCCGCCATGTGCGGGTGAATGAGGATGGGGCTGTCTTCGCCGTCCCTGAGCCGGGCTTCGAGGTCTGCCTTGCGGCTTTTCAGATCGGTCATCTTGTCCTTGACGCGGCTGGCCGGCTCTCCATCCCTGAGAGCTTGTACGAGCCGGTCGAGTGCCGCTCGATCTTCGCGAGGGCGCTGCGGTCGCCCTTGCGGTGGGCATTGTTCTCATGGTGAAGGCGGTTCGTTTGCCGCGCGTGTTCCTGACAGAACAGGTCGTACAGCGCCGGGTCCGTAAAGTGATTTTGCAGCCCTTCGAGCACGGCGGCATCGAGCACGTCGCGCCGGATGGTGCGGTGGTTATCGCAGGTGCCCTTGTAACGCGCTGTCGGGCAGCTCATCCGCTGGGAACTTAGTTGGGTGAAATCTCCGCCGCAGCAGCCGCAGCGCATCAGGTCCGAGAACAGATGGCGCGGAAGGCGCCGGTCCCAGTAGCCCGGCGCCTTCTTTCCGGTGCGGGTGCTGCGCAGCGCAACCTGCCGCGCCTTGACTGCCGGCCATAAATCATCGGCGATGATCCGCAGCTCCGGGACTTCCTGCGTGATCTCTGCGGATTCCGGATTGGGCCGCGAGACGCATTTGCCGGTTTCTGGGTCCTTGATGTCGCGCAGCCGATTCCAAACCAGCTTGCCGATATAGGGTTCGTTGTTGAGGATGCCCGTACCGCGATCCGGATTTCCGTGGATCGTGCTCGGCCCCCATCCCGTGCCGGAGGGGCCGGGTACATTTTCCTTGTTAATCTGTTTCGCAATCGCCTGCGGCGACTTGCCCGCTGCGTAGTCGTTGAACATGCGCCGGACAATCCCGGCCTCGCGAAAAGACCATTCGGCCCGTGCCGAAGATTTCCTGTTCGGAAGGTGATTTATAGGTTTTTTTATATGGAACGTATCAATCGATATACCTTCGCATATTTTCTTCAAACCGCTATAAATATGTCTTATTATATAAATAATGAATACTGATATAAAAAAGCCTATCAAGCCGACGCGGCTCAACAGCTTGCCCGAGGCTATGCGCCGGGAACTCAAGGCCGTGCGCCTCAAGCGCGGCTGGACTCAGGCCGAGCTGGGCCAGCGCACCGGCCTGCCACAGATGCACGTCTCCGGCATCGAAACCGGCAAGATCGTACCGCGCTACGACACCCTGCTCGATCTCGTCCGCGTGCTCGATTTCGACCTTCTGATGGTTCCTCGGTCACTGGTGCCTGCCGTACAGGCGCTGATCCGCGACCAGAGTCATGACCATGGGACAGAGGAGCGCCCGCTCTACGCCGGGGATGAAGAACCGGAAGGACAGGAGCGGCGACACGATGAAGTCTGATCCGCAAAAGATCAAAGCGCTTGCCGTCCGGCTGCAAGACCGCCGTATCGGCGTCATAAATCGTCTGGCGGGTGATCGTCACCTTTTTTCGTTCGAGCAGGAGTATATCGACGATCCGCAGCGCCCCACACTCAGCCTGTCCTTCAAGGGACAGGCTGGCGGGCTCGTAACGTCTGTGCGCGCCGTCAATCTCCGCTTGCCACCGTTCTTCTCGAACCTGCTGCCCGAAGGACACTTGCGGACATATCTGGCGCAAAGGGCTGGTGTGAAACCGGAGCGCGAATTCTTCCTGCTCGCTGCCCTCGGCGCCGATCTCCCCGGCGCACTGACGGCGATGCCGCTGGAGGCGGATGAACATGCCGATGACCGGTATGCCGATCATGGTCATGATGATGATCGTCACAACAACACCGCGCTGCGGTTTTCGCTGGCGGGTGTACAGCTAAAATTCTCCGCCATCATGGAGGCCTCGGGCGGACTGACAGTTCCGGCTGACGGAATGGGCGGATCGTGGATCGTCAAGCTGCCCTCGGCCCGTTATCCCGCCGTGCCGGAGAACGAGTACGTCATGCTGGAACTGGCGCGCGCCATCGGCATCGCTGTACCGCGCAACCGACTGATTGATGTCGCGGAGATAGGCGGTCTGCCCGAAGACGCCGCGCGCCTCGAAGGCAAGGCGCTCGTCGTCGAGCGCTTCGATCGCGGCCCGGGCGGGCTGCGCATCCATGTGGAGGATTTTGCGCAGGTCTTCGGTCAGTTTCCCGACGACAAGTATGACCATCGCAGCTACGCCAACATCGCTGCCGTGCTACGGGCGGAAACTGGCGAGGCAGGGACCTATGAGTTTGTCCGCCGTCTCGTCTTTTCGGTTCTCATCGGCAATGCCGACATGCACCTCAAGAACTGGTCATTGCTGTATCCCGACTGTCGCACGCCTGTGTTGTCCCCGGCCTACGACTACGTGGCGACGCTACCCTATATCCCCGGCGACCGGCTGGCCTTGAGTTTCGGCGGCAGCCGCAGCCTGAGCGAGATCACCTCTGACCAGATACGACGCTTTGCCGATACCGCCCGGCTGCCGGCAAGCCCTGTATCTCAACTGGTTACGGAGACGGTGGAGCGCACAGCCGGGGCATGGCAGGCGCTGGCGCAAAAAGAGCTGTTGCCGGAAGAAATGCGAAAGGCAATCGATCAACAGATTCAAACAGTCGCAACGAACACGCGGGGCCGTATACGCTGACAAATCAGCACTTCGGGCGCGCGCGTAAATTATCTTACCGCTCAAGAAAAGCCGTGATCTGCTATCTGGATGAGTCGCGAAAATGATTTAGAAGCGGTGATTGTTGGCAAGTATGCGGCCTTGCCGAGTACGGGGCCGATGAGTGAACGCGATCAGTTGGCCGCGCTGCAAGGCGAAAACGCGCGCCTGATCGCGCTGCTGGACGGTCACGGTATCGAATGGCGTTTGCCACCCGAGCCAATCCCGCCTGAACCAGCGCCGCCCGCCACGGAGCCAGAATCATCTCGTTTTTCCACCGCCGAAAAAATGTCGATATTTCGTCGGTTGTTTCGAGGCCGCACCGACTTCTACCCAATCCGCTGGGCAAGCAAAACCACCGGCAAATCCGGCTACTTACCGGCATGTGGCAACGAGTGGCTGGCAGGTGTTTGCGAAAAGCCGCGCATCAAATGCGGGGAATGCAATAACCGTCTGCTGATTCCCTTGTCAGATCAGGTGATCTATGAGCACCTTGCCGGTAAGCGAACGGTCGGCGTCTATCCACTGCTGGCCGATGACAGCTGCCATTTTCTCGCCGCTGATTTCGATGAGGCGGAATGGCGCGAGGATGCCAGGGCGTTTTACCAGTCGTGTCACGAATTGGGTGTGCCGGTGGCCCTTGAAATATCACGTTCCGGCAACGGTGCGCACGCGTGGGTTTTCTTCTCCGGCAGCGTATCGGCTCGCGATGCGCGCCGACTCGGAACGGCCATCATCAGCCACACTTGCGCCCGGACTCGCCAACTCAAACTCGAATCCTATGACCGCTTGTTTCCCAACCAGGATTCGATGCCAAAAGGTGGCTTTGGCAGCCTGATCGCGCCGCCACTGCAGAAACATTCGCGTGAGAAGGGCTTTAGTGTGTTCGTCGATGCTGATTTGCGGCCTTACCGGGATCAGTGGGCCTTTCTGGCTGCCATCGTGCCGATGCCAGCGCACGATATTGAGCCCATCATTCTGCGGGCGACAGGCAACACGCACCCACTTGATGTGACGTTCATCGATGAGGAAGATCAAAAAGAGCCGTGGAAGCGATCCGCATCCGTCAGCAAGAAACTGGTCGGGCCGATGCCGAAGTCGCTCACGGTGACGCTGGCCAACCTGATCTATTTCGAGAAAGCACAACTCCCGCAGTCGTTGGCCAACCGGCTGATTCGATTAGCGGCCTTCCAGAATCCTGAGTTTTACAAAAAGCAGGCGATGCGTTTCTCGGTGTGGGATGAACCGTGAGTGATCGGCTGCGCCGAGAACTATCCCAATCACATTGCATTGCCGCGCGGCTGCCTGGATGCCGCGCAGGAACTCCTTCGGGACAACGCCATTGACTGCGAGCTGATAGACGAGCGATATGCAGGCTCGCCGCTGGACGTGGCGTTTGCCGATACTTTGCGGCTGGATCAAGAATTCGCCGTAGCTGCCATGTTGCATCACGACGCAGGCGTTCTGTGTGCGCCGACTGCGTTTGGCAAAACGGTCACGGCTGCTGCGATGATTGCGCGCCGTGGTGTGAACACGCTGGTGCTGGTGCATCGAACCGAACTGCTCAAACAATGGCAGGAGCGCTTGCAATCATTCCTGGGCGTCGGCAAGGGAGTGGTCGGCACCATTGGTGGCGGCAAGGCCAAGCCGACAGGCAAAATCGACATCGCGGTGATGCAGTCGCTGTCGCGTCAGGGTGAAGTGAATTCGTTGGTCGAAAACTACGGTCACGTGATTGTGGACGAATGCCATCACGTCGGCGCGGCATCCTTCGATGCGATTCTGAAGCAGGCCAAAGCCAAATACGTGCTCGGCCTGACTGCCACGCCGATTCGCCGCGATGGCCAGCAGCCTATTATTTTCATGCAATGCGGGCCGACTCGCCACACCGCCGCCAAGCCAACGGGGGCGCCGCACGATCTGGCTGTCAGGCCGTGCACATTGCACTCGCGGATTGATTTGCCACAGGAGGCGGGGATTCATGATGTGTTCCGACATCTTGCCATTGACCAAGCCCGAACGACCGCGATTGCTGCCGAGGTCATCAACGCCTACAGTCAGGGCCGCAAGGTGCAGGTGCTGACCGAGCGCACCGAACATCTCGATGCCATTCAAACCGCGCTGGGCGGCAAGGTTTCATCGTTGTTTGTCCTGCACGGACGGATAGCCAAGAAGCAGCGCGCCACCCTGATCGCTGAACTCAACGCGCTGCCACCCGATGCCCCGTGTGTTCTGCTGGCAACCGGCAAACTGGTTGGCGAAGGATTCGACCATCCGCCGCTCGACACTTTGGTGCTGGCAATGCCGGTTTCGTGGAAGGGAACGTTGCAGCAATACGCAGGCCGCCTCCACCGCGAGCACGCCACCAAGACCGACGTGCGCATCTTCGATTTCGTGGACACCGGCCACCCGGCGCTGCTGCGGATGTGGGAAAAACGCCAGCGCGGTTACCGGGCGATGGGCTACCGGATGGCGGAAGAAAAGGATGCAGATTGACGCGAAACCCGCGCCGTTCCTCACAATCCCGCGCCATTGCGTTTAATCTTGGGAGTCCACAAAACGATTGGTCAGCGACACGCCACCAAAGCTGCCGGTGGCGAGCGGGTCTATCGCATCGCCTGACGGGCGACTGCGCAAAGGGTGTCAGTTCAGTTGACGCCCTATTTTTTTAGCCAAATTTCTCGGTGGCCGTTTTGCCCGTTTTCGGCATCAAAAACGACGGTAATCCGCGCCAGCATTGGTTTTGCAAGGGGTGGCCGTTTTCAGGGAAAAGGGTGTGAATTCAATTCCCACCCTTGCCGGGGTGCAAACCGCAAACCCTGCAAACCTCGGTTTGCACTCTGACGGTAGCGCAATGCCGCGCTGTCGCCTCCCGTATTGGAATCTCGCCAGGAAGGACCCCTTTCACCTGCGCGAGACTCAGAAGGTGTCGGGATCCTGCATCCACGCCGGGATGTCGCGCTGGCCGTGCAGCACGCGCCAGACATCAATGTGTTCGGGACGCTCGACGTAAAACACCAGGTGGGGATAGTGCGCTAGCGGCCAGAAGCGCAGGCCGGGCAGGTTCAATTCGTGGGCGTAGCGTGGCGATCCGGTAG
>CAIKBL010000065.1 GCA_903825645.1 uncultured Pseudomonadota bacterium | reverse complement strand
AGGCCGAAATTAGACCAAAATGCGAGGTACTTGAATCCGCACCGGCCATGAAACCGCGCCAGCACTGGCTGCTGCGCTGGGCGAGAGAACAGCCGGAGCACGTCTGGCCTTAAGATTGTGGTGGAGCTGAGGGGGATCGAACCCCTGGCCTCTGCATTGCGAACGCAGCGCTCTCCCAGCTGAGCTACAGCCCCATGTCGTATGGCTGGGGATTCTAACGAAGTGGTGCGGCTAACGCCAGTCCAAGTCTAAAGCCATCCATTTAGACTCCGACATCGGTATAGATATCGACAGTTCGGGTGTCATTTCATCACGTGCGCACCCATGAGGTCGTTTACGCCCGGTTACGGCGCCTAACATAGTGACTCTTTGGGGCCCTGCGCCGCGACTGGCAGGATACCGAGCAGGTTAACCGTGGCGCTCGGGGTGTTCCTGAATTCGGTCGCGGACCATAACCATCGTCATGCGGTCAGCTGATGACTGAGGTGACCATCCAGTAAGGGTCGACTTCCTGCGACACAACCTCTCCTCGCCACGAACCCATGTTCAGGCGGCGTTCTGCGCGCAGTCGTCTTCGTCAATCAAGAATGCCAACGGTGAGAATCGGCACGAAGCCGCAGTGCCGAGGCTCGTTTGCTTGGTGTTCGATTTAGCCCCGACATGCCGGCAATTTTCCGGGATATCCCGCTGGGCATGTAGGGGGTCTATCTACAGGCGACAGCAATGCTTCGAGCAGGAGAGCCCGCGTGGGCGGCGCCGCGCTGCGCGATTGTCAGGGTATTGGTACCCCTCGGATCTTCGAGGGAACCGAACGGGTTAGGCGATGCGGCGTTGGGCGCGTGCGAGCTCCGCACAAAATTGTTCAATGCGTCGCGAAATGCTGACATCCACGTCGACGAAACGAGCGCCGACGCGTAGGACACGGTCCCTGGCGGGCAGATCGATGTGACAGATCTCGATACTTCCCCGCAGTGTGCGGCCCTGTCCCTGTTGAATTTCGTAGATCGCTTGACGGCCCCGATCCTGCTCAACATGTAGCACGCCGCTGGAGATCCGTAGCCCGAGGCCCTCGGGCGAAACGTCCCGCAGTTCGCCTATTACTTGGTGTGCTTCCGATAGCTGTAGTGTCACCACACAGCCTTTACTCAGTGGGACCGGTACGCGATAAAGCTGACGCCGTTGTCGGGAACCGATTTGGGTGGGGAGGGCTACTTTGTAGAACGGCGGACCGTTTTTCGTGTGAATTTCAACGATTTTTGTCGAGAAGCGGATCTCCAATCCTTCGATCATGGCACGCAGATGGATCTCCGTATTGTCTTGTAGACGCGCATGCCCCACAGAGGGTACTTGCCCATCTAAGATGAGATAGCTCCCTTGGCGCACGATTTCGAGAATTGCACTGGTGTAGGTGCCTCCTGTTTTTCCGATTTGGACCGCTAGAAGGCAATGCTTGTCTAACAGGCGTTGGAGGATCTGTCCGATCCTCAAGGTCGAGTGGGTGGTGTCCGTGGGCTCAAAACTCGCCTCGGATAAATTGTTCCGCTCCAGTGCCATGCGTTAGCTGGGGATGATGGGTTACGTTACTCAGACGCGCTCAAAACGCAGCCGAGCGGCTTGGTTGCTGAGTCGGCCAGAGGCGCCATAGGTGCGTTCGACCGCTCGTCGGCCGGTGATGATATCCAGCATCGAGGTCGCGAATTTTTGATTGGCGCTGATGGTCGCGCCATTCGTTCTATTTTCGAGTTCACATTTCGCCAGCAGTTTCCGAATTGTTTCCCATTCGGCCTGTTCGGCCGCGGGACTTTGCGGCGTCGGGATCTTGATCGTCGGCGTCAATTGCTCGATTTCGGCCGCGAGGCGCATCTTCTCTTCGATAACGTCATAGAGCGCCTCGGTATCGCGCGTGCGCAAGGCTTCGTATTCGGTTGCGAGGACGATTTCGAATCGACTTAACAGAGCCCGCAGCTGAAGCTGCGGGTGTTGTTCGTTGAGCGCACCCATTTCTAATGTCCTGAACCCATCAGATTCTCCACTGCAATCAGTTTGTCTGCCGTCACTTGCGGCTCGATTTGATAGGTGCCTTGCGTCAAGCTCTGGCGGACATCGGTCACTCGCGTCGGATCGACCTGCAGCTGATCGGCGACGGCCGCGGTTAGCGCCTGTAGTTGCGTGCCCACATCCGTGAGATGGACGTTTGCACTTAACCCACTGGGCGGTTGATTAATTTGCGCCGGTGGCGCGCTGGGGGCTCCTGCCGCTGGCCCGTTAAGGCCCGAGAGTACGCCACCGCCCAACCCATTGATCTCTGAAACCATCAGTTTTACTCCGATTACCCTAGCCGTTTAGCGACCGAACGAAGGGAGTCCTTGAGGAAAACTTATCAATGCCCCCGCAGAGCTTAAAAACGTATGTTTATCTCGGCTGATTTCATCGTTCCCGCCTCAGATCCTGCAAAGTGGCCACTACCACCATCATGCCGCACGCTTGACGCGCTTTATGCAAGGCTCGATGCGCACCTTGCCGAAAAAAGGCACAGGCCAGCTGGCTTTAGTTAAGGACGATGGTGCCCTCTGCGCTGATGACGCCCTCAACAACGCGCTGGGAGGTATTGTTACGCGCCTGAATACGGTCGCCGATCGCCCCGTCCTGCATGGCAACGCCACTCATTTTGACTGCGAGAGTGCCGATTTCAATCGCGAGCGTGACAGGTGCTCCGCGCTGAATCGTTCGCGGATAATGTAAACCAGACATCGGGAGTGGGCTTCCCGCGCCTATGACGCGCAGGACTTTCTTGCCCACCAGGGAAGCCGGCTCCTCGACATAGTCGCCAGCGGCATCAGTGATCCAAATATCGCCCATGACCACATCGCTTACAGCGATCACAGTGCCTGGCGTGAGCGTTCGGGTCGCGACCATGACCCGGCGCCGCTCGCGCACCTGGACCGGGATGAAGATCGACCAATGTTGGCTTCCCTCGCAGCGGACATTGACGCTGGTCGCGCCGAGCGCGCGAGCGCCTGGGGGCTGGCTGGTTTGTAGTGGTTCGTCGCAGGCAACAAGACGTAGGTTCGGATCGAGCCTGCCAACGCTGATGGCGCGCTCAGCGGTCGTTTGCGATCGGTTCGCGCGGAAAAAGGTTTCCGCGGCGAGCTTGATCGCCGGCAATGTCTCGTAACTATTGCCCGTAGCGGTCGTGGTGGGCACGCGCATCAGTGTGAGGAGCAGGAGTGGGAGCCACGGGCTTGGCCGTTTTCGCATGGTGTCGGTCCAGATCTTGTGTGTGTCCAAAACAATGCAAAATCTGGACCAGTCAAAAACCGGTTACGCATAAGTCACTCTGGCGAGGTCGATGGACCGACAAAGGCTCGGCGCGCCGATGTCGCTTAGATGATGCGCGTCCTCGACTTGTCGCGGCGGCATGACACCGAGTCGTCGCTTGCCGGTTCAGTATCTCTAAGGGCAGACCTTTGCCGCAAAACGGCCGACGTTGCCGGCAAGAACAAGAAGGGCAAGATAATTTAATTATAAAAAACAATAAATTAAAAATAAATCCGAAGTTGGCACGAGTTTCGCATTAGTTCGTTCGACGCAACTACGACGAGGCTTCTACCGTGTTCGACATCAATCAGGCCGTCAGTTTACATGCCGATGCGACCGTGCTGCGGGCACACCGCGCCGAAATTCTCGCGACCAATCTCGCTAATGCCGACACCCCGAATTATAAGGCCCGCGATCTTGACTTCTCGGCGCTCCTCGACCACGAGATGGACGCCGCGTCTTTGACGCGTTCGAGTGCCGATCCGCTCGGTGCCGAAGAGATTGGAAATACCGACTACGAGTCGATGTATCGGATCCCCACCCAGGCTTCTCTCGATCAGAACACGGTGGACGTCCAGGCCGAGCGCGCGGCATTTCTAGACAACGCTATGCGCTACCAGGCGGGCTTGCGCTTCCTAGGTGACCAATTCAGCGGCCTCATCAGCGCCTTCAAGGGAGAATAACCGATATGTCGCTTTTCTCGGTCATGAATATCGCGGGTTCGGCGCTCACCGCGCAGACCATGCGTCTGAATGTGACGGCCAGCAATCTGGCGAATGCGGATAGCGCCGCGAGTAGTCTCGAGAAGACCTATCGAGCACGTCACCCGGTTTTCCAGGCGCAGGCACTGGACGCATGGAATGACCAAGGTGCCAGTAACGCGGGTGTCCGCGTGGCGGGGGTGATTGAGAGTAACGCCCAGCTGCGCAAGGAATACCAACCCGGACATCCGTTAGCGGATAAAGACGGTTATGTCTACATGCCCAATGTCAATGTAGTGGAAGAAATGGCAAACATGATTTCCGCTTCACGCAGTTACCAGACCAACGTCGACATCATCGACGCTTCAAAACAGATGCTGACGCGCACGCTGGCGCTCGGACAATAAACAATCGCCTGATGCGATTTCACGAAAGGATTAAGCCAATGAAACGTTCTAACAGCCACCCGCCCGTTGCTACTGAAAGGACACCACGATGAGTAGCTTGAGCGGGTTCACCGGACTACCCGCCAGTTTAAGTGCGTCGAATATCTCGACGGCAAGTACGGCGCCGGCTAGTGCGTCGGCTCAGGTGAGCCCGGACCAATTTCTGCAGCTCATGGTCTCTCAGCTACAGAATCAGGATCCCAGTCAGCCGATGGATACGGGGACTTTCCTGACCCAAATGGCGCAGATCAGTTCGTCACAAGGGATCAACAAGCTGCAGTCGTCGTTTTCGTCCCTGGCGACTAGCCTCCAGTCTAATCAGGCCTTGCAGGCCTCTACGATGGTGGGGCGACAGGTGATGATCGAAAGCAGCACCGTGCAGACTGACGGGACTAACCCGACCAGTTTTGGCTTAGAACTACCCGCTGAAGCGGGCGCGGTCCAGGTATCCATCACGGACGCTTCTGGGCAACTCGTCCGTCAGCTTTCGCTTGGGCCCACCGCGGCCGGAACGGCCCATGTGAGCTGGGATGGGAAAAATGCAAATGGCACGCAGGTCCCTGCCGGTGGCTACACAATGACAGCTGCCGGGATCATCGCCGGTCAAGCGCAATCCTTGACAACCTGTGCCCTAGCACCGGTCGAAAGCGTCAGCATGTCCGGTAACGGTGTCGCGCCTCAGCTGAATCTTACGAACTATGGCACCGTCGGTCTTGGCGCCGTCAAAGAAGTATTTTGACACTGTCGTCAATTTTAAATTTCAGGAGATCTCAGAATGGCTTTCGAAACGGCAATTAGCGGCTTGAATGCAGCCCAAACCCAACTGAACGTGCTCGGCAACAACATCGCAAACGCCGGCACGACTGGTTTTAAGGGCTCGACAGCCCAGTTTCAGGATGTCCTCGCCAATATTTATCAGCAGGGCGGTGGCGGCGGAGTCGCGACTGCGAAAGTCGCCCAGAGTTTCACACAAGGTGATGTGACGACCACCGGAAACCCGATGGATATGGCGATCAATGGGCAAGGATTTTTCGTCGTCAACAACGGGGGTACGCAAATGTACACCCGCGATGGTGCCTTTGGTCTCAACCAGAATGGCGATATCGTTAACAGCAGTGGCGAAGAGCTCGTGGGCTTCAGCACGGATGGCAGTGGCCACCTTACGGGTGCCACGGGCCCCATTCAGGTTAGCGCCGCAAACAGTGCACCTTTTGCCACCACCACCGTTGCGCTCGGCGCCAATCTGAATTCCGCCGCGACCCCGCCGGCGACGAGCCCGTTCAATCCAGCGGATTCGACGTCCTACAACAATACGACCTCCGAGACTATTTATGATTCTCTTGGTGGATCTCACCAGATGCAGTGTTACTTCACGAACACCGGGGCTGGTACCTGGAACATGGACACCTATGTTGACGGAACGTCCGTGGGCACGACGGCGCTGGCATTTAACGCCAGTGGTACGCTGACAACCCCGGTGGGCGGTGTGGTACCGCCGCTGGCGTTTACGCCAGCCGGTGGTGGCGCGGCGATGAGTGTGACCGTCAATCTTGCCCAGACGACCCAGTACGGCAACTCCTTTGCCGTTAATTCCATCAACCAGAATGGCTATACCACGGGTACCTTGTCGGGTGTCACCATCGATGCCAAAGGCAATGTCAACGCCACCTACACCAATGGGCAGGCGGTCGTGCAGGGTCAGGTGGCGCTCGCGAACTTCACGAATCCCCAAGGTCTGACCAACGTCGGCAATAACAATTGGGCCTCGACGACATCTTCCGGATCTCCGGTGATCGGCGCGGCCGGCTCCGGCAGCATCGGAACGCTTCAATCCGGCGCGCTCGAGGCATCTAACGTGGATGTCTCAAGCGAACTTGTCCAGCTAATCGTCGCCCAGCGGAACTTCCAGGCCAGTTCGCAGGCGATTAAAACTGAAGATGCGGTTATCCAATCGATCATGCAAATCGGTTAAGTCATCCACGTAAGCTAGAGCATTTTCTACCATGGATCAGATGATCTATCTCGCCATGTCCGCGGCCAGCCAGATGATGAATGGGCAGGCCGCTGCGGCACACAATCTGGCCAACGCCAGTACGACGGGATTCAAGGCCGACTTCGAAGCCTACCGTTCAATGCCGCTCTTTGGAGATGGCCAGCCAACGCGGGTTTTCGCGATGCAGGAGCGTCCCGGGGTCGATTTTTCGACGGGTTCAATCCAGACCACCGGCAATCCACTGGATGTGGCCATTGCCGGCGAAGGATTCATCGCGGTCCAGGCGCCGGATGGCACGACCGCGTATACCCGCGCGGGCGATCTCAAGCTGGACGCCAACGGCGTGCTGACGACCGGCGCGGGTTACCCGGTCCTCGGCAATAGCGGACCTATCGCACTGCCGCCTTCACAGCGGATCCAGATTGGCGCGGACGGCACAATTTCGTCGCTTGGCAATGGCCAGCAGCCGAACACCGTGGCCCAGGCGGATCGTATCCGCTTAGTCCGGCCAGCGCTGTCGACTTTGATTAAAGGAGGCGACGGACTCTTCCGGAACAGTGACGGCACCACCGCGGAGCCTGATGCCTCGGTAAAAATCACGAGTGGCGCGCTTGAGGGTAGCAATGTGAATCCCATCAGCGAAATGATTCAGATGATCGAAACCTCGCGACGTTATGACCTGGCCGTCAAGGCCATGCATACCGCGGAGCAGAATGACGCTGCGGGTTCCGGCGTCGTGAAGCTGAATTAGTCAGACCTTATCAGATAATTTTCGGGAGCTATCATGCCTTCTGCCTTGCAAATTGCGAAAACCGGCTTAGACGCCCAGCAAACGCGCATTTCTTTGATCTCGAACAACCTGGCGAATGCCAGCACGACCGGATTCAAAAAAGATCGACCGGCATTCCAAGATTTACTTTACCAAACGGTGAGTCAACCGGGCGCGGCTTCTTCACAGAATACGGAATTGCCTTCGGGTCTCATGCTCGGTACCGGTGTGCGGACCGTTGCGGCGGGAAAAATCTTCACGCAGGGAACCCTGAGCCAGACCGACAATTCACTCGACATGGCGATTCAGGGCAACGGTTTCTTCCAGATCTTGATGCCGGATGGATCAACCTCGTATACCCGCGACGGTACGTTCTCAATGAATGCGCAGGGTCAGCTGGTGACGAGCTCCGGCTATCAATTACAGCCCTCTATTACGGTACCGGCCAAGACGCAGAGCGTGACCATCGGTACGGATGGCACGGTCTCCGCCTTAGTGGCGGGCAGCACTACCCCGACACAAGTGGGATCGGTACAGCTTGCTGATTTCATTAATCCGCAGGGTCTGCAGCCCGCTGGCGAGAATCTTTACAAGGAAACCGTTTCCAGCGGAAGTCCACAGACCGGCACCCCGGGACTCAATGGCATTGGTACGGTTCTGCAGGGCAACCTGGAGGGTTCCAACGTCAACGTTGTCCAGGAAATGGTTGACATGATAGAGACGCAACGGACCTACGAAATGAATTCCAAAGCAGTTCAGACCGTAGACCAAATGATGCAGTTCCTGGCTCAGAACCTTTAAGCGACGGATAAGCACATGACGCAACGCACCGCGCACCCCATGTTTAAATCTACGATCTCGCCAGTGGCTGTACTGAGCCTGTTTATGCTGCTGCTCACTGGCTGCGACACGATGCCCCATCGGGATCCCAGTTTCGCGGCGTCCTATCCCGCGCCCCTGGCGACCACACCACAGCAGCAAGCCTCCAGTGGATCGATCTACCAAGCGGGGCGCGATGTGGTGCTTTTCCAGGACTCTAAAGCAAGGCGGGTTGGGGATACGCTGACGATCGTGCTCACCGAATCGACCAACGCCTCAAAAAATTCCAGCAACAGCATCAATAAAGCCCAAAACACGACCATCGCGAATCCCACGATTTTCGGCGCTTCGCCGAGCTTTGCGTTGCCTGGATTTCTGCCACTTGCGGCTGTCGCGGGCGGCAACAACCTAGGCAGTAGCCTGAGCTCTTCCGGCGCTTTCGCCGGCGGCACAAAAACGGCCCAAACCAATAGTTTGACCGGGGATATTACGGTCACCATCGCGGATGTGCTCCCCAATGGCAATCTGGTGGTGCGTGGCGAAAAACGGATTAATCTCAATGCCGGTAACGAGTATGTCAAGGTGTCGGGGATAGTCCGTCCGGTCGATATCCAGACCGACAATAGTGTGCTTTCAAACCGCGTGGCAGATGCCACCATCGTTTATAACGCGGAAGGTGCCGAGGCGGACTCCAGCAAGATGGGGTGGCTCGCGCGCTTCTTTAATAGTCCCTGGATGCCTTATTAAAGGATGTATTTCATGCGTCGACTTCACTCTCTTCTGGTGCTCGTGGTAATGTGTGGTTTCGGCGGTCTAGGTGCACCGGCACACGCCGAGCGCATCAAAGATCTGGCCGCCGTTGCTGGCGTCAGGGACAACCAATTGGTGGGTTATGGTCTCGTTTTTGGACTCCCGGGTACGGGCGACCAAACGAGCCAGACACCTTTCACGATTCAATCGATTATCAACATGCTCAATCAGATGGGCGTGTCCGTTCCTGCCAACGTCAGTCCTCAGTTAAAAAACGTGGCCGCAGTCATGGTGCATGCCGATTTACCGCCGTTTGCAAAGCAGGGCAACACCATCGATGTCACCGTCTCGTCCATGGGTAACGCGAAGAGCCTGCGAGGCGGAAGCTTGATTATGACGCCCTTGAAAGGCGCGGACGGTCAGGTCTACGCGATGGCTCAGGGTAACTTGGTGGTCGGCGGTTTCGGCGCTGAAAGCAAGGATGGCTCGAGCATCACCGTCAACGTGCCGAGTGTCGGGCGGATCCCGAATGGGGCAACGGTAGAGCGCGAAGTCGAAACACCGTTTCAGACCAGCCCGCAGATCGTGATGAACCTGCACAGTGCAGATTTCACCACGGCCACTCGGATGGCCCAAGCGGTGAATAAAGTCTTGGGTCAGGGCTCCGCACATCCCCTCGATGGATCTTCGGTCAGTATCACTGCACCCCGGGATGCGGCGCAACGTACCGCTTTTATGTCAATTGTCGAGAACATTGAACTCTCGGCGGCCGAACCGCCAGCGCGGGTGATTGTGAATTCCCGCACGGGCACCGTCGTGATTGGTCAGAACGTCCATGTCAACGCCGCTGCGGTTACGCACGGGAGTTTGACGGTCACGATCTCGAACGATCCGATTGTCAGTCAACCCGGGGCTTTCTCCGGTGGGACGACGGCGGTAGTCCCGCGGTCGCAGATCGCGGTCAAGCAGGAGAAAAACAAGATGTTTCTATTCAATCCCGGCGTTTCGCTTAATGACATCGTCGAGGCGGTGAACAAGGTGGGCGCAGCACCAGGCGATCTGGTGGCGATTCTAGAGGCACTCAAGGAAGCCGGGGCCCTCAAGGCCGAGCTGATAGTCATCTAGTGCTCTGGACAGACAAGGCAATCGATTGCCCAGGGTGGCAATTGATTGCCGGATCGAGGAGCGGCGGCACGGCCGTACTGTGATGCCGCTCACGTTATTCGGTTCGAAAGCCGCCGCAGCAGGCTATTCTGGCATCGGACGACGGGTTGGCATTGCATATGCATATGCGATAGGCAGAGCCCTAATTAAGTCGTATCCCTCATGACCCCTTCAACCGCGCCGAGCTACACCGATTTCAGTCGATTCTCCGGGATACGTGCGCAAGCCCACAACGACTCAGCGGGTGCCATTGATAAAGTCGCCCAGGAATTTGAGGCCATGCTTGTGCAGATGATGTTGAAAGCTGCCCGTGATGCGAGCCCCTCGGGTGGAGAATTTGATTCCCATGAAATGCAGCTGTATCAGGAAATGTTTGACAAACAGGTCGCGATGCAGATTTCGCACGGCGGGCGACTCGGTATTGCAGACATGATTAAACGGCAGATCCCGCAGGCCTCGGCAGCCAATGAGGGCCCTGCCAAGATGACCCTTCCGGAGCGACGACTATTCCCCGAACATCTCCGTGCCGTTCCACTCGCGCCAACAGCCGCCTCGTCAGATGAGGAAGTCGTGGATGCACGGAGTTGGAAAGCGCGCGTCACGAACAGAGGTCAGCTCGACGGTCAGCGCGAATTTGCGGAGAGTCTGCTGGCAGATGCCGCGCGTGCCGCAGACCGTTTGGGTACGACGCCTGAAGTGTTGATTGCCCAGGCAGCCCTTGAGACGGGTTGGGGACGACATGTCATGTCCGGATCGGATGGGCAGAGCTCCCACAACCTCTTCGGGATCAAGGCAGATCCGAGCTGGACAGGGCAAACCGTGACTCGTGAGACGCTCGAGTACTATGGTGGCCGACCGGTGCGAGTCAAAGCGGCCTTTCGGAGTTATGAGGGTTTCGGTGCGGCATTCGACGACTATGCCCAGTTCATCACGTCTAATCCGCGTTATCAGTCCGCGCTTCAGCAGGCCGACGATCCGAAGGCCTACGCCGCGGCGCTGCAGAAGGCGGGCTATGCCAGCGACCCACAGTACGCACACAAGGTCATTCAGATCCACGAACAGATCGCGACTCTGGCGCCAAGCGCCGGGCGCGCGGAGTAAACCACCATGTCAGATTCACTGCAAATTGGGCTCTCGGCGCTCCTAGCGAATCAGGCCCAGCTCAACGCGACCAGTCAGAATATTTCGAACGTTAATACGCCCGGGTATTCTCGTCAGACGGTCCAACTGACGGCGGCGGGTGCAAATGGCGTGTCGGGTGGTTTTGCCGGGAGCGGCGTCGATGTATCCGCGGTCTCCCGGAATGTCGACCAGTTTTTGACCGCTCAACTGCAGTCCAGTATGAGCAGCGCCGCTGCCGCGTCAACCTACGAGTCCTTGGCGAGTCAGGTCGACGCGCTCGTCAGTTCGGGTACTTTCCAACCCGCGATCACCAATTTTTTTTCGACCCTGCAGAGCGTGAATAACGATCCTGCCTCGACGACGGCCCGGACGGCTTTTCTGTCTGCGGCAGGGACCATGACCAACCAATTCAAGAACATGAGCACGCAGCTCAGCCAGATGAATAGCGAAGTCAATCAGGGGATCACTCAACAAATTTCTCAATTCAATACGGATGCCACAACACTCGCCAACTTGAACCAAACGATAGCGCAAGCGTACGCGGCGACGCAGGGCCAGACGCCCAATAATTTGCTCGATCAGCGCGATCAATTGCTGAACCAGATGTCGCAACTGGCGAATATCACAACGCTGACCGCTGGTAATGGTGTCGTGAATGTATCCATTGGCAATGGCCAGTCGGTTGTGAACGGAAATGGCGCGACGCCGCTCGTTGCGACGCCCAACCCGCTGGACACCTCCAGTCTCGACATTTCTTTGGGAGCGACGACCAACGTTATCAGCAACACCATCACGGGTGGGGCATTGGGCGGCTTGTTGTCCTTCCGCACCCAGCTTCTCAATCCGACGCATAATTCGTTGGGGCAACTCGCCGCAGGCTTGAGCGAAACCCTAAATGCGCAACAGGCGCTCGGGATAGATTTGAAAGGCGCTGCGGGCACGAATCTATTGAGCATCGGGAGTCCGACGGTCAACGCCGCAGCCACCAACCAAGGCACGATCACCGCGGCGCTTGATCCGACGGCGGTGGGTAATCTGACCAACGATGACTATAAACTGACTTCCAATGGCGCGAGCTTCATGCTGACTGACTTGACGACCGGAACTCAGACCTCCTGGAACGGCGTCAGTCCGCTGTCGGTTGCCGGGATGACGCTCAATGTCGGCACACCACCGGCGGCAGGCGATCAGTATCTGATTCAGCCGACACGCAATCTCGCGATGACGATGACGACGCTTATCACGGATCCTGCAAAAGTAGCGATCGCCGCGCCCCTGAAGACAAGCACGTCGCTATCCAACGCTGGCAACGCCACGATCAGCGCGCCGCAAGTCACCAACACGGCGAGTCCCGGTTTTGCTACGCCGACGTCGATCGTGTTTACGACGGCCAGTACCTATTCAATCAATGGCGGCGCGGCAACCCCTTACGTTAGCGGGACGACTATCGCGGGTAGTGGCTGGACGGTAGCCATTTCAGGCGCCCCGGCGGTTGGTGATACCTTTCAGGTAGGGCCCAACGCCAATGCGCCGGGCGATAATACGAATGGGCTGGCCATGGCCGCGCTCGGCACCACCGGTCTCCTGAATGGGGGCACCTCGACCTACCAAGATACGTTCAGTCAGATGGTGGGCACGGTCGGATCGCTCGCCCAGCAGGCCCAGATCAACAGCAGCGCGTTAGCGGCGCAACAAAGCAATGCGCAGACTACGCGGGATTCTATCTCGGGCGTTAATATGGACGAAGAAGCAGGAAACCTTGTGCGCTATCAGCAGTCCTATCAGGCAGCCGCACAGCTTGTTCAAATCGCGAGTTCAACGTTCAGATCGCTTATCCAGGCACTCGGAGGAGCATAGTCATGCGTATTACCAATGGTGAAATTTTTGGCGGATCCATGGCGGCGATGTCTAATCTGCAACAGGCGATCAACAGCAATCAGGCGCAGGTGTCGTCCGGTAATCGACTCACGAGCGCATCGGTTGACCCGGTAGCTGCGGCGCAATCGATCACCCTCTCAGATCAAATCGGCGCACTGGCGCAGTACACCACGAATTCGAATGCAGCCATGTTGACTCTTCAAGACCAACAAACCGCGTTGACTTCGGTACAGAGCTCAATGGAAAAGGTCCGTGAAACGGTGCTGCAGGCTCAGAATCCTTCATTGTCGTTGGCCGATCGCAAAAATCTGGCCGCCTTAGTGGGACAGCAGCTCGGTCAAATTCTTAGCCAAGCGAATACGCAAAACGCTAGCAACGAGTATATCTTCTCGGGCACCGCGGTACAGACGAAGCCGTTCTCTACCGATGCTACGGGTAACGTGGTCTATAACGGAAACCAGAACGCCCAAAACATGGTCATCGCAGAGAACCGGACGGTTGGTGTGAACGTCACGGGATCGGATGTTTTTATGGCGGTTCCGAACGGCAACGGCACCTTTTTAGCGACTGCCGGAGCTGCGAATGCCGGTACCGGACAACCCGTCAATGAAGCGGTGACCAATGCTGCTGGGGTCAGTACAGATTCATTCAGTATCCAGTTCTCCGCGGCGAGCACCTATAACGTGATCGACACGACTACGGGCACCACCATTGCCATTGCACAGCCCTACACCGACGGGGCCCCGATTAGTTTCAATGGCATTTCACTGGGCATTACGGGCGCGCCGGTGGCAGGAGATACCTTCCAGATTTCACCGAGTCAGAATCAATCTGTCTTTACCACCCTATCGAATGTCCAACAAGATATTGCGGCGGTCTCGAATTCGCCGCAGAGTGCAGCGCAGTTCAGCGCCCAGTTGGCTAATGATCTGAATGCCATCGATAACGCGATGAGTGGATTGACCTCGACACTGACGACCATCGGAGCGCGTCAGAACGCCATCCAATCCCAATTGACCACGAATAGTCAGCTGAGTACGCAGCTACAGACCATGCTATCGAATCTGCAGGATACGAACACCGTGCAGGCGGTCAGTCAACTAGCACAGGAAACCCAAGCCTTGCAGGCCGCGCAACAAACGTTTGTGAGCGTCCAAGGACTCTCCCTGTTCAACTACATCAAGGGTTGATATGTCCGCTCTGCGGGATACGCGTTCTCCTCAGTCAAAAGACACCTGGGGTATCGAATAGTCGTCGTCTAAAATCTTAATTTTGGCCTATTTTCAGCCCTGTTGATTGAGAGAGTCGGCCAGTTTTTTTTCCTGTTTCCGCCCCCGGTGCCGCCCGGCGTACCCAGCGCCCTCAGTCCTTCGCTGCGTCCGATCATGATCTGCTTTGATCTAGGTCAAGAGTGGTTTAATCCATAGGACTTGATTACGACGCTTAAGTTCGTGTGTGCAGACCTCTTGATTGCCCGCGCCATCCATATGGGCAATGAGATGAGTCAAGTGGCGAGTCTAAATAAACGCTCGATCAGTAATCGGATTATTCTTTCATGCCTCAGCGCCATTTCGATGTGTTCTGCTAGCGCATAATTTTTTTACGTCGCAGACGAGCAAGTAGCTTTGCCATAGGTCGGGGTACACAAGCGCTGGGCTCTCGAAGGAACGGTTTGGCGATCTTTTTTATCGGAATAGAAATAAACAGCGAGAATTATCGAAAGGAGGGGCAGTGCGCAGCCTGGCGAGTGCCGGGATTCTGTCAGGCAGTCAGTCTCATATTGTCAGGCCGCACATTAACCGATCTTGGTCGTGCTGGTGCTATTGGTGGTGATGCCCTCGTTTGCGTAGAGGGATGCCAACTGCGAATTCAACAAGGTATCGGACTGCTGAAGCTTCGCCACCAGCGTATCGAGTGCCTGATACTGCGCCGTCAAACGATCCTGCACGGACGTAAGCTGGGTCTGCAGACTTTTTTGTTGCGACTGGTTTTGACTGACCTGATTGGTAAGGCCTTGAATTTTAGATGCGATCGGGCCATCGGTGCTCAAGAAATTATTGGCTAGATTTTTGAGTTGGACTGCAATGCCCTTGCTCGGATCCGTAAAGAGATTTGCCACGCCCTGATAATCTTGGGCGATGGCGCCCGTCAATATGTCCGAATTGAGCGACAGACTACCATCTTTGGAGTTCGTGCTGATCCCGACCTGAAACACGTTCGAAAAACCGCTATTTGGAATGGTGCCCGCGGTGCTGAGCGCGGCTCGCATTTGACTTTCCAGATTGTAAATGGCGCCAGTGTCAGTTTGAAGGGCTCCCGCGCCCGCTTGCTGGACTGTCGCCATTAACGCATTGTAGGCGGAGACAAGATTCTGCACCGAAGTCTGTACAGTCGAACTACTTTGTCCGACAGTCACGGTCACGGTGCCTGGTTTTTGAAGCGTCAATGACACGCCCTGAATGGTCTCGCTCAAGGTATTGGAGCTACTCGTGACCTTATACTGCCCGTCCAGCGTCACGCTGGCGTCCAGATTGGCGGGTGTAAATGCGCTGGTGTTCGGGGGTAGGACATTCAACGTGGTCATGGCGAACGGATCGCTCCCACTGTAGGACAGGCTGATCGCGTTGGCACTTCCGGTTTGATTACTGGTTAGCGAAAGTCTATAGCCGGCGTCGTCCTTGATAATTGAGGCGGTGACACCCGTATTGTTGCTGTTGCTATTGATGGCGCTGCTGAGTTGGCTAAGCGTCATGCCGCCATATTGGACAGAGAAGGGCTTGGTCCCAACAGTTACCGTCATGGCATCACCTGCAGCACCGATCGCCGTCGTATTGGTGTCGACAAAGGTGCTGTTGGACGCCATCTGATGGTTGGTGGCGAGTTGGTTGACGGTAATGTTATAGACGCCGCTCGCAGCGCCGGCGGATGTGGTCGCACCGACGATCGTTGAATCGGAGGAGTTGGCGGTAAAAGCCGCAAATTTAGTGGGGTCGCTTAGACTGCTGATGGCATCGTTGAAAGTGGACACGGCAGCTTTTATTTGTCCGTATGCGCTGATTTCGGATTGAAGCGTGGTGCCTTGCGTCTGCAGTTGGGTCAACGGTTGTGAATTGACCGCCATCAATTGGGAAACAATGCTTGAGATGTTAATGCCTGAACCGATCCCGGGGGAGTTGATGGGGGGCGTACTGCTCGTAATGCCGGTCATTGTTTCGTCTCCGAGCGCAGTTGGGCTGGCCTTTCACCCAGACTGATAGGGTATCGTTACAGTCCGATGCGATACACGCTTGTGTATCGCATCGGGTTGGATCTTCTAGACCTGCTCATCCAGCAGTGTGCCGGTTGAGGAAGGTTGGTTTTCCGCGAGTGCCATCATTTCTTCTGATGGCATCTGGCGAATCACCTGATGGGTGTTGCTATCGACTACGCGCACTACCGTCTGACCGGAAATATGATCAATATTGAAAACCAAGCTGCGATGAATACTTTGAACATGCGCGGTAACGTTACCCAGTGCCATTTCAAGGTGGGGCGAGGTGGCCATCGGCGCCGATGAGGGCGTCGATTGGCTCACGTCAGCCAGCCTCACATTACTAATGTTGGCCAGAGCAGTCGGGGGTATTTCCGTCGACTTTGGTTGCGTTAAGTCTGAAACCCAGGCTAATTCTACGTCTAACATAAGAACGGCCCTCTTAGACCAAGGAAGACACGCGGCAGGATATTTCGACCCCACCGCGTCTTTTCCTATCTATTTTATGATGATGCCGTCGTCTTTGTGTTACGCGTTCTTGAGCAGTGTCAAAACCAAGTTCGGCGTCTGGTTAGCCTGTGACACCATCGCGGTCCCGGCCTGCACCAGAATCTGAGCTCGAGTCATGTTCGCCGTCTCAGCCGCAAAGTCGGTATTCGTAATCGTCCCTTGCGCATTTTGCGTGTTGGTCTTCATGTTACCTAAGTCCGTCACCACCGCCTGAAGGCGACCCGCCTGGGCGCCGAGGGTGCTAGCGGCCGAGGTCAGGGTGTTCATCGCGTTCTCCAACACGAGCATCGCCATATTGGCGTTTGAAGCGGTTGAGACGTTTTGACTGGCGAGCGTTTCGTTGCTTAGCGCGGTCGTTGTTGCGGCGGTACCAGAGATGGCAGCCCCAGTAGTCGTTGTGTTGAAGCCCACAGTCGGGGTACCTAGGGCGGAATCGCTAAGGGCAATGGCGCCGTTGGCGCCTGCGGCCATTGTCGTCGTGCCAGAGGCGAAGAATGTCCCGATGTTGGCATCGACACCCAGATTCGCTTGCGCAGTGATGGCTGCGCCCGTGGTGTTTGTCAGTACCAGCTGGGTCCCGGTGCCCGTTACCACTGTATCGGCGGTTACGCCGGTTTGGCTTGTGGCGGCATTGATTGCCGTCGCAAGATTAGTGGCGAGCGTTCCGTTGTCGGTACCGGCGGACGTGGCCCCGATGGAAACACCATTGATGGTCAGCGCACCGGCGGCAATGCCCAACGAGTTCAAGGTTGCGCTAACCGCACTTGCGCCAACGAGTCCATTTCCCACACTGAATGCGGTGATCCCTGTTTGTGCGGTCAGCGCGTTGATATCTGAGATTTTGGCAGAAGAGTTTGTATTTGCGCTCTCCGCATTACCCAACGCAATGCCGCCGATTGTATCGATAGCGGCATAGGAGCCGTTATAGGCACCGGCTATTTGCGTGGCCAGCTGCGCAGAGGTCTGGTTCGCGATCGTCGCATAGTTGCTCGAGACACCCAGCGCGCTCGTGGAGAGATTCTGGATCCCCATGCTGAACGTTTGACCGACGGAGGCACCAATCTGGAATTGACCGGTGAAAGACCCGTCCAGCAAGGTGGAGCCGTTATAGGTGGTCTGCTGGACCACGCGACCCATTTCCTGGGTCAGCTGTGATACCTGAGCGTTGAGTGAGGTGCGATCAGTTGCCGTATTGAAACTCGCTGCTTGGACGGCCAGATTGTGCGCACTGTTCATGTCGTTCAGCATGTCCTGCATTGACCCCTGGGCGGTCTGCGCAATGGACAAGGCCTGATTCGCGTTTTGGGTGGAGACACCGAGACCGCCGATCTGGGTCTGCATGCGGGCCGCAATGGCATATCCCGCCGGATCATCCGCTGCACTATTGATTTTTAGACCGGAGGACAGGCGCTGCATTGAGGCCGACAGTGCGGCCTCAGAGCTAGAGAGATTTTGCTGGGTGATAAATGAATTGGAATTCGTAAGAATACTGTTGCCAAGCATGAGAAGTCTCCTCGTGGCTCCTTTCGCGTGGGTGGCGCGTTCCGGAGCCGGATTTTATTTGGCGGACATGTTCGAAATGAACATTCACCGCCTCCCGAAAACCTTATCGGCGCGACGGGGAAATTTCTTAAGGGGAAATCACGGAGATTTGAACGTTGTGACGGAGTGCGCATTTTGCGTGCGTGCCAGCCAACGTCCGGCGCGGCGCGCCGAGACACGAATAGGTAATGGCGTCTGTCGGTGCGCGAGACTTGAGCCGAATGGTTGGCTCGTCCCGCGAAGACGTTACCCCCTTATAAAGGCCGGAAGTGTCAACTCTGGCAATATTTCTTCAAAGATTAGTCGCACCGGCAAGCCGAGACGCAAGTCTGCCGAGTCGCCTCGGAACGGCGCCAGGATCCGCACCCCTTCGGGTAGATCAACCGTGACGAGTGTGTAGGGCAGTTCGCTTTTGAAAGCCGGATGGAACGCGTGATGGGCGACTGTCCAGCTGTGTACTTCGCCAGTTCCCTGCGCGTTTATCCAGGTGACCGCGCTGGAAAAACACGTCGCACAAAGGGGACGGGGATAATGCCGTGTCGTACCGCATGCGGCACACTGTTGTAAACAAAGTCGATGTTCCCGCAAGCCGGTCCAGTAAGGCAGGGAATCGACGGTTGGCTCCGGTGAAGGACGGGGGGGGAGTGGTGTATTCATGCGCGTGCCAGAATCGCAATGCTGCCATCACCCATGTCGCCGTAACCCGTGACGAGACCAATGCGCGCCTCTTTAACTTGCGCACGACCTGCTGTGCCGCGTAGTTGCCGTACCAGCTCGACAATGTGATTCATGCCGACTAGGTGGGCCTGTGAGAGCAGACCGCCATGGGTGTTAATGGGAAGCGCGCCCTTCAGCCGGATAGCGCCGGAAGCCACAAAAGGCCCGCCTTCGCCGAGCCCGCAAAAACCAAGCGCTTCTAATTGTCGTAATACGACATAGGTGAAACAGTCGTAGATTTCGGCCACATCAATATCCTTGTGCGTTACGCCCGCCATCGCGAAGGCACGGGGCGCCGCCTT
The DNA here is from genome assembly GCA_903825645.1 of uncultured Pseudomonadota bacterium. Taxonomy (GTDB): domain Bacteria; phylum Pseudomonadota; class Gammaproteobacteria; genus CAIKBL01. Next base: position 32,834 of record CAIKBL010000065.1, on the reverse strand, counting down.
GTCGAGACCTATTGGGATAAGGTCGGGGCGCTGGGTAATGGAACTAGGGGAATCCGGATGACCTTCTGCCACGCCCAGAATTTCGATCAGCGGTTGCCGCAGATCACGCGCACAATCCGCACGTGACACGATCACAGCCGCGCCGCCATCACTCTCAAGACTGCAGTCGTACAGATGGAAGGGATCGGCAATTAAGCGGGAGGATTGGTGCGCCTCGACGGTCAGGGGCGTCGTCATCATCGCGTTCCCATTCAAGAGCGCGTTATCACGCGTCGAAACGGCTATTTCCGCAAAATGACGCGAGGTTGTGCCGTAGAGCTCCATGTGGCGACGCGCCATCGGCGCATAGATTTGTGCCGGCGCAAAGGCGCCCATGGGCAGTTCGAACTCGGCCTGCGCCCGAAACTGCGGCATTTCGCGCAACCGCGTCGAGATCCGTCCACCAGAGGCGCCGTTACGGCCGATGGGAATCAGCACGTGACGACAGATGCCGCTGGCGACGGCGGCCAATGCGGTCTGGACTGCGGCCACAGGGCTCGCGCCACCCAACGGCGTATTCGCCGAGAGGCGGACATCCCTCAGGCCGAAATTCGTAATGAAGTCCTCCGCGACTACCCCAACCCCACCATAGGGCAGGATCCCGTCGATATCCGTCGGATGCAGGCCGGCGTCCGCAATGGCGGCAAGGGAAGCCTCGAGATGCAGCGCAAGCACGCTTTTGCGGGAGAGTTTGGAATAGGCGGTTTCCCCGATGCCGCTGATGACGCCTTGACGATGTAAGGGCATGACAAATTGCCGCCAAATAAAGTGAACTGAAAATAACGCTCGACTAGAAGAAACGCAATCGCGCCGGAGCAGCGCTCGCGTGTGGTGTCCCACCGCGCGCTGACTCGGCTAGGCAAAACCTCGGGTACTGGCCGTATCAATCCCCGTGCTGCGTCTCGGAGCCCGCGCGTGGCCGCCGATGCCCGTACGCTTCGTGGATGCGCTCGACCTCCTTGGGTGAGCCGCTAAAAATAGGTTCAAGTGAAATGTGTGTGCGCCGCTATGTGCTTTTGAGTCATGAGCCATCGCCGAGCTTGGTTTCATCGATGTTGAGAGCTAACGCTAACGGGGTTGTGTTCAGGATCGGCTGCCGGGTGGCAGCCACACGATCTTCGCCAAGGAATACGCAAGGGGATAAATGAATGAGTATGACGCAGCGCAATATCAAAAACGGTGCCGCGCAATATCGATTGGTCGACGTCGAGTCGTCCGTGAAAGGCGCATCTCCGCATAAATTGATTCAGCTGCTTCTTGAAGGCGCGATCAGCAAGATTCAGGTGGCTCGCGTATTAATGGATAATCGTCAGATTGGACCGAAATGCGAACATATCGAGCGCGCGTTGGCGATTATCAATGGTCTGAAATCCGCGCTCAATCTCAAAGCGGGCGGTCAGATTGCCGCGAATCTCGACGCCTTGTACGACTATGTGGGACGTCGGCTTATCATCGCGAATTACTATAACGATACGGCGATTCTGGAAGAGGTGGTCCGGCTCCTGAAGGAGATTTTGATCGGCTGGAACGGCATCGCGCCCAAAGTGATCGGCGATGCAACGTCCGCCTGAGCCGATATCGGCCGATGCTGCGGTACCCACCGCATTGGCCGCACTACGCGGGGTTGAACGGTTGACCCGCGAGATGTCTGAAGCCGCCGCGATGGCAGATTGGTCTGGCCTCGCCACCCTTGAGGAGGCGCGTCATCGGTTGTTGGCAGAGCTCCCCATCCAGGCCTTCGCCCATGCGCCGGCGCCGCTGTCCCGCAGCGCCGTTGGTGCCGTGCTGCGGGATGCCTTGCGGGCCACGCAGGAAATCGCCCGCACTGTCAGTCAGGCCCGCCAGGCGAGTCATCAGGCGCTTCTAGACATCGATCAAGGCGCGCGCGCGGCGTCGAAATACCTTTCGGTTGCCGGCGGGCGTTAGGCCGCGGATTGCCCGCCCACGTCGAGGCTGTCGAGACCACACCCTAAAAAAGCCTTGTCCAGACTTGTGTTGCTACTAGACAATGGCGTCCTGAAAAGCGCCAAATTCTTGGCGCTCAAGGATCATTCCTATGGCAGACCTACCCGTGCTCGTGGTTGAGGACGATGGGGAGATTTCCCGTCACCTCAGCGAAATCCTCGGCTATCTAGACCTGCAACCGTTTGCTTTTAAAAGCGAAGGCCCGTGGCGAGCCCCACCGGGCGCCCAGCACAAGCCCTATTTTATCTTGCTCGGTCATTGCGGTGAGGCTGAGAGCCGGCGAGCGACCTTCGAGGAGCTTCGGGATATTTTCCCATATTCCCCCTTATTGATCGTCGATCGGGACGATGACAAGTCCTTTGGCGAAGACATCGAAGTGGGCGTTTTCGGTCGAATTCGGGTCCCGGTTCGTCATGGGCAGTTCGAAAAGTTGCTTGAAAAAGTAGAAACCTATAGAGAAAACAGACAGTTAGAGGGGAAAGCGCGCAATCCGGAGCTTTTCCGGAATCTGGTGGGGAGCAGCAAAGGGATCCAGCGGGTACGCAACATGATTGAGATGGTGGCCAAGAGCGATGCCAACGTTCTCGTCATCGGCGATTCCGGGACCGGCAAGGAAGTGGTCGCGCGGCACATCCATCATCACTCGATGCGTCGCAGTCAGCCGTTTGTCCCCATCAATTGCGGGGCGATTCCACCCGACCTCCTGGAAAGTGAATTGTTTGGCCACGAAAAAGGGGCCTTTACGGGCGCTATCACGAGCCGACAGGGCCGTTTCGAGACCGCCGATGGCGGGACATTATTTCTCGATGAGATTGGTGACATGAGCTTGCCGATGCAGGTCAAGCTCTTACGGGTACTGCAGGAGCGGACCTTCGAGCGGGTGGGGAGCAGCAAGAGCATTACGGTGAATGTACGGATCATCGCGGCGACCCATGTAAACCTCGAGCGCGCGATCGAAGAGGGGCGATTCCGCGAGGACTTATTCTATCGCTTGAATGTTTTTCCGATCGAAACACCGCCGTTGCGGGAGCGAGTCGAAGATCTACCTCTGCTGGTGAACGATCTCGTGCAACGCATGGGCCATGAAGGGCGGGGCAATATCCGGCTGACGGATGCCTGTATCGAGGCCCTTTCCCGTTACACCTGGCCAGGCAATGTCCGGGAGCTCGCCAACCTCATCGAACGGTTATCTATCTTGTACCCCAACGGCGTCATCGATGGGCACGATTTGCCCGGCAAATACCACAGCGAGGCGGATTTTTCTCGGTTCGGAACGCCACCGTCGGCGATCACGGCCGTGGCGAGGCAAGACGAAGGATCGGCGGGCGGCTTGCCGGTGGCCCAACTTCCCCGGCGCGGGCTCGATCTTAAGGAGCACCTGACACAAATCGAAAGTTCTCTGATTATCCAAGCCCTGGAAGAGGAGAGCTGGGTGGTCGCCCACGCCGCGAAACGTTTGCAAATGGGGCGGACTACGCTGGTAGAGAAAATGCGAAAACTGGGTCTAAACCGTCAAGAAGAAGCGTCGGACCTCTGACGTTATACCCGGGCGTCGGAAAGCTGGCGCTCAATCCGGCGGTTAAATCACGTCTATGGTGTCTTTGCGCGTGAGTGGCGTTTTAACGTGTCGCCGCTTAAAAATTACGCAACACATTGAAATTAAGATAAAAAAAAATAATCCCTTCCTTTCTGCCGGTGTTTTCTGCGTGCGATTCGAGCGCCCTGCGTGCTCAGACCGATGATGGCATGCTCCTTGCTCAGTCCTGTTCAAGCACCTCGTGCGAACACTGAACAGAACGGAGAAACGTGGCCATGGGATCTGAAGAAAGCGTTCTTCAAATGGCGTCGGCACGCTGGCAACCGGCGCAGTTGCAGGCCGCTTTTGCTGAATTTGAGCAGACCTCCCAACATCTGGCGAATTTCTACGCAAACCTAGAGGGACGAGTGGCAGAGCTCACCGCGGCCCTCGGCCAATCCCACCAGGCCCTTCAAGCCGAACTCGCGGAGAAGGAACGACTCGCGACCCGCCTCAGCGTTCTCCTCGAAGCCCTGCCGGGCGGCGTGGTCGGACTTGATGCTCAAGGGAAGGTGCGTGAGTTCAACCCCGCAGCGAGCGACCTGCTCGGACCTATGCGCTGCGGCGAGCCCTGGATCGATGTCGTTGCGCGCGCGTTTGCGCCCCGCTTGGATGATGGACATGACATTTCGGTCCAGGATGGTCGCCGAGTGAATGTGGCAACCGCAGCCCTGCCGCACGAGCCGGGGCAAATCCTGTTGATCAAGGATGTCACGGAGACCCGGCATCTGCAGGAGCAGCTGAACCATCACCGTCGGCTGTCGGCGAAAACCGAGCTCGCGGCGGTGCTTGCACATCAGATAAGAACTCCCCTGGCGGCCGCATTGCTTCAGCTCGGCAACCTGAATCGCCCGAACATCGATCTGGCGCTGCAGCAGCGCGCGCGAACCCGGGCGCTGGATTCGATTCGGCAAATTGAACATCTCGTCAATGACATGCTGTCGTTCGCCCGCGGGACGGTCGTTGATCCCCAACCTCTCAGCGTTGCGGTCCTGCTCCAGGACGTGAGCCGGACCCATGCCGCTGCCGCAGGCGAAGAAACCTTTGTGCTCAAGTTTGGGGAGCCCGATGCCGCGCTTCACACCCTGGGCAACCGCAACGCGCTTGTCAGTATCCTGCTCAATTTGATCAACAACGCTCGCGAAGCCCAGCAAAGTGCCGGCGAATGTCTCATTTCCGCGGCGGAAATCGGCGGCCACCTCGAAATTCGCGTGACCGATCGCGGTGCGGGGATCCCGCCAGCGCTGCAAAGCCAGATTTTTGAGCCCTTTTTCACCACTCGTACGCAGGGCACGGGCCTTGGCCTGTCGGCTGCCCGGGCCGTGGCACGGGCGCACGGCGGCGATTTGTCGCTAGACCCAACGGCCGAGACCGGCGCGAGCTTCGTTCTCACCTTGCCGTCGCTGACGGCCCAGTCCTCCGCCCGAACCCCCGAAATCCCTGAGGAAACGCTGTCATGAACCCAGTCGCCCAGATTGCCATAGTCGAAGACGATAGCGCGCTGCGCGAAGCGCTGTGCGAAACGGCCGAATTAGCCGGCTATCGGGTACGGGCCTGCACTGATGGGGCGAGTTGTTTGGACGCGATGCGTGACGGCGATATCGAATTGGTGATCAGCGACGTCCAGATGGCCCCCATGAACGGCCTCGACCTGCTCCGTGAAATCCGACGTCGGAATCGCGACATTCCGGTACTGATGATGACGGCCTACGGCTCGGTCCAGACCGCGATTGAGGCGATGAAGCAAGGGGCAACCGATTACCTGTTAAAGCCCTTCGAGGCAGAAGTGCTGGTCGCCAGCCTTGGCCAATGGCTGAGCCCTAAGACTCGTGATAATTCTCACGCGATGATTGCCGAAGATCCAGCCACTCACCGTGTAGCTGATCTCGCGCGACGGGTTGCCAAAACCGATACCTCCGTCATGATTACCGGCGAATCGGGCGTCGGTAAAGAAGTTTTCTTCCGGCTTGTCCACCGCAGCTCGCGACGGGCGCAGCACGAACCGCTCGCCATCAATTGCGCGGCAATTCCGGACAATATGCTTGAAGCGGTGCTGTTCGGTCATGAAAAAGGTGCCTTTACCGGTGCCTACAAATCATGCCCTGGAAAATTCGAACAAGCGCAACACAGCACGCTTCTGCTGGACGAAGTCTCTGAGATGAGCCTGCCACTACAGGCGAAGCTGTTGCGCGTGCTGCAGGAACGACAGGTGGAGCGAGTCGGTGGTAGCACACTCATCGAACTCGACGTGCGGGTGATTGCCACGTCCAACCGTGATCTGCTGAACGAGGTGCGCGCTGGACGTTTCAGGGAAGATCTTTACTACCGCCTGAATGTTTTCCCCCTCCATGTTCCCCCACTTAGGGAACGTCGCCTCGATATTGTGCCGCTTGCGCGTTTTCTCCTGGGTCGTGCCGCGCAGCACGCGGACTGTCCGGTTCCGGTGATCGGCGCACACGCGCGTGACGCGCTGCTGGCCTATGACTGGCCGGGCAATATCCGCGAGCTCGACAACGTGATGCAACGCGCCCTCATCGTCCATACCGGTACGGCGATCGAAGCGGAAGATCTGTTATTTGAGTCCGGGGCGACGATGCGTCTGTCGGTCGTGCCGCCAGTGGCCGCCGCCGACCCGGAAGATCTGACCCAAGATTCGTTGGGAGAAGATTTGCGTGATCACGAGCGACGTCTGATCCTCGACGCGCTCGATGAAGGCCGCGGCAGTCGCAAATTTGCGGCCGAGAAGTTGGGGATCAGCCCACGCACGCTGCGCTACAAACTGGCGCGGATGCGGGACCACGGTCTATCGGTCCCGAGTCTCTAATTGGTATCGCAAGGAAGACACATGAACACAATCGATCCCAGTGGCTTAATGGTTCAGTTACGGGCGTTGGCGACCCGCGCAGAAGGCACGCAAGGTATTGCGGGGAATTCGACCGTAAAGCAGAGCGATTTTCAAGGCATGTTGACCAAAGCACTGGCCAGCGTGAATCAGACCCAGCAACAGGCGGCAAGCCTGAGTGCGCGGTTTGAGCATAATGATCCCAAGGTGGATTTGTCGGAAGTCATGATTGCCTCACAGAAGGCGAATGTTTCTTTCCAGGCGATTACCCAGGTACGGAATAAACTGGTGTCCGCCTATCAGGACATCATGAACATGCCGATTTAGGCCACGGACGCGGCGCACGAACGCCGTGCGCCTTCGCCTGATCGCATGACTCTTATGACAACACACAACAGGTCGGTTCCTCATGGCTGAAAACACCGTATACGTCGAGCAGACATCGCCTGCCGCGATCATCCGTCAGGTGGTGGTCATGCTTGGCATCGCCGCGAGCGTTGCACTCGGCATCTATGTTGTGATGTGGTCGCGTACGCCCAGCTATGTGTTGCTGTACACCGATCTTTCTGAAAGAGATCTGAGCCAGGTTGCGGATGCCTTGAAAAGCACCCAGATCCCCTACCAGATCGAGTCCGGTGCGGGAACGATCATGGTCGAGGCCAGCAAAGTGGACGATGCGCGTCTCAAACTCGCCTCGGCGGGGCTGCCAAAGGGCGGCGCCCGTGGCTTTGAACTGCTGGATGAAAAAGAATCGTTTGGGACCAGTCAATTTTTAGAGCGCGCACGGTATCAGCATGCGGTCGAGGAGGAGCTCTCGCGCTCGATCGCCCGGATTGATAATGTGCGGGGCGCACGCGTGCATCTTGCGATGCCGACAGAGTCGGTCTTTGCCCGTCAGCACCGCGATCCCAGCGCCTCAGTCATCATTGATCTATACCCCGGCCATCTGCTGGATCCGAACCAGATTAATGCCATTACGCATCTGGTGGCGGCGAGCGTCCCGAATCTACCGGCCGGGAGGGTCACCATCGTCGATAGCCGCGGCAATTTGCTGGTGACGGAGAACAGCGACAAGACTATGACGCTCACCGCGCAACGCTATGATTACACGCGACATCTCGAACAGGCCTACGCCGCACGTATCGAGCAGATCCTCTCGCCGCTGGTCGGCTCTGACGGGGTGCGCGCGCAGGTCAATGCTGATCTTGATTTCACGATGACCGAACAAACCCGCGAGAGCTTTAACCCCGATGATGCGGCTGTACGCAGCGAACGACTCATCGAGGAGGACCATGCTGGTCCGAGTGCTGGTGGGGTGCCAGGCGCCTTATCGAACTCTCCGCCTGATGCGGCGAGTGCACCTGAAACCACGGCGGCTAATCAGCAGAACGCGCAGGGCGCGGGTGCGCAAGCGCCTGGTGCTCCGAAGCCGCAAACTAACGAGACTAAGAATTCCGAAAATAGACGCAAGCAAACCACGCGCAACTACGAACTCGATCGCACGATAAGTCATACCAAGCCATCGCCTGGTGCCATTCGCCGGTTGTCCGTCGCTGTGGTAGTCCGTAATCCGGCGCCTGTTGAGGCGGCTAAGGAGTCGGTGATCGGCAAAGACGCCAAGCAGACGCAGCCCGTCAAGCTCGTTGAGTACACGCCGGAACAAATCGAGCGGATGACGCAACTGGTCAGAGAATCGATCGGGTTCGATGCGGCCCGTGGCGATACGGTGAGCGTCAGTGGAGCGACTTTTCAGGTACCCCCCACGCCGGAGGCGTTACCTGAACTGCCACTTTGGAAACAGCCTTGGGTTTGGAACGTCGCGAAGCAGGCCGGGGGCGTGGCTTTCGTCCTCTTCCTTGCGCTGGGCGTGCTACGACCCACCATTAAGTCCATGCTGACCAAGCCCGTTCCGGCGAATGCCGCAGCGGTGTCGGCGTTACCCGGACCCGGCGGTCAACTCGCGCTGGCGGGCGCTGCGGGTAGTCCGGCGGTGGACATGCCCCTTTTGACGTCTCAGGGCGCACCGCATGCGAATCTTGACCAGATCAAGAATATCGTGGCACAGGATCCGCGCGTTGCGGCACAGGTAATTAAAGGCTGGGTAGGAGAATAACGATGGCAGAACCAAGCGCAGCGATGAGCGGCATCGACAAGGCAGCGGTCTTCCTGATGACGCTGGGGGAAGAGACAGCGGCCCAGATCATCAAACACCTCGGACCCCGGGAAGTCCAGAAGATAGGCTCGGCGATGTCGGCCATGCAGAATGTCTCGCGTGAAATGGTGAAATCGACCGTCGATGATTTTATTTCGCGGATGGAGCGTCAAACGCCGCTCGGCATCGGCAATGATGAGTATGTCCGCAAGGTGCTCAATGATGCGCTAGGGGAAGAAAAAGCCAAGGGCATGATTGACCGGATCCTCATGGGAGGAAACACCAAGGGACTCGACTCACTTAAGTGGATGGATGCAAGAAGCATCGTCGAACTCATACGCTTCGAACACCCACAGATCCTCGCCATTGTTTTGTCCTATCTCGATAGCGACCAGGCGGCGCAAGTCTTAGGACTGCTCCCCGAGAATACGCGGGCCGATCTTATGATGCGGGTCGCGGCGATTGAAGGAGTCCAACCGGCGGCCATGAATGAGCTGAATGACATGCTCGAGAGCCAGTTGCGGGGCGGCGGTGCCGGGCCGACCTCGGGGTTGGGTGGCGTCAAATGCGTTGCGAATATACTGAATTTCGTCGATCGCAGCGCAGAAGCGAAAATCTCGGAACAGATAGCGGATCTGGATGCCGATCTGTCCATCAAAATCCAAGATCTGATGTTCACCTTCGACAATCTTAGCGAAGTCGATGATCGGGGTATTCAGACCCTGTTGCGGGAAGTCTCTTCGGAGAATTTGGTGCTCGCGCTGAAAGGCACGGATGACAGCATCAAGTCAAAGATTTTCAAGAACATGTCCCAGCGTGCCGCGGAAATGCTCAAGGATGATTTGGAAAATAAAGGACCCGTCAAACTTTCCGAAGTCGAAGGCGCACAGAAGGAAATCATCACCATTGCGCGCCGCTTAGCCGAAGAAGGGCAGATTAATCTCGGTGGTGCCGGCGGCGAGGAGATGGTCTGATGTTTTTTATTGACGCGGCCAAGCTGAATCCAGTGCGATGACGACCATTGTCGTCCCCAGCGAACGGGTCGGGGCGTTTTCCCGGCATGCCATGCCAACCATTTCAGGCCCTATTCTGGGTGATCGTCGTCCGGAGGCGCCCAACGCGCCAACGGCGCAAGATATTGCGAAATTCCGAGAGCAGGCTTATCAAGCGGCTTACGCCGAGGGCCTGGCGCGCGCGTATGCAGAAACCGCCCAACGCGTGAAGGAGGAGGCGGCGCGGCTGTGCAGTATTTGTGATCAACTATCGACCCCCTTGGCGAGCGTTGACGACGGCGTGGTGGAGTCGGTCACCGATCTCGCGATCATGATCGCCAAACATCTCATCCGCCGCGAACTCAAACATACCCCAGGTGAGGTGGTCGGGATTGTTCGCGAAGCGATGCGCAGTCTTCCCCTCGCGGCCCGTCGTGCACGGATCTATCTTCATCCCGATGATCTCGTGCTCGTCCAAGAGGCGCTGGCAGTTCGTTCTGATACAACCTGGCAGTTGGAGGCAGATCCCTTGATTTCACGCGGCGGCTGCGTCGTCGAAACCGAATCTTCTCGGGTCGACGCGCAAGTGGAAAGCCGCATCGCCGCACTGATCTCGAAAATGATGGGTGACGAACGAGGAGCTGATCGTGACCGTTGAACAAACGCAGAGTGTACGTTGGGTCCCGCGTCTACGCTCTTATGCGGATCGGTTGCATGAGCCGGTGCCTCTCGTGGTCGAGGGCAAACTCACCCGTATGGTCGGACTGACCCTCGAAGCCGTGGGCTGCGAGGCCGCGGTAGGGGATCGTTGTGTGGTTCTCAACCGGGACGGGCAGCCGCTGGATACCGAGGTCGTGGGCTTTTCCGGTGAGCGTGTGTTTTTGATGCCGACTGGCAGCACCCGAGGGCTCGCGCCAAACGCACGGGTGATTCCACAGGGCGGGGCCGGGGACGTGGCCGTCGGAGACAATCTGCTCGGACGGGTCATCGACGGGGCGGGACAACCGTTGGATGGGCTTGGGCCGCTCCGCCTGACGCATCGTCAGCCGTTACAGGGGACGCCCATTAACCCGCTGGATCGAGAGCCGATTCGCGCGCCGCTCGATGTCGGGGTACGTGCGATCAACGCGCTGCTGACCGTCGGACGCGGTCAGCGCATTGGCTTATTCGCGCCTGCTGGGGTGGGTAAGAGTGTGTTGCTCGGCATGATGACGCGCTACACCGATGCGGATGTCATCGTGGTCGGCTTGGTGGGGGAGCGGGGTCGTGAAGTTAAGGAGTTCATCGACGACAGTCTGGGGCCTGAAGGGCGCGCACGGGCTGTAGTGGTCGCCACCCCTGCCGACACGCCGCCGTTGATGCGCATGCACGGCGCGACGCTAGCCACTTCTATTGCTGAATATTTTAGAGATCAGGGCCGAAATGTCCTGTTACTCATGGATTCTCTCACACGCTATGCACAGGCCAATCGCGAAATTGCCCTGACGATAGGCGAGCCCCCCGCGACGCGCGGTTATCCGCCGTCGGTGTTTGCCCGTCTACCTCAACTGGTCGAGCGTGCCGGTAACGGACGCGCGGGGCAGGGCTCTATCACCGCTTTTTATACGGTGCTTACTGAAGGCGATGATGGATCAGATCCGGTGGCGGAGAATGCACGTGCCATTCTTGACGGCCACATCATCCTGTCCCGCGCTATCGCTGAGCGCGGGCAATATCCGGCCATCGATATCGAAGCGTCCATTAGCCGTACGATGCCGCAAGTCACGCAACGCCCACACCTCGATGCCTCCAGAACTTTTCGACACTACTATTCTTTGTATGAGCAGAATCAAGATCTCTTCAACGTTGGCGCCTACCAGACGGGCTCAAATCCGGAGCTAGATCGGGCAATCGCGATGCGGGCAAAACTCGTGAGCTTCCTCAAGCAGGATCCCCATGAGGCGGTGAATCTGGATGCCGCGATCGCGACCTTGGGGCTGGTGTTGCAATAACGGATAGGGCGGGGAGCGTGACTGATGAAAAAATCTCAACGCATGGAGCGCCTCACGCAACTGTCGGATCTCCGGCAGCATTTGGTAGAGCAGGCATTCCTGGCCGCCCAACGTGACGTTTCAACGCAGGAGGCGCAACTCGTCAGCCTGCGTGCCTACCAGGCCGAATACTTAAAGCGTCTGGGTGATGGGGGCTCGCTCCCGGGTTACGAAGCACAGAAGCTGCGTGTCTTCGTGCAGCGCATCGAAAAAGTGATTGCGACACTGGAGTATAAATTACGCCAAGCGAACCAACGCCGGGAGCGAGAACGGGAGCGCCTGGTCGTGCATAAGCAGCGAGGCCACGCGCTCGGTGCAGTCGCTAGCCGCACCCGTAGTTTGGAATTCAAGCAAGCCGAAAATCGCCTCCAAAACGCCATCGACGATCTCCCGCAGGTGCGGCAGGCGGACTGAGGCGAGTGCTCTAGGTGTTGCTGCCTATCCTGAGCAGACGCGGTCTTTGCGCCGCGATTACGGCGTGAGGCGCCCTGCAAAGAATTCGATCGTTTTCGTCAGTCCTTCGCGCAGTTTTACCTGCGGTACCCATCCTAGGGTGTCACGCGCTTTTGAGATTACCGGGCAGCGCTGTCGCGGATCATCGCTCGGCAGTGGTTGGTAGGTAAGCGAAGAGCGCGAACCGGTGAGCTCGATGACGAGGCGCGCGAGCTCCTCGATCGTGAATTCGTCAGGATTGCCTAGGTTGATAGGACCGATCACCTCGTCAGGCGTATTCATCAGCGCGATAAGCCCTCGGATGAGATCGTCCACGTAACAGAATGAGCGTGTTTGTTGCCCGTCGCCGTACAGCGTGATGGGCTGGTGACGCAAGGCTTGCATGATGAAATTTGAGACCACCCGTCCGTCGTTCGGGTGCATACGCGGCCCGTAAGTATTGAAGATGCGCGCGACTTTGATTTCGAGCGCATGCTGCCGGCGGTAGTCGAAGAAGAGTGTCTCCGCGCAGCGCTTGCCTTCGTCGTAACAGGCCCGCAGACCGATAGGATTGGTGTTGCCCCAGTAGGATTCATCCTGGGGATGGACGCCCGGATCGCCGTATACCTCGCTGGTAGAGGCTTGCAGGATGCGAGCGCGCACGCGCTTGGCGAGCCCGAGCATATTGATGGCGCCGTGGACGCTCGTTTTGACGGTCTGCACGGGGTTGAACTGGTAGTGCACCGGCGAAGCCGGGCAGGCGAGATTGTAGATTTGGTCACACTCGATGTGGAGCGGGAACGTCACGTCGTGTCGCATGATCTCGAAGCGAGGATTCGCGAGTAGGTGCGAAATGTTTTCCTTACTGCCGGTGAAATAGTTATCGACGCACAGCACTTCGTGCCCCTGTGCGAGCAAAGCCTCGCAGAGGTGGGAACCTAAGAAACCTGCGCCACCGGTGACGAGGATGCGGGCACATGAGGCAGACATGGAATGGGATTGTTTCGTCATGCGGGAAACCTGCTCTCGGTGGCGGACCGAAGGATGGGCGAATAAAGCAAGTCACCATAAACCACCTCGCGGGGGGCGCCAAGTGCCGGTCGCGGGGTGGCTGGTCTGGCGGCACGTTCAACAGACGCTCGGCGACTGACGTCTGGCATAGTGATTGCAGGGCTTCGTTATCGGGATTGATTGTGTGATTTTCAGGAAGGCCATCGATATGACAGAAACAGTTGCGATTGCACCGGCACCGGCCGCTGTGCCGCCAATAAAAAACCAGCCAGATCAGGCAAGTAGGCTAAGTGGAAGCGACCCCAAGGCGATGGCCACCGCGGGCTTTTCGGCGCTGGTGATTTCATTGGTGGGGAAATCAAAGGGCGCGGCAACGTCCGCCGGCGGCGGGCATTTGCCGGGCGAGGGATCCTCGTTGCCGGATGCCGCAGGCAAGCCAGCGGACGATTCAGCCGCCGCGGCTGCTGCTGCGGCGGCGGCAGCACAGGCACAGACGGTACTGGCGCTCGCGCCGACGTCGGCCGCGTCCGCCACAGGAACCCCGCAAGCCTCGGCGATGGACGCGGCGCAAGCCGGCCTTTCGCGTCTGCCGAGCGGTGCGGCGAACGCGCCGTCGGGACCACGTCTTTCCGCGTTGTCCGTCACGACCGGCGGCGCGACTGCGGACGGATCGTCTACAGCGGCCACGGATGTCGATCCGGCTGGTGCCGGTCCCGAGGCGCCGGTTGCCCACTATTTCAACTCGATTATCGAAGAGGCGACGACCCGGAGCAGCGGCGCTAACCCGGCAGAACTGGCCGCGGCAGGGCCTACCGCGGGACAGAGCAACCCAAGCGACGCGACGCTGGTAGCGTTACAAGGTCAGGCCGCCGCAGCCCCACACGCGGCGCCCACAGCCGGTCTGCCGACGGCGGTCGATAGCCGGTTGCCGATCGCGAGTCCGCAGTTCGGCGATCAGCTTGCGCAACAGGTCACGGTCCTCGTCGATCACGGGATCCAGCATGCCATGATGAGTCTGAGTCCGCCGGATTTGGGGCCAATCGAAGTGCGGATTTCGCTGAATGACGGCCAAGCGAACGTCCAGATGGCCTCGCCCCACGGCGTGGTGCGCGAGGCCATGACGAACGCCATGCCACAACTACGAGACATGCTCCAAAATGCCGGCATGCAACTGAGCGACTCCGGCGTCTTCTCCCAGTTACCGCAGCACGAGAGCCGCGGGTACGACCAAGGAGCCGGATCGTCTTCCCATAGACCGGCGCCGCCCGTGGACAATTGGGGTGAGACTCCGGTGGCGGCGTCCTCCATGGCGCCTCGGGCGCTGCGTCTCGTGGATGCCTATGTTTGATTTCGCGTATCCGTCAAGAAACTGACGGGACGCTGAAGTCAATCAGGCTGTGCGGTCAAAGGATTGACTTCACATGCACCACAGAATTCTTAATCCATTGAATTCCCTATATTAATTTTCCGGCACGCCCTTTGCATAATCTCCATCAACATCAATGGAGGTTGCCATGGCAGACGTCGCCGTTACCGAACCGAAGGTGGGCAGTAAAAAAAAGCTCATCATCATCATTTCCATCACGGCACTGCTGGCAATCAGCGGCGCCGTAGGCGTCACGTTGGTTCTGAAGTCCGGCAAGGACAAGGAAGTTTCGGCGAGCGAGAAGAAGACGGAGGCTGCCGAGGATAAGAATGCGGGCGAAGGCAAAGAGGGACACGCCGAGGCCTCCACCTATGTCTCGCTAGCGCCGCCTTTCGTCGTCAACTTTCAGGACGAAAAAAAGCACACCAAGTTTCTCAAAGCTGAGATCAGCGTCGAAGTAAATACGGCGAAGGCTCAGGAAGCCATGACCCTGCACACCCCAGCAGTGCGCAACAGTCTTGTCATGCTGCTCAGCCGCCAGGTTTTTGAAGCCTTGACCACCGGTGAAGGGAAAGAAAAGCTGCGCGCGGATGCGCTGACGGCGGTCCGGGAGGTTATCAAGCAGCAGGCCGGCGACAAAGTTGCTGAAGGGATAAAAGATCTCTTCTTCTCCAGTCTCGTGATGCAGTAGCCGACCGCCATGTCGACCAAAGATCTGCTCTCACAAGACGAAATAGACGCCCTGCTGTCGGGCGTTGATAGCGGCGATGTCGATATCGCCGCGACGGCCGATGGTACGGCGGATGGCGTTAGATCCTACAACTTTGCCAGCCAGGACCGAATCGTCCGCGGGCGCATGCCGACGCTCGAGATGATCAACGAACGTTTCGCGCGTAATCTGAGGGTCAGGCTGTTTAATTTGCTCCGTCGCTCCCCCGTCGTTTCGGTGGAAGGTATTCAGATGATCAAGTTTGGCGAATACGTGCACACGTTGCTGTTGCCGTCCAACCTCAACGTGATCAAGATAAAGCCGCTCCGCGGCTCCGCGCTCCTCGTCTGCAACCCCAAACTCGTATATTCGCTGGTCGATTGTTTCTTTGGTGGCGATGGTCGCTTCCATACCAAAATTGAGGGACGCGATTTCACGGGCACGGAGATGCGGATCGTGCGCAAAGTGATCGACATGTCCTTCGAATCACTCGCCGAAGCTTGGGAGCCGGTATTGCCCCTGGAATTTGAATATGTGGGATCGGAAGTGAATCCGCATTTCGCGAATATCGTCAATCCAAGCGAAGTTGTCGTCGTCTCTACTTTTCATATTGATCTCGAAGGTGGCGCCGGATACCTGCACGTCACCATGCCTTATTCGATGATCGAACCCATCCGAGAATTACTGGATGCGGGTACGCAGAGTGACACGGCGGAAAAAGACACGCGCTGGTGCACACTTCTCCAGGACGAAGTGAAAAGCGCGGAAGTTGAACTGCGTACGCGCCTCACCACGGCAGAAATTACGGTCGGCGATCTGATTAATTTCAAAGCAGGCGATGTGCTGCGCATAGATCTGCCCGAGACCGCGCTCGCTTTTATCGATGATGTGCCGGTGTTCCGAGCCAAATACGGAGTCTCACGCGGCAATTATGCCCTGCAGGTCGACACCTTGCTCCGTCATTCTGATATCACCCCCCGTGCAACCGATCTAGGAGTCAAACCATGAGCAACACGCAAACCACAGAAACAGATGATTGGGCCGCAGCGCTCGCTGAGCAGGGCGCCGCCGGAGCGGGTGGCACGGATGACTGGGGCGCGGCACTCGCGGAGCAGCGTGCCAGTGAGCCTTCGATAGGCAATGCGCGCCAGGTTACTCCGGCACCTTTTGAAACGTTGCAGGGCGCAAATGGACAGGGCAAGCCCGCTGATCTGGATAGCATTCTCGACATCCCGATTACGTTGAGTGTTGAGATCGGGAAAAGCCGTCTGACCATTCGCAATCTTCTCCAGCTCAACCAGGGTTCGGTTGTCGAGCTCGACCGCATGGCGGGCGAGCCGCTCGACGTGATGATCAATGGCATGCTGGTCGCGCACGGCGAAGTCGTGGTGGTGAACGAAAAACTTGGCATACGCCTGACAGATGTCGTGAGTGCCCAGGAGCGCGTTCGGAAATTGAAATAATCCGAAAAATCGCTGCGATTTTTGAGGCCCAGCCTCTCTTTCTTGATGTGCTAATAAGGAAAATTCCGCCCATGATGGTGAGCCAACGCATAACCTCAGCTGTTGCGTTCGGATTGGTGGTGGCTGCGCCCGCCAGCTATGCGACGACCGACGTGTTGACCGCCGCGCGAATCGGCCAGACGCTGGCTGCCCTGACGGCAATCGTTGCGGTTATCTTCGGGCTCGCCTACCTCATTCGTCGTGTTCCGGGTTTCACTGCGCGGACCGGCAATGCGCTGAAAATAGCGGACGCTTTGTCGGTTGGGACGCGCGAACGCATTCTGCTTATCGAAATCGACGGCGAGCGTCTTCTGGTTGGCGTGACTCCGGGGAGAATTCAGCCTTTACATATCTTGTCAAATAAAATACGCGAGGCAAACACCTTTGAAGCCGCGCTACTGCAGGCGAGCGGCGGCCAAGCGGGGATGTTGTGATGCGTTTATCTTCGTGGGTGGCTTTCGTCGGCGTTTTGTTGTGGCTCCCGAGCGTCGCTTATGCCCAAGGTGGCTTTGAGGCGTTGTCAGTCACCACGAATGCTAATGGCGCACAAACGTATAGTTTGACCTTGCAGGTATTGGTGCTGATGACAGCACTGACGCTACTTCCTTCGCTCGTGCTTGCCATGACCTCATTCACCCGCATTATCATTGTGCTGTCTCTTTTGCGGCAGGCACTCGGGACTTCGACCACGCCATCCAGTCAGGTGCTAGTGGCGCTCGCTTTGTTCATGACCGCGTTCATCATGGCCCCGGTCATGGATACGATTTACCGCGACGCTGTGACGCCCTACATGGATGGGAAAGAGGACATCACGCAGGCGCTCGAACGAGCACAGGCGCCACTGCGCGAATTCATGCTGGCGCAGACCCGCGAAACCGATCTGCGATTGTTCGCGGACTTGGCGCATCGCCAGAAAATTAATACGCCGGCAGAGACACCTTTTACACTCTTGGTCCCTGCGTTTGTGACAAGCGAGCTCAAAACAGGTTTCCAAATTGGTTTCCTGATCTTCATTCCATTCCTGGTCATCGATCTTGTGGTGGCGAGCTTGCTGATGTCGATGGGCATGATGATGTTGTCGCCGCTCGTCATCTCACTGCCTTTTAAAATCATGTTGTTTGTGTTGGTTGATGGCTGGGCGCTTGTGATTGGCAGCCTTGCCACTAGTTTTTATGCCTAAACCCCACGCAATAAGGAGTTCGTCCGATGGGTCCAGAATTGGTTATGGAAATTGGTCGCCACGCCTTGGAAATTGCGCTACTGCTCATGGCCATTACTCTGCTGCCCGCTCTCGCCGTCGGCCTACTCGTCAGCGTGTTTCAGGCGGCGACGCAGATCAACGAATCCACCCTGACATTCATCCCCAAGCTTTTGGTGACGGCCATGACGCTCGTGATTGCCGGGCCTTTTATGCTGTCAACGCTGACCGACTATCTGCGCCAGGTGCTGATGTCGATTCCGTCGGTCGCCCAGTAAGGTCGCACACGGACGTAGTCGATTGGGATGACGTCCGTGGCTATTGAGCTTTCCATACCGGTCGTGATGGGGATGGTGAGAACCTTCTGGTGGCCATTCTTGCGTATCTCCAGTTTTCTGATGGCGGCACCCATCATCGGAACCAAGGATCTGCCACGTCGGCTTCGGCTGCTATTCGCGCTGATCATGACTGGTGTGCTGGCGCCGACGCTTTCACTCGACCCAGCGCTTTCTTCGTTGGAGCCGCTCAGCACGACCGGTCTCATGGTCGTCGCTCAGCAAATCGCCGTCGGGCTTTCCATGGGCCTGGTGCTACGAATGGTCTTCGTGGTGTTCGAATTTGCCGGTCAAATCGTAGCCCAGCAGATGGGGCTGGGTTTTGCATCTATGGTTGATCCGTCCTCAGGCGTCCAAGTGCCGGTTGTCGGGCAGTTTTATAACGTCTTAGCCACCTTGATTTTTTTTGGGACGAATCTCCACCTTAAAATGGTTCAGTTGCTGTCGGATAGCTTTCAGCTACTGCCGGTCGGACGGTCGATTGACCGCAACATGCTGAGTGGCGTGGTGCAGTGGAGCGGCGAACTTCTATCGCTCGCGGTCGTCATGATGTTGCCGGTGATTATCGGGCTGCTCGCCGTCAATCTCATTTTTGCGGTCATGACCCGCGCCGCGCCACAACTGAATGTTTTTGCGATCGGATTCCCCGTCACGCTTCTTTTTGGCGTCGTGATCATGCTGTTAAGCGTGCCCTCCTTCAGTCAAGAAGTAGGTGAGGCGATGGAAGCCGGTTTCACAACCGCCTACGCGATTCTCGGGCAGCACTAGCATGGCTGACGAAGAATCAGGACAGGAACGGACAGAGCAGGCTAGTGCAAAGCGCCTCAGCGAGGCGCGTGAGCGGGGTCAACTGCCACGTTCCCGAGAACTGGGGACGATGCTGTTGCTTGGTGGATCTGGGATTACCCTGTGGTCGACGGGCAGTGACTTGGTGGGGGCGATTCGCCATACCATGCAACATACTTTTGTGTTTGGCCGTGACCAAATTACCGATCCGGCGGCGATGATGACCTTACTTTGCGAGGGGCTAAGTGCGGCATTCTCGGCATGTGGACCTCTTTTTATCGTGACCGTAATCGCGTCGATTGGTGGCAGCCTCTTGCTGGGGGGCCTTAATTTTTCCACCGAGGCGATTGGCTTTAAGTGGGATCGCATTGATCCGCTTCAAGGGATAGCGCGCATGTTTTCCTTACGTAGCGTGGTTGAACTTGGTAAGGCACTTGCGAAATTTGGTCTGTTATTGTCCTGCGGCATCGGCGTTCTCTATAGCGAATTCGATGCCATCAAAAATCTGAGTAGCCTCGACCTGCAGGCCGGTATCGCGAGCGGTCTATCGCTTTCTTTTTGGACGTTTATGGCGGCGACCGGTGGGACAGTGGTGATCGCGCTTATCGATGTGCCGTATCAGTGGTGGGAGCACCAGCGCACGCTGCGCATGTCCCGACAAGATCTGCGTGAAGAGCACAAAGAAAGCGAGGGGTCGCCGCATACGCGCCGGCGTATTCGGCAAATGCAGCAGCAGATGTCCAGACGGCGGATGATGCAGGAGATCCCGAAGGCCGATGTGGTCATTACCAACCCGACCCACTTTGCGGTTGCCTTACGTTTCGATCCCGAAAAAATGGCGGCCCCCGTGCTCATCGCGAAAGGTGCGGACGAGGTGGCGATGCGTATTCGGGAGATCGCACGATTGCATCACGTAACCACAATTGAAGCCCCGCCACTGGCGCGGGCTATTTTTCGGTCGACCAAGCTGGATCACGAGATTCCCGCGGGGCTATATGTCGCGGTCGCACAGGTTTTGGCCTACGTCTTTCAGCTTCGGCGAACGACTTCTGGTGGGTCGGCACCGGTGTTGCCGAGTGTCCTACCGATCCCCCCTGAACTACAGGATTGAGCAGTATTCCCATGGCGACATTAGCGAACCCTGGCTTCAATCGAGCCTTTCTGATCAGCACATTGACGAGCGGCATCGGTGTTCCTTTGCTGGTGCTGATTGTGTTGTCGATGATGGTATTGCCGTTGCCGCCGTTCATCCTCGATCTGCTCTTTACCTTCAATATCGCGCTGTCACTGATTGTCTTGCTAGCGGCGGTTTACAGCCGCCGACCGCTTGATTTCCCGGCATTCCCGACGGTGCTGTTGGTCGCGACGCTGCTGCGCTTGGCACTTAACATTGCCTCGACACGCGTAATTTTGCTGCATGGGCATAATGGGCACGGCGCGGCAGGTAAAGTCATTCAGGCCTTCGGTGACTTCGTGGTTGGCGGTAACTACGCAGTGGGTCTCGTTGTTTTTGCGATTTTGGTGATTATTAATTTCGTGGTCGTGACCAAGGGTGCCGGCCGAATTTCGGAAGTGAGTGCCCGGTTTACCTTGGACGCTATGCCGGGGAAGCAGATGGCTATCGATGCCGATCTGAATGCCGGGATCATTACCCAAGAGGATGCTAAAAAGCGGCGCACCGAAGTGTCCCAGGAAGCAGATTTCTACGGGGCGATGGACGGCGCGAGCAAGTTTGTGCGCGGGGATGCGGTGGCCGGGATCCTGGTGCTGATGATTAATATCATCGGCGGACTGGTGATTGGCGTGCTGCAACATGGTATGCCTGTCGGTGTTGCGGCGCAGGTCTTTGCACTGCTCACCATCGGTGACGGCCTCGTCGCCCAGTTGCCGGGGTTATTACTCGCGACTGCCTCCGCCATTATGGTCACCCGGGTATCTTCGGATTCCGACATTGGCGACCAAATTGCGACGCAGTTGTTCGCGAATCCCAAGACCCTCGCGGTCACAGGGGTGGTGTTGGGGTTGATGGGGCTCGTCCCGGGGATGCCGAACATCGTCTTCCTGGCGGCGGCGGGTGGCGCGACCTACGGGGCACGCTGGTTGGAGAAACGAGCGAAACAGCGAGCCTCGAGCGACTTGGTTGCCCCCCCGCCCCCGCCCCCGGTTGAAAATAAGGAGTTGACCTGGGACGAACTGCAGCCGCTTGACGTCATCGGGCTTGAAGTCGGCTATCGGCTGATTCCGCTAGTGGATCGGAACCAGAACGGACAACTTCTCAGTCGCCTGCGCGGCGTGCGGAAGAAACTTTCCCAAGAGCTCGGGTTTCTGATCCCGTCGGTACATATTCGGGACAATCTTGATCTCGAACCCAATACCTACCGAATCACGCTCCAGGGCGCGACGATTGCGCAAGCGCAGCTCCAACCAGGACGAGAGCTCGCCCTGAATCCAGGTCAGGTTTATGGTCAATTACGTGGCGCGACCGTCAAAGATCCGGTCTTCAATTTGGAAGCGGTCTGGATTGGCGAGGAGCAACGCGAGCAGGCGCAGGCGCTCGGCTATACCGTCGTCGACGCCAGCACGGTGGTTGCCACCCATCTCAGTCAGATTGTGCAGGACAACGCCCATGATCTCCTAGGTCATGACGAAGTCCAGAAACTCCTCGAAGGTCTCGCCAAAACAAATCCCAAGTTGGTCGAAGACATCGTGCCCAAGCAGGTCAGCATCAGCACGCTAGTACGGATTATGCAAAACCTGCTGCGTGAGCAGGTGCCGATCCGAGACGTCCGTACGATCCTCGAGGTTTTGGCCGACCGCATCGGCAAGAGTCAAGATCCGGTCGTCCTGACAGCCGCAGTGCGGGAAGCGCTCTCTCGGTTAATTATTCAACAAATCAATGGGTTGGAAGAAGATCTGCCCGTAATGACCTTGGAATACTCGTTGGAACAGATATTGCAGAAGTCTCTTGAGGGGGGAAATGAAGGAGGGAGTGCTATTGAGCCCGGACTGGCTAATCGGCTCCTCCAATCCCTTCGTGACGTTCACCAGCGGCAGGAGCGTGCCGGTCAGGCGTCCGTCCTGCTGGTGCCGGCACCCCTTAGGGAATTTCTCTCTCGGTTTGTCCGTCACAACATTAAGGGGTTGCACGTGCTGAGTTACAACGAAGTGCCCGATTCCAAGCAGATCCGGATCATTGCGAGTGTTGGCGATACCGGTGGGCGATGAATCAGGCCACTTTCGGCGGGGTCGCCCAGAAGTTGGCAAGCGTTTTGCATCAATGAATAACAAGAACCCACAAGGATGTGCGCGATGAAAGTCCGCCGATATTTTGCCAGCTCCATGCGTGAAGCACTTGAAGCCGTCCGCCGCGACCAAGGTAGTGACGCCTTGATTTTGTCGAATCGCAACGTGGAGGGGGGCATCGAATTGATGATTGCCATCGGTGAAGGCGGACAGACCGTCTCTACCGATATGCCGCCCCTTCGCACAGGAGAGGACAGCGCCGAGAAGGTCTTTCAGTCCGGTCGGCAAAATACGACAGCGGGCAGTACCGCCTTGTGGACCCATCCCGACACCGTCACGCAGATGCAGCGGGAGCTGGGCGCGATCAAGGGACTTATTGAACAGCAGTTATCCAGTTTTGCCTGGCATGATTTCCGGGGTCGTCACCCGCTCCATGCGCGATTGATGGACGATCTGACCGCGATTGGGTTCGCGCCGCATCTCGGCCGCAAACTCGTCGAGACCATCGACAACGTACGCGAATATGACGCCGCTTGGCAGCAACTCCTGACGGCCCTGCAGCTTCGTCTACGCGCGATCGACGATCCGCTTTGTCACGGCGGCCGAGCCGCTTTCTGTGGTGCGACCGGTGTCGGCAAGACCACCCTCGTCAGTAAACTCGCCGCGCGCTATGCGTTGCGTCATGGCACCGAATCGGTGGCCTTGATTTCGGCCGATGAGCAGCGCTTGGGTGCCCATCATCAACTAAAGACCTTTGGTCGTCTGCTGGGGATTCAAGTCGAGGCAGCCCGCGACCAAGCGACTTTGCGCACGTGTCTTGACAGTCTCCAGGACAAATCGTTAGTCCTCATCGATCTACCCGGCTACGCGCCGCAAGACGCCCAATTTAGCCAGATTGCGCTTGATTCAAGCCAACTCGGCACTCCGGTGGATCTCTATCTTGTTGCCGCCGCAACCACCGAATACCTTGCCTTGAATCGAGTCGTCAAAGCGCTGTCCGGGTTACCTATCGCCGGATGTTGTCTCACCAAGCTGGATGAGGCCGCCGCCGTTGGTGCCGCCTTGTCGATGCTTTACGAGTCCAGACTTCCGCTGGCTTACATCAGTCAGGGTCAGCAAGTGCCAGATGATGCGCTCCAGATCTCCCTGCAGGGTTTGATCCAGCGCGCCGAGACTCTGAGCGCGCAACACCCCGTGCCCTCTATGCGGTCCGGCGTTGAACGTGTCCTCTCCCTCTGAAAGTCGAAAAGGAAACAACCTGATGAGTGCGCTTGCGCGAAGAACGTTACCTGAGCCGACCAGAGTCCTCGCCGTCACCAGCGGTAAAGGGGGAGTAGGCAAATCAACCATATCCATCAATTTGGCCGCGGCACTTGCCCTGCGTGGAGATCGTGTCGTCCTGCTCGACGCCGATCTGGGGCTCGCTAATATCGATGTGTTGCTAGGGCTTAAGGCAAAGCAAACACTGCAAGACGTGTTGGAAGGGACCTGTGAGCTCCAGGATATTCTCCTCACCGGACCAGCCGGAATCCGTATCGTGCCGGCTGCCTCCGGGGTGCAGCACATGTCCGAACTCTCTAACGCCGAGCGCGCTGGCCTGATTCAAGCGTTCAGTGCTCTCGATTTTGAGAGCGACTGGTTGATCATCGACACGGCAGCCGGTATCGCCGCCAACACGCTCCAGTTCTGCGAGGCCGCCCAAGAGGTCCTGGTGGTGGTGTGTGACGATCCGGCCTCGCTGACCGACGCCTACGCCACCATCAAAGTACTGAATAGAACCTATGGACGACGCCGGTTTCGCGTTCTGGTCAACATGACCCGGGATGAAGAAGAAGCCCACGCGACCTTTAGGCGCCTGATGATGACCACCGACCGCTTTCTCGATGTCATGTTGGAGTACGCCGGTAGCGTACCCTTCGCTCGAGAGGTCGTCAGTGCTGCCCGTCGCCGGATGCCGGTGATGACCGCGCAACCACACGGCACGGTCGCGAATTCATTTAAGAAATTAGCCGGAAATGCCGATATGTGGCCTAGACCACAAGGCGCGACCGGACGTTCCGAGTTTTTCTGGGAAAGACTCATTCAAGCCGATGTCTTAGGGAGGCACGCCCGCGTATGAACCCTGTAGCAAAATATAAGAAGACGGCCAAGGCCAGTCTACTAGCCCAAGAGCAGGACGAGTTGGTGCGTAAACACGCTCCGCTGGTCAAGCGAATCGCTTATCACCTGATGAGTCGCTTACCGCCAACTGTCCAAGTCGACGATCTCGTACAGTCCGGCATGATCGGTCTGCTCGAGGCCTCCCGTAATTACGATGCGGCACAGGGCGCAAGCTTCGAAACCTATGCAGGTATTCGGATCCGCGGCTCGATGCTCGATGAGATCCGCAAAGGTGACTGGGCGCCTCGCTCTCTACACCGTCGAATCCGAGAAATCGCGCGGGTTGTTGCCGAAATCGAGCATGAGCAGGGTCGGGATGCCCGGGACTCGGAGATCGCCGCACGGCTCGGCATGGATTTGAATACGTATTATCAAACCGTGCAGGACGCGAGCACCCACAAGGTGTTCAGTTTCGAGGAATTGCCGAGTAAGGAAGAAGCGCTCTCGGAAGGATTGACGGCGCGCATCTTGGAACCCCAAGAGAACGTCGAAAAAGATCTCTTCCGGCAGGCACTCGCCCAGGCGATTGATGGTTTGCCTGAGCGCGAACGTCTGGTGATGTCCTTGTATTACAAGGAAGAACTCAATCTACGCGAGACTGGAGAAGTCCTCGGCGTCAGTGAATCCCGAGTCTGCCAGATACACTCCCAGGCGCTGATTCGTCTCCGCGCGCGGATGTCAGACTGGTGTGTATAGGTCATGCTTGGCGCGGCACGCGCGTCGCGGCGACGCGCGTGCCGGCTCTTGAATTAACTTGGAGGTGACGGTGGATAAAAACATGAAGATCCTCATCGTGGATGATTTTTCGACGATGCGACGGATCATTAAAAACCTGATGCGTGATCTCGGGTACACGAACACGCATGAGGCTGACGATGGGATCACCGCCTTGCCGATGTTGAAGTCTGGCGCTTTCGATTTCCTGGTCACTGACTGGAACATGCCGGGTATGCAGGGCATTGATCTGTTGAAGACTATTCGCGCTGATCCGACCGATCCGAAACTGGCTGCTTTGCCGGTTCTGTTAGTAACTGCCGAAGCGCGTCGGGAACAAATCATCAGTGCCGCCGAGGCGGGTGTGAATGGCTATATCGTCAAGCCCTTTACCGCGCAGACGTTAAAGGAAAAAATCGACAAAATATTCGAGCGACTTCACGCCGCGGCCTAAAACAGCGGGAATTTCCATCTTGTCACCGAACGCGCCATAACCCAACTCGAGGTCCAGACTGTGCAACCGTTACCACTGCTGACCACTGCCCGAGCGCTCTGCCACGCGCTCGAGACTGGCGACCAATCGGCTGCGGACTCCCTCCTGACCGCGCTTAACGAGCCACGATCCCGCGGCCTTCTGCGGCAGATAGCCGAACTGACTCGCGAGGTCCATGAATCATTTTCAGGTGTGGTTTCCGATCCCAAGCTGGTGGAAATTACTCAGCATGCCATGCCAGACGCCCGCGAGCGTCTCCATTATGTCATCGTCAAGACGGAGGAATCCGCGCATCGCACGCTCGCGGCCGTAGAAGAAATGACGGCAGCCACGGACATCATGCTAGCGCACGTGCAGGGCCTGGAAGAACTGCTGGTGAAAGATCAAGCAGTCGATGTCGAAAGACTACAGGATTTTTTTTTCGCCAGCAAAAGTCACGGTCAGCGCATACACAGTGGACTTACTGAGGTCCTCATGGCGCAGGAATATCAGGATCTCACCGGACAGGTCATCAAACGCACGATTGAAATCGTGGGCGAGCTGGAACGCGGGCTGGTGACGCTCATCACCCACGAATGGATTGATAAGGCGTCGGCCCAAATGCCGCCGATTGATCCCCTTGCTCCTCAGGGCCCCGCATTGCGCGCACAAGCCAACGTGGTAAGCGTCCAGAGCGATGTGGATGATTTGCTT
Organism: uncultured Pseudomonadota bacterium; assembly: GCA_903825645.1. Taxonomy (GTDB): domain Bacteria; phylum Pseudomonadota; class Gammaproteobacteria; genus CAIKBL01. Next base: position 6,596 of record CAIKBL010000065.1, on the reverse strand, counting down.
GCGAGTCTTGGTGTTTGAATTGATCTCCCTTCAGCCTCGGTCAGCGTGATAGGTCTGCTCTCATGGAAATGGATGATGACATTCTGCAGGATTTTCTCGTCGAGGCGCAGGAAATCCTCGACAAGCTCGATTCTCAGTTAGTTGAGCTCGAGGCTGATCCCGCCAATCCGGAACTCTTGAATACGGTATTTCGAGGTTTCCACACCATTAAAGGCGGTGCCGGCTTTCTCAGTCTAGATCCGTTAGTGCAAGTGGCCCACAAAGCTGAAGATGTTTTTGACTTGCTCCGCACCGGGAAATGTCGCATCACGCCTCCCATTATGGATTTATTTCTGCGTGTATTGGACGTGCTCCGGGAGATGTTCGATACCGTCCGTGCCGGCGGTGCTCCGGCTTTTGCGCCACCTTTACTTATCGAACAACTCGTTCGTGTGAGCCGGGGCGACGTGGCGCCAGCGCGGGCTGTAGAGGTCCCCGCACTTTCTGTCGTAACCGCCGCGCCTGCGGGCAAAATAATGCAGCCGGATCCAGAATTCGATGCGGTGGTTCGCGCGATGCTGGATGACGCCGAAGCAGAAAAAGTGTCGACTGCAGCTACCGATGGCCCGGACCTTATTTCAGATGATGAATTCGAAGCGCTGCTGGACAAAATAAACCGTCCGCAGGCGGCCGGATCGCCTGTTGCGATGCGTGAAGCGCAGCACGAACCTGCGGTCGATCTGATCTCAGATGATGAATTCGAAGTGTTGCTGGATAATCTTAACGGGTCGACCGCACCGATCGCTACTGGATCTTCGTCGAAAGCAGCAGTAGTTGAGACTGCGGGCATGGGAGTTAATGAATTTCAGGATATTTTCGGCGCTGAGTTAGGTCAAGAGTGGGTTGGGAGTGCACCAGCCGTTGTGCTATCGATGTCGGATAGCCGAAGCGATTTAGTCCCCAAAGATGCGGAGGCCTCTGGTAAAAGAACAGAGTTGGCGGAAGGGGAGACAACTATCAGGGTTGCAACCGGTGTGCTCGACCGCATCATGAATATGGTAGGCGAGTTGGTGCTGATCCGAAATCGACTGGGCAACCTGCAAGAATCAATCGGCAATCCCGAGATGACTCAAGCGGTGGCAAACCTCAATGTTGTCACCAGTGACCTCCAGATGACGGCGATGAAGACGCGAATGCAGCCGATTAAGAAAGTCTTTGGTCGATTCCCGCGGGTTGTCCGGGATTTGGCTCGGAGTCTGGACAAGGAAATTAACCTCGTCATGGTTGGCGAGGAAACCGATCTGGACAAGAATCTCGTCGAAGCACTGGCCGACCCGTTGGTGCATCTCGTACGTAATTCCTGCGACCACGGCATTGAGCCTCCGAGCGCACGCGAAGCCGCTGGAAAAGTTCGTGGCGGCACGATTCGACTCGGTGCTGAGCAGGTGGGCGATCAAATCGTGCTGACCATCGCGGACGATGGCAAAGGGATGAATGCGGATGTGCTGCGGGCCAAGGCAGTCGAAAAGGGACTGCTCGATGAAGACGCCGCGGCTCGTCTGTCGGAACGAGAATGCTTTGAATTGATCTTTCTGCCTGGATTCTCCACTAAGGACGAAATCTCCGACGTCAGTGGCCGCGGGGTCGGCATGGATGTCGTGAAGACGAGAATTACCCAGCTTAATGGTGGGATCGAAATTTCATCTCGTTTAGGGCATGGGACGACGATTCAAATTAGCGTCCCGCTGACGCTCGCCATCATGCCCACGCTGATGGTCGTGCTTGGTCGCCAGGCGTTCGCATTGCCGCTTATTAACGTCAAAGAAATTATCGATTTCAAGCGGCAGGACGCGCGGGATGTAAACGGCAGAAAAACGCTCCTTGTTCGAGATAAGGCGCTGCCACTTTTCTATGTGACTCGCTGGCTGGTGCGGGGGATACACGACGCATTGGTTGACCAGGGACACGTCATCATCGTCTCTGTGGCTAACCAATTAGTCGGCCTTTTGGTCGACGGATTGATTGGTCAAGAGGAGGTGGTCGTAAAGCCACTCGGAACGTTGTTGCACGGAATAAAGGGACTGTCCGGTGCCACCATTACGGGTAATGGCAGAATTGCGTTGATACTTGATTTGCCTGATTTAATCGAAACTTACAGCCGGCGCTGAGCGCCGGAGAGCCGCACCTGAACTAATGGATACTTTGAGTCTGGTCGGTCTGGCGATCGCGGTACTTGCCGTCCTTTTTGGTCAGTATCTTGAGGGCGGACAGGTCGCCATGCTCTTGAACGGCCCGGCGCTGCTCATCGTAGTAGGGGGGACGCTTGGGGCGACGATGGTGCAATCGCCGCTCGATGTTTTTTTGCGGGCCGCGCAGATGTCGCGCTGGGTATTTCGCCCGCCGGTCAGAAATGCCGCGGGGACCTTGGCGGAAATTCTACTTTGGTGTCGTACGGCGCGGCGGGATGGATTGCTCGGTCTGGAAGGTATCGTTGATGCGGTTACTTATGATTTTGGCCGTAAGGCGCTCCAGTTACTGATTGACGGGAATGATCCGGTGGTGATCCGCGAGACCTTGCAGATGGATAGTGCGGCCCGCGAATCACGTGACTTGCAGGCGGCGCGCGTTTTCGAGGCGATGGGTGGCTATGCGCCGACTCTCGGCATTCTAGGCGCCGTTATCGGACTGATCCACGTGATGAATAATCTTTCCGACCCAGCACTGCTCGGACAGGGCATCGGGGTGGCTTTTGTGGCAACCGTCTACGGCGTTGGGATTGCGAACGTTCTGCTACTGCCGATAGCCTCGAAGTTAAAGGCGCTCGTTCGTGCAGAATCGAAACTTCAAGACATGATCACGGTCGGTGTGGTGTCCATCGCGGATGGCGAAAATCCTCGGATTGTCGAATCGCGTTTGCAAGGGCTTGTATGAGCCAACCCTTCAATCCTTATCGGGACCGGAGCGATTCGACGGACGAAACCGCGGATCATGGCCGTTGGTTGGTCTCGTACGCGGATTTCATCACCCTATTGTTCGCCTTTTTCGTCGTTATGTATTCGATTTCGTCGGTTAATAATGGTAAATTTCGAGTACTTTCTAACTCGATTGGCACTGGCTTCAACGCCAAAACCACGAGTGATAACGTCACACGTGTTGTGCCGATCGATCTCGGGGGCGCGGTACAGTCGCCTGCTGATGCAAAAATACCCCCCCAGAACACGGCTTTGCTCGACTCGGCCGCGGCGAGCGCGGACGGCACCTCCGCACCGATCGATCTGGAGCCTGTTCCAAGGCAGGGGACGGCAGTAGAGCGACTCCAGATGGCCTTAGGGCCACTGGTCAAAAACAATGACATGAGGATACGAGATACGCCAGAGTGGACTGAAATTGAACTCTCGAACGAGCTTCTTTTCCGCAGCGGGAGCGCGGATCTCAAGCCCCGTTCGCTTCCAGCGATTCGTCAGATCGCGGCGATTGCGCTAACCATTGGGAAGACGGTGCGGATCGAGGGCCATACAGACAACGTTCCGCTCAGTGTGAGCGCTTTCCCGTCAAATTGGCATCTTTCAGCAGCCCGAGCCGCGACGATTGCCGAGCAATTGGCTATTTCTCATGTACCGCCAGAGCGGCTCTCGGCGGTAGGCTATGGAGAGTACCGACCGGTTGCGGATAATGCGACGGAGGAGGGGCGAGTCAAGAACAGGAGGGTCGTCATCGCGATCGCCAAGCATGCCGGCGCCGGTGTCGGAGTTTCAGGTAATTCGGGACCGGGTGCGGGGCGGACGCTGAAGCGGATAGAAATACTTCCCTTACCTGCAGAGATTGGACGATGAAGGTTTGGGCGATTGCCGCACAAAAAGGGGGGGTCGGTAAGACGACGACGGCGGTTAGTCTCGCTGGCGCACTGGTGTCGCAGGGCGCGCGGGTGCTGATGGTGGACTTGGATCCGCACGGTTCAATGACCGGGTATTTCGGATACGACTCAAACACGGTCGAACCCAGCATTCACGCGATTTTTGAAGCGGCCACGCAGCAACTGACCCATCCATTGAATACGTTAGTACTTCGGATGAGCGTCAGGAACCTGACACTCATCCCCAGCTCGACGGCTTTGGTGACGTTAGAACGGCGTCATGGGCAGCGCCAAGGCATGGGTCTAGTGCTCAAGCGGGCGCTGATGGGTATCGCAGCGCAGTATGATTTTTGCGTACTGGATTGTCCGCCCACATTAGGGGTGTTAGTCGTCAACGCGCTTGTAGCCGCCGATCTTCTAGTGGTCCCGGTGCAGACAGATCCGCTCTCCGCCCAAGCCGTCGATAGGATGCTGCATACAGTGCATATGATCGAACGCTCCCGAAAAATTCCGTTACCTTATCTCGCCGTACCGACCATGTTCGATCGCCGCACGCGGGCCTCGGTTGACACCTTGACGGCACTGAGAGCACGCCCGGATCTTAATCTCTGGTCTGGGGTGATTCCGGTAGACACCCTTTTCCGTGAAGCCAGTCGCGTGGGGCAGCCGCTCACGCTTTTCCAACCCCAGGCTCGGGGTAGCCAAGCTTATCTAAATTTGGCTAGTGAACTGATGCAAGAGCAGACGATGAGGACTGAAGAATGCGTCAGCTGAGGCAACTCCCTCTGGTATCTGACTATACCAATCAGTTACTTGAGCAATATATCGACGAACATCTAACGGAAGATGAACTTGTCGATCCTGCCGCAAGTTACGATCTCACTATGGAAATGCAGCCGGAATCATTTGTCCATTTCAAAGTTGGGCCGTTCCAATTTGTCGTGCAGGTTGCGTCTTGCGGTCAGGCGCCTAGCCTGTCGGCACCTCATTTTCGGATCAAAGGGGTGGAACTTGTCCCCGAGCGTTACCGCGAGCAGTTGAGTCGAGTTAACGGGCAGGGCGGCGATACCGTATCTCTCAGAGAGGGTGCTATCGAAATCATGGGATGTACGCGCTACCCAGACCTGGCACTTTTCCCTACCAATATCATCCATCGCGTTGCACTAGCAGATGCGCCTTGGATTGTTGGTAGCCTTCAGCAGCCCCCGAGCTTCCTGCTCGATTGTGACGCCTTACAATTGCATTTTGGATGAATCTTTGGAGAAGTGCTGGCCGGGCTTTAGAACATTGGCACGAACAATGCTTATTCTTAATCGAACCATGCGTGCGTGACCAGTTTTTGACGCACCTCGAGCGTTAGCTTTAGCGGAGGGATCGGTATGAATGCGAGGATGCAGCCCCAGGAAAAGCGTGTTTATCGCTGGGTTACGTTTCAGGTGGCGGACGAAGTTTACGGAATCAATGTCATGCAGGTACAAGAAGTGCTTCGCATGACCGAGATTGCGCCGGTTCCGGGAGCCCCGTCGTCTGTGATCGGCATCATTAACTTGCGCGGTAACATCGTGACCGTGGTTGATGCACGCGAATTGTTCGGTTTATCGATGCGTGAGTTTACAGAGCAGACCCGCATCATGATTGTGGAATGTAAGAAGACGACGCTAGGACTATTAGTCGATGGCGTCGCCGAAGTCGTCAACATCGATAATGACCATATTGATGCAGCGCCTAGTTTGGGGAGTGTCGAGAATTCGCGCTATATCCAAGGGGTTTACAACATAAACGGAGAAATCTTGATCCTCGTCGACCTCGATAAGTTGGTGGACGTCGATGGTCAAGGCGTCCGAAACTGAACGCGGCGTTGAATTTACGTTGTTCATGAAAGGCCTTCCACGTGTTTGCCCTGATCGTTAAGTCCCTTATCGTCGGAAGTGCGCTGCTGCTTGCCGTTGCCGCATTTTGCCAATCGAGAGGTGTGACTAGATTACGGAAAGCGCTCGAGAAGGAGACTGCCGCGCGCGCTCAACTAGAGCAACAAATCAACGCACTTCTAGAATGTTCACTTAAACTTGGGTCTCGGGTTAGGGAACAAGACGTCAGGGCACAGGCTTTCGGTAGCCAGTTGCAATCTATCGTGCGGCATGCTGAGTCAGCTAGTAACTATGGAGACGCCCATCGACTGCTGAAAGAAGGGCTGGAGGTAGAAAAAGTGGCGTCTATCTGCGAACTTTCCCAGGGAGAAGCCGCGCTCCTATCCCGCTGGAGCGCGCGGCGTGCAACGGGTTGATTCGCCGTCATAGGGCGACTTCTAAAATTCGAACCGTGTATTGCTTTAGCCTAATTTCTGCTTCCAGGATACGTGTTGAACTATCTCGCGTGATGCAGAACTTGGTATCGAGTTCGGTTGTGGCCATAAATTTGGAACGGATTCGATTGCGTCTCCAGACCCGAGTAGTTTAACCTTGCGAGGTTATAGGGCCCGGGGATGGCTTGTCTGCTGTCTCTGCAAGGCAAGAGTCGCACCCGTTATCTGTTGCCGTAGGAGAGGTGTCCGAGTGGCTTAAGGAGCACGCCTGGAAAGTGTGTATGGGTTAAAAGCCTATCGCGGGTTCGAATCCCGCCCTCTCCGCCAGTAACAACATACAAGCCTATGATTCTATGCAGTTTTATGTTCTTAAGAAATTTTTGACTATCAAATCAACTATCAATTACGGCCCCAGAAGCTAGCAAACCAGCGAAACGCCGCAAGGTTACTAGGTTTTTGCTT
>CAIKBL010000064.1 GCA_903825645.1 uncultured Pseudomonadota bacterium | reverse complement strand
CGCGGCAATTTGACTGGCGCCCTCAAATGCTGCGGGACCCACCGTGTCGGCCGTCCCATCGATCGTCTGGAATAAGGCCGCAAGCCTTGTCGCGTTGTCAGCCGTTTTTGATGCAATATCGCGCACGTCAAAAAGTTCGCCGCGGCGCACTGGCCGAACGTCATCATCCGGGCCCGCTGCAGTGCTTCCGCCATTCGTGTCGCCTTGCGGACTTCGAGTGGGTCTCTGCCCTTCAGTAAGGCCTGCCGGCATTCCCGCGCCTTAGCTCGCGCCTCATCCAAGCTCACGGTGCGCACGGCACCCAAGCCCATTTCACGCTGCTTTTTGGCTATGGAAAAGCGAAACACCCACGACTGGCTACCCGATGGCGAAACCTGCACCCAGAGCCCGCCGCCGTCGCCGTAATAGCCGGGTTTCGTCGCCCTGCTCACCCTAAGGTGAGACAGCATTCTGGCGCATAGATGCAGAAAAGTTAGGGTGAGGAGGAGTCCATCCGGTTGCTTACCTAGAACGCCGCATGTGCAGTTCGCCTACCCCCGGATTGTCGTTAATTGGAGCCAAGATTCACCAAGAATACAGGCTTATCTATGCTCACGCGTTCACGGCGTCGCGACGCCCCCCGTAGCCCGACGACAGGTTTCCGGGACGTTTATTTGCCGACCGAATATGCGCGCACCACCCACCGACGTTGGAGGGGTACCGGCTCAGTCCGCGCTCGTCATGCGGCGCGTGAAGTCCCAGCTCGTGATGTGAAGCGGGGTAATCTCGATTACCACTTCGGTCGCGACGCGTGAAAGCAGCCACTTCCTGAGGCCGGGATTGCGATCCTCGAGATAGTGCCTGGCCAACTGGTCAAGTAAAGCGATCGCATCCTGAGTGACCACCACTGCCGCGCCGTGTCCGCTTAGACCATGATAGGGTGGTTGATTCACCGCCAATTCGAAACCGACCTGCGCGTTGTACCTGAGATGGCGCGCGATTACGGCATTTTGCTGCGTACAGCAGAAGATCCGGCCAGCGGCATAGCGAAACCACAGGGAGGTAATATGGGGAAATCCATCCCTATCCAGCGTCGCGACTCGCAGCGGGAGTTGTGCGGTGTGCAGAAATTCCGTGACGCGCGCGGCGTTCCATGCGCTCTGCGGGCTCAACACCGCGGCGACCACGGTTGTGGATTCTTTCTCGTTTGATTGCATGACCTGCTCCAGGTTGAATTCGACGAACACGAGCGCCTCAGCCGCGATCGTACTCCGTGTGGCGCGCAGGCGTGGGAACCACCGCGGCACCACTTCGACCGCTGCCAGCGCGTGGTCAACTGCATAGCGCGCCACGAAGTCGAGCGCCTACACGCACAGGGCGATTAGCACCGGCAACTGGAGGGCAAGCCAACCGACGCGTGCTGGCAGGACACTCCACCAATACTGCATCAGCGTCAAGCGACTGCGACCGCGGGTATCGCGTGCACGGCGTAACGGGTAACTCCAATGTGGCGCGCACACTAAACCCAGGATCCCGGCACCATAGGTTGCCAACGCCTGCAGCAACGTGACGGCTGACGTGGGGTCCAAAGCGTTGAGCCGCGCGAGCTCGACGAAAGGCACCAGACCGGCTACACCGAAGAGTAGCGCGGGCCGCAGCGCGTCTAGCGGCGCCGTATATACGCTCACGTGCGCACGGCGATACTTGCCGGTAGGGGCATCTCCTCGATACGCGCCACGCGAATAAGCGCGTCTTCGAGCAACACACGTGCTTGGCCGGCGGTGCGCTGAAGGTCACGGGGAATCGCCGCATCGGCCGATCCACGGTTCGCGCTTTCGGCGCTGTAGCGTTAGAAGCTGTCAAACCTCAGCACAAGGAACATGAGATGGCGCGGGCATTCGCAGTACGCGTTCGTCGAGGTGCCGGACATTTCGGCAAGCGCGCAGTCATCGAAGCGAGGTGGCGGGGGAGTCCGCTCAACGTCGGCGACCGATTCGGAGGCGTTGCAAGGCACGGCGGGTCGTACCGGCAACACACTGCAGAGCGCTGCGACTTCGCGACAGGCTCATCCGGTGTAATTTAAATAGGCAAGTTATGTGATTTATGATCTGATATAGGGATGAGAAGAAATCATGAGCTTGGAGCGAGACTGGTCGCGAAATGGGTGGAGATTGAACCCTATCTTGACGAGAGTGGACGCCGACCATTGGGCGGCGACTGAATCAATGGCGATTGGTTAAGGAGGTGATTTGATGGTGTCCTCGGTGACGGGATTGTCGCGTGCGACCATTTTCGCGAGACGAAAGGAAGTGGTGACTGATCTGGCGCTTTGCGTGCGCGGCCTCGGTCGTCTGCGGGTGATCGACGCCCCGCTGATTCGCGCCGCCCGCCGCGCATGAGCACGCGTCGGCAGTTTCTCTCGCGTATCGCCGCCGTCGGCGGCTTCAGTGCGGCGTATACCTCAATGCGCGCGCTCGGCATGACCGGCGACGCGGAACCTGCGGGGCCGCTCCGCTTGCCGCGGGCAGATAAAAAAACCCGGGTACTGATTCTGGGCGCCGGCATGGCGGGGCTGGTGTCGGCTTACGAACTGCGCGAAGCCGGCTATGAGGTCACCGTACTCGAAGCCCGTGAGCGCGTCGGCGGGCGCAACTGGAGCGTTCGCCGCGGCTCCCGGGTGGCGATGACCGACGGCAGTGTGCAGACCTGTGAATTTTCCAAAGGCGAATACTTCAACGCAGGCCCCGCGCGCTTGCCGAGTCATCACGAGACTATCCTCGGTTACTGCCGCAAGTTTAGCGTGGCGCTCGAAACCGAGGTCAATCAAAGCCGCAGCGCCTTCATGCGCTCGGACCGCGTGCAGGGCGGCAGGCCTTTCCGTATCCGGCAGGCGATGGCCGACACCCGTGGACACGTAAGTGAACTCCTCACCAAGGCCGTTAATCGCCGGCGACTCGACGACCAACTCGGCGCCGACGACCGCGAGCGCATGGTGGAATTCCTGCGCCTGTATGGCGATCTCAACGAGCAGAACGAATATCGCGGCTCGGAGCGGGCGGGTTATCAAACCATGCCCGGCGCGTTTGACCGCACAGGCGTGGCGGTGTCGCCGCTGTCGATGCACGAACTGCTGGATGCGGATCTGTGGATCGCGATCATGTTCGACGAATTCATCGACTGGCAGGCCACTATGCTCCAGCCGGTCGGCGGGATGGATCACCTCCCCAAAGCGTTTGAGTCACGGCTCGGTCAAATCATCAAACGGCAGCGCGAAATCGTGCAAATTCGTCAGGGTGAGAAAAGTGTGAAAGTCACCTGGCGTCACACTGGCTCCGGCAAAACCGGCACACTGGAGGCGGATTACATGATCTGCACGCTGCCGTTCAACATTCTGGCCGGCATCGACAACGATTTCGCTGGGCCGGTGAAATCCGCGCTGGGCCGCGTGCGCTACGACCACTCGCTGAAGGTGGCCTTTGAAGCGCCGCGCTTCTGGGAAGCACAGCACATCTATGGCGGCATTTCCTACGTCAAAAACGACACCGGACTCATCTGGTACCCGAGTCACGGCTTTCACGCGCCCACAGGCATCGTGCTCGGCGCCTACTCGAACGGCGACGCTGCGGTACGCCTTGGTGAATTGCCGGTCAACGCCCGCATCGCCGCCGCCCGGGAATCGATCGAGCAGGTACACCCCGGTTGTTCGGAGTCGCTCACGCACGGCATCAACGTGACCTGGGCACAGATACCTTACAGCCTCGGCCCGTGGGTCAAACCGTGGGAAGGCGGCGATGGCAATAACGAACCCGAAGATTATATGCTGCTTAACCAGCCCGCCGGGCGCGTGTATTTCGCGTCCGCCAACCTGAGCCAGATGCCGGGTTGGCAGGAAGGCGCGGTGCTCTCAGCGCATCGCGCGCTCGAACTTGTCGCGCAGCGCGCGGCCGCCCACACCTCCACTTCCCCACTACCCGCAGAGGACAGAACCTCATGAATATCCGGTTACTGAAAATCACTGCCGCCGCCTCCGGCCTGTTGTTGGCCACGCTGGTCGCGGCGGCCCCCGCTGATGATGTGGTGCGTCTCCCGCTACCAGACGGCAATCGGTTTCCCATCTCCTCCGCGGTGACCGTGCGCGGCGATCTCGACACCGTCTATGTGAGCGGCGCGCTGCCCAGCGTGGCCAACAAAGACGCCGCCAAAGGTAGCGTTGCCTCCTACGGCGATACCGAAGCGCAGACCGTGAGCACACTTAACAACATCAAGGCCACGCTGGCGCGGCTCGGCCTTGGGTTGGGAGATATCGTGAAAATGACGGTGCTTCTGGTGGGGGATCCGGCGAAAGAAAACAAAATGGATTTTGCTGGGCTGATGAAAGGCTATAGCCAGTTCTTCGGCACTGCCGAGCAACCTAGTAAGCCGGCCCGCAGCGCCATGCAGGTCGTGGCCCTGGCCCTTCCGGGCGCGCTGGTAGAAATCGAAGTGATTGCTGTCAAGCCGCGGTGAGCCACCGCCCATACGAATTCGTGCATCTCCAGCGGGGCTTCCATGAAACCGGGGATCGCTATCCGCTCATCCTTGCCTCGGACACGGCTGTTTCTTTACAGACGTACTTGGATTGGATGCACCCAACGCTGCTCGATACCCGAAATGTTAGGATTCGCATCTAGCGGAGGCGCTCGCTGGGATACCATGTTCCCCACGCGCTAGGCGCTATCGCTCAGCGCTACCCGCTTTCTTGGGGCCCGTCTTGCTGTAGAAGGAAGAGGCCCCTAGCATGATGCCTCAAGGCCTTTTGCCTAGCTTCAGTATCACGAGCGTGCGTCTATGACGCGCATCTTGGTTTAGGAAACAGCCATGAAGTCGACTCGCCTATCTTTGGTTCTTGCCTCGGCTATCATGTCGATCCTTGTAGGTTGCGGAATGTCGCCCTCCCGTAGTCGGAAGGCCGGCCCAGACGGTAACCGTGAGTATCTCTGCGCGACCACACGGTCTTCATGGCAGCCGCACTAAGTAAGGTACACAACGCTTCCCAGCTACGCAGCGAGATGCCTTCCTGATGCGAGGTATCGCCGGCAGCCGGAGGCGGGAAAAACGCTGAAAAAAAGACGGGCAGCTAAAAGGGGCGCGAACCCCCCGGGTTAACGAAGATAACGCTGCGGGTCGCGAGTCGTTCTTCCCGCAACTATATTTTTCATGTTGAAATCTTGTTGGTTGCTAGCGAGCTTTCCCCAAATTACAGGGGCACACTCTGGCATCAGAATCAGTGACCCAATCACACATGGCCACTGAATTTTTGCTCCCTTTCCAGTTTGCCGAGCTCTCAATTATGGTCCAACCTTCATGGAGCCTATCAGCGTTTAGGCGTGGGTGACGCTCATCAAAAGGCACCAATCGGCGACGCTGGCGGTCTCTATTACACTCGCGGAGCAACGAGCGAGTGTCGTCACCATTACCGAGTGCGGTGCGGAACCGCCGGAACCTATCCGTCCGAAGATAGTGGTTTGGGGCTATGCCGTAAAGGTTGGCCTGGTCCCGACAAATCCGGGCACGGACTTCATCTCCGACATCAGCTCACTGGCATATAGAATTAGGCAGTCCACTAACTCGCCAGCATCGCCCGCCTAGATCCTGGATTTGACGGCTTGGGCTTCAGCTGGCGTAAGCAGCAGTAAGGCTACGCAAACTGCCGTGCAGACGCCGCCCGGAGCGGGGGGCTCCCTGAAGCGTGAACGGTCTTATTGCGGCTGAGCGCCCGTCGTCTATAGATTGATATCCGACAAGATCACTCGATTAGCGATGAACGGGGACACTTGGGCCATCAATTTCATGAAGGGATCACTCTTCGTAAGCATTCCGATCGCCTTACCATAAGCCTCAAAACTCGAATATCGGGTTGCCACCAGTAGATCGCCGGTATCAGGTCCGGCGTAAATTTGCGCCATTCTAACCACCGCAGCATCACCTTTTCCGAGAAAGCCCTTTCCCTTTTTGACCAAGCCAATCAAGGTGTCGCGATCCCCGCCATGCAGAAGTACCAGAACTATGGCTGACATGATTCATCTCCTCCTTGGCATTTTTAATTTTTCTTCTACTGTCCAACGAATATTCATAGGACACCGTTTATGTAATCCTCGAATTCGACGTCGAATAAAATATAGAAAGTGCATTTTTTACCGCCTCTTTATGCGGACTTATAGGTGCCGCTTGAAGCTTAAGTCGGGCATATCTGTATTTTATTTTCGAAGGGAATTCATACAAGAAACTGACGCGCTCTTGTGAACTAAGTTTTTGATTTTGATACGCGGTACTCGCAACCAACCCCAAAAAATCAAGCGAACCTTGAGCCACGTCACTATGAATCTGCAATGTTACTGGCCGCGAAATAAAGGAGTAACTAGGGACGACGGACGAAGCATCGATAATGCGGCACAGGCGGTATTGGTCGGATTATTTTGGCGCGTGCGAAGCCAGCGGGCTGCCGGTATTCGACTATGCGCGACGTGAAGGGTTGCGGGTCGGTAGATTGTATGCGAGCCAGAATTAGTTGCACGTACGTCAACTCAAATATTCCTCGGCACGCAACTTATTGCAGGCTTTGGGCAATACGCGATCCGCCAACGCCGCATCCGAACTTTATGAAGCGATACAGACCGAAACGATATCCGCAAAAATCGCCACGAGAGACAACGAGGAAAACCTAGAGTTGGCGCGCGACTGAGCCCGGTCACACAACAAAAATTCTGGGCAAACCTGCTGCACTAATGCATTTCTGTCAGACCGGTACCCCTTCGATATTTCAACGATCTCTCCCGCTAAATCACCACGAACATCGCGCTACGACTATAGGCTTCCTCTTCCGGAGTAAAAGACGGGTTCTGGTCAGAACGTTCAACGTCGAGTCGATAGGTTTCTTGCAAAAAGCCGCCCGCTACCACCGCAGCCTCAAGTGCCTCGATGTGATCCTTGGCATCAATTAAAGCCCCATGCAGCCGATTCTGGTCGCCTGTCGTGACGTAGGCCTGCATCTGCGCTCGGATGTAAGACAATCTAGACAGGGGCTTCCAAAGCTCGTACAGCGCCCCGATTCTGTTCGTGCTCACACTGATCTGTTCACGCACTCGCGCTCGGGCGATCTCTGCGTCAATGCTGGGCCAAAATCGCGTGGTGTAAAACGCCCTCTCGTCCCGCTGATACCACTCCTCGCTACGGCTGATCGACGAAGACACGGTGTTGTGCAATTTCCACAGAAAGAACCGCAGCGAGCGGCCATCGGTTACCGTTGCAAGCTTGTCTCCCAGTGACATTCGAAATTCTGTGGAAGTCGGCTCATGCCCTAGCAGAATGTACTCGATTGGATACAAATCCATTTCACGGTTCTGGACGACATAGGCATTCAAGTGATGGCGGCAATACGGACATGGATATAGGAATGCGAACAGACGAAAAAATTCCTTGAATCGATCGACCAAAACGCTCTGCGCCTCGATAGATTTGCTCGCGGTAATTTCGGCCGTTGTATGCAAGAAACGCCACACAGCCGGCCCTATGTAATACGGGAAAGACAACCGCATGTCGGCGTCGCGGATGAAGGTGCGTCCTAGGTAGACATCGATGAACGCAACGTACTGCGAGAGGGCACCGCTATCCCGTCCGACCTCAAGCCGTTCTCGCCGCTTTTGAACGCCGTTGAGATAGTGTCTGGCGAGGCGCCACGCCTGCTTGATGCGCAATTTCTCCGCCGGGGGGGCATCGGGAAAGACCTGCGGTATATAAGGTCCGTACCGCAAGAATTCTCCGGCTGTTGACGATTCTTCGTACCACGTCATCAATTCTACTTCGTCTGGTGTCGTGTTTGCCTCAATGTCTGATGTTGAAGTCACGCTAAATGCGGCGAGCAACTTCGGCATGAAATCCTCATACCAGTATGCAACAGGCATTATCGCGCCAGGGATCGACTCACTTGCGTGCTCCAAGATGACGCGATTCCATCGCGCCAAGTAGTCGCGTGGCGCGTCCGCTGACTCCGGGGTGACGGCCGGCTCGAATTCAGCGGATTCACGTATTTGCGAGCGTTGTAATTCCTCTGCCGCTAGGACTTCATTAACTATATCGATGAATTCGAGTTCAGTCTTACGTTGTCCGAGCAGTTTTTCGACAAACATCACGAACCGCGCACGGTTTGTCTCAGCGGAGCTCGAAGAAGCGAGCATTCGGTGCACCTCAGCAACCATCGCCGGCGTTTTATCGACGGTAGTCCAGTCCCTTATACGGGCCACCAGACGGGCATACTCCGCCTCCAGTGAACTTGGTACGGCATCCAAGACCGAATGACACTCGATACTGACGATTCCGAGCCCCTTATACAACTCAATCGCCGTTCGAACGAACGTAACAAGGTCGGTAATGCGGTACGGCAAGTCCCGTACCGGCAGATGCGTTTCGTGGTTGGCCGAGAAACTCGCACGAAAACAACGATAAACGGCCCCTTGAATGAGTCGGAAAAGACCGATCTGCAGCTGCAGAACCGAGCTACCCTGTTCGGGTACATCACTCGGATGCTGCGCCAACAATGCCCGCACGCGGTCCAACTCGTTCTCTGATGTCGTTTCGACTGGCGGGGTGGGCTTTTCGCCCAGTGCGCCCGAGTTAATAGACACGGGGGTTGGTGCTGAAGCAGGGGCCTGGGTAGCCGTTGCCGTGCTCGCCGCAGCGCGTTTTTTTGGTACATAGAACTCGGTGATGGCCCGGGAAAATTCCTCAAAGTCCAGCGCACCATCGCCATCCAGATCAAGCTCGAGAAAGATATCGTCGACTTCGGCAGAGGTTGCCGACCAACCCAATCCGGCCATCATGGCGCGAACATCATCGGGCGTTACCCTGCCGACGGCGTCACGGTCCAATAGCGCGAATGCTTCTCTTAGCTGAAGAACGCTGTCTAAACGCTTCGATAGGACGTACGTCATGAACTGAAGCAGGTCGAACTCCCTGTCGTCACCCGCACCGACTTCCTGCGATAGTGCCCGGACCACGCCATCACTTAGATTTTTATGCAACGATTCCTTGAGCGCTTGGCCTAATTCAGCCTCCGAAACACGTCCGTCGCCATTTAGGTCAAAGAAATTAAACGCCGACTGAAGACCATCACTGGTATAGGCATTGACAGCAGGTTGTGAAGTGCTCACGGTATTCCCATCTCGATTTTGCAAGGCAGCGCGTTCAGAATTTCAACCGACCGCCGGGTTGCCAACAGACGCCCGAACATTGTCGTGCGGTTCGCAGAGCAGACTCAGCCAGCCCCCAGCAGCCAGCGTAGAGTCTGTCTTTCGCACGCCGCCGCAGAGCTCGACGCCCTGACGCAAGATTAACATAACAACATTGAGCGCACGGATGACCGTGCGGGCATTCGCGGTACGGAAGACGGCGATAGGGACTTCGCCCTGAGCGTCGCGTTGCAGCCAGCCAATAGCTGATGTACATCGAACGATTCGGGAGAAATTCGATCAATACGAGCGTGTCCACGGTTTTCCTGACGCTGTCTCGGTAGCCAAGTATAAGAAGGGGGCGTGGAATTTCCAAAATAGGGCCAAGTCTCATGTCGTCCAGCGACAAGTTCCCGACACGGGCAGGGTAGTTTCCCTTAACGTGTGGCGCCACACCGCGGATCTGCTTCGTTTTGTAGCTTATCGCAGAGCTCAATGGAGTCGCAGCCCTGCATAGGCACGCCTCCGACATCCTGTCTGTAAGACCACGTCGGAGGCGAATTTTTGGTAGAGAGGTGATTGTTAAAAAAGACGGGTGTACTTAGCTCGGCCTTGGAAGCGCGGCGTCGGCCCTCCAATTTGATATAGGGACCGAGTTTTTGTAATTCCAGACATCCGGCAATCTGGCCTCATCCATACCAGTTATTAACGTCGATCCGTAACTTCGACGGTGCTGTAAGCCGGTTACCCCCGAAGCCCTAGATAAAGCGAGACGGTCGCCGAAGGTCCTTTGGTGGGTGGCGCATTTGCGTGCTATCGAACAGCGGATTCAGGACCCGTCTACTCCCTCATGCTTTAAGGACCGGTAAGGGGGAGATCCGCCGGCCAACCTCCGGGCGCGGTTCGACGATGGCAGACTGCCCTCATGCTGCAGTCAACCCATCCTGTTGAAACAACGCCTGGCCGAAACGAGGTTTGTCTACAAAATGCGGAGCCGGAGCAGTCGAGACGGCTCGGATCATACCGAACTGATGAGCGGCGGCGGTAATAGCTTGCCACGCACGAGTAGTCGCACCGTACCGATTATGAGTGCGACGATGACGGTGGTGGCAAATATCAGCAGGCCAATAGAGAGCCACTCCATGAGTCCTCCGCGCAGACCTCGTATCACGAAAACGATGGTGTCGAACGCAAGGGCAGTGATGCCGAAACTGAAAGCCCAGTATCCCGCGGTAAATGGTTGGTGAACAACCCAAGGCATCAGTCTCGCGAGTAGACCAAGCAGCAACAATGCGTAGCCTACGAGGAGTTGTGCGACGAGATCCGGCGCTCCGCCACTTATCCCTCCGGTCACGAACAAATAACCGACGCAGCCGACGGCTGGCGGCGCGAGCATGATCCCCATTGTCGGGCGGAGAGGGATCGGTATGGCGACGTGAAAGGACAGGCGATTGCTGATAATCGACTCAAGCGAGAGCCAGGAAAGCATCCCCGCGCCGAGGAAAAGGGTCCCAACATCAGGTCTTCCGAGGTAGCCAGCACAGAAGGCCGTTACAAAATTCCCAGCAACAGTGGGCAGATAGAGCGCTGGGGATGCAGTTCCAATCTCCCGCTCACTAGACCACAGCTGTGCCGTGAAATAGATTCCATAAAGGAGCTGCGCGACCGCGCCGATTACGATGAGCCACACCGCGAGTATGTGAAGGTGAGGCGCAATTGCAATCCCAGCCAGTAGGGTAGCGACCGGGGCGAGACCAACGAAACAGCTCTGCACGGGATGACGCCATTCGGCGAGTGCTTCGGCGGAGGACGTTAGCCATTTCAGCAAATAAAGCACTGAGAGTAATATCCAAACACCAAAGGCGCCAAGCATGATGGCCTCGCCGATACTGCTTGGCAGACCCCACGCTAGTGCCGCGACGCGCCAGCAATCGCCAAGCCCAACCAAACCGAGCACGATACCGAAAAAAGAGGCGGGTACGGTGGCGCGTTGTGTCGACATGAGCAATATCCTTGTTATCTGAAATTGCGAGAAAGTTTAGACACACATGAGGCGTGAGCGAGCCGATCTTAGCACCAAGGCGGCAACAGTCTGTGCATAATATACAAATACATTGGTGTGCCGAACGGCTGCTCTACCTAACGCAGCCCTTTGCACAGTCCACGGTTTTATCTATTTTTTGTGGGAGGAGCGCTCGATGGCCTTACTCGTATTTGGCAGTCCGGAAGTTCGGCAGGCGTACGTGGCTGTGATGCGTCTCGTCGCGACGGCCAATGGTACTCGCCCGTTCGACGGCCCACGTGCCGAACTGGTGCGCAAATTCGCCGGCCTCCAGGCCTGCGGAGGGTGCCATGGCTTCGCCCGCTCTCTTGATTTTTCGGCATTGCTCGGAGAAGCGAATCCTTGGCCAAACGAGCAGGCCGCACTGGCGGATATCAGACGCGGTCTCGTCAGCGAGAAAGACCGCCTCGAGGCGTTGCACGCGGGCCAGCTGGTCGCGATGTTCTCGCCGGAGGCTGATCCTGTCGCCATTCAGGCGGCGCGGTGGATGGCTTCTGCGCTCGGCTGTGATGATGCGCTCGGTGCGAGCCTTGAAGCGATTGCCAGTCGGAATGCTGCCGCGGCGAAAGCCGACTTGTTCCGGCGCTGCCTTTCCGAACGCGTGGGAATCAAGCGTGAAATTATCGACGCACACATGGATCGCCATGACCTTAGCGCAATAGGGCGCCCCGCCAACATAGAGCGCTTTCATACGCTGATTGCAGAGGCGCCCGAAGGTTCTCTGGGGGCAGAGATGCGCAACTTTTACCGTGACGCTAATTTCGAGGTGCCCGGGATGCCGGGTTCGCCACTACCGGTCGAATTCCTCGGGTCGCACGACGTACATCACGTTCTTGCCGGATACGACACGAGCCCCCAGGGGGAAGTCTACACCGCGGTATTTAATGCGGCTAATGCATCGGCCGGCATCGGCTGGCTTGCCGTGGTGCTTCTTCAATGGCATCAAGGCGTCAAACTCGGTGTCTTTGAACCAGTTCATTCCCATCTCGAACCGGAAATGATGGCGGCCGCGGCGTCTCGCGGTGCGCAGACGAAGATCGATATTTACGCGGCGAAGTGGGACTGGTTGGGGCTGCTCATGGAGCCGCTCGCCGAGGTTCGCGCTGCGATAGGGATCCCGTCGGGTGGCCAGGTTCACTTGGGGGGGTACTGGGGACTTTGAGCGCTACTGCCCCCGCCTGACGGGATACTCGACGCGCCGCCGATCGGGTCCTGTTCCGCGCGGTTTATGCGCTCTTGTTGCTCGTCAACCCTCTTTCGCGAAGTGGTTTGCGGTAATCGGCATTCCACTTGCCGCTGGGAGATCGGTGCTAGCGCGCAAGCTATTCGGACGCGGCTAGAACTTCTGATGTTTTTCCGTCAAAAAAGGGTGTGGATAGCGGTCGCTGGCCGCAGAGTCTAGCGCTAACTCAAGGCTTCAGATCCTCTTCTGGAGTGAATAAAAATACGACCCTTCCCCGACGACCACGGGGTCTAAATTATCGACGGGGGAAACGGGGACTACCCACAGGATATGCGACCGGCGTCGATCCGCGCATAACCGTCAAGGGTGGCTCGTGATATAAGGGCTGCCAGATCGCTATCCAAGTGGTCTATCTCACTGCATAACTACCGGGAGAATTGTCATCAAACTCGAAAGCAACCACGCAAAAAAATTCGTCATTGGCATCGCGGTGACTCATATCTACGGCATTGAGGTCATCGCGGAAAACCACGATCAGGCCCTCCTCAAGATGGATAGCTGGCTGCGCGGCAATCTGCCGGCCGGCGAGTTGACGCCACAGATCCGTAGTTCCGACCTGAAGGTCATCGGTCTCGGCGCCGTTGCGGACGGCATGGTCGCCGAAGTCGGAGACATTTCAGCGGACACTCGCGCTGAAATGGCCTCACGAGGCAAACTGCCTGAGACCGGCTGGCAACATTTGCTTCCGGTTCCGCCGAGCGGCGAGAAGACCGAAGCCTGAAGCCCCTCCTAAGGCGCAATAATCGACGCCGTAGGCCCTTCGCAGAAGGGCCTACGAGCAACCGCTTTTCCCAGAGTCCGGGGGCTGTGGAGCTGGCCGGAACAGGCGCACCGCACCCCGGATTCCGCGGCCCTTGTGAAATTCGGTGGACGTTTCCGTGTAACAGGCATTGCCACCTGCTGAAATTTGCGTAGCGTTGCGAAAGGGGGAATGCGGGATCACCTCGGTTTCCAGACAACGCCGCGCCCGCGTCTGCAGACAAGTTGATTAGAACCAGTAACGAACTACAAATCGGAGTGAGTCTTCAGCGTATCGTTGATGTTCCCGACTGATTGGGTT
This sequence comes from uncultured Pseudomonadota bacterium, assembly GCA_903825645.1. Classification (GTDB taxonomy): domain Bacteria; phylum Pseudomonadota; class Gammaproteobacteria; genus CAIKBL01. The sequence goes on along the minus strand of CAIKBL010000064.1, from coordinate 145,482 downwards.
GAACAAGGCGCCCACATTCACGTCCTGATTACCGAACTCCGCATGTCGATACGCAATGCCAACGGCCAATTGCGTAGTAACCAGTCGCTCAATGTCCGCGCCCGCCGCCCAGCCCGTCTGCCAGTCCGCCTCAGTCATTGAGACGGCCGGAGTGCAGACGGGTCCGTTGCAACCAAAAGCTCTTTTGACATGCGCCACGGCCAAGCCTGTGGTAGCAGAAACGATGGTTTTCCCATCGTACAAAAGATAACCCAGTCTTGGACCCACGGTGAAAGCGAAATTTGAAGAAAAAGTGGTCGGATCGACAAACCCGTTTCTGGCGATGGATGTGGGTGTCCCATCTAATTTCTGCACGGAATGCTCCACCTGGTTGCGTAGCTCCGCCTCAACGTCGAGACCCAGAAGCCACCGCTGAGATAGCTTGAAGTCGTACCCGGTTGAAAGCGCGAGTAAGCCACCCGCCGGATGAGTCGCTTGAGTGTAAGTCCCGTCCGAGCTCACGGGCGTCTCATGCCCGGTGTCCTCCCCCGCCACATAGCCCAGGGCAAGACCGGCGTAGGGGCCACCCAATTCACGCGCCGAGGTATCTAGAGCAGCGAGACCCAGCAGTATCCCCAACAAACGCCCCAACGGTTTTAATTTCATTTTTTTTCCTTCTAACTCGGTTAATTATGCGATGCCACGCGAACGTACCATCGCATGTGACGCCAAACGCGACGTTGTTCTTCTGCTTTGGCGCTGCCCCAACGCGATAGCTGCCACGCGAAAGAGCATAACAACTCTTTCACTATCCTTGGTACCGCCTTCGTCTGCGGTCGGCGCGTGTAGGGCCCCCGCTTGCTACCCGGTGCTAGAAGTCCCTTTCGCCTGTGGTCTCAGGGGCGCCGGGAGAGGAATGCTTGTCTGTTTTTAACCGCGAGAGGATGCCGGTCAACTGTAACTATCGTTGGATCGGCCCTGACTCGGCGATAGAACGGGTGGTCGGCAATGGGTTCTCAGACAGACCGATGAATGCGATGTGATGCCCGGTTTTTAGACGTGATGCTCACCCCGGGAAGTGTTTATATCTGTCTTGATACAACCCGGTTTAATTTCAGTCTTTTCGGCGTAAGCTGCCGCTACGGCGATCACCGGGAATAACCCGTTATTGAAGGACTCTTGTGCCAAACGAAAATTCGACGGTCGACCTCTTTCAGGACGGAATGCCGACTAGCCGCGGGGCGCCTCGGGGTCTGCGTCTTCCTGTCTTCATAGGTCTGTTTCTTGTCGTAGCATTGACAGGAATGAGTTGGAACTTTAGCCGTACGCCTATCTACCGAAGCTCAGCTAATCTATTGACGGTCCAGCCTGCCGGGGTGGATGTGGTCGCGCCTGCAGAGGATCCTCAGCATGTGGCGATCCAGCGCCGGCTGCTTTTAAGCGACGAAGTCCTAACCCGAGTGTTAGCGACGCTAGAACAAGAACATGTCGAAGAGGCGGACCTCGGCTGGTTGCGCAAGACGCTGGCGGTCGCCCCGGTTGAAAAGACTAATCTGGTAGCCCTGAGCGCCGTTGGTTCGAAACCTTCCGTGTTACAGCGAGTGGTTTCGGTCTGGATCGATAATTATCTTGCCTTGCAGGCTGAGCGTGCAGCGCAGGAGACGGACCGAACGCATACCGAATTGGGTCAGCAGCAGGTGGCGCTGGCCCAAAAAATTAAAGAGAAACGTGCCGAACTACAGGGCTTCCGTGCTGAGCACGACATCTCGTCGCTCGATAGCGCTGATAATGAGGCGCACGCGAGACTGCGCGGTTTGAATGAGACATTAAATCGAGCCCGCGAGCGGCAAGTCAGCGCGGATGCCGCGCTTAAAGCGCACCGCGAGGCCGCGATGACCGGTGGCGTGGTGGTGCCGGCAGACCAAGCGACGGAACTGCGCAAAATTGAACTGAAGGTGGCGACCCTGCGCTCGCAGCAGATGGAACTCGAGTCCAAATTCAAGCCGGCCTATATCGAACGCGATCCCGAATTACGAAAACTGCCCGAACAAATCAGACAACTTGAGGACGTCATCCGCCGCATCAAAACAAATGGCCAGCATGAAGTTGTGGCAAAAGACGGCGAAGCGGCCCTGGCGGCGCACAACGAAGTCATGCAGCTGGAGGCCGAGCTTGTACAGAATAAACGCGCGGCAAACGAATTTACGGCACGGTTCGCGCAACATGATGCGATGCGTAAAGAGCTCAAGCAACTTGAGAAATTATACGACGACAATGCAACGCGCGTTGCCCGGATTGAACTGGAGCACGCGCGACGTTATCCGGAATATCAAATCGTAGATAGTCCCTTCCTGCCGCAAGATCCCGAAGGACCTGCATATGGGCGCGACGGCGGTATCGTGCTTGGTGTCGCACTGGCGATGGCCCTCTTCGGTGCATGGCTGACAGAGTACCTCCTGCGTAAACCCCAAGAGCCTCAACATGCGCTCACGGGAGTTCGAATCTATACCGGCGAGGGACCTAATCAACTTGTCCACCAAGTCCCCGCGGCGCCTTTGCTTGGCCGCGGGAACAGTCCGACCGGTTCTCGTTTTTTAACAGGAACGCCGCTTGACGTGCTCACTGATGAGCGTGAGGATCGGGTACTTAGTACGGCCGAGTTGACCGCCATATTGCGGTCCGCACCTAATCCCGTTGCTCAATGTGTGTGGCTATTGCTGCACGGCGTGACGCCCGAAGAGCTTACGCAACTGTCCGGAGATGCTCTCGATTTGCAGGCGGGCATAATTCAGGTGCCAGGCCCGCATGGCCGGAGGCTTCCGCTTCACCCCGCTTCTTCTCGTTGGTTCGGTGCGGCAGGCTCGCCCACCGGGTGGCGACGTGACGGCAGGTTGATAGAAGGATTGAATAAAGCGTTACTGGTGGCAGCTGCGGACGTTGGCATAACGGACCCAGCGAGTGTGACCGCGGCGGCGGTCAGGCATACCTATATTTTACATCTGGTGCAGCAGGGTGGCCGGCTCGGGGATTTGTGGCAACGCGTTGGTTTGGTGGATCTGAGCGATCTCGCGAAATACGCCTCCCACTCTCCGCCCGGAATGAATCTGCCGCTTAGTGAGATAGATGTCATCCATCCTGCGCTGAGGGTATCGACGGACGCCTGAGTTATCGACTGCGCGCAAATCCCGACAAATAGAATCGTTATTTAAGTGTTTTTTTGGGGACCCGCCCAACGGTGTCCCTTCTTTGGGGCATCCGAATCGAGTGTGCTGAATAGGGCACGCCATTTTAAGCGAACTAAGCTGCGTCTCCTCCCAATCCAGGAGGGCGACAGTCGGCGAAATTGGCACTCCGCGGCCAAGACCACGGAAAATTACTCCGCCGGTCATTCGGTTTGTTCACAAGACGGGCGCTTTGATACGATTAATCATAGTCGACTGGGGTTGGGTCGCGGAAATTTCGTTTCGACAAGGAACCTGAAGAAACCGTAACTGAATTTTTATAAAGAATAAGAGCGCATAGCCTGTGCGCCATTTCAAGAGAGGGTGGTATGTTAAAGGTACTGGTGATACTTGCGGTTGTCGCGACGCTGAGTGCGTGTGATTTTTCCGATGATGTGCCGCGCTATCGGGCTTTTCGGATTTCTGATCGAAATTATGTCGTTATTGACACCCATACTGGGCAGACCAAGGACTGTCTTGCGAATTACAGTGCACACGAAGGACCGTTTTGTTCGGAGTTCGGCAAATAAGCGCTGGTGTCGTATGACGCCGTGGCTTTTCCGCAAAACGGGAGCAGCGCCGAGGCGAGCGGTAGGTTTGAGACCGCCGATAAGACAGCGAGCAGCGCTAGCGCTACGGCCCGAGAAAACGGGGCGCCAGGATGATGCCTCATGATTTGCCGCAAACCGCTTGCTGGCCGTACTGTGTCCGGCGGCATGGAGTGCTCGCCTAGGATCCTCTTTCGATAGCCCTATAGGGCGGTGCTGTTCTGCTCGGAATGTCATGCCGAATCCCCGCTGATTCACGGTCTGCGTTTCTTTAATGAGCCTTGCGAGACTTGGTTCTTCCACCAAGACGCTGCACGGCTATAGCCGCTTAATTACTCGCGGACCGAGAAAGCGTAACCGCCCGCCCATTTGTTGGTGGAAGTCTCTTTCTTGAGTCAAGATAGAGAGTAGGCAAATGCATAGGTACGTCATTTTCGACGGCTTCGGAAAGACGCTGACGAAACTTTTTCGAGCGTGAGGACGTGCGGAGAAATATTCGGAGCAGTTGTTTCGCGAGCGTTCTCGCAGATCGCCACGTGGGAGCCGAGTGTCAACGTTTGAGGGAGGGCTGCATGGACGATCGGCTAATAGATCAATCGCACGCCTAGAGTTCGCGATTTCACGTTACCCAGCGGGGCGCCAGCCCAATTGCCCCTCGCGTGGTCCACGTTGTCGGATGTTGAAACGGTTGTAGTATCTGAGTATCTACGGTCCGGCCACACACGCTGGCTGTTTTTTATTGCGGCGCGGTAAGTTTTTGTTCTGCAGTTTTGCCTTGCGGAGAATTCTCGGCGGTATAAGTTCTCGCGCAGAAAAAATATGATGCTATTCCGTTGGGGAACGGCTGGACGTCCAACGCTGTGGTTCGACCGCATTGTGTGCCGAGAGATGTGTGTCGCTTCCGGGATGTTGGCTGGATCATGGTTGGCCGGCATTTATCTTCGATTCAAGTATTGAAAGGATATTCACATGGTAAAGATTCGAGAAATCGCGTGCGGATTACAGTTTCCGGAGGGGCCGATTGCGCTCGACGATGGTAGCGTGCTGGTGGTCGAAATCAAACGCGGCACGCTCACGCGAGTAAAACCAGATGGCAAGCTCCAAGTGATAGCGGAGACTGGCGGTGGTCCTAACGGCGCCGCGGTCGGGCCCGATGGTAACGTCTACATCTGCAATGATGGTGGTTTCGAGTGGATGGAAATGGATGGCATGACGATCCCCGGCCATACGCCACATAACTACACACGCGGAAGCATTCAGCGCGTCGACATGGCGACCGGGAAAGTCGAAACCTTGTATACGCAATGCGACGGCCATTATCTAAAGGGACCGAACGACATCGTGTTCGACAAAGCCGGAGGCTTCTGGTTCACCGATTTTGGAAAAACCTATGATCGCTCGCGCGATCGTACGGGTATTTTCTACGCCAAAATCGATGGCTCTTCGATCAAGGAAGTCGTCTTCCCAATGGATGGCCCTAACGGTATCGGTTTAGCCCCCGACGATAAGACCCTTTACGTCGCCGAAACCTTCACTTCTCGCGTGTGGCAATGGGAAGTTGCAGGTCCTGGCGAACTGGTACGCGGTAAGGGTGTCGGTGGACCCCTACTGGAAGGACCAGGAGGCGCCACGTTGCTAACAGGCCTGCCGGGGTATCAATTATTGGATTCGCTCGCGGTCGATAGTGCCGGGCACGTTTGCGTCGCGACGATTATCAACGGCGGCATCACCTCGATTTCCCCAGACGGCAAACATGTCGAGCACTTTCCGATGCCAGATCCGCTCACAACCAACATCTGTTTTGGTGGTAAAGATTTGCGTACGGCGTATGCGACTCTCTCGGGGACAGGTAAGCTGGTGGCCTTTGAGTGGCCGCGTCCGGGGCTGAAACTGCACTATACGATCTGAGTGTTGGTCAGTACTCCGAGACGCCTTAAGTTTTGGAGTACTGACACCATCTTTTTTTTTGTGCTCACCCGAAATTTTTTGCTCGCTACCCCTCGGCTGTCATTTGGTCGAGTGCGCGTCGTCAGTCGAGTCCGGATGTATGGTCTACTTGACCTATCTTCGTTGTCGCTATTGATTCGGCGGCCCAGAAGCCCACGATTGCATTCCTTCGTCTCCCTCACCTAGTCGGTAATCCGAAAGGTCGTGTTTCTGGCTCGTCAGCATCCCTCATCAGGACCCGACTAGGGAGGGCCGTGTGATGACTCCGATTAGACCAGACCGTTCAAAACCAATTGTAATTGAAGCTGATGCTTATACGCTCTTCGGTAATGCTACTGGCCGCGACTTCATGACGTAACCAGCTCTCGAAGAGGATCACGTGGCCGGTTTGGGCCGGGAGTGTAGCCCAGCCCCGAGCGGGTCCTCGTGCTGAGCTATGAGAAGGGGGGACGGCCATGAATCGATCGAGACGAGGATCTTCGAATTTAAGGCCTGCGCATCCGGGGGGAGTCTGGACGTAATAGGTTCCGCTGATGGTCGACAGGGGATGTAGATGGCTGGTGTGAGCCGCCCGAAAGGGCATGATATTCACCCAACAGTCCGTCATGACCAAGGGTCGGCCAGACAAGTCGAGGGACAGGGACGCCACAAATTTTTCGACATGCCGGTTAAGTTTCCGGGACAAGTCCACGAAGGTAGGCGAGATCTGGTGCATGCGATGTGCAGAGCTGTAGGAAGTGTATCCCCCCGCATAGTTTTTCTTTGACCAGCGTTGACCTGCCCGATCGTCAAGCCGAAGTTGCAGACATTCGGCCAATAGACGTGTATTCAAGGCGTGTGCGGGACGTGTCTGCAGTGGTGCGCTATAAACAATCGTCGGAAAGAGTGAACGGGTTGGCATGGGGAGCTAGAGTCGATCAGGAATAGGTGCGCAGGATAGACCCTAGGGGGTGTCGGCATCTAGGTTTTTCCCGTTCGTTCAGCGACCGGCGTGAGGAGTCGTTGTCTTTCTATGGCGGTTAGGTGACGCGCCTAGACAACTGTCTGGGAGATCCAGAATACACACATGAGTTCAACCGCCAAGCGCCCGATTTGATCGGTCTCGCTGAGAGGCACCCGAAGCAGCTCAGTCGCGAACGGAGGAAGTATCTAGATACCCTATGTAAGGCGGATCCCCTAAACCATCGGAGCGGTGGCCATCTAGGATGTTCGGTGTCTGCCTCGGTCGTATAGCAATCACTTCGGACGGCTGATGATGCGGACGTTAGGGCGTCATTGGCGCTCACACCAAATCGCCATAACCGCACTGGATATTCTTCAGTACTCCACGCTGACCACTATAAAGTATGGCGGCAGAAGCCGTGTCCGCTCGCGCGGGCACTTGCGAAATTTCACAGCAACTCCGACCACTGTTCTCCCGTCTGTTGAATAGGGTTGAGCGAAGCAACATGATAATTTACTCGACTCGAGCTGCCTTCGTTGGCCTGAGCACTGTGCGATTTGCCAGGGAATTACCCAAGAAAATCGAGCGGGTGAAATATGATGATTACCTCTTTTACTGTTCAATCAAAGGAGTGCTAAGTGATGAAAATCGGGTTGATGCCGCTTTTCGGCGGTGAAACCGCCGCGCCAGATTACGTCGCGCGTATGGCCCGAGGGATCGAGGCCCGCGGATTTCACGCGATATGGGCCGTTGACCATATTCTGATTCCGAAATTCATCGCGTCCCCCTATCCGTATGCACAGGATGGCGCCTTTCCGGTAGACCCGACACTGCTCGGTCTCGAACCGTTCGGTTTACTGAGCTTTATCGCAGCGCACACCACCCGGCTGCGGCTTGCGACCGGCGTTGTTGTGCTGCCCCAACGTAATCCGGCGCTGACGGCTAAGCAGGCTGCGGATCTTGATGTGCTCTCGGGCGGACGATTCGATTTTGGGATTGGCGTCGGCTGGCTCGCCGAGGAGTTTGAGGCGCTCGGTGTGCCGTTTGCGCGCAGGGGTGCGCGGGCGGATGACTACCTGCGTGTCATGCAGGCGCTTTGGCAGGAGGGATCGGTACAGTATGCGGGAGAGTTTTATACCCTGCCCGAGAGCTGGCAGTATCCAAAGTCAGTTCAGCGGCCACACCCACCGCTCTATTTTGGTGGTGAGGGCACGGCTGCGCTGCGTCGGGTTGCTCGCTTCGGACATTGGTACGGGGTCAACGTGTTGCCAGAAGAAATGCCGGAAAAGTGCGCGCTGCTACAAGGACACTGCGAGCGCGAAGGACGTTCGTTCGCAGATGTGCAGCTGGTTGTGTCGCCGTATGCGAATCGCTGCGATCGGGACATGTTGCGGCGTTACGAGGACGCCGGAGTCGATCAAGTGGTCTTGGCGGCGTTTGTCCCGGGACAGGTTGCGATGGAGCGCACTATCGACGCCTATGCGGATGCATTGTTGTAGGAACTTTTCCCTCAAAACAAAAATACCGCACTGCAGCGTAAAATTCTTGTTTCAACTAGAGGTGAGCGCGTTATAGAGTTAGGGCATGCCCATCCAAAAGAAAAGGAGTTCGCTCATGGCTGCAAATCCTGCTGATGCCCGTCCTGTGTTCAAACGACCGACTGTTCAGGAGCTGGGTTTCGATCCCGAAGTGTTGCGCGCCCGCTACCTCGCGGAGCGAGAGAAGCGGTTGCGGCCAGACGGTAATGCGCAGTATCGAGAAGTGACTGGTGATCTCGAGCGCTTTATAGACGATCCGTATATAGAAACAGAAATCCATCGCGATCCGATCGTTGAAGAAATGGAAGTCTTGATCGTCGGCGGCGGTTTCGGTGGGATGTTGGCAGCGGCGCGATTGCAGGAATCGGGCGTCACTAATTTCAGGATCGTCGAACGTGGGGGTGATTTTGGCGGAACTTGGTATTGGAATCGGTACCCTGGTGCGCAATGCGACATAGAGTCTTACATTTATCTGCCGTTGCTTGAAGAAACCGGTTACATGCCGAAGGAAAAATATTCCTTTGCACCCGAAATTTTTGCCCACGCCCAACGCATAGGTCGACACTTCAACCTCTATGAGCGCGCGTGTTTCCAGACGCAAATCGAGACCTCGACCTGGGATGAAGCAACCGCCCGCTGGCAGGTCCGAACCGATCGAGGTGATCACTTCAAGGCGCGCTTTGTCATCATGTGCAGCGGCCCCCTCAACCGCCCGAAATTGCCGGCGATCCCGGGCATCGAGAGTTTTCAGGGCCATACATTTCATACCAGCCGCTGGGATTATGATTACACCGGTGGCGATTCCACCGGCAATCTTCACAAACTGGGAGATAAACGTGTTGCGATAATCGGCACAGGCGCCACGGGCATTCAGTGCGTGCCGGCTGTTGGGCGCTATGCGAAACAACTCTACGTGTTTCAGCGAACACCTTCAGCAATTGATGAACGAGGTAACAAGCCGACGGACCCGGAGTGGGCGAAAAGTCTGACCTCAGGGTGGCAGGCGCGGCGCAATCATAACTTTGCGTCAATCCTGAGCGGAATCCCCCAAGAAGAGGATTTGGTCGCGGACCGGTGGACCGATCTCTTCAAGGCGTTGGGCGAATTACTGGCCATCCCCACCGATTCCGGTTTGAGCGCAGAGGATCTGGCCCTGATGGCGGAGATCGCTGATTTCCGCAAGATGAACGGGATCCGTGACCGCGTCGAGAAGCTGGTCCAGAACCCCGCAGCCGCAGAGGCGCTCAAGCCCTGGTACAAGCAATGGTGCAAGCGCCCGACTTTCAACGATGATTTTTTGCCGACCTTTAACCGACCGAATGTGACGTTGGTGGATACGGGAGGCGCAGGTGTGGAGCGCGTGACGGCGCATGGCATTGTCGTCAACGGCGTCGAGTATCCGGTGGATTGCCTCATTTTTGCGACAGGTTTTGAGGTGGGCACGGCCTACACACGCCGAGCGGAGTTCGAAGTCTATGGGCGCGATGGGCAATCGCTTTCAGCGTACTGGGCCAACGGCATGCGGACCTACCATGGTTTTCTCAGCCACGGATTTCCCAACTGCTTCCACATGGGATTAACCCAGACCGGGTTGGCACCCAACTTGACTTACATGTTGAACTGGCAGGCGATTCATATCAGTTATATCGTTAGCCAGGTGCTGGGTTGCGGTGCTCAGACCGTAGAAACGACCCCTGAAGCGGAGATGGAGTGGGTTCGTACCGTCAGGCAGCCTGGCATGATGTCTTCGTATCTGAAGGGATGCACGCCGGGATACTACAACGCGGAAGGAAAAGCCGATCGGGGCGAAGGGTTTTTTGAAGGGCATTTCCCCGGGGGGCCGGTGCAGTTCTACGATATGCTCGGCGCTTGGCGTGAGCAGGGTGACATGGACGGACTGGCTGTTAAGTAGGCGCGACCGCGGGACAGCTTCCCTCGGTGGCATGGCGCCGCCGGGGGATTGGGGGATTGGAATTGACGCAAAAGGGCAGAATGATGGTTGATTCTGCGAGGCTGGACGGCATCACCGCATTTTTTGATGCTGTAGCCACTACCTTCGGCGCGGGTGATCTACAGCGGTTACGCGCGCTTTATGCGTTACCCTGTATTTTTGTCAGTGATGCTGGCAACCATCCGATCAATACCGAAGTCGAGTTTGACGCTTTCTTCGGGTCGATGCGAAGACGTCTCGCGCAGGACAACTTCACACATTCAGTCTATGCGAATCTTTCTGCCTCCCACCTGTCCGCGGTGCTCGCTATTGCCTCAATGCACTGGACACGCTACCGCGGCGACGGCTCAGTGATTGAGCTGCTGGGTGCTATCTACACGTTGCACCAGCGGGCGGGGACTTGGCAGATTGTCAGTGTCATCGCACACGATGCAGCACGGACGGTCCGCTTTACCTGATCCGGGTCTTGGTCCATCACCCTAGATGATTGCGCCCAATACGGTGATTAGGGCGTTTTTTGACGAGATATCCAATAGAAGACGCGAACCTATTTCCTTTTGCCTGCAGGCATGACGGACACGTTGCGACTTATTTTGGGGACCGTGTGCTTAGCAGCCTTCCAAAGGGTTCCGGTTCGAATAGCAGGGGGTGGCGGGCAACGCGCGCGCCGTCGCTCAGCGAATCTTCGCATTGCCGTCTGATATAGAGTCAGGCACACGCCGGGCGGAGGACAGGCCTAACCGTCTGCTGACGGTCAGGGGCGCAAGCTCGTACGTAGGGATCCTGACGTTGGCGGACCTTCTGCGAGCGCCCAAGTCCCGGTTTGCTCGGGTACACTGAGGGGCATTATCACTCTCTCCGGATACCGCCATGGACTTTGTTACCCTCAGGCAACGTCTTGCCACGCTCGAAACGTCACATTTCGCCGATGCAGATAAAAATATTCGAATCATGGATGCGGGGCTTCGCCCCTTGCGGCTAGGCCAAAAGCTTGTTGGACGAGCCTTCACCTTGATTTGCCGGGAAGACTTCATGACTGTGCTCGTGGCGCTCGATCAAGCGCAACCAGGCGATGTCCTGATCGTCGATACCCGTGGCAGTCGGCGCGCAGTCCTCGGTGAGTTGTTTGGTTTGGAGGCTCAGCGCCGCGGACTGGCAGGGATCGTGGTGGATGGTCCTGTGCGCGATACGGCGACCTTGCGAACCCTGGATATCCCGGTTTATGCGCGCAGTGCCACGCCTGTGGCGGGCTCGATCGCGACGCTGTTCCCGGTCCAACAACCCGTGCAGTGTGGGGGTGTTACGGTGAACCCCGGTGATATCGTGTTTGGAGATGAGGACGGTGTTATTGTCGCGGCTCCGGAGGAGTTGGCGGCTTTGCTGCCTATCGCTACTGACATTGAGGCCCGTGAACGTTCCGTGATGGTGCGTCTCGCCGCGGGCGAAAATCTGTTGTCGATGCTTAACTTTGAAGAGCATTATGCGAATTTGATAGCAGGCCGCGAGAGTGCGCTGCGCTTTGAGGGGCCGGTGCGACAGTGATCCCGGCGGGCTAAAGTCGATCGTCAAATGGGACCTAGGGGGTACCGCTACATGTCTGTTGATATGGATAAATTGAATACGTTGGTTTTCCGCATGCTGGGGGATCTGGGGGCAGCCGCGCAGGGTGCGCTCGTGCTGCTTGGCGATCGGCTGGGTATCTACCGCGGTCTCGCGGACCATGGGCCGCTCAACGCAGTGAGACTTGCAGAACATCTGGGCTTGGACGAGCGTTCTCTTCGCGAGTGGCTGCACGCCCAAGCAGCCATGCAATACATCGACTACGATCCCCTCAATGAGACTTTTTCCCTCTCTCCGGAGCAGACGGCGGTCTTTGCCGATCCGAATAGTCCGGCAGCATTTGCGGGAGGTTATTATTCGGTCGCGTCCCTCTATCACGATGAGCCGAAAATCGCTGAGGCATTTAAATCCGGGGCGGGCGTCCCCTGGGGCGCGCACAGTACCTGCTTGTTTTGCGGCACCGAGCGGTTTTTCGGACCGGCATACCGCACGAATTTGATCGATCACTGGTTGCCGGCACTTGATGGCATGGTGGCGCGGCTGCAGCGCGGCGCCGAAGTGGCAGATGTGGGGTGTGGTCACGCACTGTCCACGCGGCTCATGGCCAAGGCGTTCCCGAACTCTCGATTTGTGGGCATCGATTACCATCAACCTTCGATTGACCACGCGCGCGAGCTCGCCCGACAGGAAGGGCTGTCCAATGTGTCTTTCGAACAGGGCTCGGCGCAGGATTTTCCTGGCGAGGGGTATGATTTGGTTACTTTCTTCGATTGTCTGCACGACATGGGCGATCCCGAAGGCGCCGCCCGCCAGGTGCGGAAGCGCCTTAAGCCGGACGGTCTTTGGATGATTGTCGAACCGAATGCGGGTGATAGCCTGAGTGCCAATATGAATCCTGTGGGGCGCGCCTTCCTCGCCTTCTCCACCATGGTTTGTGTTCCGGCGTCTCTGAGCCAGCCGGGTCGCGCAGGCCTAGGCGCGCAGGCCGGCGAAAAGCGCCTAACGGAGGTGATCAAGGCAGGCGGCTTCGCGCAGGTTCGCCGGGCGACGGAAACGCCGACCAATATGATTCTTGAAGCCCGTGGATAAGTTTTCGACGCCGGAGGACACCTCAAAATGACCCACGCCATTCGTATGTACCGCACCGGCGGGCCGGAAGTCCTCCAGTGGGAGGCGGTGGATGTCCCGATCCCCGGCCCTAAGGAAGTCCGCTTGCGTCATACCGCAGTCGGGCTGAACTACATTGACGTTTATTACCGCACCGGTTTATATGCGGCACCGCTGCCTTTTTCGCCGGGTCTGGAAGCGGCGGGTGTGGTCGAGTCAGTGGGAACCGAAGTCACGCACCTGCAGGTCGGGGATCGCGTGGCCTATTCCAGTGGTCCACTCGGCGCTTACAGTGAAGCGCGGGTAATCGCGGCAGAGCGCGTAATCAAACTGCCTGAAGGCATTACAGATCGGCAAGGCGCCGCGATGATGTTGCAGGGCATGACGGCCGAATACTTGGTTCGGCGGACTTATCCCGTGAAAGCGGGGGATACCATTCTCATCCACGCGGCGGCGGGCGGTGTGGGATTGCTGGCTTGTCAGTGGGCTAAGCACCTCGGTGCGACCGTCATCGGGACTGTCGGCTCGCCGGAAAAAGCAGCCTTGGCAAAGGCTAATGGCTGCGACTACCCCATCGTCTACACACAAGAAGATTTTCAGGCCCGCGTGATGGAGATCACTGGTGGCGCTAAAGTGCCGGTCGTCTATGATTCGGTTGGGCGCGACACGTTCGAGAAGTCGCTCGACTGCCTTGCGCCCCGCGGGTTGTTGGCACTTTTCGGCCAGGCCTCCGGTCCGGTACCTCCTTTCGATCTGGGACAACTAGCTGCCAAGGGCTCTTTGTATGTGACCCGTCCGACGTTGTTCACGTATACGGCGTCACGCGCTGATCTCGAGGCTAGCTCGAACGCGTTGTTTGACGTCGTTACCAGCGGCATTGTCAACATCACGATCAATCAGACTTATGCGTTGCGAGACGCGGCGGACGCGCAGCGTGATTTGGAGGCACGACGAACGACGGGGTCAACGGTACTCATCGTCTGACGCAGATCAGACGATGCCCGCGCGGCGCGGCCGTTATCGTCTTGCGATAGCAGTATTGATGACATCAAGTTGCTATTTCCGCGAGGCGTACGGTCGTTGTTGTTCGGTAACGGCCGGCCGACGCCCCTTCGGAGGTCCGTTCGCGTATGCTATCGGGTCCTGTGTGCTGTTCGAGGAGAGTTCATGCCTACGCCACAAACCGATGACGTTCGGGTCATCGGAACGACCAATGTCATTGCCCCGGCCGAATTGACAAAAGATTTGCCGCTGAGCCCGCGGGCGGCGGAGAGGGTACTGACGGCTCGCCGTCACCTGCGAGAAATTCTTTCGGGTCAAGATGACCGCTTAATTTGTATTGTTGGCCCTTGTTCTATCCATGACCCGGTCGCCGCTCAGGACTATGCGGGTCATTTGTCTGCTTTCTCGGAGAAGGTTGGTCGCGATCTTTTGATTGTGATGCGCTGCTATTTCGAAAAACCGCGAACCACGGTGGGCTGGAAGGGCTTGGTCAATGATCCGGGCCTCGATAACAGTTTTCGCATCAACGACGGCCTGCATATCGCGCGTGGCTTGTTGCTGGCCATCAATGAACTAGGTCTTCCTGTGGGGACTGAGTTTCTGGATCCCATTAGTCCGCAATATATGGCCGACCTCGTCGCGTGGGGTGCCATCGGCGCCCGTACCACGGAGAGTCAAGTCCATCGAGAACTTGCTTCGGGTTTGTCTTGTCCGATCGGATTTAAGAACGGCACCGACGGCAGCGTACAGGTGGCGATCGATGCGGCGCAGGCGGCCTCGCATCCCCATCATTTTTTGGGGGTGTCCAAGGCCGGGACGGTTGCTGTGATCGCGACCGCGGGTAATCCCGATTGTCATGTGATCCTGCGCGGTGGCTCGGCTGCGCCGAATTATGATGCGGTGGCGGTCAACGCAGCCGCTGACCGGATGGCGGCTGCGGGGCTGCGGCCCAATCTGATTATTGACGTCAGCCATGCGAACAGTCGCAAGGACCATCGCAAGCAGGTTGACGTGGGCGAAGCGGTTGCCCTCCAGATCGCGAGTGGTGAACGCCGAATTGCCGGCGTGATGATCGAGAGTTTCCTCGAGGGGGGGCGTCAAGACACGCGTCCCGGCCAGCCACTCAAGTATGGTCAGAGTATTACGGACGCCTGTCTAGATTGGGATACGACTGAGCAGCTGCTCCTTCGGCTGGCGGACGCCGCTGCCCATCGGCGCGGGTAGTCTGAAAAGGAAGCGTAAAAGTTAAAAGGTACCCTCCGGCGATCGCCGGAGGGCTACAAAGGCTCTAGCAGACCTCAAACAGACCAGCAGCGCCCATCCCAGTGCCGATGCACATGGTCACCACGACGTATTTCACGCCGCGGCGCTTGCCTTCGATCAACGCGTGGCCGATAAGACGGCTACCAGTCATCCCATACGGGTGGCCCACGGCAATGGCCCCCCCGTTTACATTCAGGCGATCATTCGGAATGCCCAGTTTGTCGCGGCAGTAGATGACCTGCACAGCGAAGGCTTCATTCAATTCCCAAAGCCCCACATCGGCGATGTTGATGCCGGTCTGCTTCAGCAGCTTGGGTACCGCGAAAACGGGGCCAATCCCCATTTCATCCGGTTCGCAGCCCGCGACGGCAAAACCGCGAAAAATCCCCATCGGCGTCAACCCTTTCTTGGCGGCGAGGGAGTCGCTCATGACGACCTGCACGGCGGCACCGTCCGAAAATTGGCTCGCGTTACCGGCGGCAATAGAGCCCCCTTCGACGACAGGCTTGATGGTGGAGACGCCTTCGTAGGTCGTATCGGCCCGGATACCTTCGTCTTCGCTCGTCGTGACTTCGCGCACCGTTTCTTGGCCGGTATTCTTGTCGACGATTTTCATTTTCGTGGTGATCGGGACGATTTCGTCCTTGAAAGCACCTGCGGTGCGGGCTTTACCGGCCTTGACCTGACTGTCGACGCCGAAGCGGTCTTGCGCTTCCCGGCCAATTTTGTAGCGTTGAGCCACGGTCTCGGCCGTCTGCAGCATCGTCCAGTACACGGCCGGTTTATTCGCTTTCAACCATTCGTCTTCAAACATGTGCTTGTTCATTTCGTTCTGTACGCACGAAATCGATTCCACCCCGCCGGCGACATAGATCTCCGCTTCGCCCGCCAGAATCCGCTGGGCCGCCAAGGCCACGGTCTGCAAGCCTGAGGAGCAAAAACGATTGACCGTCATACCAGAGACGGAGACGGGCATGCCTGCGCGCAAGGCGGCCTGACGAGCAATATCCCAGCCGGTGGCGCCCTCAGGGTTGGCACACCCCAGAATGACATCGTCGACCTCTCCCGCTTCAATGCCGGCCCGTTCAACTGCGGCCTTCACCACGTGACCGGCCATGGTCGCGCCATGGGTAATGTTCAGGGCGCCGCGCCAGCTTTTGCAAAGAGGGGTGCGCGCGGTGGATACGATGACAGCGTCAGTCATGGGTTTCTCCTCGGACTGGAAATTAATGAAAGAACAATCCCCACTTTAGCTGAGCACTGCCGGCGCGTCACGTGAACTGCAAATGCCCGGACGGCGTCTAGTTCCTGAAGGCGTTGTCGCCCGCGCGCCTGACTCGGCTAGGCATCAATGATGCGGTCGACGCACCGCCGATCCCCCGTTAAGCATTGGCGGGAAATCGTAGGGTGTGTAACCCTGCGCCTGCGTAGGCCTGTCAGGGTTAGTTCATCCGTTGTCGTGGAGCATCTCGAAATGTCGAATCAATCAGAAATATCGCGCGCATCGCGTTGGGGACACCCACGGGCCCTGAGCGCGTTGTTTTTCACTGAGTTATGGGAACGATTCAGCTATTACGGCATGCGCGGCCTGCTTATCCTTTACATGACCGCGCCTGAGTCTGCCGGCGGTCTTGGCTTTGACATTGCGCGGGCAGGGTCCATCTATGGCCTCTATGGCGGGCTCGCATATCTGGCGTGTTTACCCGGTGGTTGGTTGGCGGATCGATTTCTGGGGGCTCGCCGAGCGGTCGTTATCGGCGGTGGGCTGATCCTCTGTGGCCATGTGAGTCTTGCCTGGCCGCAGGTCGGCATGTTCTATCCCGGGCTGGGTTTAATCATCCTGGGCACCGGGTTGCTTAAACCCAATGTCAGCACGATGGTCGGGCAGCTTTATGCGGCGACCGACTCGCGGCGCGACAGCGGCTTTTCGCTTTACTACATGGGCATCAATCTGGGCGCGTTTCTCGCGCCGCTCGTTTGCGGCTGGCTGGCACTGGCACCGCCTTTTCAACACGCTCTCCGCGCTTGGGGTCTCGCACCGACACTGTCCTGGCATTGCGGCTTTGGGGCCGCCGCGCTCGGGATGGCTTTCGGGCTTATCACCTTTGGTCGAGGTGTCGCGGACTATAGTCCACTCAGCGCAAGACCTGCTCAGCAAGATGTCGACGTGCAGGGCCCGGTGGGCTGGCAGCGTGGCGTGCCGTTTGCCATCGGGCTCGTTAGCCTGATCGCGCTCACCATCGCGTTGCTGCGGGGGACCTTAAGCATCGCGCGGCTGAGCGATCTTTTTGGTGGACTATTATTCGGCGCGACGATCTTGTTTTTTACCTTGTTGTTGCTTGATCGCCGGTGGACACCGAGCGAACGCAAGCAACTTTATCTCATCCTTGTCCTTTTTCTTGCCGCGGTCGTCTTCTGGTCGCTCTTTGAACAGGGCGGCTCCACACTGACACTTTTTGCTGAGCACAACACGAACCGTTATCTGGCCCTGATCGGTTACGAGTTTCCAACGACCTGGTTCCAGTCCCTTAACCCGTTGTTGATCATTACGCTCGCGCCTTTATTCGCGTGGGGCTGGCCTAAGCTGGGCCGCTATCACCCAGATACGCTCGCCAAATGCATCGCCGGCTTGTTTTGCGCCGCTGCAGGGTTCGGGGTTTTGCTCGCGGCCACTTTTCTGGCGAAGGCGGGGCTGAAGGTGAGCCCTCTCTGGTTAGTCGCGACTTACGTCTTTCATACCGTGGGGGAATTATGTCTTTCCCCGGTTGGATTGAGTGCAATCTCTCGACTCGCGCCCGCACGCATCGCTAGCCTCACCATGGGCGTCTGGTTCCTCGCCTCGTCGGTGGGAAACTATCTCGGTGGCCGAGCAGCGAGTGCCTATGAAGTTTTTACGTTGCCGCAGTTGTTTGCCGTGATCACGGGGTTCGGCTTTTCTGCCACGGTTGTGCTGGCGTTAGTTCGGCGGCGCATGACACTCTTGGGTTAACCGTTCGCATTGAGGACATTCTCGATGAACAAACTTCCCGCCCGTTGGTACTTTGACGTGATTTCTCCCTACGCCTATCTCCATTTCAAGCGGCATAAAGCGCTTAATGAGATCCTCGATATTGAGTATGTCCCGGTCCTGTTCGCCGGGTTGCTCAAGGCTTGGGGGACCAAAGGTCCCGCTGAATTGCCGGCGAAACGCACGCATACCTATCGTCAATGCGTATGGCTTGCAGCGCAGCTCGAGATCCCGTTCCTCATGCCGCCGCGCCACCCGTTTAATCCGCTACAGGTCTTGCGCTTGCTGATTGCACGTGGATGCCGTCCATCCGACATGGAGGTGGTCTTTGACTTTATCTGGGGAGCAGGCCGAGATCCCGAGACTGAAGGGGACGCGTTGTTGGAGATCCTCGGGGTCGTCGATTCCACTGCGGTCATTGGTGAGCCGGCCGTCAAGACGCAACTGCTGAAGAACACGGCGCACGCGGTCGCGCGGGGAGTTTGGGGCGTCCCAACCTTTGAGATAAAGGGGCAGTTGTTCTGGGGACTCGATACCTTCGATTGGATGTGTGCTTTTATCGATGAGCCGACGCTTTTTGATACGGCAGGCATGCGGCGGGCGGACGCTACCGGCGTCGGCGTTGAGCGTCGCCAGTAACTAACACTGACCGCAGACTTCGTCTCGAATCAGAAAACAGCCGCTTCGAGACCTGTAGATAGCGTCTGGCCGAGCAGTCGGCAGTCTGCCAAACCCACGTCACAAAGCTCGCCCCGAAGAATGAGCGGGGGTACGACAGCCCGCCATCGCAGACCCGTTGTCAGCCGCTCGATGGCATGTTGAGCCCCAAGGCCATCGTTGCCGGCCCGGATGAACAGTCCGTAAGGGAGGCCCTGAGTCTGTTCAAGGCAGGGGTAATAGATGCGGTCGAAGAAATCTTTGAGCGCACCCGACATATAGCCAAAATTTTCAGGTGTCCCGAGTAAAATTCCCGCAGCCCCTCGTACTTCAGCGGCACTTGCGGCCAACGCCGCGCGTACGCACACTTCGACCCCCGTTATGGACGGATCGCGTGCGCCCGCAACGACGGCATCAAGCATGCGTTGCGTTCCGCCCGTAGCCGAGTGATAAACGATAAGGAGGCGCTTAGTCATGGGGATCACCGACGTTCAGGTTTCCGGTTTTCGATTAGTCTAGTGACTCAGGAACGCTTTCCAAACAGGGCACGAGAAAGCGGTTGACATTTATCGGCTCTTCCCTGGCGATTAGCGTTGTGCATGTCAGTCCGGCGATGTCCACGGGAACAGATTGAATGCGTCAGCGTCTGTTGCTGTCGCGGACGTGCTTGCTGCACAGTGGGCGCGGACGCAGACTAATATTTCTTCGTGTTTGGTCGGATCCATTCGGCGCGGTCTTGGCGTCTACGCAGACCAACCCGGGAAATCCATATGCGAATTAGTCGAGATTTTTAGCTGGAGGAGTACGCATGCAACTCAAAGGGTCGTGTCACTGTGGCAAGGTTCAATTTGAACTGACTTCCCACCACCCGTACCCCTTCAATCTTTGTTATTGCACCATTTGTCGAAAGACGGCTGGCGGCGGGGGATATGCTATCAATCTTGGTGGCGTCGCAGATTCTTTGCACGTGAAGGGTTCGGCGCACGTGCAGATCTATCAAGCGCGTTTGTCGGATACCACGGGCCGGAAAGAAAAGAGCGCGGCCAGACGTCACTTTTGCCGTCACTGTGGCAGTCCGCTATGGGTTTGGGATCCGCGTTGGCCCGCGTTGATTCACCCCTTCGCATCCGCCGTGGACACGCCGCTACCGACCCCGCCGGAGCGTGTCCACCTCATGCTAGGCTCCAAAGCGGCTTGGGTTCAGCCCTCGATGGGTGAGCATGATCAGGCCTACGAGGCCTACCCAGACGAGGCTATTGCTGATTGGCATCAGCGACTAAACCTTGAATGTTGAGCTTCGAGGGGCGGTAAAAATCGACAAAAATTCGGATCGGCCTTGGGTGGGCGATTCGGCGCGCGTTTGAAACGCGCGCTAAGCCGTAGTCCTGGGTAATGTGCAGACTATTGATGAGCACGTTTCGAACCTCCGTTTGGGTGGAAGAGGCGCCGGGCCTGCGGGATGAGATATCGCTATTCGGTGAATGTCGCAGGGTGCCGCGGTCTGCGCTTGCAGCGCGCCGTGGACGCGACACCTTTTTCGGATAAGGGCCCTCATCCACGCGAGAGGCGAGGGCAGTCGACGGCCAGGTTTCGGGAAGCGCCTTACGCCTCTAGCCAGAAAGTGACTGGGCCGTCGTTGATCAGTGCAATCTGCATGTCCGCCCCGAAACGGCCGGTGGCAACAATGGGATGTTGCGCACAGGCAATTTGGACGCATTCATCAAACAGCGCCGATCCCACTGAGGGGAGAGCCGCGCCCGTGAAACTCGCGCGCGTGCCGCGGGTGGTATCGGCGGCCAGCGTGAATTGAGGCACCAACAAAAGGCCGCCGGCAATGTCGCGTACGCTGACATTCATGCGTCCATCCGCATCCGGAAATACCCGGTAGTCCAGCACTCGCTCAATGAGCCGCTGGGCCTGTCGAGTCCCGTCGTGCGGCTGGACGCCGATGAAGACAAGTAAGCCTCGTCCGATGGATCCTATCGCCGTACCGTCGACAGTGACGGATGCCTGCGAAACCCTTTGCAGGAGCCCGATCACAACGTATCACGCACCCGGAGCTACGCCGACTTCTGACGCTGATCGCGCTTGCGGTCGTTTTCCTTTAACATGCGTTTCCGCACCCGTATTGCGCTTGGAGTGACTTCCACCAACTCGTCATCCGCGATGAACTCCAGCGCTTGCTCCAAATCGAACTTGATGGGGGGCACCAACAGCAGGTTCTCGTCGGTCCCCGCAGCGCGAATATTGGTGAGCTGCTTGGCTTTAAGTGGATTGACAACTAAATCGTTATCCCGGGAGTGGATGCCGATAATCATGCCCTCGTAGACTTCGTCAGCATGACTGGCAAACAGTCGTCCACGTTCCTGCAAGCTGAACAAGGCATAGGCCAGTGCTTTGCCTTCCCCGTTGGAGATCAATACGCCGTTGACTCGGCCGCCCACGCTGCCTGGTTTGACGGGGGCATATTTCTCGAAGGTGTGATAGAGCAAGCCCTCGCCGGAAGTCGCCGTCATGAACTCGGTCCGAAAGCCAATTAAGCCGCGGGAAGGGATCGAATAATCGAGACGCACGCGACCCTTACCGTCGGGCACCATGTCCAAAAGTGCGCCTTTGCGTGAGCCCAGGCGCTCCATGACGGTGCCCTGCGCCTCAGTCGGGACATCCACAGTCAGTTGTTCAAAGGGCTCGCATTGGACGCCGTCGATCTCTTTCAGAATAACTTGCGGGCGCCCTACCGCCAGTTCATACCCTTCTCGGCGCATGTTTTCGATCAAAATCGCTAAATGCAGTTCACCGCGCCCCGAGACGTTAAAAACTTTCGGATCGTTTGTCGGTTCTACCCGTAGCGCAACGTTGTGAATCAATTCTCGCTGGAGACGTTCACCGATCTGGCGGCTGGTCACGAACTGTCCTTCGCGTCCCACAAAAGGAGAATCGGACACTTCGAAACTCATACTGACGGTAGGCTCATCGACCAGCAGGGCGGGTAGCGCTTCTACGGCCGTCGGCAGGCAGAGCGTATCTGAAATACGCGGCGCGTCGATGCCGGTCAGTGCGACGATATCGCCGGCACTCGCTTCGCTCCGTGATTCGCGGGTCAGTCCGTGGAATCCCAGTACTTCGAGGATTCGGCCGGAGCGCGTGGCGCCCGTTGGATCAACGACGGTGACGTTCGTGTTTGGTCGGATGGTGCCGCGCTTGATGCGCCCAATACAGATAGCACCCACATAACTTGAGTAGTCGAGTGAGCTGACCTGCATTTGGAAGGGGCCGTCGACGTCAACATCGGGGGCCGACACATGCTCCACGACCGTTTCGAACAGGACATTCATGTCCATCTCGGGCCCGTCGGGTGTGCGCCGCGCGAATCCCAGCGTGGCCGAGGTATAGATCACCGGAAAATCGAGCTGCGCCTCCGTTGCCCCAAGGCGATCGAAGAGGTCGAAAGTCTGATCAAGCACCCAGTCAGGACGAGCGCCTTGGCGATCAATCTTGTTGATGACCACAATCGGGTGCAGCCCCTGCGCGAACGCCTTGTGGGTGACGAAGCGGGTCTGAGGCATAGGCCCCTCGACAGCGTCGACTAACAGCAACACGGAATCGACCATCGACAGGATCCGCTCGACTTCCCCGCCAAAATCGGCGTGGCCTGGGGTATCCACGATATTTATGTGGTAATCCCCCCAGTTGATGGCGGTATTCTTGGCCAGAATCGTGATCCCGCGCTCGCGCTCGAGATCGTTACTGTCCATGACGCGTTCGCCGGTGTCCTTGCGCACGTTAAGCGTGCCTGACTGTCGGAGTAATTGATCAACTAGGGTGGTTTTGCCATGGTCGACGTGGGCGATTATGGCGATATTGCGCAAATTTTGAATCACGGGAGGGGTCCGGTCGGGCGAAAAGGGGCGTCATTATACGCACGCGATTGCGTCAAGGCGTTAGTGGCGCCGCTTTGCAAGGTGGCAAAACCCGCAGGTTATGGGGCAGGGGCGGCTTATTGCATCCTGAGTGCAGCGGTGCAGAATCCCGACATTGGTCGCTATAATGGCGTGCGCCGCCCCACTCCGACGCTTCCTCAACCAAGGTCGTTTGCGTACTTCGCATCCGAGCAAGCAAATTTCCCATGCCCCAATTAGCCTCCATCGCGGCCATCGATCTCGGTTCTAACAGCTTTCATCTGGTCGTCGCCGAACCTCGGGATGGACACTTCAAGGTCTTGGACCGGATGCGGGAAGTCACGCGCATAGCGGCGGGCATGGACGCCGACAATCAATTAACCGAGGCAGCTATGGGCCGGGCCCTCGCCTGCATGGCGCGCTTCGGCGAACGCGTGCGTCATCTTCCCCACAAATCGGTGCGCGCCGTCGGCACCAATGCGCTACGGCGTGCGCGCAATTCCCAAGCTTTCCTGCGTCTCGCCGAAGCCGCGCTCGGACATCCGATTGATGTCGTTTCCGGCATTGAGGAGGCGCGGTTGATTTATCTTGGCGTCTCGCACGGTCTCGCGGAAGAAAACGGCCTGCGTTTGGTGATGGATATCGGGGGGGGAAGTACGGAGCTGATCATTGGGCAGCGCTTTGAACCCATCGCCATGGAAAGCCTTCACATGGGTTGCGTCAGCATGACAGAGCGTTACTTCGGAGATGGTCGGATTGACGCCAAGAGACTGCGTGCGGCGGAGATCGCGGCGCGACAGGAATTTGAACCGATCGAGGAGGCTTTTCGCGCGCAGGGTTGGCAATCCGCCATCGGGGCATCGGGCAGTCTACTCGCGTTGTCTGACGCACTGACCCTTCACGGATGGAGCGATGATGGCATTACCCGCGCGGGGTTGTACAAATTGCGTACGGAGCTGATTGGACTCGGCCATATCAATCAGCTCGCGCGCTTCGGCGTACGCGAAGATCGCTGTCCGGTGTTTCCTGGCGGATTCGTCATCGCCCTTGGCGCCTTCGAGGAGCTCGGCATATCGCGTCTGCGCGTGTCTGACAGTGCCCTGCGCGAGGGGGTGCTTTACGATTTGATGGGCAGAATCCATCACGAAGACGTTCGCGAACATACCGTGCAGACGCTCATGGAACGTTTTCGGGTAGACCAAGCACACGTCAGACGCGTCGCGGAGACGGCGCAGCGCCTATTCTCGGCCGTTGCAGCGCCGTGGGAATTGATGGCCCCTGAGCACGAACATTTGTTGCAATGGGCGGCTTGTCTGCACGAAATTGGCACGACCGTGTCCCACTCCCAGTACCATAAGCACGGCGCTTACCTTCTGGAACATCTCGACATGCCGGGTTTTTCGCGCGGAGAGCAACGCCAGCTCGCGTTCCTAGTTCGCGGCCATCGCCGAAAATTCCCGGTACTCGAGCTTGCGGGGTTGTCAGAGCCTGCGCAGAACGTCGGTCGACGCCTGTGCGTTCTCCTTCGGTTGTCCGTGGTGCTGCATCGTGCAAGACGAGCCAATGCACTACCGGCGTTCACCCTCGCGGTAGATGGCGCCACGCTAAAACTGGGATTGCCCCGGGGTTGGCTCGGTGAGCATGCCCTCGTCGCGGCAGATCTCGAACAAGAGGCGAGCTACCTCAAATCGGTCGGTCTCCGACTAAAGTTCAGATGAACGGATGCTGAGCGCGGCGTTCGCGGCTATTCGCCGAGTTGTTCCAGTAACGCGCACTGCGCGTCGTGCGACTTTGCCGTCGCCTTGATCCGGTGATAACGGCCGTCGCTGTCGAGCTGCCAAGCGCGCATGTTGTCGTGCAGGTAAATCTCCAGCCCCTCCTTGATGACGCGTTCCTGTAGGCGTTTGTCCTCGACAGGAAAACATACTTCAATGCGGTTAAAAAAATTACGCCCCATCCAGTCAGCACTTGAGAGATAGACCTCTCGGGCATCGTCATTCTGAAAGTAGAAAATCCGCGAATGTTCCAGGAACCGCCCGACGATTGAGCGTACTCGGATGTGGTCTGAGATGCCTTTCAAGCCGGGACGCAAAGCGCAAATTCCACGAACAATCAATTCAATTTTAACTCCCGCACGGGAGGCCTGGTAGAGTGCGAGAATGACGTTCTGCTCTACTAATGCATTCATTTTAGCAATGATTCGGGCCGGACGTCCGGCTCGCGCATGAGCCGCCTCGCGCTCGATCAATTCGAGAATATTGGCGTGGAGGGTGAATGGGGACTGCAATAGTTTTTTGAGTTTGCCGGCGCGACCCGGCGCCGTTAATTGGTGGAAAATTTTCTGGACATCCATGCCAACGACGGTGTCACAGGTAAACAAACCGAAATCGGTGTATTGCCGCGCTGTGCGTGGATGGTAGTTCCCGGTGGCAAGGTGGACATAACGTCGTAATTGTTTGCCCTCTCGACGGACCACTAAAATCATTTTGGCGTGAGTCTTGAAGCCAACCACCCCGTAGACGACATGTGCGCCCGCCTCCTGCAGCTGCGTCGCCAGTTCGATGTTCGCCTCCTCGTCAAAGCGCGCCTTTAATTCGATAACGACGGTCACTTCCTTGCCAGAGCGTGCCGCGTCAATCAGCGCCTTGGCGATGGGCGAGTCGGGGCCTGTCCGATACAGCGTCTGACGAATCACGAGGACATCCGGATCGGAAGCGGCTTGCCGCAACAAGTCGACCACCGGAGAGAAGGATTCAAAGGGATGATGCAATAAAATATCGCCGCGCCTTATCCCAGCGAACATGTCACTGCCTACGGGCAGGCGTCGGGGGCGGCTCGGGGTAAAGGCGGGAAATTTGAGGTCGGGGCGCTCGATCATATCCGGCACGGCCATCAGACGTGTCAGGTTGACGGGACCGTCGCATCGATAAATGTCTTCGGGGGTGAGGTTGAACTCATGCTGCAGCAGGCTGATCATTTTGGCCGGACACTCGTTTGCCACCTCAAGTCGCACGGCATCTCCGAAACGGCGCTGGTGTAACTCTCCTTCAAGGGCATGCAGAAGATCCTTGATATCCTCGTCTTCCACGAAAAGTTCGCTATTGCGGGTGACACGGAATTGATAACAACCTGTCACATGCATGCCGGGAAACAGATCGTCTACGTGCGCATGAATAATGGAAGACAGGAACACGAACTCGTGTGGATCAACCGTGAATTCTTCGGGAATATTGATGACCCGCGGTAGTGCTCTCGGCGCTTGGACGATGGCGATCGCGCTGTTACGTCCGAATGCGTCGGTTCCTTCCAGCGAAACGAGAAAATTCAAACTCTTGTTAAGAATACGAGGGAAAGGATGCGACGGATCGAGGCCAATCGGACTCAACACGGGGAGCAGTTCTCGATAGAAGTAACGTTTAACCCAGCGCGCTTGTCGCGCATTCCATTCGCCCGGCTTCAAGAAACGGATACCGGCTTCGCCGAGGCGAGGAGCCAGTACTTCATTCAATACGCGATACTGCTCGGCGACGAGTGCATGAGTCATTTCGCCCACGCGCTTGAGTTGTTCGCCGATACTGAGTTGGTCCGGGCCGACCGTCACTGATCTGAACACGACCTGTTCTTTCAACCCGGCAACGCGTATCTCGAAGAATTCATCAAGGTTACTGCTCGCGATGCACAGGAACCGAAGCCGTTCTAACAGAGGATTGGTCTCGTCCTTAGCCTGCTCGAGTACCCGTCGGTTGAACTCGAGTAACGACAGCTCCCGGTTGATATAAAGCGTCGGTTCGCTGGGGTCAAATGTTTTGGCGTCCATCTTGATGTTCTCCCTGACGGGCCGTACGTGCTCGGGCTCCGCGAGGCCTGTTAGTATGTGCGGCGCTGTCTTGGCAGAAGTATAACGAGGAATCTCATGGAAACGCGCGCGTCCCGAAACGCTCCCCCTGTCGCCCGTCGTTCGGCGGCGTCGAATCAAGCCTCGCGGGCGGATCGTCACGATCTCTACGAGCGTTCCGTGCAGGATGCGGATGCAGAAATCGATTTTGTAACCCGGGAGTTTCGGCGGCTGCGAGGCCGGAACGCACGGCTCTTGCGCGAAGATTTCTGCGGAACCGCCAGCGTCGCGGCCACTTGGGTGCGGCAGCATCGACAAAACCGCAGTGTCGGTGTCGATTTGGACGCGAGTGTTTTGGCGTGGGGGGCCGCACGGCACGGGAGCAAATTAACCCGTAGCCAGCAGAATCGACTGACTTTGCTCAATCAGGATGTCGTGAAGGCTAAAACGCCTCACCAGGACATCGTCATGGCGATGAATTTCAGTTACTGGATATTCAAGACCCGGGCCGCCTTGCGTGATTATTTCAGGGCGGCGCGGCGCGGATTGTGCGACGACGGCGTGTTCATGCTCGACTGCTACGGCGGGTACGATGCTTTCCGGGTGCTGAAAGAAAAGCGAGAAATCAAGGGATTCACTTACGTCTGGGATCAAGCTTACTACAATCCGGTTACCGCCGATTTGCGATGTCATATTCACTTTCAGATGCCGGACCGATCCTGGCTCAAGGAAGCCTTTACGTACGATTGGCGACTATGGACGCTTCCAGAGATCCGAGAGGTCTTGCAGGAAGCCGGATTTAGTCGCTCGGTTGTGTACTGGCAGGGTTGGGATGAGGAAGCGGCAGACGGGGATGGCCTCTACAAGCCCGTTGAAACGGCTGATGCGGATGCCGGGTGGATTGCCTATCTCGTCGCCCTCAAGTAGGCGTTTCATCTACTTGTCATCTAACAGGTGGAGAATGCTGCGCTACGATCAGTAGTTAGTCCCGTTATACCGCAGGAGAACATGTGTGAATAAACAAAAAAAATGGGTTTCGTTATTTGGTGCGGTGCTATTGGCACCTGCGGTATTTGCCGCGACCGGCGACAGTGCGTCTGATCCCGGACTCCACGAGTACGTAAAAGTGAGCGGCGTGTCCGGTAACCTCTCAAGTATCGGCTCTGATACGTTGGCTAACGTGATGACGATGTGGGCCGAAGAATTCAAAAAGCTTTATCCCAACGTGAATGTGCAGATTCAGGCTGCGGGTTCGGCAACCGCGCCCCCCGCGCTTACGCAGGGGACCTCTAATCTGGGCCCCATGAGTCGGCAAATGAAAAGCGAAGAAATTGCGGCATTTGAGGGCAAGTACGGTTACAAGCCCACAGCGGTACCTGTCGCTGTTGATGCGTTGGCAGTATTCGTCCATAAAGATAATTCGATCAAAGGGTTAACTATCCCAGAAGTAGATGCGATTTTTTCAGCCACCCGACTTTGCGGGGCCTCAATCGAGCCAAAAACGTGGGGTGACCTAGGTGTTCAGGGTGAGCTCGCCGGCCAATCGATTCAGCTTTTTGGGCGCAATTCAGTCTCGGGAACCTATGGTTATTTCAAGGAATTTGCTCTCTGTAAGGGGGATTACAAAAATACGGTGAATGAACAGCCGGGCTCCGCCTCGGTCGTCCAGGGAATTACCAAATCATTGAATGGGATAGGCTATTCAGGTCAGGGGTATCGTACCTCTGGCGTTCGAATGCTCCCGCTCGCTCGTAAGAGCGGGGATGCCTACATCGAACCCACCAACGAGAATGCACTTTCTGGAAAATACCCACTCTCCCGGTTTCTGTTTGTTTATGTGAATAAAG
Organism: uncultured Pseudomonadota bacterium; assembly: GCA_903825645.1. Classification (GTDB taxonomy): domain Bacteria; phylum Pseudomonadota; class Gammaproteobacteria; genus CAIKBL01. The sequence continues at coordinate 117,178 of CAIKBL010000064.1, read as the reverse complement.
CACCGAACCAGCCACTCCCGCCACTAGAGAAGGAGTTTCTGCACATGGTGCTCTCCAAGACTGGTCAGCAAGTGGTTGCAAAGGACGGCTACGTCCCACTTCCGGCCAAGGTGGTGGATAAGTACCTGATCTCCGTAATCGGCGCAGACACCAAGTAATCAATTCGCGACGGTTCGGCTGCCCCTTATTGAGGGGCAGTGTCTTTTCGCCCGCAACATAGTAGCTCCGTGCGCTAAGGCATCAAAAATTTTGCGTTGACGAGGATAAATCGGACATGCATGCTTCTTGCACGGGAGCCTGCCTTCTGCGCAATTTAGATTCAAGGCATGGTAGTGGTTATGACAGCGTCTTTGTCCTCCGAACTTGCAAGAGCAGAGCAGCGGTACCGCCACTTTCGGACATTTAAGGACAAACTATTTCGGTTCGTCATGACGGCGGGGGGGCTGACCGTGATCGGCGCGTTGCTGACCATCTTTGTCTTCCTCGTTTATGTCGTGTTGCCGCTTTTCCAATCCGCTGGGATGACCCAGCTTGGCGTTATTCCCCTGGCAGGCCCTGCACCCGTTCGACTCGATCTGGCTGAGCACGGCGATACCGCCTTTGCACTCGGCGGTGATGCGAGTTACCGGTTCTTTGAGATTTCTACGGGTAAATCGCTTCTTGAGGGGCGTTTGACGCCACCGGAGACGATCTTGACGGCACTTAACGATTCGACCCGGAGTGCGCGCACCATTGCCGCGTCCTTTGGGCACGGCAAAGTGTTACTGGCCTCCCCTCAGTACCGCGAAACATTCGTGGGCGCTCAACGGACGATGACACCCGCGTTGGCCTATCCCCTTGGCCCCGATCCCGTCCAGGCGGTCCCGAAGGGGAAGACTATTGTGGCGATCGCTGCGGAAGCCAACGACGACGGTGCGACTATCGCGGCGCTCGCCAATGATCGGATGCTTTATCTGACCAACTACGTCAAAGTCGCCTCGTTGCTAGACGGAGAGCAACACGTTGAATCCACGCAGGTCGCCCTCAAGGTGATGAGCGACGACGTGTCATTTATGACACTGAATGAAAGTCAGCAGGCACTGTATGTGATTTCGAAAAAAGGGCTGGTCTCGTTCTTTGATATCCACGATAAGAACCTCCCCCGATTGACGGAAGTCCAGGTTCTCGCGCCAGATGCCCAGGTCACGGCGGTGGAATTTCTGAGCGGTGGCACTTCGCTGCTGATCGGCGACAGCCTCGGAAAGATTACCCAGTGGTTCCCTATCCGAGATCAGAATAATCGCCATCAACTCACCCAGATTCGGACGTTTGCTATTTCCAACCAACCGGTCGCGTTGATTGTGCCGGAGTTTTTTCGCAAGGGCTTCGCCGCGATCGATAGCGCAGGTGCCCTAGGTTTGTTTCATACGACGGCCGAGCGCACGGTCTATCTGCAGAAAGGGTTCTTGGCAACCGCGCCATCGGCGGCGGCCCTCTCGCCCCGTGGTGACGCACTGATCTTGCTGAATGCACACCAAACGCTGGCAAGATATGATGTCCAGAACCGATATCCTGAGGTTTCGTGGCACTCCTTATGGGGGCGCGTTTGGTACGAAGGCCGCCGCGCACCTGAATTTATTTGGCAATCCTCCTCCTCAAGCAATGATTTCGAACCGAAATTCAGCTTGACGCCCTTGGCCTTCGGCACGCTCAAGGCAACGGTCTACGCCATGTTTTTTGCGATACCAGTCGCCGTCCTCGGCGCGATCTATACCGCTTATTTCATGAATGCGGGGCTCCGACGGTATGTCAAACCATCCATCGAAATCATGGCAGCCCTGCCTACGGTTATTCTGGGATTTCTTGCCGGATTATGGCTTGCACCCTTGATTGAACTGCGGCTCCTGGGTTTTCTCGGCGCTACCTTCTTGATGCCGTTGGCGATTTTCGGCGTCGCTTGGGTGTGGTCCCGCTTGCCTGCCTGGGCACGACAACGTCTGCCCCAGGGGACGGAAGTTATTTTGCTGGTTCCCCTCGTTTGCGGCGTCCTGTGGGTAGCGATGAATGTCAGTCAACCGCTCGAGCAGCTATGGTTCGGTGGTAACCTCCCTCGCTGGTTGGGCCAAACGCTCGGCATTACATTCGATCAACGAAATTCACTCGTCGTGGGTATCGCGATGGGTTTCGCGGTCATCCCGAATATTTATTCCATAAGCGAAGACGCAATTTTTGGTGTTCCTCACCACTTGTCTGTTGGCTCATTAGCCCTTGGTGCTACTTCCTGGCAGACTTTGACGCGGGTTGTTTTGTTGACGGCCAGTCCCGGGATTTTTTCCGGCATCGTCATTGGCCTCGGCCGCGCTGTTGGCGAAACGATGATCGTTTTAATGGCGACCGGAAATACGCCCATTATGGACTTGAATATCTTCCAGGGCTTCCGCGCGCTGTCCGCGAACATAGCAGTAGAAATGCCAGAGTCCGCGCTGAACAGTTCGCACTACCGGATATTGTTTCTGGCAGCGCTCGTGTTGTTCGGGGTTACCTTCCTGTTCAATACGGTGGCCGAGATCGTGCGACAACGTTTACGTAGCCGGTACGGCAATCTCTGATGCGCACCAATTTCCAGCAGTGGGTGGCCAGCGGGAGCCCTTGGATATGGATGACCGCGGGCGGTGTTAGTTTGAGCCTCGTGATGGTATTCGGTCTCTTGTTTCTGATTGCGGCTAATGGTCTTGGGTACTTTTGGCCCGGCAAGGTCGCCGCCATTACGGTCCAGGGAAGCGCGGATACCCAGGAAGTCTTGCTTGGAGAAATTGCCGATCGTGAAACCGTTTCCGCTACGCGTGTCAGAGAATCGGGGGCGAAGGTACCTGCCGGGATCGATACGGTGGAACGATTTCTTATCAAGGTCGGAAACCGGGACATGGGACACCCTGATTTTCGCTGGGTGGCGGAAACTGAAATTAAAAAAATAGAATACCCGCCGGGAGTCATCGTTGCTGAACGCACGGAGTGGGGTAATTTCTATGGATTCCTATCCGAACTCCGTGACGGCGGAAGACCACTCCCCGGAGCTTCGCTCGCCGCCAAGATTACGCAATGTATGGCACGTAGCGATGCGCTGAAGGCAGAAATCAAGCAGCTCGAGCGAATCGACGTTGGCCATATCAACGCCGGACTCGAACGTCTGCGCCTGCGCACGCGAGCGCTCGGCAAGATCGAAGCCTCAACCGCGCGTGACGAAATTGCGGCGAAGCGTGAATCGCTCGAAGCAGAGTTCGCGGTCCTGAGCGATAGGCTTACGCGGCTGCGTAAGGACGCGCAGCGCGATACTCTTGTGTTGGAAACAAGTAGCGGTCAATTCAAGGATATCCCGTTTGATCACCTCGTGAGGGTGTTCCACCCCAATGCGATGTCCTGGGCCGAAAAGGTTGTGCACTACGTCCAAAAGGTCCATGAATTCACCACAGACGAGCCGCGGGAAGCGAACACCGAAGGGGGTGTCTTCCCGGCGATCTTTGGGACCGTCTTGATGGTCATGGTGATGTCCATCATGGTTACACCCTTTGGTGTGATTGCGGCTATTTACCTACGCGAATACGCTGCCCCCGGGTTACTGACCAGCGCCATCCGTATCGCCGTCAACAACCTCGCCGGTGTCCCCTCCGTTGTTTTTGGGGTCTTCGGATTTGGCTTTTTTGTCTATTTTCTGGGCGGCTCCGTCGACCGTCTGTTTTTCGCTGCTAAGCTACCCGCCCCGACGTTTGGTACCCCCGGGCTTTTGTGGTCCGCCATCACCCTCGCGTTGCTGACAGTCCCGGTCGTGATCGTGTCCACCGAAGAGGGGCTTGCCCGGATCCCGCGCGCCATTCGTGAGGGGAGTCTCGCACTCGGCGCCACCAAAGCAGAAACGCTATGGCGCACCATCATCCCGATGGCCACTCCTGCGATCATGACGGGGTTGATCTTGGCCATCGCGCGGGCGGCGGGTGAAGTAGCCCCCTTGATGATGGTCGGCGTGGTGAAGCTTGCCCCGAGTTTGCCACTTGATGGTGAATTTCCGTTTTTTCACCTCGATCGGAAATTCATGCATTTGGGTTTTCACATTTACGATGTAGGATTCCAGAGTCCAAACGTGGAAGCTGCGCGCCCGATCGTCTACGCCACGGCTTTCTTACTCGTCGTCATTATCGTCGCTTTGAACCTGACCGCCGTTCAAATCCGCAACCGCTTGCGCGAGAAGTATCATGCAGCAGACCATTAAAGATCCGAACATTGAAATAGACGCGCCGGGGGAAATCTCGGGCACCATGGAGGAAAAGCAGATCAGTCATCGCGCCGTCCCCCTTGAGATGCCGTTAGACAATGTGCAGGACGCCATGCAAACCGAATCGTTCCGGGTGAATAATTTATTTTTGTATTACGGAGAAAAACGTGCCCTGAATGGTATCAACATGACGATCCCCGAAAAGCAGGTGACCGCTTTTATCGGTCCAAGTGGCTGTGGAAAATCGACTTTATTGCGCTGCTTCAATCGTCTCAACGAGTTGATCGGGGGTGTCCGTACCGAAGGCGAGATCACGTTAAAGGGCGAAAACATTCTCGCCCCTTCTGTTAACGTCGCAAATCTGCGTCGTCGGGTAGGGATGGTCTTCCAGAAACCGAATCCGTTCCCGAAATCGATATATGAGAACGTCGCGTACGGCTTGCGCATTCAAGGCATTAACAATCGTCGCGTGCTCGATCGCGCTGTCGAACAGGCGTTGCGCTCTGCCGCGTTATGGGACGAAGTAAAAGACCGCGTTCAAGAAAGCGCGACCGCGTTGTCCGGCGGTCAGCAGCAGCGCTTGGTTATCGCCCGCGCTATTGCCATTGAGCCAGAGGTCCTTTTGCTCGACGAGCCCGCGTCGGCTCTTGACCCCATATCGACACTCAAGATTGAAGAGCTTGTGTACGAGTTGAAGCAGAATTATACGATCGTCATCGTTACCCATAATATGCAGCAGGCGGCTCGAGTATCCGATTACACGGCATTCATGTACATGGGCGATTTGATCGAATTTGGTGATACCCGGTCACTGTTTACGACGCCGCGAAAGAAGCAGACCGAAGATTACATCACTGGCCGTTACGGCTAGAGACGGAGCGCTCCCCATGGTTATATCCCGGACCCATCATATTTCGCAGCAGTTTGACCGAGAACTAGAAGATATCCGCTCGAAGGTGCTCGCCATGGGGGGGTTGGTTGAAGATCAGCTGACTCGGCTTCTCGACGCTCTATCTAAAAGAGATTTGGAATCTGCCGAGCAGATTGCGGCAAATGACGTAAAAGTTAACGAAATGGAAAAGGAGATCGACAGGGAATGCTCCGGGATCCTCTTGCGCCGTCAACCTGCGGCCAGTGATCTTAGGCTTGTTCTCGCCATTGGCAAAATAATCACCGACCTCGAGCGAGTTGGTGATGAAGTTAAAAAAGTGGCGCGAATCATCATGAATATAAGCATCACGGCGCCTCATAGAATCCATTATGTAGGTGTTTTGGCTATGGGATATCACGTCCGTCGCATGCTGCGTGCGGCGCTTGACGCCTTTGCCAGGATGGATTCGCATGCTGCGCTTGCGGCGGCGCTCGAAGATCCGGAAGTTGATAAGGAGCTGGAATCGGTTATGCGGCAGCTCATCACCTATATGATGGAAGACCCGCGTAATATTCGCGAAGTCTTAGATGCGGTTTTGGCCGCGCGAGCCTTTGAACGCATCGGAGATCATGCAGATAACATCTGTGAAAGTGCGATTTTCTTAGTCGAAGGTAAAGATGTCCGCCATGTCCCCATGGAGGACGTGCGTCTTTCTCTTGATGCGAGACATCGAGAAGACTAGCGGGCGATTTGTTTCCTGTCGCGCAACGACGCATGGGGTACGCTTTGCATCGTGGTGACGTGCCTTAAATAAAGGGCTAAAGTCGCACGTTGTCGATGTCCCGTTCCACGCCTCGGGTTGTTCCGACTACAGCGCCGATCACGTCATTTGTGTGTTCGACGTAACCTCACGTCACCCCGCTGCGGTCGTTTCTGCATAACCGAGCTTACTCCCTGACGCGGCATTCACACCGGCCGTCTTTCATATGCCTTTCATGTTTCGGTGTAACGATGCGCTAATCGAAATTCATGAGGTCAGAATTCATGGCGGACGCGAGCAGAACAGTCGACAGATTCAGCGAGCGCAAAGGCGCTGTGAAAATCGCGGATGGAGCCTCCAATCGATGGGTGCTAGTCCGCCAAATCGCGGCGCTTGAGGAGGTTCTCGCTGACAGCTATCACAGTGCGGATCAAGAGACGTCGCTCTGTTGGGTCGAGAGCACTCGATCGCTTTTAGCAGAAAAGCGTGCCGCGTTACAGGCCGCGTGAGGAGCCCAACAATGCCCGACGATCTGGACCAGGCTCAATCACTCATCGACGCGAGTGCCGCGATCACCATCGCCGCTATTGTCGCCGAGATACGTAGCGGCGCCGGCACTTCCCACTGTATCGATTGCGGTATTCTCATTCCACGGCGCCGCCGTGATCTTATTCCTAACGCCCGTCGATGTACGCCCTGTCAAGGTTCCAGCGAACGTCGCCTGTAAAACACCCAAACTCCGATGAGTACCGTTACTGGCTGCTATGCGACCTGGCGGCTCAGCGGATTAGAAACATTTCGGGGTACATGGGCCACTCAATAAGCTCGAATTGGCCCTCGAGCGTCTCGATGACTGCGGTACAGCTCTCAACCCAGTCACCACAATTCAGATAGTGGATGTTGTCGATTTCCTTATTGGCAGCTGCATGAATATGGCCGCAGATGATCCCATCAAAGCCGCCTGTTCTTGCATGTCGTACTGCAGCCTGCTCAAATTCAGCTATGAAATGAATCGCCGTTTTGATGCGTCGCTTCACAAACCCGGACAGCGACCAATGTCCGGCGATGCCCAGGCTTCGTCGCCACCAAGATAGCCATCGACCCATGCACATCACTACGGAGTAGCCTCGGTCGCCGAGTGTGGCGATCCAGCGGTGGTAACGCGTGACCTGATCGAAAGCATCTCCGTGAACTAGGAGGTAGCGACGGCCATCGGACCCAACATGAATGGACTCCGCGCAGATTCTGATTTCTCCGAAAGACACCCCGATGTGCTCCCGAAGAATTTCATCATGATTTCCCGGCACGAGTATTACTTGTGTCCCGTGGCGTGCGCGCTTCAAGATTTTTTGGATCACGGTGTTCTGATCGGCCGACCAGTAAACCCCGCGGTTCATCGCCCAGAAATCCACAATATCCCCCACCAAGTATAGGTAGTCGGCTTCATGTTCTCGCAAAAAATCGAGCAATCGGGCTGACTGGCAATCCCGGGTTCCGAGATGGATGTCGGACACGAATATAGATCTGACTCGTTTGGTGCCCTCGTCCGTGTTCATTTTTTTCGGCCCACGAAGACATAATAGGGAACCTTGAGTCCGCCGAGGTAAGGCACCCTTGCGAGATCCTCCTTAAGGAAGCAGGGGATCAGGTAGGACCTAAGCATTGCCAGGTGATCGGGTGAAAGCCGAACTCCGTCGTGTCGAAACCACCAAGGCCAAAAACGACGCGCCATTGCGCCATGTTGCACGAGGCCGTCTGTCGGCGAGGCGCCGGAGACGTAGAAATCCGACACCCCCAGTAGTCCCCCGGGACACAGCATGTCGAGCGCATTGATCAGCGCAGCTTCCCAGTCAGGAATCATGGTGAGCGCGTAAGAAAAGTAGACACGATCTACTGGACCCTCGAGCTTTAGGACGGTGGCGTCGGCTTCGACGGCCCGGACATTTGGCCAATGCGCGGTTCTGCGGCGTGTCTCCGCCAAAAGAGCGGGACAGAGATCGACCAAGGTCACTTCAGCAAGGGTTGGGATTTTTTCGCGATAATATTCGACGTTATGTCCGGTACCCGCGCCTAGCTCCACGATTCGGGCTCCGGGCGATATGTCGAGCGCGGCGATAAGCTCGGAACGCCCCTTGAGGAGGTGCTCTCGAAATTGATCATAGCTACTCGCCTGGGGACCGTAAAAGGCTTCAAGCCGTTCGGCATGTGTTCCTAGTGTTGGGATACCTCGAAGAAGGCGAAGTAGGGTACCCAGATCACGCACAAGCATGAGATCACTCGACCACGTTTGCGATATGAAAGCCGGCATAGGTGTGCACGCGATCTCTCAGCGTGAGTCGCTGCGCAGTCTCTACATCAAATCTGAGCAGATCACGCAACGAGCCGGCATGGGGCAATCTGACGCGCTCGAGATATTTCGGGTGGGCATGTGCGCTTCTAAATATAATGCGAGCCCGCGGCGCGGCGCGCGCGAGAATGGCAGTCCACTCCGCGTCGAGAGCGTCCGGGTAGTACGAGCTCATCCAGTCCATATGATCGAGCAGGACAAAATGAGAGATCTGCCACCGAGACCTTTCCAGGAATTCAGTGACCGTGCAGGTATGGGCCGATATTCGGTCAACTAACCCGGTTTTGAGTCGGGTAAACTGGTCCTTTTTCAGATATTCCGGGCAACAAGTCTGCGTATAAGAGCCATGAACGTAAACTGAATAAAAATAGTTTTCTGAGAACGGCAGATGATACGCAAGATATTCCAGAGACGCCCGAACAAAACCAGCAACACCACCCGGATGTTGCGCCACTACCTCGCGCCGTTGCGGATGCGGCACCCCGAGCATCGAGAGCGTGATCTGCCTAGATAGTGCCCAATTCATGGTTGAGCCCCACATGCGTGGGGCAATTTCCATACAGTATATCTCACGTTGGATCGCCATCGTCGGCGCCCCAAAGAGAGTCGTCAGGTGTTTCGCGAGTGCTGGCCTCAGCCTGAGGTATGTTCTGAAGGCACGAGCTACCATCCCCGAGAGGCCGAAGAAATAAAACCCGCCATGTTGTCCGGAGAACCAAGAGACGCGTTTATCCCAGAAATTTTGGCCAAATGGGGAAAGTTCTGGGCGCAGTACATCCTGATAAAGCTCCACGAACTTGGGATGCTGACCTTGGCCGAAGATTTGGAAGAAATCCGCATAACAGAGGTTACGGATCCCCGCCAATTTGAGTTCGAGGAGCGCCGTTTGACGCGGATTGGCGTCAACCGCATGTACATTTTTCGGACCGACCAAGGCGTAATCCAGCACGTTACAACCCGCGCTTGTAATGACCATCACATTGTCGTCTGCGGAAAGCGCGAGCGCTTCACGATCCACGGCGGGGTCTTCCCAGCACGCGTTATAAACAAGCGATCTTGCGTATATCGTGTCGAATATTTTTTGGTCGAAGCGATCGCTTAGTGTGAATTTCTGCTTCAGGACATGTACCTTCTGGCGAGCGTATTCTGTTTGCCGTGCGGGGTGGAACCGTAATCAATGCGTGTGACATCGAGATTAAAATAATATTACGTGTGCGTTACATCTCGGCGTCGATAGCCTCGTTCTGACGCCCATCCTCTTTCGTTTCTCGCAGGATCCAATCCTGCTAATTCACCGACTGAGCGCGAATTATCCATCGAATTTTCATTAAATTTTCATAGTCGTAGGACAAAGTGACGCGGTGACGCGATTAAGAAATCATCTCCGAACCCCCTTGCGTTGCGCTCGCTCGTCGCCGCTCTCTGATCCACTCTTCTACCGCCATTTCCAGGAGTTAACGCTATGCTGCTTCCGCTAACCGCTGCACTCTCAGAATTCGCTGTGTCGGCGACTCCCACGCGAATCGGTTTGGGCGTGCTGGTAGCTGCCCTCATCGTGCGATTCGGTTATCTACGATTTTCCTTGCGCGCTTACGCGCGGACACCGTGGGTGTCGCGCGTTCTCTCCTGGCTGATCCGAAGTCGCACTTCCTCAGAAGCTTATCTTGTCCGCGCTGACGGCGCGCCGGAGGCGTTCGCGGAGAACCGCCGTGCTGCGCTTCATCGATTACGCGAACGCCTGGCAGCCCGTACCCGACTTTCGAGTCAATGGGCTGACGCACTTCGTGGCGGCCTATCTGATTTACGCTTTACCGACGCGAGCCGTGTCCCTTTTACTTTCTCGGAAGTCATGCGTCAGGGCTTTAACGTCGCGACGGTTGCCACGGCCAGTAGGGGTAGCCGATTGTTAGATCTCGATGGCAACTGGAACCTCGACGTCAGCGGCTCATACGGCGTCAATGTCGCGGGCTACGATCAATACAAAATATGGATGGAACGGGGTTGGGAGCGGGTGCGTGATCTCGGTCCGGTGCTCGGCCCTCTACACCCTGTGGTCGCGGACAATGTGTCTCGCCTGCAGGCAATCTCCGGGCAAGACGAGGTTTCGTTCCACGCGAGTGGTACCGAGGCTGTGATGGCGGCGGTGCGGCTTGTTCGATTCAACACCGGGCGAAAACTCCTCGTTACCTTCTCCGGCGCCTATCACGGGTGGTGGGACGGCGTCCAACCTGGACTAGGAAGCGAACGCGCAATTGACGATTGCCTGACGCTTCGGGACATGAACGATGCCTCGCTCGCACTCATTCGCGCACGGGCGCGAGACATCGCCGGAGTGCTCGTTAACCCCGTACAGTCCTTTCACCCTAATTCTCCACCGCCAAATGATGCGATTCTCTTAAATAACCGGATCAGACAGACCCAGCGTGACACCAACCCGTACGCAACATGGCTACGAAAATTAGGTGCGGTGTGTTCGGAAGTTGGGGTGCCGCTCGTTTTTGACGAGGTTTTTAGTGGTTTTCGGTTGGCGCCGTACGGTGCACAAGCCTATTTCGGTACCCGGGCAGACATGGTGGTCTACGGTAAAACGGTAGGCGGTGGCATGCCGATAGGTGTCGTCTGCGGGAAAAAGGAGCTGATGCGGAGATTCGATCCCGATCGCCCACTTCGTATGGCGTATGTAGTCGGCACCTTTTCGGCCCATCCGCATGTGATGGGCGCCATGAATGAATTCCTTCAGTGGCTGGTGCTGCCTTCTACAGCGGCGGCGTACCGCGCGGCCAACGAACGTGCGACGAACTGGGCGAGAGAGACCTCGGGTGAATTCGAACGCGCGGGTCTTCCGGTAAAGATTTCAAACTTAGAGACAATCTGGACGATGGAGTTCACCGATCCAGGCAGGTACCACTGGCTGATGCAGTATTACCTTCGAGCCGAAGGAGTCAACCTCAGTTGGGTTGGGACAGGCCGCTGCATGTTTAATTTTGACTTTACAGACGAAGATTTTCTTGATCTTCGCAACCGAATCCGTACGGCGGCAGAAAATATGCAAAAAGATAAATGGTGGCTCACTGAAGCGGAGCATCCTAATCGCGCTAAGGATGTAAAGCGCGGGGTGACGCGCGACCTGCTAGCGGGCTTGTTGTCGCTACCCGCCCCGCTGCAAAAATTCTATAGGGAGGTGATGCAACGTAAGCATGATGATCACATCGCATCCCACAGCAATCGGATCAATCAATTTCTGCATCTGTTGAGTTCGAGCACGTTTATTTATTGTTATTGGTTGGTCTTTTTCGACTTGACGACAGCCATGTGGTTAGGGCTCGCAGCTTTATTCGTTAGGCAAAGTGGTCACGCATTGATTGAGCCACCTTGTCATGACAAAGAGCAATTATTGCTGGGTTTCGACACAAAGAGTAAAACAAAAGTCGTGGCCGTCTATTTGATCATCGCGGTAGTCAACATAGGGATGACGCCGACGCTGGATAGCGCTGCCTTTCGGCATATTTTCGAGGCGATAGCGAGCGAGTGGCTCGTGTTCACTACCATCGTCGTGTTGGGTCACGTCGTGCGTCTGAAGAAAAAATTCGGCTTCAAGGACGCGATGGTCTGGTTTGTTAAGTTCGTTACCGACCCTATTACAGATATTTCAGCGTATTCACCTACGCTTCTGGGGCGTAGGGTTGCTTGAGTCAAATAAAGAATTTCAAGGGTTTTCCCAGCGTAACTGCGCGCGCGTGATCGATGTCCGTATGTGCGGTTCTAGCCTTCCTTAATGAGTCTGGCAAGCTCGGTTTTCAAATCAACGACGGCCTGTGGATTTATGCGCAGAGAGATTTTTGTTCCGGAAGCATCTACGAAGGTACAGACGACATTGTCACGCTTGTCGCGATGAATGCCGAGGAGAACTTCTAGTGTTTCATCGTGTTCGGAAAGTACGGACAGAGGCATCAGCTATCTCCTGAGTAGAACACATAAATAGGGCGCTATGAAAACAGGTAAATTTTTCGGCGAGATGACAGGTTTGAATGTTTTCGAGGAGGTCGGTGCGGACAGCTATTAGATCGGGATATAAGTACCTGGTTGAGATTTTCTTGAGGTTTTTTGGTTGAAATTTTAATTAGCTTTTAACTAAAAGATACTAATCTAATCGGTCTTGGGTGTGGTGCGCATGGTGGTTGGTTCGTGGCGTTTAATAATGATGGTCCCCGCTAATGAAAAAACGACTTCTTCTGGTGCTCGATTTCGACGGATTTTTGATCAACTCCTATGCGCTTATTCGAGATGCGATGGGAGCCTTCGGCCTTGATGTCGGAGCGGAAGAGCGCTTCAAAAATCGCAGAAAATTCTTGAAATATTTTGGTGGCGGGAAGGAGCTGCTGAAAAATCTAGTGGGTTTTACGCTGCCCAAGACCCGTAGGCTCCGCTCAGAGCTGACGAAGCATTATAGAGAAGTCGGCCGCGTCTATCCGGCTTATGTTTCACTAATCAATGCCGCGATTGAAACACCGACTATTCATTGTGGCATCCTGAGTAGAAACTACACACTTGAGCCGGGGCCGACGATCCGAACCGTCCTGCGCCGCAGCGGCATAAATGAGGTAGATCTGGATTTCGTATTGCCTATTCCTGTCGGTGTGAAAAAAGTCGATATTCTCGCCGGAATGGCGGCCTCGCGTTATTACGAATCTATTCTTTGTGCCGACGAGATCGGAGACTATCGCGCGGCTATGGAAACCGGCTACGAGAGTCTCATGGGGAGTTATGGATTCGATACGCGGGAGCGGCTCATCACGCACGGGGATGTTGCGCCTGAATCCATCTACGACAGTCCTGAGTCGCTGGCCGCCGCGCTGTCGCAGCGCTTGGCGCCGTACATTGAGAAAGACGAAGTTTGGCGGCGCCCGAGTCAGTGCCTGGCGCTACCGGCAGTGGCAGGGATGGGCGCCAGATAGGAGGCGAAATCAGCCGTACAGGCCTCCCAGGAATAGTGCTGTGCATACGCGATGCACCGTGCTCGAGAGAGCGTAAGGGCGCCTTTCACTGCGGATGCTAGATCTTCGTCAAGGATCCCGGTTGATCCATTTGCAAGCACATCCAGTGGGCCCTGAACGGGATAGGCGGCGACGGGTAAACCACAGGCCATCGCTTCCAGAAGTACCAAGCCGAACGTGTCGGTGCGGCTTGGAAAAACAAAAACATCGCCTGCGGCCAGATTTCGGGCGAGTTCCCGTCCGAACTTGGGGCCGAGAAAATGGTAGTTCGGGTAGCGTGCCCTTAGCCGGCCGAGATCAGGACCGTCGCCGATGATGACTTTGCTCGCGGGCTCGGGCAAGTCAAGAAATGCCTCAATATTTTTTTCCACAGCGACCCGCCCCATGTAAATGGCCACGGGCCGTGGATACGTCCAGACGACGGGATCGTCAGGCTTAAAAATGTCGAGGTCGACGCCGCGCGCCCAAAGACACAGATTTTCGAACCCACGGTTGACGAGCTTCGCGCGCTGCGTGGCGGTAGGGACGAGTGTTCGTTCGGCTTTGCGGTGGAAATGACGAAGGTAATGATAGGTCCAACTAACCGGGATAGGTGCCCGCATTCGGATATATTCGGGGAACTGGGTATGAAAAGAGGTCGTGAAGGGAAGCCGTCGGAGGCGGCAGTAGTGACGCGCAGCATGGCCTAAAGGACCCTCGGTCGCGATATGAATCGCGTGTGGTCTGAAGTCATCAAGCATACGCGCCACGCCATTTCGTGCACAAACTGCCAGCCTTATGCTCGGGTAGGAGGGGCAGGGCACCGTGCGGAAATGTTGCGGCGTGATGGGGAGCACGTCGTGGCCGAGACGACGGAGATGCAACACAGTTGTCGAAAGCGTACGCACCACGCCGTTAACCTGCGGATGCCACGCATCAGAGACGATGGCGATGCGCTTGGGCGCGATGTCTGGCGTATCGGCAGTTGACGTCTCCACAGGTCAGGCAGGCTAGACCTTAAATATTAACGACGTGTGACGGGAAAGACTTTTCAGCTATGTGTTATGCGCCCTTCTTCAAGCTGGCCAGGAACTCGAACGTGCGGTCGAACGCGCCGGGTTCAACGGCTGCAATGGACGCGTTGAAATGTGTTACGCCGATTGCTTCCAATCGATCGATCGCTTGCCGCAGGTAGGTTTCGTTCCCAACGAGCGCGAGTTCGCTGGGGTCCGACAAGCCCTCTCGGTCGAGCATGGCCCGATAGCTGGGTAGTCTTCCATAGATGGCGAGATTTTGCGCAATCCTGGCGCGAGCTTCCGAGATGTTGTTGGTGAGGACGATCGGAAAACCACCGACGATCTGGGGTGACGGGCGACCCGCGGCAGCTGCCGTGCGGGAGATTAGCTTGACGATGTGGCTGGACATTGTCTTGGGACCGACCATCCAAGTGCTTGTCCCGTCGGCAAGTTCCCCGGTGAGCGCCAGCATGCGAGGACCTAATGCGGCAACCAGCACCGGTATGTGGGTGGCTTCCGGCACGTCGAGCTGTAAGCCGCCGATATGGTATTCCTGACCCTGGAAGGTGACCGTCTCGCCGCGGAGGAGGGGTATCAAGACCTCCAGATATTCGCGTGTATGCCGGGCTGGTTGGGCGAAGGACAGTCCTAGCATGTCCTCGATGACGAGCCTGTGCGATGTCCCGATCCCGAGCGTAAACCGGTTCTCGCTGGCGGCCGCAGCCGTTAGCGCCTGTTGGGCGAGTGCGGCGGGATGTCTGGGCTGGGTTGGTGTCACGGCCGTTCCAACCCGGATTCGGGTCGTTGCCCGGCCGATGATACTCAACGTCATCAACGCGTCATGGCCGCGTACATGTGCCATCCACAAATCATCAAAGCCGGCCGCCTCGGCGCGTTGGCCGAACTGAACCATGTCTTCCAGTGTTGGACGGCGACCATCCGCGCCAGTCATCAAACCATATCGCATGCTTGCCCTCCTGCAGCGTGACAAACCGAACCCACGACAGGACGTTCCTGCGACGCGTGCGCCCGCTCAGCGAGGACGGGCGGTGCGCTTCGCTTTCGCCGTTGGTTTCGGTTTCGTCTTTTCGGGCGCAGGCAGAGCCGCGACCGGATTGTCATCAATGCGTAGCGCAGTGAAATGGCGGCGCTGGAACTTCCAGATGCCTTTTTCTTTCACATAGGTATCCGCGTAATATCCGGCCCCGATGAACGCCATATTTTTTTTTGCGCTACGAAGGTCAAGATAGCAACGTCCGCGTGCCTTCTTGTCGTCTAACAGTTCAATGACATGGTTGTGAATAAAAGGCCTGGGTTGGATGGCGAGTCCAGATTGATAGATCTCCAGTAGGGCGGCGTGTCCTTTCGCACCGGTTTCTTTGTTATTGATGGCCATGATGAATTCACCATCCTTCGCAAACAAATCTACCAGCCCGTCGATATCATCCCGCCAGACATGGTCACAATAACGTAAAGGCAAGTCTCGAATGGCTTCTCGATCAAGTAGCGCTTCCAGCAGGTCTTTGTTTTTGGACATGACAGCCTCGCGGAATCAATGTTTAAAATTTAAAATGGCGTGTAGAAGTATGCACGTTCAGCAATTCCCGCTAAAGAGGCAATCTATTATCCTGTCTAGGGTCGTGGTGGTGCGAGACTGTGACATGGTGCGATGCCGCATAGTTAAATAATAGGAATCTCAAATTGCGGCCAACATTCCTCCGGTGAGGAATCGAACGGACAAAGCCGGGCCTCGTGGCCGTGTCGAATTCCGCGAGGAGTCTTCCGGGTTAAGGGAGGTCGGATTGCGCCGAACGGGTGATGTGCCACAAATTCAAAAGGCTCCCTCATGGCGCTGGACAAAGAGACGCTGTTTGCTAGACACGGCCATCGTCAGGTGCCTCTTGATGGGGCTTATAATGTCCGCGACCTTGGCGGCTTACCCACCGTCGACGGACGTATCACGCGCCGTGGCCTTCTTTATCGCGCGGATACGCTGGCCTTTCTTTCCGACGCTGATCTACAAGTTCTCGCAGATCTTCGCTTGCGGGCGGTGGTCGACTTCCGAAGTCCGCAAGAATGTGCACGCGCACCAGATCGGTTGCCACCCATCGCGGGTCTGACGTGGTGGAATCCTGGATTCCTACCGAGAGGTAGTCTGGAGCTGTTCGCGCATGTCAATGCGGGGACCTATGACGCCGATGCCAGTTTTCGCGCCATGCTGGGCCAGTATCGTCATCTCGCACTGGAGCATCTTGTCGATTACCGGAAGCTTGTCACCGCCATACTAGAGATGAACCACATCCCCCTCCTATTTCACTGCGCTAGCGGGAAAGACCGTGCAGGCATCGCGACTGCGATAATTCTCCTCGCGCTTGGCGTACCCAGTCAGTGCATCATCGAAGACTATGTCATTTCTAACTATCAGCGACGACCGGTAGACGTCTTCGCTGCTCATGCACCCTCGTACGCCGTAGAGCCCGTTATGGCGGCTGATCCGCGCTATATGGAAGCCGCAATCGGAGCTATGCAGGATAGCTACGGATCGATCGATGGCTATCTCGCGGAGGGCCTCGGTCTTGATGCGACAGCATTAGCCGGCCTGCGCGCTATTTTTACCGCGTGAACGATCGTGCTTTACCCATGCTTGCGTCGCTTGCTGCGGCGCGTCTAACTCGGTACCGCCGCATCTGTTGGCCGTTCTTGAGCCTGATTTTTTGGGGAGCCTTCTCCTGCTCACTTTTCGCCGCGGAGATCCAAAAAGAAGCAGCGAATTTCTTTTTGAACGGTCGACAGGCCTATGCGGAGAAGCGTTTCGATGCGGCGGCCTCTGCATTTGAAAGCGCTGCGGCTGCCGCGCCGACGAATGATGAATACGTCTATTGGGTAGGGAAGGCGCACGGAAGGCGGGCAGAGACTGCCGGATGGTTGACCGCGATCCAGATCGCACCGCTCGCGCGCGTCGCCTTTGAGCGGGCGATTGAACTTAACCCAAACAATTGGGACGCCGTGAGTGATCTGGCGCAGTATTACGATGATGCACCCGGGTTTCTTGGGGGCGACAAGACCAAGGCCGCCGCTCTTCGCTCACGTCTCCTCAGATCAGCCGCCCCTGCGCGGTGATGAGCCGGTTGGGCTATGTTTTGCTTTATCCTCAGGGGGGCTGCTGTAAGGTACACTTGCACTCCCACTGTGTAACGCTTGGTTCGATTCATGGACGCTATTCCTCTTATCTTCAAGCCTAATGGCAGGTCCGGCGTAGAGCGTTCACGCCACGAACGAGGTATTTTGCAACAACGACTTCGTCGCCTTGTCGGACGTGCGATTGCCGACTACAACATGATTGAATCAGGCGATCGGGTGATGGTCTGTTTATCGGGCGGCAAAGATTCGTACACGTTATTGGACCTACTCATTGCCCTGCAAAAGAAAGCACCGGTCTCTTTTGAATTGATTCCAGTCCATCTGGATCAGAAACAGCCCGGGTATCCGCCGGAAGTTTTACCGGCTTACCTGCGCGATTTGGGGCTCGATTATCATATCCTCGAGCAAGATACCTACAGCGTTGTGCAGCGCGTGATCCCGGAAGGCAAAACCACCTGTGGTCTGTGCTCGCGCCTGCGGCGCGGTATCCTCTATACGTTCGCCCGAAACCACGGAATCACCAAAATCGCGCTTGGCCATCACCGCGATGACATCGTCGAAACTTTGTTTCTGAATATGTTTTTCGGATCCAGGCTTAAGGCAATGCCGCCTAAATTGAAGTCGGACGATGGTGAAAATATCGTTATTCGACCGTTGGCGTATTGCAAAGAGTCGGATATCGCCCGCTACGCCGACGCCCGTCAATTCCCGATCATTCCCTGCAACTTGTGTGGATCGCAAGAGAACTTGCAGCGCAAGCAACTCAAGGCGATGTTAGCCGACTGGGAACGCCAAACACCTGGGCGCGTAGAAAATATTTTTCGCAGCATCCAGAATGTTACGGCCTCCCACTTAGCAGATCCGGAACTTTTCGACTTTTCAGGTCTTGGTGCGCGTGACACGCAGCGCCCAAGCGTCACGCAATGGTTGATTGAATCTTAGTGTTTGTGTCGACCAAACCAGAATCCGTTCAAGGAGCCTCGCATGAAAGAATCGAACGTCCTGCCCAGTCGCCTCCATCATTCCGCTTATCCGAGTAAGGATTTGGAGGCGACGCGACACTTCTACGAAGATCTCCTTGGCTTACCTTTGATCGCCACCTGGTGCGAGCGCGATGTCATCTTTGGACGTGAACGCGAATATTGCCATGTATTTTTCGGAATCGCAGATGGGGGTGCGCTAGCTTTTTTCCAATTTGCCGATGAAGAGTCGGAGCGCGAATTTGTACCTGACATTCCCAAAACACCCTTTTTGCATCTCGCGCTAAAGACCGACCGGGGAACACAAGAAGCAGCTTGGCAACGATTGCTGGATGCTGGTTATCAGGAGCCGCGCGTTTTCGCACTTGACCACGGGTATTGCCGATCAATATACGCGGAAGATCCGAATGGCATGCTGGTCGAATTTACGGTCGATGCGGACAACGCGGATGAAATTGCGATCACGCAACTAAAACAAGCACACACTGAGCTGAAGCGTTGGCTAGCGGGCGATCGAACCTCAAATAATACCTATGCACATAGGTGATCTGGGTGGCGCGAGAATGCCTCGCGCAACGCATCGGAAAAAGGGAGTCAGATCTTGCAGATCGCGCCGAAAAGGCGGCACCTATGAATAAATGACCGCTTATTCCCTCCAAGATCATGGGAATTCGCGGGGTAGTCCCCTTTAGTGCCGAGCGCAATCCCCTGCGCATACAATTTGACTACCTTCGCTGCGTAGGCGCAGCGTTCTATGGTTTCATGATCAGCATGCCCAGCCCTGTCGCCCGCACGATAAAGCGTGTCCGGGCCTGTCCATTGCACGGCGTCCGGCGTACACCTCATCTCCCTACGGTGACCTGACCCATCATTTGAGCCTCAACAAAAGTAGAAATACGTTTCCTGGACGCCACGGTCAGCCGGAGGCCGCGTGTTCGATGGTAACGCCAGGCTCTGCTTGGTCGATGAGTGCCCAGTCCGATGACACGACATCAGCGGCCAAGCAACCCTTTCAGGCTTGCAAGAGTTGCCCGGCCGGCGGCCCGATCCGTGGTTGCGGTATTCGAACCATCGATATTCAGATCTTCTCGCGGCAGCTCTTCTAAAAATCGACTCGGTTGGCACTCTTCTGTCTTGCCATAGCGGCGCCGAGTACGGGCGTAACTCAGTGTGAGGTTTTGTTGGGCGCGTGTGATGCCGACATAGGCCAATCGTCGCTCTTCTTCGACGGTATCGGCCTCCACGCTCGAGCGATGCGGTAGGATGTTTTCCTCGAAGCCGACCAGAAATACTCGCGGGAATTCGAGCCCCTTCGCAGCGTGCAGGGTCATCAGTGACAAACAATCCCGATCTTCGTCGTCATCCTTACGGTCAAGCATATCCAACAAAGCGAGGGTCGCCACGATTTCGCTGAGCCGCCGGTCAGGCTCTTGTTTCTCAAGACGGGCAATCCAATCTATCAGCTCATTTACATTATTCTGCCGACGGGTCGCGTCTTCCGGTGTCTCACTGTTACTTTCAAGCCAATCGTTGTAACCGATATCGGCGACCAATTGACGGGTAAGAGTCGTCGGCGAAGTTGCCTCATTCGCCTGCTCGAACCTCTCGAGCCATTGGGAAAAATCCCGCGCGATGCGCGTCACCCGTGGGCTGACTCTTGCCGCAAAGGCCTCAGTGCCCAGTGTGTCGCGCAACGAGCGTTCGGTCGCGGAAGCGACGGCGACTAGGATCTCAATTGTCGCCGCACCGAGACCTCGACGTGGTGTATTGATAATCCGCAGCAGGGCTGTGTCATCAGCTGGATTCGCGATGATTCGAAGATAGCACAGCAGATCTTTAATCTCAGAGGCATCAAAAAAAGACCGACTGCCGGAGAGGATATAAGGGATCGTCCTCTCCCGGAGTGCGCTTTCGAAAATTCGAGCCTGATGGTTACTGCGAAACAAGATCGCGAAATCGCGATAGGCTGCGCCATGAATAAGGCGTTCGTGATTGACAAGATTGACGACTTGCTCCGCTTCACCAAATTCGTCAGCCGCCGCAATTACTCGAATCTTCTCGCCAAAGCCTCGCTCACTCCACAATCGTTTATCGAAGACGTGTGGATTGTGACCGATCAGTTGATTGGCCGCTTTCAGAATGACGCCCATCGAGCGGTAATTCTGTTCGAGTTTGACGACTTTAATGCCGGGAAAATCCTTCGTCAGCGCTATTAGGTTCTCGGGCCGTGCACCCCGCCAAGCATATATCGATTGGTCGTCATCGCCGACCGCGGTGAGCATTCCGCGCGTGCCGGTAATCAAGCGCACCAGTTCATATTGGGCGAGGTTGGTGTCCTGATATTCGTCAACGAGTAGCCAACGAATGCGCGCCTGCCACTTTAAAAGCATCTCCGGCATGGTCTGTAGTAGCAACGAGGGAAGTCGGATCAAATCATCAAAATCGACAGCATTGAAGGCCTGTAGCGTTCGAAGATATTCAGCATAACAGGCTTTAGCTGCCCGACCGGCCGGATCTACGGTCGCCTCAAGGGGAACGGCATCCGGCGGGATGAGCGCACTTTTCCATGCGGAGATACGTTGCTGCAATGGCCCGATTTCGAAGGTATTCGTGCCGAGCGTTCGTCTTGCAATGTCGGCGAGTGTCGCTTCACTGTCTCTCGAATCGAAGATAGTGAACCGCGGTCGAAGGCCTACGGCTGCGAACTCTTCCTTTAGGATCCGCAAACCCAAAGTGTGGAATGTTGAGATCCAGGGCCGACTGCGAGTGCCGGGCTTTAGGAGCGCGCTCACCCGGCTTTGCATTTCTTTCGCAGCCTTGTTGGTAAACGTGATTGCGGCTATCTGATCGGGCGGCACTTCCCGGGCCGAGATGAGGTAGGCCACTTTCTGAGCAATGACCCGTGTTTTACCACTACCCGCACCTGCGAGCACCAAAAGGGGCCCGTCGGTAAAGCGTACGGCCTCGCGTTGGGGGGGATTGAGGTCGCTCATTTCTTTAAGGTCAGCTTCGAGGGCACATGATTCTAAGGGGTGGCGCGTGCTTCTGGAATCACCAGCGTGTTCGCCATCCCGCTACGGTTAGGGTAGACGTGACGATTTAGATAGTCCTGGACGGAGGAGGCGCGATACAGCGCGGATATTCTCGACCTACAGACGCGAAGCGGGCAGCGCACCAACTGACACGATGGTCGGCTTCGAGCGAGACACACGCCACGTCCACTATCGTGCGGTGGGCTGCGGCGCGCTTTGGCGGGCACTCGGCGAATTATCTACGGCTTAGGTCGCGCAGGGAAGGAATTGCTTGTTCCCGAAAATTTCTTTGTTAGGATTGAGGCCGCCCGGTCTTTTCCTTGTAGGGCGAACACTCTTCATAACTTAAGCGCTAACGCACATTCCGCGGGAGGTTCCTCCGATGGTTTCAGAGCGAGAACAGATATTGGCCGGCATTCGGATCCTTGATTTTACGCGTGCGCTGGCGGGGCCGACTTGCACGCGTCTTTTCTCCGAACTCGGGGCTGAAGTGATTAAGGTGGAATCCGCCCCCGAAGGAGATACGACGAGACGCGTGTCAAAACTCCGCAATGAACGCAGTCTTTATTACGTTCAGCAGAGTCTGAATAAAAAAAGTCTCTGTCTTGATTTGCGAAAACCGGAAGGTATTGAACTGCTCCGCGAGCTTGTCAAGAAGTGCGATGTGGTGGTTGAGAATTTCAAGCCGGGTGTGATCACCGCGATGGGGCTGGGATTTGCTGCGCTACAAGCTATCAAGCCTGATATTATTCTTTGCTCCATTTCGGCGCTTGGCCAGACCGGGCCACTGTCCGCTAAACCCGGATACGACTATATCGCGCAAGCCTATGCGGGCGTGACGTCAATGATTGGTGATCCGGACGACGCACCTTCCATTCCCTTGCTCGGTATCGGCGATGTCTTGACGGGCACACATGGCGCTTTCGCGGTTGCTGCGGCACTGCTTTATAGGGCACGCACGGGTAAAGGAAAGCACATCGATATTGCGCTGCTGGATGCGTACTATCATTGCCACGAAGTAAATGTCCACCAAATTAGTGGCAGTTATGGCGCTATAAAACCAAAGCGTGGAGGCCGTCATCTCTCCTATCTTTGTCCAGCCGGGGTTTTCCGCGGGACTGGCGGAGACATCACCATTATGGGTTTCCTCCATCATTGGCAGGATCTTTGTCGGGCAATGGAGCGTCCGGATCTGACCGAAGATCCAAAATACATCAATGATCAAATGCGACTTAGCCGTCGTGACGAAGTCGTTGAAATGGTCGAGTCTTGGCTCAAGACCTTTCCGGATGTCGGTAGCGCAGAGGCGCGTTTGGATGCCTTTAATGTGCCTTGTGCACCGATACTCTCTGTTGAAGAAACGGTGTCCCATCCTCACTTTATCGCGCGCGGGACGGTCCGTACGGTGAATGATCGACTAGCGGGTGAATTTGAGATCCCCGGGATGCCGATAAAATTCATGGGAGAGGAGGCTAATCAGCCCTTCGAAGCCCCGACCCTTGGTCAGCACAATGCGGAGATCTTGCGTTCAGTCCTAGGCAAAAATGAAGAAGAGATTAACGAACTCACACAAGGCGGTATTCTATTTTCCAAAGAAGTCTGACGGAGAATGCTGCGCGGCAGAATTCGCGGGTTGGGCTAGTTATTGGCTAAGGCAACCCGCGATTGGTAATAAGCCCAGACATTATTGTTTGTGCCACTTTTAAGCCGTTGCCGGATCCGTTCAGTTGGCCATAAGAGTGAGTCATCCGCGTCTGTTTTAAGCGCCATCATGGGCTTGCCTCGAGGCGATGCGTAACCCCATTCGCCCCCGTGATTGCGGCGATAGACTTCACCCAGATAACTGCCGAGCATCTGCACCAGGTTATCGACGTCTCGTAATGCCGCATGCTCTCGATGAAGATCGGTGCGTAGTTCGGAACTGACGCGCTCTATTTTCTCAATGCTCTGATCGCTGAAATCAAGGTCTAGGTTAAGCTCGGTCCGCGCAAATTCCACCATATGTTGGGCATTCCGCGAGGCCACCAGCGCGGCGTGTTGGTCAGGAATAAAATGCATGCGCACGTCATGCGCCCAAGCGGCAGGGGTGATGCAATGAAGCAGCAGCAGTGCAAATGGGATAAAGCGCATGACTGAAAAATCCTCGATGGGGTTTCCACCCTGAGAGCAGCTATTGTCGGGGCGGCACGCCTTGAGCGTATGTGACGGCGCGCACGCCAACTGTGAACAAATGCAAGCAATGCGCCGGCTACGTGAACAGACCCACTTGAGTCAATGCGTTTACCCGCGAGGTCGGCGCGGGGGCGTCAGGCCGGCGCGGAAAGCGCCAATGCTTCTTGAGGGACAATCATGTCGTTCGGAAAGTGGCATTTGAACACACTTCCTTCGCCAAGCTTGCTTTTGATTTCCAAAGCAGCGTGATGTCTTAACAAGACATGCTTGACGATAGCGAGCCCCAAGCCAGTCCCGCCATCCTCTCGTGCCCGGGAACTTTCCACGCGGTAGAACCGCTCCGTGATACGTTCGAAGAGCTCCTCGCTAATGCCAAAACCGTTATCCTGTACCTCGAGGTGAGCACCACGGAGATCCCGGTACCAACGAATATGAATTACCCCTCGAGCGGGCGTGTAGTTCACGGCGTTCATGATCAGGTTTGAAAAAGCACTGAGTAATTCGCTCCGAGCACCTGCGATTTCGAGTACCGGGTCGGCTTCCAGCGAAAAGAAATGTTCCCGTGCGCCGCTTATGTGACGGGCCTGCCGCAGTATGTCGCTTAGCATCTCGCTGACTAGAACAGGTTTTGGATTCGGAACGTCATCCTCCTGTTCGAGTCTTGAAAGCAGCAACAACTCTTCGACAAGCGATTGCATTCGGTGCGCGTGGGCGTCTAGATGTCCGATGACAGGAATCCAGCCGGGGGGCGCTTTATCTCGTTGCTCGGACATCATTTCTAGGTAGCCGCGAAACACCGTGATGGGCGTTCGTAATTCGTGAGAGACATTCGCCACGAAATCGCTTCGAATCTGATTTGCGCGATGAAGTTGCGTGACGTCTCTCGCCACAAAAAGCCAACGTGATTTCCCATACGGCGCCATCAGGACGCTGAGGAACGCGTTGGGATTCGTGGGTGAAGGGATTTCGATTGCGTCGTGTGCGGCCGGAGCCTGCATGAAATCCAGGAGGCTAGGCAAGCGGACTAAATTGGTGATTCGTTGCCCAAAATCTTCCGGCCATCGAATACCCAGATAACGGGCTGCAGCGTCGTTTGCCCACTGCACATCGCCGTTATCCCCGAGAACAACGGTGGCGTCCGGCAGGGCCCGTGTTGCCTGTTGGAACTGTCTAAGATAAGACGCGAGTTTCTTTTTGCGCTTTTTGTGGCGCTCGCGCAGGTAATCGATCTCTAGGGAAAGCTCTTCGAAAACGCCTGGCGTCTCGGGTGGCGCAAACTTCTTTGGATCGCGCAGCCATTGTAAAAGCATACGAAGATGACGATGTAGCCAGCCGACGTATAGCAATAACGCAACTAAATAACAAACCAAAAATTGATCGGTTAGGATGCCCGCGATTGAGGCGACGAGCAGGCCGAAAACTACGCGCCGTAAATCCCGGATCATCATAACGATGGTCTCCTGCTGACCGGCCGGTGGCGATGAGGAGCGTCAGCCGCTGCCTCAGGCGGGGCAGGGGCCGTTTCCGGCCGGGTTACGGTCAGTTTCTTCAAACCAAGTTTTATTGGACCAGCGGTGAAAATCGATAGCCGACGCTTCGAACGGTCTGAATCATCTCATCACAGCCGAAGGGCTCCAAGAGCTTGCGCACGCGCCGGATGTGAACGTCCACCGTTCTTTCTTCAATATAAGTCTCGTTACCCCAGACTTCATCCAACAGTTGGCTGCGCGTATAGACTCGCTCGGGGTGTGTAATGAAAAACTGCAGCAGCCGGAACTCCGTGGGACTTACTTCGAGGGGCTCGCCCTTGATAGTCACCCGGTGAGTTTGGAGATCAATGCGGATTGTTCCTGCCTCAAGTAGCTCAGGGGATACTTCGCTCTGCCGTCGCCGCAAGACGGCCCGGACCCTCGCTAATAACTCGCGCGTCGAAAAAGGTTTGGTGATGTAATCGTCCGCGCCGCTATCGAGCCCGCCAATCTTATCCCCTTCTTCACCTTTGGCGGTCAGCATGATGATGGGAATTTGATTCATTTTTGGATCGCGCTTGAGCCGACGGGCAAACTCGATACCACTGATCCCCGGGAGCATCCAGTCCAGAAGGATGAGATCTGGGCGCTGGCGGGCGAGCGTGGATTGTGCTTCAACGACATTGCCTGCTTCAATACAGCGATATCCGTCTCCTCCCAGGGCGAATCCGAGCATCTGTCGGATGGCGAGCTCGTCCTCGACTATCAGTATGTTCTGGATCATTTAGTCCTCTACTAACCCGACGGAAACGGGGCTGTTGCACCGTATTACATGACGACATTGTTACACAAAGATGAAAGCGCTTCGGGTTAAGCCGGAGACCCCGGCGACGCGACCTCAAGCGGTTTTGGGGTGCGGCGCCTCGGTGGGTCTGCCAACTCGTCCGGTTGATCGGCCAGCGTCGCGAGCCCGTCGTCGTTGGGCACGCGCGCTTCCGACGCTTTCAAGCCCGGGTCTGCGTGGGGTATCCTCCCCCTCCACCCCAAAGCAAAAGTGTATGGACGACCGATACAACCCGGCGGAAATTGAGCCCCGCATACAGAAATCTTGGCGCGACTCTCAGGCCTTTGCTGTGCGAGAGGATCCGGCGCGCGAAAAATTCTACTGCCTGTGTATGTTCCCCTACCCCAGCGGACGCTTGCATATGGGCCACGTCCGCAATTACACCATTGGGGATGTGATTGCACGCTACCAGCGAATGTTGGGTAAAAACGTCCTGCAGCCAATGGGTTGGGACGCGTTCGGACTACCGGCCGAGAACGCGGCGATAGAAAATAATGTGCCGCCCGCACGCTGGACCCGTTCGAATATTGATTACATGCGGGGTCAACTCCAACGACTGGGCTTTGGGTATGACTGGTCCCGCGAGATCGCGACCTGCGACCCGAGTTATTACCGCTGGGAACAATGGTTTTTCACGCAACTTTACGCCCGGGATCTCGTTTATCGTAAAACAGCGGTCGTAAACTGGGATCCGATCGATCAGACTGTATTGGCCAACGAGCAGGTTATTGATGGCAGAGGGTGGCGTTCAGGGGCGCTGGTGGAACGACGGGAGATTCCGCAGTGGTTCGTACGAATTACCGCTTACGCCGACGAGCTGCTCGCCGGTCTCGATCAGCTGACAGGCTGGCCGGAAGCGGTCAAGACCATGCAACGCAACTGGATTGGTCGCTCCGAAGGCCTGCTGGTCCGTTTCGCGCTGGCGGATGGTCAGGGTGATCTGGAAATCTATACGACCCGGCCCGATACCCTATTGGGGGTCACCTATATGGCGGTCGCGCCAGAACATCCGGTGGCACGCCGGGCGGCTGAGCACAATGCCGATGTCGCGACGTTCATCAGTTCGTGCGCGCAGGTTGCCACCTCCGAGGCAGTGCTTGAAAAACTCGAGAAGCGCGGCTTGCCGCTCGGCGTTTTTGCCCGCCACCCGCTGACGGGCGATCTTCTTCCCGTCTGGGTCGCGAATTTCGTGTTGATGAGCTACGGCACCGGTGCCGTCATGTCTGTCCCCGGTCACGATCAGCGGGATTATGAATTCGCCAAGGTTTATCACCTCCCCATTCGGCAAGTCGTGTTCCCGAGCGACGGCAGTCCGGTCAATATTGACCAGGAGGCTTACACCGAGAAAGGTGTGCTCGGTAACAGCGGACAATACGACGGGCTGTCCTTCGCTGCGGCGTTCGATGCGATTGCGACCCGCCTTGCTGAGGTGGGCCGTGCTGAGCGCCAGGTCCAGTATCGTCTGCGCGACTGGTTGGTCTCCCGCCAGCGTTACTGGGGATGTCCCATCCCCGTGGTGTATGGGGAGGATCAGCAATTAGTGGCGGAAGCGCCCGAACGCCTGCCGGTCGTTTTGCCGGAGGATGTGGCGTGGCAGGGCGTGTCCTCCCCCTTGCTCGGCATGCCGGAGTTTCTGAACACCCACATCCCGGGAACCGATCTGCCAGGACGGCGCGAAACGGATACCTTCGATACGTTTTTTGAATCGAGTTGGTATTACGCGCGTTTCTGCTGCCCGGACAGCAATGACGCGATGGTCGACGCCCGTGCGCGCTATTGGATGCCGGTAGATATCTATATCGGTGGCATCGAGCACGCCGTCCTCCACCTGCTTTACGCGCGATTCTTCCACAAGCTGATGCGAGATGCGGGCCTGGCCGTAGTCGACGAGCCGTTCACCCGTCTGCTCACCCAGGGCATGGTCTGTAAGGAAACTTATTTCCGCGAAGGGGAGTACGGGAAAAAAACCTACTTCAATCCCAGTGCCGTTGAGGTGGAGACAGACGAGAAAGGTCGTGCGGTCGTTGCGCGTCTCGCGACAGACGGGTTGCCGGTCGAGATTGGACCGGTCGAGAAAATGTCCAAATCTAAAAACAACGGGATCGACCCGCAAACGCTGATCGAGCGTTATGGGGCGGATACCGTCCGGCTGTACACGATGTTCGCGGCGCCACCGGAGCAATCGCTCGAATGGTCAGACGCGGCCGTCGAGGGAGCTTCCAGATTTCTTCGTGGGTTGTGGCGCCTGGTTCGCGAGCACACAGGTGGTGGGCCGATTGCCCCACGTCCGGAAATCCTGAGCGGTGACTTGCAGACGCTACGGCGTCGGGTGCACGAAACCATTGTCAAGGTGACGGACGATATTGCGCGTCGCTATAAATTCAATACGGCAATTGCAGCGGTCATGGAACTCGTCAACGCGCTGCAACGGACCGTTGGTGATGACGAAGCGACCCGCACGGTCCGGCAAGAAGGTCTTGAAACCTGTGTCCTGCTGCTTTCGCCAATCGTTCCGCATGTCACGGAGGTGTTGTGGGAAGTGCTCGGTCATCCCGCAGGATCGGTACTGGATGCCGGCTGGCCGGTGGCAGATCCGCAGGCGCTTATCCGAGCGGAAATCGACCTGGTCGTTCAGGTAAACGGTAAAAAGAGAACGTCCATTCGGGTTGCGGCAGACGTTGACGCCGCCGCGATTGAGGCGGCAGCACGGGCCGACCCGGACGTGTGTCGCCATCTTGAGGGTAAGACGGTGCGCAAGGTCGTCTTTATTCCCGGCCGCCTCGTGAACATCGTGGCGACATGATGCGCATACCCACTGGGCTGCGTTATGGTCTTTTAATCGTAGCCATAGTCGGGCAGGTCGGATGTAGCGGTTGGTACCTCCGGGGCAAGGGGAGTGTGCACATACCCATCAAGCATCTTTGCATCGACAATCAAGCGAGCGATTACGGCAACTACCTCTATAATTATTTCGTAGCTCAACTCAGCTACAGCGGGATTGCGGTAGTCCAGTCCCGCACGCAATGTGAAGCCGTTTTTGAATTGCGTAACGAAAAATACACGAAGCGGGTTCTTTCTGTCGACCCGACGACCGGGAAGGTACAGGAAATCGAAGTAGGCCTGCAGATACAAGTAGCGGTTCGGACACCCACGGGAGAACTCCTGCTCGCACCGGATGTCGTTGATTGGTCGCAGGATTATGTGTTTGACCAGTCGTCCGTTCTCGGCACGGATGAAGTCGAACAGACTACGCGCCTGCGTTTGGCAGAGAACGCGGCGCGGGCGCTTTTATTCCGTCTCGAGCTGGTTGATTTCAAAAAATTGGACAAGCATGCAGATTAAGCCTGCTAAGTTCGGCGATCATTTGACGCGCGGCGAAGGCCTCGCCCCTTGCTATCTGCTGTGGGGACCCGAGCCACTTCAGTTGCAGGAAAGTGCGGATGCGGTCCGTGCGGCGGCGAGGCGAGGCGGGATTGCGGAGCGGCTCGTTTTTGAGGCTGCGGCCCAAGATTGGAGCGCGCTGCGCGCCTTGACCGGAAACTTGTCGTTGTTTGCCGAACGGCGCCTGATCGAAATTCGACTCGGCAACAAAAAACCGGATAAGGCAGGCGTTGAATGTCTCCTCGCGCTGTTGGGGGATATGACGTCCCCCGATGTGCTTCTCCTGACGGTGGAGAACCTCGATCGGCACCAGCAGACAAGCGCGTGGGTCAAGGCATTCGACACGCGAGGCATTGTGGTCGCCTGCCGTGAGCCCGAGTTGCCCGCTTTTCGTGATTGGTTGGGTGAGCGGGCGCAGGCGCGTGGACTTAACCTGACGCCAGCCGCCAACGAATTCCTTGCCCTGCGTGCTGAAGGCAACCTGCTAGCTGCCGCGCAGGAAATTGACAAATTGGTGCTGCTGGCTGTTACCCCCGTGGTCGATGTCGATCAGGTGCTCGCCGCTGTCAGCGACAGTGCTCGTTACGACACCTTCCAATGTGTGGACGCCGCGCTGGCCGGCAGTCGGGCACGTACCGTGCGCATGGCGCGCGGCTTGCGCGAAGAAGGCACCGAGCCGATCGTCATCGGCTGGAGTCTGAATCGAGAATTGCGTACGCTCGCGCGTATCGCGGCAGCGACGGCTTGTGGGACCACGCTCGATAATGCGCTTGCACAGCAAAACGTATGGGCGAGCCGACAGAGTTTGATCCGCCGCGCGCTGCAACGACATACGATTGCTGGTTTGGCGTTGATGCTGGAGGCGAGCATCCGTCTTGACCAGTTGATAAAAGGGAGCGGCATTGGCCATGCATGGGATGATCTGGAATCGCTTTTGCTCGCCCTGGCCGGCGGGCCATGGTTTGGCCATTATTCCTTGAGATTCCGAGTATGACCAACAGACATCTCGCCACCGATGAAGACACCGCCGGCTATATGCGCCGGCTTGGTGAAGCGGCCCGTGCGGCATCCGTCGAAGTCGCGCGGGCGAGTACCGCGGCAAAAAATTTAGCTCTGCAGGCTATCGCCGATGCCATAGAAGCCGCAGCCCCCGCGCTTACGGCGGCTAATACCCGAGATTTGGCAGCGGCGTCAGCCTTGGACGCCGCGGGCCGTGATCGACTGACGCTGACGCCGACGCGGATCGTCGCGATGGCTGCCGGTTTGCGAGAAGTCGCAGCGTTGGCTGATCCGGTAGGAACCATCACTGACTTGACCGCGCGTCCGAGTGGTATTCAGGTAGGCCGGATGCGCGTGCCGCTGGGTGTCGTCGGCATCATTTACGAGTCTCGCCCGAATGTAACAGCGGACGCAGCGGGGTTGTGCTTGAAAGCGGGTAATGCCGTAATTTTGCGCGGTGGCGCAGAATCATTGCACTCGAATCTGGCCATTGCCCAATGTGTGATCGCTGGTCTCGCCGTCGCAGGCTTGCCTGAACACGCCGTACAAGTGGTGGCAACCGTCGATCGTGCAGTCGTCGGGGCGATGTTGCAGAGCCCGGCGTATATTGATGTCATCGTACCGCGCGGAGGCAAGAGCCTGATTGAGCGGGTTACCCGCGAGGCAAGGATGCCGGTTATCAAACATCTCGATGGTGTCTGCCATGTCTTCATCGATGCTAACGCCGATATCTCAAAGGCGCTCAAGGTCGCTTTCAACGCGAAATGTCAGCGATACGGGACCTGCAACACCTTGGAGACGTTGCTGGTCCATGAAGCGATCGCCGCGCAGGTTTTGCCGCCCCTGTTTGCCCAATATCGCGCCGCGGGCGTCGAGTTACGTGGGTGCCCAATCAGTTGTCGGCTGGATCCGTCATTGACGGCGGCGATTGAAGACGATTGGTACGCGGAATATCTCGCGCCAATCCTTGCGGTTCGCGTGTTGGGTGATCTGGATCAGGCCATTGCGCACATTCGCCAGTATGGCTCACAACATACAGATACCATCGTGACCGAGAATTACAGCCATGCGATGCGGTTTTTGCGCGAAGTCGATTCGAGCTCTGTGATGGTCAACGCGTCAACTCGTTTTGCCGATGGTTTCGAATATGGGCTGGGAGCCGAAATCGGGATCAGCACCGATAAATTCCATGCCCGCGGTCCAGTCGGACTTGAGGGGCTGACGTCCCAGAAATGGATAGTGCTCGGTGATGGTCATATCCGAACTTGATGAGCCCGTGGCCTTTGCCGGTCTGCGGCAGGGGATCTGCAGGGATTGAAACCGATCGGTATTCTCGGCGGTACGTTTGACCCGATCCATTACGGGCATTTGCGGCTCGCCATTGAAAGCCGCGAGGCGCTCGAGTTAGCAGAGGTTCGACTGTTGCCTGCGCGTGTTCCGAACTTGCGCGATAATCCTGCAACAACCCCCACGCATCGGCTTGCGATGTTGGAGCTTGCGGTGGTGGGGACCGGCTTGGTAATCGACCCCCGGGAGCTGTATGGCACCGGCGTGACCTATACGGTCGAGACACTTTCGATGGTCCGTGCGGAAATCGGTGCACGGCCCCTTTGTTTCATCCTCGGTCAGGACGCCTTTAACGGGCTGCCGCGCTGGCACCGTTGGAAAGACCTTTTGGCGCTGGCGCATCTGATTGTTGCGACTCGTCCAGGTTACCAACCGCCGGTGACGGGTGAATTACCGGGGTTGCTCGCAACCTGCGCGGTGTCGTCTCCGCGTATGCTGGCGAGTCGCCCAGCCGGCAGTGTGCTGTTGCAGAATATTCCGCAGCTGCCGATTTCCGCGACTGATTTACGTGCGCGTGTGGCGCAGCATCGCAATATCACAGGCTTAACGCCCGCAGGGGTTGCAGCCTATATCGTTCGTCACCAGATCTACGGAGAACGGAGAGAATCTAATTCATGACAGTTGTTAAACCAAAAGATCTCCTGAACGTCGCGCTCCAGGCGCTCGAAGACGGCAAAGCCGTCGATGTAAAGTTCATCGATGTCCGCAAGCTAACCAGCGTCGCCGACTACATGGTGATCGCGACGGGACGTTCATCGCGGCAGGTCAAGGCGTTGGCGGATCACGTGGCAGATGCCGCCCGCGCAGTGGGCAACAAGCCAATAGGGATCGAGGGCGAACAGGCTTCCGAATGGGTCTTGGTCGATCTCGGCGACGTAATTGTGCACACGATGCAGGCTGAGGCGCGCGAGTTCTATCAACTTGAGAAACTCTGGACGCCGTTACCCCGCACGCGTCAGACGAAAATAGCGGCGGATTAGCCCCCCACGATGCGGATGCAGTTGTTGTGCGTCAGTAAACGACCCGCATCCTGGGTCGTTGGGGCGAACGCAGAATACCTGAAACGACTACAGGGGAAGTTGGACATCGAAGTGCGGGAATTGCCGCCTGCTCGAGGTGTCGCGGGTGCCGAACAGCAAAAGCGCCGCGAAGGCGAGATCATCCAAAAAGCGGTGCCCGTGGGTGCGGCGCTGGTTGCGCTCGACGAGCGCGGGGATATCTGGTCAAGCGCAGAGCTGGCCAAGCAGCTCACGAATTGGCAGGAACGTTATCAGGATGTCATGCTTGTCATAGGCGGTGCAGAAGGGTTGGCGGAGGAAATCCGGCAGCGCGCGACGTCTGTGTGGTCGCTTACGCGACTGACGCTGCCTCATCAACTTGCTCGCATTGTGGTCATCGAGCAGATCTATCGCGCGTGGTCCCTGCTCAATAACCATCCTTACCATCGCGCATGAGTCTGGTCCGCCCTGCACTCTATCTGGCCTCCCGCTCGCCGCGAAGAGCCGCCATGCTGCGAACGCTCGGCGTTGATTTTGCCTTGCTGGATGTCGAGATTGACGAAACCCCACGGGATAGGGAATCTCCCGCGACTTATGTGACGCGGCTTGCTCGCGAGAAAGCGGCTGCTGCTGTGGCCTCCGCGCAGGGTCGTCCAGTGTTGGCGGCGGACACCACGGTGGTCAGCGAAACGGAGATCGTGGGTAAGCCTCGGGACGAGTCCGATGCAATGCGCATCCTCTTGACACTTTCTGGACGCTGGCACCGTGTATTGACGAGCGTTGCGCTGGCGGCGAAGACCGGCACGACGATCCTCTGCGTCGAAACACGTGTCCTGTTTCGGACCTTATCACCCGAACTCATCACCCGGTATTGGGCCTCCGGAGAGCCTGCGGACAAAGCCGGCGCCTATGCTATCCAAGGTCTCGGGGGCGCTTTCGTGCTTCGGCTTGAGGGCAGTTATTCAAACGTCGTCGGACTTCCGCTGGCGGAAACAGCAGCGTTGCTCGAAGCCATGGGGATCGCGTATCGGCTCAGCGCATCGCAGGTTCCTTGATTTGGATTCCCCCCAAGACAAGAGCGGAAGAGGTGCGCTAGGCTCAGCTTAATTAAATGCAGGTAGTGATGTCATGGATACCCAGACCGTTCCTTCCAGACTACGGGTCGAGCGCGTACGCGAAGCGCTTCTGAATGCTGGAATGCAGGCCCTGCTGGTGCCGAGTGCTGATCCGCATTTGAGCGAATACCTCCCTGAACGGTGGCAGTCCCGTCAGTGGGTGTCCGGATTTACCGGCTCCATGGGCACGCTAGTTGTAACGTTGGAAAAGGCGGTTTTGTTTGCTGATAGTCGTTATTGGGTGCAAGCGGAGGTCGAACTCGCCGATTCCGGCATCGAACTGATCAAAATAGGCCCGGGGCACGCCGATACGCTGCTGACTTGGTTAGTGGCTGAGGTGGCCTCAGGCGGGATCGTCAGTGCTGATGGGCAGGTACTAGGGCTTGCTATGGCCGCTTCGTTGCGCACTGGACTTGCGGCGGCAAGCATCGCATTACACACCGATCGCGACCTAATGGAGACCGTCTGGACTGAGCGTCCCGGACTTCCACTGACCCCCGTTTATGAGCATTGTGCTCCGTATGCACCGGTCACACGGGCGGTCAAACTGAGCCATCTTCGCGCGGCGATGGCACAGGCTGGCGCCACGCATCATTTCGTTTCGACCGTCGATGACATAGCCTGGGTCACCAATCTGCGTGGCAGCGACGTCAGCTACAATCCTGTTTTTTTGGCCCATTTTTTGCTGGATGAAAAGGGCGCGACCCTATTCATATTGGACGGGAAGGTCGACGCTGAGCTCCGTGCACGACTCGCAGCAGACGACGTATTTTTGGCGGATTACACGAAGGTCGGCGATGCACTTCAGCAATTATCACGGGAAGCCGTTCTTTTACTCGACCCTAAGCGGGTGACCGTCGGCCTCCGCGCGCACGTACCTGCACATGTGCGTGTTCTCGAAGCGCTTAATCCGAGCACCCGGATCAAAAGTTGCAAGACGGTGGCGGAGATCGCGCATGTCCGCGCCACCATGATTGAAGATGGCGCCGCGATGTGTGAATTCTATGCTTGGTTTGAATCCGCCGCCGGGCGTGAGCGTATTACCGAGTTGACGATCGACGAGCGACTCTCGGCAGCCCGCGCCAAGCGGGCCAACTTTGTGGGACTCAGTTTCCCAACCATCGCCGCGTTTAACGCTAACGGCGCGATGCCGCATTATCGCGCGCTTCCGCATGCACATGCCGTGATTGAAGGTAATGGACTGTTGCTGATCGACTCCGGGGGTCAGTACCTCGGCGGAACGACCGATATCACACGGGTTTGGCCCATTGGCGAGGTTACTTCCGCGATGAAGCGGGACTACACCCTCGTCTTAAAAGGGATGCTTGCCTTGAGCCGAGCGCGGTTTCCACGCGGCACTTTGAGTCCGATGTTGGATGCCTTGGCGCGAGCGCCATTGTGGGAGCACGGCCTTGAGTTTGGTCATGGGACGGGACACGGTGTTGGTTATTTTCTGAATGTCCACGAAGGCCCTCAATCGATTAGCAAAGCAGTACCCGAGCCCCAGATGGCGATGGAGCCCGGGATGATCACTTCCATCGAGCCTGGCGTCTATCGTCCCGGTCAGTGGGGGATCCGAATTGAAAATCTGGTGGCGAACGTGGCAGTAGATACGCCTGAGGGCGACGCGTTTGCAGAAATGCTCGGTTTCGAGACCCTCACACTTTGCCCTATTGATACGCGCTGTCTTGATCACACACTGCTACGCGCGGATGAAATCGCTTGGTTGAACGCCTATCACGAGCAGGTACAGCAGCGTCTCGCGCCACACGTCAGTCCCGCCGGGTTGAGCTGGCTCGTGGCACGTACCGTACCGATTCAACTGTCTGCTGATTTTTAGCACAAGGTCACGCCCAAGAGACTCAATTTTTTTGCGAGGAGCAATCCATGACACAACATGCACTGGTCGCCGGCGTCGGCATGATTCCTTTTGTCAAACCTGGAAAAAGCGAACCGTACTCGGTCATGGGTGCGCGGGCTATCCGACTCGCGCTCGCCGATGCCGGACTCTCTTATGATCAGATACAGCAGGCCTATGCCGGCTACGTCTACGGTGATAGTACGTGCGGACAAAACACGCTCTATCAGGTCGGGATGACCGGGATCCCGATCGTCAATGTGAATAACAATTGCTCCACCGGCTCAAGTGCCTTGTTCCTCGCACGCCAGGCGGTGGCATCAGGTGCGGTGGATTGTGCGCTCGCCGTAGGGTTCGAGCAGATGGTGCCTGGCGCGCTCGTCAATCAGTTTACGGATCGTCCGAGCCCTTTGGAGGATTTCGTCAACGTGGCTCAGACCGTACAGCCGGCACCGGATGCGCCAATGGCACCTCATCTTTTTGGCACCGCCGGGGCGGAATATCTGGAACGCACCGGCGCGAAAGTGACGGCCTTCGCGAAGGTGGCAGTCAAAGCGCGTCGTCACGCCGAGCATAACGATAAGGCGCTTTTCAGAGAGCAGATTTCGGTTGAACAGGTGCTCGCTTCGCCCGTAATTTTTGGTCCCATGACACGCCTGCAGTGCTGCCCACCCACCTGCGGCGCGGCGGCTGCCATCATTGTCAGTCCCGCGTTTGCGAAGCGCCATGGCCTGCGCGCTGACGTCGCGATCCTTGGACAGGCGATGACAACCGATTATTCCTCGACCTTTCAAGAGGGTTCGATGATCAAGGTCGTCGGATACGATCTGGCGAAAGCCGCCGCACAACAGGTCTATGAGCAGGCCGGAATTGGTCCTGAGGCAGTTCGCGTTTGCGAACTTCATGATTGTTTCACCGTGAACGAAGTCTTGAGTTACGAAGCGCTTGGGTTGGTCCCGGAGGGTGATGCCGAAAAATTTATTGAAGACGGGGACAACACCTACGGTGGTCGTGTGGTGACTAATCCTTCGGGCGGACTGCTTGCTAAGGGTCACCCATTGGGTGCTACGGGCCTTGCGCAGTGTACTGAGCTTGTTCAACAACTCCGTGGCCAATGCGGTCCTCGCCAAGTCGACGGGGCTCACATTGCCCTTCAGCACAATCTTGGACTTGGCGGGGCGTGCGTCGTCACCCTCTATGGCTTGGCGTGAGCACCTGATTGGCCCCGAGTAGGAACGAGGAGGAACTCGCAGGCCACAAAAGAAAGCCCCGCCGAAGCGGGGCTTTCTACGTCGAGCGAACGCCCGCCGATTAAAGCAGAGGAACGATTAACAGGGCGACGATGTTGATGATTTTGATCAGCGGGTTGACTGCGGGGCCCGCCGTGTCCTTGTAGGGATCGCCAACGGTATCGCCGGTTACGGCTGCTTTGTGCGCATCGGATCCCTTGCCACCGAAATGACCATCTTCGATGTATTTTTTGGCGTTATCCCATGCACCACCGCCGGTCGTCATCGAGATCGCGACAAATAGCCCCGTGACGATGGTGCCCATGAGCACACCACCCAACGCCGCCGGTCCAAGGCAAACGCCGACGATGACGGGGACCAATATCGGAAGCAATGAAGGCACAATCATTTCCCTGATCGCGGATTTGGTCAGCATATCGACCGCTCGGGAGTAATCCGGTTTGGCCGTGCCTTCCATGATCCCTTTGATCTCCCGGAACTGGCGCCGCACCTCGTTTACCACCGCCCCCGCAGCACGTCCGACCGCTTCCATGGCCATCGCGCCAAAGAGGTAGGGCACCATGCCGCCGATGAACAGCCCGATGATCACCATGTGGTTCGAGAGGTCGAACGAAACGGTATGCCCGGTCTGCTCCAGCTTGTGGGTGTAGTCGGCAAACAGCACCAGTGACGCGAGTCCGGCGGAACCGATCGCATATCCCTTGGTGACGGCCTTTGTCGTGTTGCCTACTGCATCCAGTGGATCAGTGATATTGCGGATTTCCTTAGGCAATTCTGCCATTTCCGCGATCCCGCCCGCGTTATCCGTGATCGGACCATAAGCATCTAGAGCGACGATCATGCCGGTCATCGACAACATGGCCGTCGCGGCAATCGCGATGCCGTATAGCTGACCGAGTGTGAAAGCCGCATAGATGGCGACACACACGGCGAGTACGGGCAATGCGGTCGACCGCATGGATACGCCAAGACCCGCGATGATGTTGGTGGCATGTCCGGTCTGTGATGCTGCAGCGACATGTTTCACCGGTGCATAATCGGTCCCGGTGTAATACTCCGTGATCCACACGATTACGCCGGTCAGTACCAGCCCGACCAGTGAGCAATAGAACAACGTCATGGCATGTTCGCCCATCATCTTCTGACTGATGAAGTAGAAGGCAACCGCGGCCAATACCCCTGAGACGATGACCCCTTTGTACAGGGCCTTCATGATTTTCTCGTCCGGTGCTTTCACGAAGAACGTGCCGATGATTGAGGCGATGATCGATGCGCCACCGAGCACCAGTGGATAGATGATGGCGTTTTCGCCCAGTCGGTCGAGCATCAGACTGCCCAACACCATGGTTGCCACGACGGTTACCGCATAAGTTTCGAACAAATCGGCCGCCATGCCTGCGCAGTCACCCACATTATCGCCCACATTGTCCGCGATGACTGCCGGATTACGGGGATCATCTTCCGGGATACCGGCTTCGACTTTCCCGACTAAATCCGCACCGACATCCGCGCCCTTTGTGAAGATACCGCCACCGAGGCGAGCGAAAATCGAGATAAGTGAGCCGCCGAAAGCGAGCCCGATCAGGCCGTGGAGTGTCTGATCCCCAGATGCGCCTAACAGTTGCGGGGCAAGCATGTAGAAGCCAGCACAGCCGAGCAGGCCAAGACCCACAACCAGCATGCCAGTGACTGCGCCACCCCGGAAGGCGACGGCCAACGCCGCAGCCATGCCTTTGTAGGCGGCCTGCGCCGTACGCACGTTGGCGCGGACCGAGACATTCATCCCAATGAATCCAGTTGCGCCGGAGAGGATTGCCCCCACCGCGAAGCCGATTGCAGTAAATCGATCCAGCATCGTCCATAGCAGGACAAACAGCACCGCGCCGACGATGGCGATGGCCGAGTATTGACGATTCAGGTACGCCGAAGCCCCTTGCTGGATGGCCGCGGCAATTTCGCGCATGCGATCGTTGCCCTCAGGTTGCGCGAGAATCCAGCGCACCGACCAGACGCCATAGGCGATGGCCAGGAAGCCGCAAAGAACGGAAAATCCTAAGTAGGACATGAATAAAGCCCCCAAGATTGGTGATGTCAGTTCAGGAAGGAGCGGGCGCCGCAATCTCCGCGGCAACCCGTGTTATACGACTCGGCCCTCCCCCCGAAAAGCCGAGCTTCGCGATTTTCGTAGAAATCAGCCGATTTTGAAAGCTGCGGCGAGTTTTTTTGGAACAGAGACGTTCGCGAGCGTCACATACTGAGGTAGGCCGTCCCGGTAAGGGGGGTAGTCTTCGCCCGCGATCAACGGCTTTAAGTAACGACGACAGGCCTCTGTAATCCCGTAGCCATCGGGTGTGATGAAATCATCGGGCATCTTGCGTTCGACGTTGGCGACGAGCGCCAGATCGGCCTCCCCGGTTTCCCATCGGTAGGGATCTTCGCCCGTTCGAATGATGGTGGCCATGCGCGCGTTCTTGCCGGCGATGGCCATTTCCACGGCGGCCTTTCCAACCGCATATGCCTGATCGACATCAGTTTTAGAGGCAATATGGCGCGCCGCGCGCTGCAGATAGTCAGCGACCGCCCAGTGATACTTATAGTGCAGTCTGTCCCGGATAAGCTGCGCGATTACCGGCGCAACACCGCCAAGTTGCGCATGTCCGAAAGCGTCATGCGTACCCGCGTCCGCGACGAATTTTCCGGCTGTGTTCTTGATGCCTTCAGACACGACAATGGCACAATAGCCATGTGCTTCAACGCACGCTTCGACCCGGGTCAGGAAGTCTTCTTCAATTAAGGGGCGCTCGGGAAAAAGAATAAGGTGAGGGGCATCCGCCGCTTTTTCATGGGCGAGTCCGCCCGCCGCCGCTATCCAGCCGGCGTGTCGGCCCATGACCTCCATGACAAAGACTTTTGTAGAGGTTTTTGCCATGGATGCCACGTCAAAACCGGCCTCTCGAATGGATATTGCGACATATTTGGCGACCGATCCAAATCCAGGGCAGGTGTCCGTTAGGGGCAAATCGTTATCGACCGTTTTAGGGACATGAATGGCCTGCACGGGATATCCCAGCTCAGCACTTAGTTGAGACACTTTCAGACAGGTGTCAGCTGAGTCACCGCCGCCATTATAAAAAAAATAACCGATGTCATGGGCTCGGAACACATCAATCAAGCGGGTATATTCGGCGCGGTTCTCGGCTAACCCCTTCAGCTTGTATCGGCAGGATCCGAAAGCGCCCGATGGCGTGTGTCGCAACGCGGCGATGGCCGCTTCGGGCTCTTGCGAGGTATCTATCAAATCTTCGGTCAACGCGCCGATGATGCCATTACGACCGGCCAATAACCGGCCGATTTGGGTCGGGTGTTGGCGTGCGGTCTCGATGACCCCGCAGGCGCTGGCGTTTATGACCGCTGTGACGCCGCCTGACTGCGCGTAGAAGGCATTCCGTACAGACATTGTTCAAGTTTCTCCTTGCATTATTTGGAGAGCCGACGCTCGCAAGTGGTGATCTCCCCTTACGGGTCATCTCGAATTTCTGCGAAATTTCGCGGGGCGTCGACCGCAGGTGCCATCGTACCCGCCTCTTCCGGGTGGATAAAGGCCGATCCCGGTGGCAGGCTTGAGACAAATGACTGGCGTGGTTGGGCTACAGCGCCCTCGGCTACACTGCACAGCACGAACAAAGGATCTCGATTTTGACAAGCAAGTCGAAGGCGTCACCCTCCCGGCTGGGCACTGCGCTCCTGATAGCCCTGTCCTTGGCGGGGTCTCCCGGCATCGCTGCCGATCTGCCACGAACGGGCTTTCCGGAACGCGACGAGTTTGACCTTACCGGGTTACCGGACTTCGGCGACTCGGCCGGCGCCTATATTTCACCGGAGCAGGAGCGTTTGTTGGGGTTGACCTTTATGCGTCAGATGCGGGCCCAAGCCCCTGTGGTGACTGACGAAGAAGTCGAAGACTATATCCAGAAAATCGGGATGCAACTTGGCCAGTTCTCGGGTTATTACGGGGATTTCCATTTCTTCGTCGTCAAGACCCCGGTCATCAACGCATTTGCGGTCCCGGGGGGCTACGTTGGTGTACATTCTGGACTCATCCTTTCCACCCATAATGAAAGTGAGCTTGCCTCGGTGATCGCTCACGAAATTTCCCATCTTACGCAACGCCATGGTGCGCGCTCGGCCGAAGCGGCTGGGAGGATGACCATTCCAGCGATGGCCGCCTTTTTTGGCGCCATCGCGCTTGCAGCCGTCGCACCCCAAGCCGGCATGGGCGCCATCGCAGCGGTAGGTGCCGCGCAGCAGCAGTACGTGCTCAATTTTACCCGCGAGAATGAACGCGAAGCCGATCGCCTCGGCATGGCGCTGCTCAACCGAGCGGGGTTCAACACCCTCAGCATGGCCGATTTTTTTGAGCGTCTCCAGCTCGCCAACCGCTATACCGATAGCAAAGAGATCCCGGAGCTGTTGCGTTCCCATCCCGTGACGGTTAATCGAATCGCCGAAGCACGTGAGCGAGCGGAGAAAATGCGCCCGCGAGTTATCCGTGAAGATAGCGATGACTATCAAATCATCTGGCAGAAATTGAATGTGATGGATAGCACGGACCCGGTGCAAACAAAGGCCTTTTATGAAATTGCGCTGCGCGATGGCACCTATACGAATGAGGCAGCCATGCACTACGGCTATGCACTAGCCTTGACTGAGGTGGGGGACTACGACGGCGCTCGGGCAGCCTTTCATAAACTCCTCGCCCAGCATCCGCACGTCACCGCATTTCAGATCGCGATGGCACGCCTCGAGCAGCGAGCGGGAAATCTTGCTGGAGCGCTCAGTTTATTTGATATCGCACGTCATGCGGATTCTCAGAGTCGCGCCGCAACTTACGGTTATGTAAGCCTTCTTAATAATACGGGACATCCCGAACAAGGACGTAAGGTGCTGCGAGAATTCGGGGTGTCGG
This sequence comes from uncultured Pseudomonadota bacterium, assembly GCA_903825645.1. Taxonomy (GTDB): domain Bacteria; phylum Pseudomonadota; class Gammaproteobacteria; genus CAIKBL01. The sequence goes on along the minus strand of CAIKBL010000064.1, from coordinate 75,413 downwards.
ACCAACGAGATCCCCGCTTCTATAAACTGCAGGCCGAAGCAGAGCAGAAAATGGGTGATGTCGTGAATTCGCACTACGATCTTTCAGAGTACTATAGGGCGCTAGGCGATTTAGAATTGGCCGCTCAGCAGCTGAAACTTGCCCAAACTGCGCCGGCGATTTCCCATTACCAACGCATGCGTGTCGACGCACGACTCGACGAAATAGAAAAAGAACTCGATCGTACGGACGAAGACCGTGCGAAGCGTAAAGAACGGCAGGAAAAAGCGCATCGGCGCGACTAGGTACCTCCTTTGGCCAGCGCCGCAGACTTGCCACTGATCGGGACGTGTTGAGCTCCGAAAAACATGCCGAAAATGTGTCCTAGGTCACGGTATTTTAAAGAACAGACCCTAGACTGGATGTCGAGATTCGAAAATCAAAAGACAGGCATACCGTATGGGTCCATCACCGCGAGTCACACAAATCTGCGATTTCATTGGTACCGGCGCACTGGTCGGTGCGCTGATCGTCGGCGGTAGCGGATACTTAATAGTGGGTGCCCGAGAGTCGACCTTGATGATGGCTTTTCTCGGGTGTTTAGGGACCTCGGTGGCGGCCTACATGGTCGCGCGGCTTCCTCAGATTGCGCATGTCATGCTCAAAACGCCAAGTGCGCGTCAGCGTCGCGCCCGTCAAGCACCCGCGAAGGCGGCTACTTCTCCTGTCACCGATAGTTTGATCATCGCTGAAATTCCCGCCGCCGTTTCTTCTGACCTGCAGCGCGCTGCCTGAGGTAGTAAAAAAATCCATTCAGCCGACCGAGAAGGTCGGCCGCAGGTCCCTCCTCTCTTTACGGCGATGGCCGACCGATCCTCAAGATCTTGACAACCAAACCAGCGCGGTGGATGTTTCTCGCTCTTTAGGCAAAGGCATCAGGCATCAGTGATTAAAGAAGAAACACGCGGCGCGAGTACGGACTCCGTAAACGCTGACCGGCGTTATATCAGTCGGCTAACGCGCGGCACATTGGCCCTTATTCTGGCGGGGGGGCGCGGTGACCGATTGCAAGATTTGACCAAATGGCGCGCAAAACCGGCAGTTCCGTTTGGCGGGAAATTTCGCATTATTGATTTTCCGCTGTCGAATTGCGTCAACTCTGGCGTGCGGAAAATCGGTGTCCTCACGCAGTACAAGTCCCATTCCCTTCTGCGGCACCTCTATCGAGGGTGGGGCTTTTTGCGCAGTGAGCTCGGCGAGTTCATGGAAATTCTGCCGGCTTCGCAGCGCATCGATAATGAATGGTATGCCGGTACCGCAGATGCGGTCTTTCAAAATCTGGATATTCTCCGCGCTCACGATCCCGAGCATGTCCTGATCCTCGCCGGCGACCACATCTATAAAATGGATTACGGCCAGATGCTAGCATTCCACCACGAGCAGCATGCCGATCTGACTATTGGATGTATCGAGGTTTCGCTAGCCGACGCATCGTCTTTTGGCGTCATGCGCGTGGATGAAACACATCGCGTCGTCGAGTTCACGGAAAAACCGGTAAAGCCACCGCCGATCCCGGGTCGCCCTGATGTGGCGCTGGCGTCCATGGGCATCTATGTGTTCAACACGCAATTTTTGTTTGAGCAACTGACCAAAGATCGCGATACCGCGGATTCAACCCATGATTTTGGACGGGATATCATCCCGATGGTCATGGATCACTATCGGGTGGCGGCGTATCCCTTTCGCGATGCGCAAGGACATGGCGCCTACTGGCGGGATGTTGGCGCCGTCGATGCCTACTATCAGGCGAATATGGAGCTACTGGGCGTCACCCCGCAGTTGAATCTATACGATCGAGAATGGCCCATTTGGACACATCAAGAGCAATTGCCGCCAGCCAAATTCGTCTTCAACGATGATGGGCGACGTGGCTTCGCGGTCGACTCAATGGTCTCGGGCGGTTGTATCATTGCGGGTGCCGAAGTTTCGAATTCACTGTTGTTTTCCAATGTCCATATCGAAACCGGTAGTCAGATCCATCATTGTGTCGTCATGCAGGATGTTCGCATTGGGAGTGGTTGTCGGATCGAGCGGGCGATCATTGACCGAGGTTGTAGCGTGCCCGCTGGTACGGTGATTGGTGTCGATCCGGAGCAGGATAAAGCGCGCTTTACGCTGAGTCCGCAGGGCATTGTCTTAGTGACGGCAGAGCACTTGGGTCACGCTCGTCATCGGGTGCGATGACCGAGCGCGACGACCGGTCATAGCCAACGCATTCGCCCCATTTCGAACCGGTGCGGCAGATGCGGATGGCTGGGATATGCGTTTATCCGGAGTGCTACAAGCCCGGCGGCATTGGGAATGATCCGTGCCGCGAAGCAAGTTTTCCCGTCGCCGCCACCCGTGGTTGTTAGCAAGGGATATTCTTCCTGTACCGCGAAATCTCCGGACGCGCTGACGGCACCTAATTGTGCCGCTATCTGCACGTCGCTAGGGGCTAACCCCGCCAGAGCAATCGCGACCGTCAACGTGAAACTCGCCCCCGCTACCAGCGTCCTCGGAGGACCTTCGATGAGTTCCAGCGAAACAGTCGGCCACGCGGCGTCGACGCGTTGTTTCCATGCAGCCAGTGCACGCGCCTCAATCCCGCCGTCAGCTGCCAGTGTCCGAGAGAGGCGCGCAGCGGGCGCGTAGAACTTCTCGGTGTATTCCATGACTTGCCGTTCTGCGTTGAAACGCGGTAGCACGGTCCGCATCGATGTCTTGGCGAGTTTCATCCAAGTCTCGGAATAGCCGCGCCCGTTATGGTTAAAATATCGCGGCTTTGCTTCCTCGAAGAGTACCCGCAATATGGCCGCGGATTCGAGTCGATCTCGCGCTTCTGAATCGACATTGCTGCCGTGAGGTGATATCCCGTAACCGTTATCGCCCGTGAATCCTTCAGCCCACCAGCCATCTAGGATGGACAAGTGTACAGCACCGTTGATCGCGGCTTTCATGCCGGAGGTGCCGCTTGCTTCCATCGGATACTCAGGTGTGTTTAGCCATATATCAACGCCGGCCACCAAATGTCGTGCCAATGAGATGTCATAATTCTCAATCAGGAATAGACGTCCCTCGAATTCCGGTCTCTGCGCGAATTCGTGTAATTGCCGGATTAAGGACTGTCCGCCGTGATCCCGGGGATGGGCCTTGCCCGCATAGAGCAAAACGACCGGCCGCTCATCATCTGCCAGCAAGGCCGCGAGGCGTGCAGGATCCGAGAGGAGCAGAGTCGCGCGCTTGTAGGTTGCGAAACGTCGAGCAAAGCCTACCAACAGCATATCCTGAGCGGGATCGAGACGGTTCAGCCGTTGGGAGATCGACGTCTCATCTAAGCCGTTACGTTGGTATTGTCGACTCAGGCGCGCGCGCAGGACGCGTAGCAAATCGCCTTTGAGGCGTTGACGGGTACGCCAGAATATGGGGTCGGGGAGGGTGTCTATTTTTGCCCAGAAAGCGGTGTTGCATTGTTCGTTTCGCCACTGAGTACCTAGTTGTTGATCAAATAGGTCCGCCCATGCAGCGGCCAGATAGGTCGGGATATGGACCCCATTGGTGACATGCCGAATGGGATTTTCCGCCGGTGCGATTTCTGGCCAAACGTACCGCTCGTTCTCGGATGCGACCTGTCCGTGGACTGCGCTGACGCCGTTACGGAAACGCGACCCGCGTAGTGCAAGCGCCGTCTGGTTAAAACCCAAACCGTCCAGAGGGCTCGCGCCCAGAGCGAATAGCGCATGTTCGCCAATACCCAGGTCTTCGAGCAGGCGCGGGAAATAGCGGCGCATAAGATCGTGCGAAAAAACGTCGTGTCCGGCCGCCACCGGCGTGTGGGTTGTAAACACGGTTGCTGCAGCCACTACCTCCAGCGCCGCCTCGAAAGACATGCCGTCGCGTATTCGTTCGCGCAGGCGCTCGAGTACCAGAAAAGCCGCGTGACCTTCGTTGATGTGCCATACGGTCGGCGCCAGACCGATTGCGCGAAGAGCCCGTACACCACCCATCCCAAGCACGATCTCCTGTGCGAGGCGTGTTTCGAGATCTCCACCATACAGTTCTCGAGTGATCAGGCGATCTTCGGCGGTGTTCTCGCCTAAGTCTGTGTCCAACAGCACTAAGCGCAGATCCCCGAGACGACCAATCCACGGTCGAATCGCGACATCTCGCCCAAGCAGGTCGACGTGCAGGCGCAGCGGTCGATTTGCCTCGTCGGTAGCCTCCGAGAACGCCAGATCGTGCTCACCGACGTGTTCGTATCGCATTTGTTGCTGGCCCGTGGCGTCAATCTCCTGACGTAGATGTCCGGTGCGATAGAACAGACCGACGGCGACAAACGGTAATCGCAGATCACTCGCAGCTTTGCAATGGTCCCCTGCAAGGACACCTAGGCCGCCCGCATAGAACGGCAAACTTTCATGTAGACCATACTCTGCGCAGAAATAGGCGATGAGATCGTCTCGGGTCTCGAGTACGGCGCCGATCCGAGGATCCTGAGGTTGCAGGCTATAAGCGCTATAGGCCGACCATGCGGCTTGATAGTCCTGCATAAAAACAGGGTCACGGGCTGCTGCATCAAGCCGTTGCTGGGACACCCGCCGTAGAAATATTTTCGGGTTATGCCTGGACGCAGACCAGACCGCACCATCGATGCGCGCAAATAGGTCTTGAATCCGCCGATTCCAGGTATACGACAGATCGTCAGCAAGATCCGATAAGCGGGCGAGGATGTCGGGGACGATCGGCAGAATTTCAAATTTGATGCGTGTTTCTGTCATGCTAATGTCCTCTGGGCACTTACGGTATTCTATCCAAAGCGGATCTGGAAAAGGGATCCCGAAATAAGCGATTATTTGACATGTTCAACGTGTTGTTTGCGGCGAGTGAGGCTTCCCCGTACATCCAAACCGGAGGTCTTGCCGAGGTCGCGGGAAGTCTGCCACGCGCGCTCGCGGCCGAGGGGTGCAATGTCCGCCTGGTGTTACCGGCCTATCGCACTCTGAAGACCGGCGGACTTCGGGTGATCGGAACCTCTTTCTTGACGCTGTCGGGTTGGTCTTCGCCAAGTCTCGTGCAACGGCTGCACGTCGGCCCCCGCATTGAACTTTGTCTCGTGCACCGGCCTGAGTTTTTTGATCGCCCCGGTGGGCCTTACGCGGATGACCGCGGGAAGCCTTGGCCGGATAACCCCGAACGATTTTCGTTTTTCAGTCACGCCGTCAGCGCGCTCGCAATGCACATTGGTGAAGATGGATGGCGTACGCAGATTGTCCACGCCAATGACTGGCAAACCGCCGTGGTTCCTCTCTTGTTGCATGATCAACCGCAACGACCTGGCACCTTATTTACGATCCACAACCTAGCCTATCGGGGCCTGTGCGATTACGCCGCCTTTACGCGCCTCCATCTACCGGCGTCCAGTTGGCATTATGAGGGCCTTGAGTTCTATGGGCAGTGCGCCCTCATCAAGGGCGGACTGGTGTACGCCGATCGATTAACGACTGTGAGTCCAACCTATGCGCGAGAGATCCAAGAGCCGCTTTTCGGAGAGGGCCTGGAAGGTGTCCTCAAAGTCCGATCGCATGCGTTAACCGGCATCATGAACGGTATTGATGTCGATGTTTGGGACCCCACGTGTGATCCGGTCTTAGCGGCTAATTACGACGCGACTAATCTGGGGAGCAAGCAAGCGAACAAGCATGCCCTGCAAACTTTTTTTGGGCTTCCGGTTCGCGCGGACAGGTTCCTGATTGGGAGCGTGTCGAGATTCGTGGCTCAGAAAGGGATTGATCTGCTACTCGAGGCGATCCCGACGCTGCTTCGCTACCCCATCCAGGTCGTATTTTTGGGGAGCGGTGATCGCGACTTGGAGGCAAGAATCCAGACCATGGCTGCTGCGTATCCTGAACAAGTCGCGGTGAAAATTGGCTTCGACGTCGATCTTTCGCATCAGATGTTCGCAGGATTAGATGCCTTTGCAATGCCCTCGCGCTTTGAACCCTGTGGGTTAGCTCAGATGTACAGCCAGCGCTACGGTACCGTGCCTATCGTTCATAGGACAGGTGGTTTGGCTGATAGTGTCTTTGATGCTGAAGACACCGCGCGAGGTACCGGCTTTGTGTTTGACGATATTTCTCCTCAGGGCCTTGAACACGCGATCTGGCGCGCACTCCAAGTGTTCAATAAGCCTGCGTATTGGCAGCAACTGCAACGCAAGGGGATGGCTTGTGATTTCAGTTGGACGCAGAGTGCTGAAAGCTACATGAAGCTTTACCGTGAAATGAGAGGGCGGTGATATCTCACGGTGCAAGGGGTTTCTGCCCGTCGAATGCAGACAGGAGCGTGTTATGACGATGCCTACGTTGGCCGAGGTCGAAGCCGCCACTGCGGTTATCCGTCCTTTTGTTCCCCCGACGCCACAGTTTGCCTGGCCGCTGCTGGCCGCGCGTCTGGGGTGTGAGGTCTGGGTAAAACATGAAAATCACACACCAATCGGCGCCTTTAAAATACGCGGTGGCCTCTATTATCTGCATCGCTTACGCGCAGAACGCCGAGCAGTCCGGGGCCTCATCACGGCGACTAGAGGTAATCATGGACAGAGCCTTGCCTTCGCCTGTCGTGTGCATCGATTGCCCGTCACCGTCGTGGTCCCGCATGGTAACAGCCGGGAGAAAAATGCCGCCATGCGTGCTCTCGGCGCTACTCTCATCGAGCATGGGGACGATTTCGACGCGGCCCGCTTGCATGCAGTGACACTCGCTGAACAAACAGGATTCGAGATGGTGCCCTCTTTCCAACGCGATTTAGTTTGTGGCGTCGCAACCTATGCGCTGGAGTTATTACGCGCCGTGCCGCATCTCAAGACGGTCTACGTGCCTATCGGATTGGGATCTGGGATCTGCAGTCTTATCCTGGTGCGTGACTCGCTTGGACTCGATACTGAAATTGTCGGCGTCGTCGCCGCGGAGGCTCCCGCCTATGCGCTATCTTTCGCGGCTGGGATTGTTATCAGTACAAAAACGGCAACGAGTCTTGCCGATGGTGTCGCCTGTCGGGTTCCTGATCCAGAGGCGCTCAGCATGATATTGGCGGGCGTGGCACGCATCGTCGAAGTCAGTGAGGGCGAGATTGCGCGTGCGATTTCAACCTATTACACCGACACTCATCAACTCGCCGAAGGTGCAGGCGCACTCGCGTTAGCGGGATTACAGAAGGAGCGTGAGCACCAGCAAGGGGCCCGCGTTGGGGTCGTGCTCAGTGGGGGCAATATCGACCGGAGCACCTATCTTGAAGTATTGAAGGCCTCGCTAGACGATAGGCACAGCGGGCGTTCGACTGGTTGAGCTTCCGTAACCTCAGCTGAAGTCGTTCGGGTGTTCTGGGATCCTTATCACGCGGCAAAGGTGGAGGATTCCATTAACGTACCGTCTGTTTTAGGAACGTCGTTGCCGGAATTCGATGAACGATGCGCGCGCAGCACAATAGACCTTTCTCCTGGGCGGAATCGCGCACTGCAGGGAAGGAAAGTGCCGAGGCTACTATTCGCTAGCTCTTCGTGGTTTTTCAACGCGTGGAGAAGCGACTACTCGGCATCGCCGTGGAGAACGATGGGGCTTCTTGTCAACTGAAACAGTTAATTACGTCATCCGAAAAAACTGCTTGTTCAGTCTGGGCGGAAAGAGCCCGCATATTGAGCATTCGCCGCACCCAACGGACATAACTAACAGATCATCCGTACTCGTCGACAAAATATTTTCTGGTCCGGATGTCGCCATGGCCTCTCGTGGCGCCACTAGGCACGAAGCTCGGCTCCTCGGGGCGCGTTTCCAAGCGTGTGTAGCGGCGACTGCTAGGGCCGGACCCGCATCGCGTAGGACACGATGGCCCCATGCGGGCTTTTCCCCCGGCGAAGCGCGATATACCGGTTGTGGTCGATTGCTGATACGCTCCGTCCCGCGGGATAACGCGACACCATTAGCCGTTGCCGTACTGCGGATTTCGATAGATTGCCGGTCATCCGGCGCGCTTCACTGGCCCAAAGGAGACTGTCCCCATGGCCTCTCGCACAATTTCCAGGTTACTTCCGGCCGTCGACACCCATGACGGTGCTGGGGTGCGACTGCGCCGTGCGCTCGGTGCCCATCCCGGGTTGCGACTTGATCCGTTATTGATGCTGGACGCTTTCTCTTCTGATAATCCGGGCGATTACATCGGGGGCTTCCCGGACCATCCACATCGAGGGTTCGAGACCGTCACCTACATTCTCGACGGACATATGCTGCATGAAGACCATCTAGGTAATCGCGGAAACTTGATGGCCGGAGGCGTGCAATGGATGACAGCGGGGCGAGGGATCATCCACTCGGAAATGCCCCAACAGACCGAGGGGCGTTTGCGCGGCTTCCAGTTATGGATCAATCTTCCGGCAAAAGAAAAAATGAAGCCGGCGGGCTATCGAGATATCACGCCCGATGAAATTCCCGTAGTCAGACCACTGGGTGGGGGCATGATTAAGGTCATCGCTGGCGATCTGGTGCAAGAGGGCAAACTGGCCGCCAAGGGGCCTATCTCTGGGGGGGCTACGGAACCGTTCTATTTCGACGTGACGCTTCCCTTAGGCGCGCACTGTTCGATACTGATGCCCTCTGGCCACAGCGCCTTGTTGTACTGCTTCGAGGGGACGCTGCGCGTGGAGGGAGTTGGCGTGCCGACGGCAACGACGGCAATTCTCGCTGAAGGTGATCGGGTCAATCTTGACGCGTCCGAGTCGGAGGGACGCTGCTTGCTTATCGGCGGCAAACCACTAGGGGAACCGGTCGTACAGGCTGGGCCATTTGTGATGAATACCAGACAAGAAATCGAGCAGGCGATCCATGATTATCAGATGGGCAGGTTGACTGCCTAACCGATAGAGGGCGAGTTGGCGCGGTTGACCGCGCGTATCCGAACAAGAATGCACAAAATATTCAGGGGAGAAAGAATCTTGAGATTACAGGATAAAGTCGCGGTGGTGACCGGTGGCGGTGGCGGGATGGGGCAGGCGACGGTTCTGCGTTTCCTGGCGGAGGGCGCGCGTGTGGTGATCGCCGATTTTAACGCGGTGAGTGGGCAGACGACCCTCGAGCTTGTACGCCAAGCAGGACACCAGGACGCGGCGCGCTTTATCCGCACGGATGTCGCGCAGGAAAGTGATGTCAAAGCGATGATCGATTGCGCTATGAGTGAATTCGGGCGCCTCGACGTGCTTTTCAATAATGCGGGTGTAGGGGGTGCAATTGGTCCTGTATGGGAACTTGAAGAGGAAGAGTGGGATTACACCTTCGATGTGCTCGTGAAAGGCGTTTTTTTTGGCATCAAACATGGCTCGCGCGTGCTGCGTAGTCAAAATCAAGGCGGGGCGATCATTAACACCGCTTCGGTCGCCGGATTATCCGGGGGCTGCGGACCCCTTGCCTATTCGGCAGCTAAGGCGGCGGTCGTCAACCTCACGCGCGCGGCGGCAGTTCAGCTCGCTCCGGACAAAATTCGCGTCAACTCCATCTGCCCAGGGTTCATTCTCACGGGCCTGACGCATTCCGCGCAGCGAACCCTGGAAGAGGCTGGCCAGCATCTGGATGGATTGCAGCCCTTGCCTGAGCACGGGACCGGCGCAGACATCGCCGGTACGGCGCTGTTTCTGGCGAGCGAAGATTCTAGGTTTATCACCGGCGAAGAAATCGTTGTTGACGGTGGGCTGACTGCTATCGGTCCAGATATGTGGGAGCGTTTTGGGATCCCTAAGGAGGCCACGATGCAGAAGACCCGCCTTAATCGGGGCACCACTGGGGCAGCCAATACAACACGCTCACTGAAATAGGTGTGACATGCAATATAGCGATTTTCAATTTCTGAAATTTGAATGGCCCGAAAACGGCGTCCTGCTCATCACGATTAATCGTCCGGAGGTCATGAACGCAACTAATGCACGCCTCCACTGGGAATTAACACAGATCTGGCCGGTGGTACACGAGGATCCGGCCGTGCGCGTGATTGTGATTACCGGTGCGGGTGACAAGGCGTTCTCGGCCGGGGGCGATCTGGAATGGATTGAGGAGATGGTCGGCGATGCGGCGAAAATATCCAATACCATGAAAGAAGCATCCGACATCGTTTATCGGATGCTTGATTGCGAAAAGCCCATTATTTCGGCAATAAATGGCGTCGCGGTCGGCGCAGGACTCGCCGTCGCCCTACTGGCCGATATAAGTATCATGGCGGAGACCGCGCGCATCACCGATGGACACGTGCGGCTTGGCGTCGCCGCTGGGGATCATGCGGTTATTCTCTGGCCGCTCTTGTGCGGGATGGCGAAGGCTAAGTATTACTTGATGACCGCGGACTTTATCGACGGCAAAGAGGCTGAGCGTATCGGGTTGGTGAGTTTCAGTGCAGCGCCGGAAGATGTTTTGCCACGGGCGCTTAAGACCGCTCATAAACTAGCGATCGGAAGTCAGCAGGCAATCCGCTTTACCAAGAAATCGCTCAACCAGTGGATGCGATTGGCGGGACCCGCGTTCGATAACTCGTTGGCCCTTGAAATGTTGTGCTTCCTGGGTGATGACGCTAAAGAAGGCGTTGCCGCGGTGCGTGAGAAACGTGCCCCGGTGTTTCCTTCGGCTCAGTAACTCGCCCACAGTCGGGTTCAAAAATTAGCGCAGCAGGGAAAAGACTATCATGCAGATCATTAGTTTTCAGGCATTACCCGATGGTGAATCACAGTTTCGGGAAATTGAGATACCGCTGGGAACCTCGCGCGATGATGAGTTTGGCCACCGTCTGTGGATGTCGGCGCCCTATACCTCTCCCGCTGTACAGTTCGTGGAATTGCCAGCCGGGATGGATCAGGATTGGCATTGCGCGCCTGCGCGCCAGATCGTCGTCGTATTGTCCGGCGTGATCGAAGTGGAAACGACGGACGGCAGGCGACGTCAGTGGCGCGCCGGCGAAGTTTTCTTACCCGCGGATGTCACCGGCCGTGGTCATCGGACGCGATGCTTAGGGGGGGCGGTAAGACTCCTTTTCGCGCCGCTTCCGAGCGATTTTTCGCTCTAAGCTGCGGGGCGCTGTCCGCGCTCCATACGCTTCGGCGGGATGCGCGTTAAGTTAAAGCGAGCCCCCTACCAGCGGCTTATAGACCGCGGGTGTTTGGCTTGTGGTAGCGGGACGGTCGGGCGGTCGGTGCACGTATTTCGACGTCGGATTCGGGCTGCAGGCTGAATCTAGCCGTGGCAAAAAGGACGAGGGGGGGGCTATTTCTGGCGCAGCGGTTCTTCATGGATCCGTGGGGGGTACTGCCGCCGGTCCGCATGCCAGTAATTCACGCATTTCGAGGACACTTGCAACAGAGCCGCCCGCACGTTCTATTGTGCGGACAGCGTGGGTGACCCATTCAACATTGGTCCGGATCGAGCCCAGTGGCGCGTCTTCTAATCCTACTCGCACGTGCCCGCCCCGCTGGACCGTCAACGGGATTAACGGCGTCACATCAACCCCGAGGCCCGAGGTCATCCAGGCACAAGCCGGCGCGCAGGCGGCCCGCAAGCGCAGGAAAGATTCCAAGCCATATTCCTCAGGAGGGTAGCCAAACAAAAAATGGCTGCTGAACATGAAACGGTAAAGAGGACTCGGAGCTCCCGCAACGCGCGCATGGAGTGCGGCCCCTGCGCGGAGGAAACCAGGTTCGTAGATGGCATAGCAGGGCTTGAACCCGTACTGTCGTGATAATGAGAGGCCGTGCAGTGTGTGGGTCTCGGGGTTCGCGTACACGAACCCTTCATGGCCGTCAGCGAACGTAAAGTTGACTGATCCGGGGTCAACGGCCGCCAGTTCTAGTAGCCCGCGGGCTGCTAACTGGGCAGTTGCCTCGTAGCGGGCGACCGCACTCAGACAGGATTCTCCCTGATGTCCTAGTGGAATGGTCGGATAGACGGGCACATCAATTCGGGTGCGGATCCCTTCGATGATGCGCGCATAAATCTGCCAGTCATCGCGCTGCTTGCCGGTACGGTCGTCATAAGGGTGTACATGAATAATGCTAGCCCCGGCCTGTGCGCAGGCGATCCCTTGGGCCACGCATTCCGATATGGTGGTCGGGATCAGCGGCTGGGCCGATTGGGTCCAGGGGCCGTTTAACGCGCATTCAATGATGGTGCTAGGCATTACAGCGACATGCTCCGGGTCCTGAATTACGCATCATGAGGTTGGTGTCCGTGGTAATCAACCGGCTTTCGCGCGCGCGGCGCGTGCCCGCCGGATGCCATGTTCTGCTACACGGGCTGTTCCGGGACGGGGTTACCCAAAAGACCACGAAAACACCGGAAGTCATTAAATTGAGAGGAGCCGATGCGTCCCTCTGCCGAGGACATGGTCTTCATTCGAGCGCCTATCGGGTGGTCTGCGGGTTGTCCCGATAGTGCGCATGCACCGGTCGCACCGGGTCTTGCTGACCCTTCAAAAGGGACACATCAGCGATATGCATCCTACCTCAGCGACAGGTAGGATGGCGACATGTCATCCTTGCGGTTGGCAATCGTGAATTTTGTGGAAAGTAGGTAGACAAGATGAGCCGGTTCCGACACTTTTTTATGATAAGCACAGCGTCGGGGATGCTGGGAACAGCCGTACCGACCCACGCGGCAGACGCTTATCGTTGGCGTGATGCAGATGGGGTAGTGCATTTTAGTGACAAACCGCCCGCGAACCGGTCGGCTGCACTTTTGAAGCTGCGGACGCCGCCACCAGCGAACCCGTCTCCCGCCGAGGTTTCCGCAGAGGCGGCACGCTTGCGTGAATCAAGCGCACCGCCGCCGCGTTCTACGCCGAACGCAACGCAGGAGAAACTGGCACAGGAGAAGCTGGCACAGGAGAAACGCCAGCGATGTCTCCGATCCAAACAAGCGTTGTCGATCCTAGAGATGGATCGCCCGGTTTATCGTGACGAAGACGATCTCTACCGCCTAAAACCTCCCCCGCGCCGCGGGGATGCTTACCTGGGGAAACGGGAATATCTCGATGAGGTGGCCCGAAAGCAGGAAATCATTGCGCAGCAGGAGTTGGTGAGCGAGAACTGCACGGGACCGCTGACACCGGCGGAGCGGCAGGGTGCTCAAGAGCACGTGCTACAGGTAGATCAATGCGAGAAAGCTGCGGCGGATGTCAAAAAAATGAGCCAGCCGGAATCTGGATCGTCACCGGAAGTGCTCTCTGCTCGCCGGGCTTTTCTGCAGGAAAACTGCAATTGATGCACCCATAAATCAGGGATCGAAATTCTCGCGTACCCGTGGTTCTGGCGGCAGTTCTTTCATTTTGTCCTTGAATTCATCCCGAAGACTGCGTAGCGCGCGACGGTACTGATCTTCGGCAATATGCCGACAGATCATAATCATTTCGTTCGAGCGAGCCTCACACTCGTGAACGTCACGCGATCTTTTCGCCACTAGCGTCTGTACCTGCGCGCCGTAGGTACTTTCCGGCGTGTTGATCACCTTGGCTTTCACCCGATGGTCGCTACCCCACTCGGCGTCGAGCTCGGCGTCGAGCGCCTTGTCCGCAAGAACTACCTTAGAACAGGCACTTAACATGAATATTGCGCAGAACTGAAGCCATCTTTGTCCGTCCATCACATCATCCTTCGTTGCATATTAGGTGTGCCATCAGCGCCGGATACCAGACATCACGCTATAGCCCCCCTTCAGGGTCTGGCGTTCTATTCTTCCCAGTCCGGCTTCCGTTAGCCAAGTACGATACTCGTTTTCCGTATAGGCCTGTCCTTCGTCGTAAATATTGAGAAACATCACATTGGCGGCCACAGCATCCGGGGGAGATAGCCGGGAGTTATCGAGCATCCGACCGATGATGAACAGACGTCCGCCGGGTTCCAGGGTGGCGACTACATTGGCGACGACCCTCCGCGCGTCGCTGGCGCTTAGTACCTGCAAAACCGCGCGGAGCGTAATGAGATCATAACGCCCCCTTATCGGGCCCGTCAGCAGATCTGTTTCGAGGACTTGTATGCGGTCCTCCAAGATCGCTTCAGCGATGCATGCACTCGTTATTCCGGCAACGTTGGGTAGCTCCGCGACGGTTGCCTGTAATGTCGGGCATAGTCGGGTCAGCCCGATCGCAAGACCGCCAGACCCGCCGCCGGCATCCAGCAACTGGCGGTAGTGCGTGAGATCATAATCCTTGTGTAGCCGCCGCGCCGTGGCCGCAGCGCCGGCATCAAGCCCGCGGATAAAGGCATTTAGGGCTTTCTGCGGCAATTTCGAAAAGTCATGTTTCGCCTGCGGAGCGCCCGCGCGGATTGATGCTGCGGTGAACAAGGTCGACGCCCAGAGATCTGCGTAAGCCGCCGCGCTGCCGCCAAGATAGCGTGGCTGATTTTTGACCAGGAATGTCTGTGCCTCGGGCGTATTGGCGAAGCATTCCTGTTCAAGCGTCAACAATCGGGCGGTTACCAGCGCATAAAGCAGGGGACGCAACTTGCCCGGCTTGACCCTAAGCGTGGTCGCAAGCGCCTCGACCGTACAGGGTCCTTGCGCTAGGGGACTAAAGATATCGAGCTGCATTCCGGCGAGCAGCACGAGCGCCGGGTAGACGTTACTGAGATGAACGTTAATGGTCTCGGGTTGGAGCGCGGATTCGGACATATGGCAATAAGGGGGCTCAGGTTGCAATAATCACTCAAATTATGTCCATCACGGTATCGCAACCTCAACACGGTAGAAAGCCCTATGAATTTTCAGGAATACCCCACCCAGACGCTTATGAATATCACGCCCCGACCCTCGCTGGTTTTTACCAGGGGCGATGGCAGTTCGCTGTGGGACCATGCGGGCAAGCGCTATCTCGATTTCGTCCAGGGTTGGGCGGTAAATGCCCTAGGGCATTCACCGCGCTGTATCGTTGACGCCCTTATCACCCAAGCCCCGCGGCTGATTACGCCGAGTCCGGCGTTCTACAACGAAGTTTCGCTGAAACTCGCTGAAATGCTGACCCAGCATTCTTGCTTTGACCAAGTGTTTTTCGCCAACACCGGAGCCGAAGCCAACGAGGGCGCGATCAAGCTGGCGCGTAAATGGGGTCGTGTACACAAGGGGGGGGCTTTCGAGATTATTACCTTGGTGAATAGTTTCCATGGGCGTACACTGGCCACGATGTCGGCCTCCGGCAAGCCGGGGTGGGATACTATGTTTGCGCCACAAGTCCCCGGCTTTCCAAAAGCCGACTTGAACGATTTGGAGTCTGTGGCCCGCCAGATTAATGCACGCACAGTTGGCATTATGCTCGAACCTGTGCAGGGCGAAGGCGGCGTGAATTGTGCAACCCCTGAATTCATGCGCGGACTGCGTGCGTTGGCGGATCAGCATGGGCTGCTGTTGATCTGTGACGAGGTGCAAACCGGAATGGGGCGCCTCGGAACACTATTTGGCTATCAATATTTTGGCGTCGAGCCTGACATCATGACGCTCGGCAAGGGTATCGGTGGCGGTGTCCCGCTTGCGGCCCTCCTCGCCAAAACGCACGCCTGCGTGTTTGAACACGGGGATCAGGGTGGAACCTATAACGGTAATCCTCTGATGGCGGCGGTAGGAATTGCCGTCATGAACGAGCTGTTGAAGCCCGAATTCTTACCGGAAGTGAAGGCACTGGGCGAATATCTCTCCGCCGGCTTGAAGGCACTCTCCGCGGCTGAACAGCTGGGAGAAGAACGTGGAATAGGGTTGTTGCGAGCCTTGGAGCTCGGTACTGAACGCGGCGCGGCCGTGGTGGCTTTTGCGCGCGACGACTTGGCGAAAGAGCCGGGCTGGGAAAATATGGGCTTGTTGCTCAACTCACCACGCCCAGCGTGCCTGCGTTTCATGCCGGCGTTGAACGTTTCGCGGGCTGAAATTGATCAGCTTTTAAACGGACTACGACTCACCCTTGCCCGTACCTGACAATAAGGGACGTCCGCATATCACATTGACCCCCGCGAGTGGGTTTTCCGCCCTCGGCTTTCTGGAGGATTGCAATGTTTTGCTGGCAAAGACCACGACGGCAAATACGACTGATTTTGTGTATCCTTTCGGTAGGTGCGGGCGCGGGCGCGACGGCCGAGGACATGCGGATGCAGGTGATCCCCGACGAATCCCCGGGGCCGACCTTGCGCCAGCCCCTTCCGAAACTTGCGATGCCCGACAAACCCACGTCGGACCTTCGGGTTTTCAGCACTGAGGTTCCTCCACCGCCTGCGATGGAGCCTGTTGCAGACGCGCCACGGGCGTTCTCCTTGAAGGGCCAACATGACTGATGGCTGTCTCGACTACGTTGTTAAATCGGGATCTCTTGAGGGCGCTCGAGTCGAGATAGATACCTTGCACGGTCAGTATCGGTCGTGGTAGGCCATGGCCCTTTGATCGCCGCGGCGGTTCGACGTCTGTTAGCGGGGGATGTCGTGGGGTTCCCGACCGAGACCGTGTATGGCCTCGCGGCGGATGCTGGTAATGCGGCCGCAGTGGCGCGGATCTTCGCGCTCAAAGGGCGACCGCCCGATCATCCACTTATCGTGCATATCGCAGATCCCTCAGGACTCGCGCGCTGGGCCGTTCATGTGCCGCCCGCTGCGGTGCACTTGGCGGCTGCCTTCTGGCCAGGACCGCTGACGCTCATCCTGCCGCGCGCACCCAGTGTCCTTGATGCAGTGACCGGGGGGCAAAATACGGTGGGGTTACGCTGTCCTTCACATCCGCTTGCCCTGCGGCTTCTTCAAAGTTGCACGGAGGCCGGGATCTTTGGATTAGCTGCACCTTCCGCGAATCGTTTTGGGCATGTGAGTCCGACCAGTGCTGCGCATGTTCAGGCCGAGTTCGGCGCAGCGCTGTTGGTTCTTGATGGAGGACCGACCACGGTAGGGATCGAGTCGACGATCGTGGATCTCAGCGGCGAGTCACCGCGTCTTCTGCGCTCAGGCATGTTGGACGAAGCGCAGCTTGTGGCGGTGCTAGGGCAGCCCCTCATGCGTGCACAGACCGGGGCTCCGAGGGTTTCCGGTTCGCTTGCCGCGCACTATGCCCCGGCGACTCCGCTGGAGCTGGTGGCGGCCCCCGAACTTGCGTCGCGGATCCTGCAGAGCCAGCGAGCTGGGCTGCGGGTGGCGTTGCTGGTGCGGCAGCCGCTCAGCACGATGCCGACCGAAAACGTCTGGATTTTTAACATGCCGCAGGACGCGGCGGGCTATGCGCAGCAACTGTACGGGCGGATCCGCGAAGCTGATGCCTTAGCACTCGACGCCATCTTGGTCGAGGCTTTGCCGACAGATTTAGGGTGGGCGGGGCTCCGCGACCGTCTTCAGCGGGCGGCGTGCGGAGCAGGTCGAAGGTCTTGAACATCAACGGCACACGGCCGATAGTCTGCTTCCCTGACGGAATATCTTTGCCGTCCGGGATTGAACAAACCAATGAGTATCTTTGAAAAAATCCCATGACAGCATCTACTGATCTCTACACCGTCACGGCGTCTGATTTCGATGAGCGCGTGTTGACGGCTTCCGAACGTCGCCTGATTCTGGTCGACTTCTGGGCCAGCTGGTGCGGTCCCTGCCGTTCTATCGCCCCTTTTCTTGAGCAGCTGGTAGCTCAATTTTCGGGCAAGATGGCGGTGGCAAAAGTGGACACTGATGCCGAACAATCCTTGGCGGGGCGTTTCGGTATTCGGAGTCTGCCGACGCTTGTGTTGTTCAAAAACGGCGCGGCGGTCGAACAGCTGGTCGGCGCACAGTCGCTGGCGGCCTTCGTCGCGCTAATCAACCGTCATCTGGATCGTGATTCTGATGGTCTGCGCGCGCAGGCCGGACAAGCATTAGGCCGCGGTGAACGGGCGATTGCGCAGAGTCTCCTGCATAAAGCTTGGATGGAAGATCCCGAAAACACCCGTACGCATCCTGAGTACGCGGCGTTATTGATCGATGGGGACGATTTGGCGCTCGCTTCGCAGGTTCTCGATAGCGTTCCATCCCGGGCGATAAACGATGCTATTCTCCGTCAACAGGCGAGGTTGCGTTTTGCCCAACTGGCGATCGGGACCCCGTCACTCGCAGCGTTACAGAGCCTCGTAGACACGGGAAGCGCCGGGACTGAAGCCCGTTTTCAATGGGCTATCCGGCAAGTTATCGGCGGGGATTACGACGCGGCCTTGGCGGCTTTGCTCGAAATCGTCCGCTCAGATCGGCGTTATGCAGATGGCGCGGCGCGCAAGGCGATGCTCGATATTTTTGCGGTGATGTCCGAAGGAGACCCCCTGCTGAGAGAGTATCGGACGTTACTGGCGCGTGCGATTAATTGACGCGCATTCGCGTGATGGATCACCGCATTTTCTCTGATCTATTACAGAGGTTCTGATGTCCTATCGGCATACCATCGCGCATCAGGTTTATCGGTTTCCCGACCTAAAGACGGTGCTTGCGAAAGCATCGCCCGCGCGTTCTGGTGATTATTTAGCAGGCATTGGGGCCGTCAGTGCCGTTGAACGAATTGCGGCGCGATTATGTTTGGCCGATCTGCCGCTACGCGAGTTGGTGGAGTCTCCGGTCATTCCCTACGACGAGGATGAGGTGACGAGGCTTATTTGCGACAGGCATCCTGCAGCGCTTTTCTCCGAGATAGCACATCTGACCGTCGGGGATTTCCGCAATTGGCTGTTGTCCGAGGTAACTGATGAAGTTACCTTGACCCGCCTTGCTCCAGCGATTACGCCTGAAATCGCAGCGGCGGTATCTAAACTCATGCGAAATCAGGATTTGATCCAGGTTTCGCGTAAATGTCGAGTTATCACGCGGTTCCGTAATACGTTGGGCCTCCCGGGTCGTCTGTCGGTTCGTCTTCAGCCTAATCACCCGACAGACGATCCGAAGGGGATCGCGGCGGCAATTGTCGACGGCTTGTTCTATGGCGCGGGTGATGCGGTTATTGGCGTCAATCCGGCGAGCGACAGTCTTTCTGTCCTCAAAGAATTATGGCGAATGCTGGATGATGTGATTCAACGTTTTGAAATCCCGACCCAGTCCTGTGTATTGACCCACGTGACGAGCCAGATTCGGGCTATTGAATCCGGCGTTCCGCTCGATCTGGTTTTCCAATCGATTGCGGGGACCGAAGCGGCAAACCGGAGTTTTGGTGTCTCCCTGGCCTTACTGGCCGAGGCACGCGAGGCGGCCTTGAGCCTGCGCCGCGGGACGTTGGGTAATAATGTCATGTATTTCGAGACCGGGCAGGGGAGTGCGCTTTCCGCGGAAGCCAATCACGGCGTTGATCAGCAAACATGCGAAGCGCGGGCTTATGCGGTGGCAAGGGAATTCGAGCCGCTGCTCGTCAACACGGTCGTGGGTTTTATCGGACCTGAATATCTTTATGACGGGAAGCAAATCATCCGGGCGGGTCTCGAAGATCATTTTTGCGGCAAGTTGATGGGAGTCCCCTTGGGGTGTGACGTGTGCTACACGAATCATGCAGAGGCAGATCAAGATGACATGGATAACCTTCTCACCTTGTTAGCCGCCGCAGGCGTCACCTACATCATGGGTGTGCCAGGTGCTGACGACATCATGCTCAGTTACCAGAGCACTTCGTTTCACGATGCGCTATATCTGCGTTCGACATTTGGCCTGCGGCACGCCCCTGAATTCGAAGCGTGGCTTGTTCGGATGCACCTGATCGACGGGGCGGGGATGCTGCAACCTGTCACGGGTCGGAACCCCTTGTTGCGCGCGCTGACGGATATGACACGCGCAGTGGGGTTCCACGCGTGAACGATCCGGTAGTACCTAATCCGTGGACCGCGCTGCGCCAGTTTACGGACGCGCGCATTGCGCTCGGGAGAGTCGGGGCGAGCCTCCCTACGCGTGAAGTCTTGCAGTTCGATCTTGCGCACGCGCACGCGCGTGATGCTGTGCATTCTGCACTTGATGTCACCGCGCTTACGGCGACGCTTCGCCTCGAGGGGTGGCTCACATGCAGCGTCGAGAGTCGAGCGCCCGACCGGGCTCGTTATCTGCTGCGACCAGATTTGGGGCGCAGGCTGCATCCCGACTCCCTGACGCGGAGGTCTTGCGAAGCCGCTGCTGTAGATATTGCCTTCGTGATTGCCGACGGGCTATCTGCAGTGGCCGCTTTACGCCACGGTGTCCCGCTGCTCGCCCAGATTAGAGCGCTGCTCTCCCCCGATTGGCGGCTCGCACCGATCACCATCGCAACCCTTGCCCGGGTGGCGTTAGGTGATGAAATCGGGGCGAGATTACGGAGCCGCCTTGTGGTCATGCTGATTGGTGAACGGCCAGGTTTGAGTGCCCCAGACAGTCTAGGTGCCTACCTTACCTACGAGCCTCGTCTCGGCCGTACGGACGCTGAGCGGAACTGTGTCTCCAATATAAGACCGGCCGGACTCTCGTATCAGTTCGCGGCGCAGAAGATCGTCTGGTTGATAGCGCAGGCTCTAAAACGGCAACTAACTGGCATTGATCTGAAGGATGAGAGTGATCTGACCCTGCTCCCAGGCTAAAGGCCAAAGCCAGGATGGCACATGTGTTTGATGAGTATTTGATTGACGCTATCGGCAGAAATGCAGATAGTTCCTAAGTTTGCCTGACGGACCTTTTGAGTCCGATCTAGGGCGACGAAAAAGACCTTGTTACGTGCATTATCAGAATGGGAGGGGTGGCATGCGTTTTGCGTTCACTGACGAACAGGAGCAATTTCGCACTTCCGTGCGGCGCTTCCTGCGTGATCGCTCGCCGATGACGGAAGTCCGGCGTTTGATGACCACTCCGAAGGGCTATGACCCCACCGTCTGGCAGCAACTAGGTCAGGAACTTGGGCTTGCGGGTCTTCAGGTGCCGGTGCAGTTTGGTGGCCAGGGGTTTGGATTCGGGGAACTGGGCATCGCGCTGGAGGAAATGGGGAGAGCGCTGCTCTGCGCCCCTTTCTTTGCCTCAGCAGTTTTTGCAACGGAGGCGCTTCTGAACGGCGCGACAGAGTCCGAACAACACGCGTTATTACCGCAGATCGCGAGCGGCGAGCGGATTGCGACCCTTGCGTGGGCAGAACATGACGGGCGCTGGGAGACTTCGTCGATTACCCTGTCCGCCACCGAGACGAGGGACGGCTTTGTCTTGAACGGCACAAAAAATTTCGTAATTGATGGCCATATCGCCGATTGCATAATCGTTGCTGGGCGGATCATCAATAGTTTCGGAGATGATGGCGTAGCTTTATTTGTGGTCGACGCACCCTGTTCGGGCCTAGAGCGTCGTCTTTTGGAAACCATCGATACGACACGGAAGCAGGCGGAATTGACTTTCAATCAAGTTCCCGCACGCCGGTTGGGCCACGCGGGTAGCGGGGCCGCGGCGCTCCGCCGGACCGCAGATCACGCGGCCGTTGCGCTGTCTTGCGAGATGGTCGGCGGCGCTCGCGTCCTACTCGAGAACGCGGTTGAATATGCGGGGCTGAGAATGCAATTTGGTCGTCCGGTCGGTTCATTTCAGGCAATCAAGCACAAGTGCGCCGATCTTTTGCTCGATGTGGAACTTGCTAACGCGGCGGCATGCTGCGCAGCCGCCGCCATTGCCGAAGCCGATCCAGAAGTGCCGGCGCTCGCCGCGCTTGCCAAGGCCTGTGCGTCTGAGGCCTACCTCCGTGCGGCCACTGAAGCTATTCAGATTCATGGCGGGATTGGGTTCACTTGGGATCAGGATACCCACCTCTGGTTCAAACGGGCGCAATCCTCGGCTGTCATGCTGGGTGATGCGAGTTATCACCGTGAAAAATATCTCCAGTACGTGGAGGCTGCCGTATGACTGAATTGACTGAACAGGTAGTCCGAGAGGACGTCAGGCACTGGCTAGCCGCGAATTGGGACCCTGAACGCAGCCTCGTGGAGTGGCGCAATCAGCTCGCCGACACGGGCTGGGGAATGCCGCATTGGCCGCAAGCGTGGTTGGGACGTGGTTTGCCCGTGGCATTGCTGCCGGCAATTGAAGCCGAATTTGAGGCCATTGGTGCGGTCGGTGTCGCGCGCATCGGGATCAGGCTGCTCGCCGCGGCGACACTGCTGGAACACGGTAGTGATGGGCACAAGGCCCGCTTTTTACGCCGTATCCTGACGGGAGAAGACACGTGGTGCCAGCTTTTCAGTGAACCTGGGAGTGGCTCTGATCTAGCCGGCGCGACAACCCGCGCCGATTTTGACGGCGTGCGTTGGGTGGTTAATGGACAAAAACTGTGGACGACCAGCGCCCATCACTCGCAATGGGGACTCCTTCTAGCCCGCACGGATTGGGATCTTCCTAAACATGCTGGCATGTCATATTTCATCATTGATATGACGCAACCTGGTATTGAAGTGCAGCCATTGCGTCAAATGAACGGGTACGCGTCTTTCAATCAGGTATTTTTCAGCGACGCCGCGGTTCCTCCCGAGAATCTGGTGGGCAAGGTTGGTGATGGTTGGAAGATCGCCATGACGACGCTTGCACATGAACGGCGTGGGGCTGACGCGTTGCGGCGCTGGGGCCGTGTGTCTGATCGTCAGGGGCATATCTACGATGAGGAGCGCCAAGAGATCGAGACCGTGATGGAGCCGTACCGGTGGTATGCGCAACGCGCGGGGCGCGTCGATTTGGTGCTGCCTAGGGCGCACGAGACAGGCCGCCTCGCAGATCCGACGGTACGTCAAGAAATATCCAGGTTGCTAATGCTCTCGCGATGCGCGGAGTGGCTCGCGCACCGCGCTAGACATGCGAAGGAATTGGGTCGGCCTGAGGGCCCGGAGGGCTCGCTCGGAAAACTCGCCGCCAGTAACGTGGCTCGTGCTGCAGCCAATGTACATCGGCGTGTGAGCGGCGCCTCGGCGATGCTTGCCGGCACGGATGGTCCACACGATGGGCTAATTGCAGAAATTCTGCTGTCCGTTCCCGCAACGTCGATCGCGGGAGGAACCGACGAGATCCAACGGAACATTATTGCGGAGCGCGTGCTTGATATGCCCAAGGAGCCGCGACTTGATACGGGCCCTTTTCGTGATGTTCCGCGGAACCCGCCCAGAGCTCGCTAACATAGATCAGCCTGTTCTCTTGCCCTTCATCGTGGAACCGGCGTGCGCCGCGCGTGGTTTGGGCGAAGGCGCTGATGGACACCTCTTGGCCTAATCCGTCGTCGGGCAGCGCCTGATCGTGTGCTTTCATGTCGCGGAACGCCGCGCACGATCGTGTGGCGCACGAAAATCGATATTACTCGGAAGCGGGACGATGCCCGTCGGGTTGACGGTCCGCTGGCTACCGAAATAGTGGCGACGAATATGGTCGAGATCGACGCTCGCACCAAACGCTGGATGTTGGAAAAGATCGCGCGTATAGCCCCACAGGTTGGGATAATCAGCCAGTCGCTGCCGCGAGCATTTGAAATGGGTGTGGTAGACGGCGTCGAAGCGCACCAGCGTGGGAAACAAACGAATGTCTGCTTCTGTCAGTCGCGCACCCACCAGATAGCGTTGGTGAGACAACCGCTTTTCAAGCCAGTCGAGGGTATCAAATAATTCCGAGGCCGCTTCGTTATAGGCCTCTTGGGTCACCGCAAAGCCGCAGCGATAAACGCCATTGTTCAGGGTATGGTAGATCCGCGCGTTGACGGTATCGATCTCCCCACGTATAGCTTCTGGATAGTAATCTCCCGCTGCGGCACCGAGCGCATCAAAAGCATCATTGAAGATTCGAAGAATTTCCGATGACTCATTGTTCACGATTGTATTGTGCACCCGATCCCACAGAATCGGTACGGTTACCCGACCGGTGTAATGTGGATCGGCGCGTCGGTAAATTTCATGCACGTTTCTCGCCTGATGAAGGGGATCGTGAATGACGCCCGGTCCCGGCGCAAAATTCCAGCCTTCATCCAGCATTTCCCAGTGGGTTACCGAATAAGGAATGAAGGCGTCGAGACCTTTCAGCGCTCGCATGATCAACGTTCGGTGCGCCCAAGGACAGGCAAGCGAGACGTACAAATGGTAACGATCCGAGGCGGCCTTGAAATCCCCCGCGTCTTCTTGCCGCGTAATCCGATGGCGGAAAGTGGAAGAAGGTCGCTGGAAGCGACCGTGCTCGATGCGGGCGAGTTGCTCATCAACCTGCCAGATACCCTCGATCATTTGTCCCATCGCTGAATCTCCCAGAAGCGTCATAATGCTGCCCGCAGTAGAGCACGATCCGTTCTGCAACGGCAGTCCGGCCTATTCGATTCCTCAGGACCAATCGCGGAGTACCTGGGCAGCCGGCTGACGCCAAGTTGAGTATATCGCCCGGAGGCCCGCGAGCCAGACGCTCGCGGCACCGATCAGGCTACCGCAGATCAGCGTCCCTGGATGAAATGAAAAACCGAGGTGGAACGCACGGGTGGCGAGGAGCCAGGCGGCTGCACTGGCTCCCAGTCCACCTATGACTCCCGCCAGTCCGCCTAAAATCAGAAACTCTACGCTGGTGATGTAGAGGAGTTGTCGGCGAGTCGCGCCAAGCGTTTTCATGACGGTGGCATCGTGTAAGCGCTCTCCATGTGTCGCCTGCACCGCGGCGAAAATGACGGTGATGCCGGCCGCCACTGTGAACAGGAATACAAATTCAATGCCGGCAAGTGCCTTGTCCATTACGGCGCGCACTTGGCGGACAAGTGCCATGACGTCGATGACGGTGCTACTTGGGTACCGCTCGGCAAGCGTTTGTAATATCTCAAATCGGCCAGTGGGGAGTTTGAAGCTGGTGAGATAGGTTGAGGGATACGGCGCGAGCAGCGAAGTCGGCGCGAGGACGAAGAAGTTCGCTTGCATCGTTTCCCAATTGACGGCACGCAGGCTGGTGACTTTCCCTTCGATGCGTTGCTCGGCGATCTGATAGATAAGCGTATCCCCGAGTCTGACGCCTAATAGTTTCGCAATCCCTGATTCGAGAGAGAACTGCGGCATAGGATCTCCTCCCTGCCAGAATTTTCCCGCGACGATCCGGTTGTCGTCTTTCAGGGTATCGGCGGCGGAAAGATTGGATTCTCGGTCTGCCAACCGGCGCGCTCGTGGATCGGTGTACGCATCGGGGCGCACTGGTTGACCATTAATTTCGATTAGCCGGCCACGTGTCATGGCATAGATGCCGTGGGCGGTTATGCCGTTATCGGCAAGAAATTGAGCGAGCGAATTGACCGCGCTAGGTTCTATGTTAATCACGAAATGATCTGGCGCATTGGCGGGCAAACTGGTGGTCCAGCTCGTGACCAGATCGCGGCGGACGAACGTCAGCAACATGAGCGCCATGATACTAAGCCCCAGTGCGCAGATTTGCAGACTCGCGAGCGTCGGGCGGCGCTTCAGATTGATCAGTCCCGCACGCCACCGGATCTCCCCTTCAGTTGGCCATTGTTGCGCGACCCAGATGAGACCGCGCCCCGCCGCGAAGAGCGCGAGGAGGCACAAACCCAAGCCCGCGAGCGCATACAAGGTCACCGTCGGATCTCCTGCATGCCAGGGTGCTAGTAGTCCCACCGCTGAGAGGCTACTTACGCCAATGAGCAGCGGCGACGGTGCCCGCATCGGAAGATCTCGCCTCAGGACGCGGGCCGGCGAGACGTCCAGGAGCGCGAGCACTTGGGGCAGCGAGAAGCCGAGCAGCGCCAATACACCGCGACCCAGCCCGACTAATCCCGGCAGCCACGAGGCTTGGGGTAAAGCGCCCTGCAACCATCCTGACAGAGTTCGGGCAAGGCCCGATTCCAGTCCGATTCCGACACCGGCCCCTACCGCTGCCGCACCGATACCGAGAACAAGGAGTTCAAAGGTATAACGCCAGCCGATTGTTCGCCGAGTGGCGCCAAGGGTCCGCCATACCGCGATTGAGTCGATCTGTTCACGCGTGAAGCTTTGGCCGGCGACGAGGATCGCGAGACCAGCCAGCGTGGTGGCGACCAGAGCGGCGAGATTCAGGAACTGCTCGGCGCGATCGAGTGCGGACCGAATTTCAGGCCGAGCCTCGGCGGGATGGACGATCCGGATACCGTCTTTGTCCGCGGAAGCCTGCACGTGAGCAGCAAAGGCGCTGACGGCTTCTCGTGCGCCAGCAACGATCAGGCTGTATTGCGCTTGGCTCCCAGGGAGTAGAAGCCTGGTGGCCCGCAGGTCCTGAATATTCATCATCACCCGCGGGGCGATTGAGAACAGATCCCCGGCACGATCGGGCTCCTGGATTAGGATGCGGTCGATAGTCAGCACGGCGGCGCCAATACGCAGCGGCTGGCCGATCCGCGCATGGAGCATTCCGAGCAATCGGGCATCAATCCAGGCGTTTCCGGAGGAAGGACCCTGCCTCACGGTTTCTGGCGTGGCGAACGGCGCTGTGGCCACTTGTAGTTCCCCGCGTAGAGGGTATTTCTCGCCGACAGCCTTCAATTCGATCATCTGCATGCCATCTGCACGGCTGATCATGCTACGCAGATTGACCTGTTCGCTGATCGCCAGCGCCTCAGCTGCCGCTGCGCTGCGATAAGCGTCGGCAATGGCATAGGCGCCGTTGAGGGCGAGATCCCCCGCCAACAGACTACTCGCCTGCGCGGTCAGGCCGCGATCGATGCGATCGGTGAACGTGGCGACCGCCGTCATGCCCGCGACGGCAATCGTCAGCGCGATGGCAACGACCAGCAGGTGCGGGTTTCGGAGATCCCGGTACAGACCAAGGCAACCCTGCCTGAACAGGGTTGCCAAAGGCATCTCTTTATCCACGGCGCATCTTGCCTGCGCTCAGTTCGATTTTGCTGTCACAACGTTTTGCCAGTGCTTCGTCGTGGGTCACTAGAACCAGCGTGGTACCTGCTTCACGGTTAAGTTCAAACATGAGGTCAATGATTTGGGCGGCGGTATGTGCGTCAAGATTGCCTGTCGGCTCGTCTGCGAAAAGCAGCATCGGGCGGGTACAAAACGCGCGGGCGAGGGCAACCCGCTGCTGCTCCCCACCGGATAATTGTCTCGGTAAATGGTCAGTCCGCGATGCCAGACCCACCCTCGCAAGGGCCGCCCGAGCGGTAGCCCGAACCTGAGGCCTGTGTCCCAATGCGAGCGGTAGGCTTACGTTTTCGAGCGCAGTCAGCGCCGCCAATAGATGGAACTGCTGAAATACGAAACCAATGCGTTGGTTTCGCAAGCGAGCCCGCGCATCTTCGTCGAGTTGACTCAAATCTTGGCCGTCGATGATCACGCGGCCACTGCTTGGCGTTTCCAACCCTGCCAGCAACCCCAACAAGGTCGATTTGCCGGAACCCGAAGTTCCTACGATCGCGCAGGAAGTGCCGCACAGGACCTGAAAGTTGATATCATCAAGCACCCGCAACACCCCATCTGGGCCTGCAAATTCTTTGCTTAAATTTTCGGCAATGACTAAGCCGCTGGTCACAATAATTTTTCTTTTGTTCATTTGGGCGACCATGCCGGTTACGGCTGCGCCGGTACTCGTGGTGCTGGGCGACAGTTTGAGCGCCGGGTACGGGCTCTCCACCGGTCAAGGTTGGGTCGCGCTGCTGGAAAAACGTTTAAAGTCGGAAGGCTATCCCCATCAAGTGGTAAACGCGAGTATTAGCGGCGATACCACCGGTGGCGGACTTGTCCGACTGCCAGACCTGTTGCGCGCTTACCGCCCCGTCTTGGTGGTGATCGAACTGGGTGCTAATGACGGGTTGCGGGGTATTCCATTGCCTACCATTGAGGCTAATTTAGCGCGCATGGTGGCCGCTATTGAGTCTACCGCCGCAGAGACGCTGGTAGTGCG
Organism: uncultured Pseudomonadota bacterium; assembly: GCA_903825645.1. GTDB lineage: Bacteria > Pseudomonadota > Gammaproteobacteria > CAIKBL01. Next base: position 47,536 of record CAIKBL010000064.1, on the reverse strand, counting down.
AATGCGCTTGCCACCGAATTACGGTCCAGCCTATACCGCGGGGTTTGATGCGATTTACGATAAGCTTGAAGATCCAAGACATCGGGTCTCGCTTGCCCCGTTTTTTTTAGCTGAAGTGATTTTGGAGCCGAAGTTGATGCAATCTGATGGCCTGCACCCGAACGCCACCGCCCAGCCGCGTCTGCTGGATGCGGTTTGGCCAAGCCTGAAGCCTCGTCTCGCGCGTCCTCTCGCAGTGTCGCAACCATGAAATTCTGCAGTCAGTGTGGCACTGGGGACCTTCGCTGGGAAATTCCCCAAGGCGATAATCGTCCGCGTCATATTTGTGGGCAATGTCATGAAATTTTCTACGACAACCCCAAAATAGTGGTGGGTTGCATCCCTGAGTGGGAAGACGCGGTGCTTCTCTGTAGACGGGCCATCGAGCCTCGGCATGGCTACTGGACGCTGCCAGCGGGATTCATGGAAAACGACGAAACGACCCAGGAAGCTGCAGAGCGCGAAACTCTAGAAGAGGCCAACGCAAGGGTAGAACTACTCGGCCTCTACACGGTGATGAATATTCCACACACCAATCAAGTGTACATGATGTTCAGATCGCGTCTTCTGGATCTCGATTTTTCGCCAGGTACCGAGAGTCTTGAGTGTAAGCTTTTTCGAGAAGATGAAATCCCCTGGAAGGAACTCGCCTTCCCAACGATCGTGCATACCCTAGAGATTTATTTTGCAGAGCGCCGGCAGGCACAGTACGGAGTTCATCTCGGTGACATTGTTCGCGAGAACCAACGCGCGGCGTTTATTCCGAGGCGGTCCCGCTAAGTTAGTAGAGGAGAGGCGAAAATGTCTGAGAATACGCTGTTCCAGAAAATCATTGCGCGGGAAATCCCCGCGGCGATTCTCTACGAGGATGAAAGCTGTATCGCTTTCACCGATATCAATCCACAGGCTCCTTTGCACGCGCTGGTAGTCCCCATCAAACCGATCCCCAAGATCATTGACGCGACGGCCGCAGACGAACCGCTATTAGGGCACCTGATGGCCGTGGCCGCGCAGATCGCGCGGGAAGCAGGCTATGGCGACGGTTTCCGACTGGTCATCAACAATGGCGCTGACGCGGGTCAAACCGTTTTCCACGTTCACATTCACGTGCTTGCCGGGCGGTTGTTGCAGTGGCCGCCGGGGTGATCGCTAAGCGGTAGGCAGATCCATGGACCGCGACGCTACCTAGGCTCGTGGTCCACGTGATGCTTCAGCGTTTCATGGAATCGAAAAACTCACCATTGTTCTTCGTGGCCTTGAGCCTCTCCAGCAGGAATTCCATCGCGGCTAATTCTTCCATCGGATGAAGGAGCTTACGCAGGATCCACATTTTCTGAAGTTCGTCGGGGTGGGTCAGCAGTTCTTCTCGACGGGTCCCCGAACGATTGATGTTGACGGCAGGGAAAATGCGTTTTTCCGCGATCTTGCGATCGAGATGGATTTCCATGTTGCCGGTTCCCTTGAACTCTTCGTAGATGACGTCATCCATACGCGAGCCGGTATCGACCAGCGCGGTCGCAATAATTGTCAGGCTGCCGCCTTCTTCAATGTTGCGCGCCGCCCCGAAGAAACGCTTCGGGCGCTGTAATGCATTTGCATCTACACCGCCGGTCAGGACTTTCCCAGATGCGGGGACGACCGTGTTGTATGCGCGCGCCAGACGGGTGACCGAATCAAGCAGGATTACGACGTCCCGTTTATGCTCTACCAAGCGTTTCGCCTTGTCGATCACCATTTCAGCGACCTGAACGTGCCGGCTTGCCGGCTCGTCAAACGTGCTCGCGATCACTTCTCCGCGAACGGAGCGCTGCATCTCTGTCACTTCTTCCGGGCGCTCATCTATCAGCAGTACGATGAGATAACACTCCGGATGATTCAGCGCGACCGAATGGGCGATGCTTTGCAGCATCATCGTCTTACCCGCCTTGGGGGGTGAGATGATCAACCCGCGCTGCCCTTTGCCGATGGGAGCCACGAGATCGATGACCCGGGGCGTCAAATCTTCCCGACTGCCGTTCCCGAGTTCAAGCGAAAGCCGTTTCTGTGCGAACAGCGGGGTGAGGTTTTCAAAGAGAACCTTATTTTTCGCGTTTTCCGGCGCCTCAAAATTAATCTCGCTGACCTTTAGGAGTGCGAAATAGCGCTCTCCGTCCTTGGGAGGACGAATTTTCCCGGAGATGGTGTCTCCCGTGCGCAGGTTGAAACGGCGAATTTGGCTCGGTGAGACGTAAATATCGTCAGGGCCCGCGAGATACGAACTATCTCCGGAGCGCAGGAAGCCGAAGCCATCCTGAAGGATTTCGAGTACCCCGTCGCCGGAGATGTCCTCGCCCTTCTTTGCATGCGCCTTCAGGATGCCAAATATGACGTCCTGTTTGCGGGAGCGGGCTACGCCCTCGAGGCCCATTTCATCGGCCAACGTGATCAGGTCAGAGACAGGTTTCTGTTTGAGTTCGGTGAGGTTCATCGTCGTGAAGATTGTGGTTGAGTTGACCGCTGGCGCGGGTACCGCGTGGCGATCCGGAAGCAATTACTGGGGGTGTAGGAAAGAGCCTAGGCAGGCTTTTTCGAGCGTTTGTGTCTGAACCATAGCATGCGATCTGTTCGACGTCTAGAAGCCCGCGGCAACCATGCTGCGGGCTCGAAAATCTTCGATCAGATGTTGCTGTCTATAAAGGCAGTCAGCTGTGATTTCGTCAAGGCGCCGACATGCGTCGCAATGACGCCACCATCCTTGAACAACATCAGGGTCGGGACGCCACGGATGCCATATTTCATCGACGTCGCATGATTATCGTCGACATCAAGCTTCGCCACTTTCAGTCGAGTCTGATATTCCGTAGATACCTCATCCAGAATGGGGGCTATTTGGCGGCACGGCCCGCACCACTCGGCCCAATAGTCGACCAAGACGGGCTTGTCGGACTTCAGGACGTCTGTATCAAATGAATCGTCGGACACGTAGACGATGTTCTGGCTGCTCATGTTGGGGGATAGACTCCGCAGAAAGTATTGGCCCGATTGTCGGATGATCAGCGCCGAAATTGCAAGTAACTCCCTACGTGGCGTCATTGCAAGCATCCATGCCGATGATGGCGACAACCCCGGGCGATTTGCGCTAGGCTTCCCGCTGATCCCGTACCGAAGCTGATGTGCCCTGCCTGCCGGCGCGGACCCAGTTCCCACTTTTATTATTACGATGAGCATTTGCATGTCGCGAAAATTATTTCCGTCCTGCGCCCTCCTGTTGCTGCTGAGCTTGCTCGGGGGGTGCGGAAGTTATGGCAAGCTCCATTTGCCGCCTGTTGAGACGCCTGCCGATGTACCACCTGCGGCGCACGCACAGTGAGTTCAACCACGGCGAATTTCCGGCGTGTCGATGGCCATCTTCTGATTGAGCAGGTCCCCTTGACGGCGATCGCCGCGCGATTCGGTACGCCTTGCTACGTTTACTCGCGTGCGCAGCTCGTTCGGAACTGGCAAGCTTATGATTCGGCCTTCGGTGCTCGCGCCCACCGCATCCATTATGCGGTGAAGGCCAACGGCAATCTGGCCTTGCTGCAAGTGTTGCACCAACTGGGTTCGGGGTTTGATATCGTCTCCGGTGGCGAACTCGCGCGTACGCTCGCAGCAGGGGCGGTGGGCGCTGATTTGGTCTTCTCAGGGGTCGGTAAGAGTCGCGCAGAATTAATTGCAGCATTACAAACGGGCATTGGTTGCATCAATATCGAGTCGGCGGCAGAACTTGATCGTCTCGCGGACGTCGCCAAGCAGTTGAGTTGTAGGGCGCCGGTCGCTTTCCGCGTCAACCCGGATGTTGACCCCAAAACACACCCTTACATCTCGACTGGACTTGAGCAGAATAAATTTGGAGTCCCGATCAGCGAGGCGAGCACGCTCTACAGGGCCGCGGCCGCACTTCCACAGATTGAAATCAAGGGAATTGCCTGTCACATCGGATCTCAACTTACCGAACTTGCGCCAATCGCGGACACGGTTCATCGGATAGTCGATTTGGCATTACGACTTGAGGCGGAAGGGATCTCGCTTGCCCACCTAGATCTCGGTGGGGGGCTCGGGATCCGGTATCAGGATGAAAATCCACCCTCTTTCGCCGCCTACGTTGATACCTTGTGCCGGATCCCAGAGCGATTCGAAATCCATATCGAACCCGGACGTTCGATTGTGGGGGATGCTGGGGTACTGCTAACAACGGTCGAGTATCTTAAACTGACCGCCACACGGCATTTTGCGATTTGTGATGCCGCGATGACCGAACTGATTCGCCCTGCGCTTTACGAAGCTTGGCACGATGTCGAGCCTCTCGCGCCCGCGGGAGGGGCCGCGGTGTTGGCATCTTATGACTTGGTTGGACCGGTCTGTGAAAGCGCTGATTTTCTTGCGCATGGCCGGCAGCTTGCGCTGCAGTCCGGTAGTCAATTGGCGCTCATGAACGCCGGGGCCTACGGTTTCGCAATGGCTTCGAACTACAATGCGAGACCTCGTCCGCCGGAAGTGCTGGTCGATGGTGAAAACGCGCACGAAATCCGGGCGCGCGAGACCTGGGCGGGCCTGATGGTAGGAGAGCGGATGCTGGGCTGAATTTAAGCGCTCCAAAAAAGTGCAATCAAATGATAAATTGCGCTGAAATGGAGCGCTTTCCCGGTGCGTGAATTTGAACCATCGCAAATTCAAGCAGCTACGGGTGGCACACATCGTGCTCAGCATTAAGGATGCGCGCAGCGCTCGCCGAGGCCTCGGCGCCTCTAGGCTTGTCCTGCGTGGGGTGAACCGCCGCTATCCTACGGGATAAAAGGTTCGGATATCCGAGATCGAATTCGAGAATCATATTGTTTCTTTGGAAAAACTTGGCCATTAGGAGTAAGACAGATGCCAGCCGATAACGTGTTGAAACTAATCAAAGATGAAGAGGTCAGGTTCGTTGACCTGCGGTTTACCGACACCCGCGGGAAGGAACAACACGTGACTTTCCCGTCCCATGCGCTCGATGCGGACGTGTTCGAAGATGGCAAAATGTTCGATGGCTCCTCAATCGCTGGTTGGAAGGGGATCCACGAATCCGACATGATCCTAATGCCGGACGCCGAAAGTGCTGTGCTAGACCCGTTCTTCGAAGAAAAAACCCTCATTATCCGTTGCGACATTGTGGAACCCAGTACCGGTCAAGGTTACGAGCGGGATCCCCGTTCTCTCGCCAAGCGAGCCGAGGCTTACCTGAAATCCACGGGCATCGGCGATACAGCTTTCTTCGGGCCGGAACCTGAATTCTTCGTATTTGACGATGTTCGCTGGTCGCAGGAAATGCGCGGCGGGTTCTACGAAATAGATTCCGACGAGGGCTATTGGAGCACCAAGAAAAAGATGGAGGGCGGTAATCCCGGCCACCGTCCAGGCATCAAGGGCGGCTATTTCCCTGTGCCGCCGGTAGATTCTCTTCAGGATCTCCGCTCAGAGATGTGTATGGTTCTCGAACGAATGGGAATTGAGACGGAGGTCCACCACCACGAAGTGGCGAATGCCGGACAGTGCGAAATTGGCACCCGCTTCGATTCGCTCGTCAAGCGCGCGGACTCTCTTCAGCTTCTGAAGTACGTTATCCACAATGTGGCGCACAGCTTCGGCAAAACAGCCACCTTTATGCCGAAACCGCTGGTGGGTGACAACGGCAGCGGTATGCACTGCCATCAATCGCTTGCAAAGGGAGGGCAAAACCTTTTCCCTGGCGATCGTTACGGCGGCTTGTCTGAGTTAGCGCTCAATTACATCGGTGGCATTATTAAACATGCCCGAGCGATTAATGCGTTTACGAACGCATCTACCAATAGCTACAAACGTCTCGTGCCTGGTTTTGAGGCTCCTACCATGCTGGCCTATTCCGCCCGCAACCGCTCCGCGTCGATTCGTATACCTTGGATCTCCAATCCGAAGGGGCGTCGGATCGAAGTCCGATTCCCAGACTGTACCGCGAATCCCTATTTCGCCTTCGCCGCGATGTTGATGGCCGGTCTCGACGGTATCAAGAACAAGATCGATCCGGGCGCTCCGATGGATAAGGATCTTTACGATCTTGAACCGGAAGAGGCGAAGCATATTCCGACGGTCTGTCATTCGCTTGATCAAGCACTGGATTGTCTCGATAAAGATCGGGAGTTCTTGAAGGCGGGTGGGGTGTTTACGGATGACACTATCGACGCTTACATTGAGCTCAAGATGCAGGAAGTCACGCGTTTCCGCATGACCCCTCATCCCCTTGAGTTCGATATGTATTACAGCTGCTGATCTCGGCTGCCAAGGTATGCGACAAGCCCCCGAATCCGGGGGTTTGTTGTCTCTGCATCCACACGCCTGCCTTGCCCCGCTCGAAGACCTTGGTTGTCTTCGGGTGATGCACCCGCCTTGTTTTCGCTGTCTTGCGCTGCCGGTTTCCCAGGGTCGATCGTCGCTTGTACACGGCGCTCGACTTTATTCTTGTCTCAACGCCACACCCGTTGAAACGGTCGGATTCTATCCTTCCTGCCCGTTACGCGCTTGTTTGGTTCACATTTGAAGCGCCTCCGTCGTCATTACTCCTCAAGCGATCTGGTCTGATTCCTGCAAGTGGAAAGATACGAAGTTGACGCGCCTAGATGAGATTTGCCGTGTAGGTCTATCAAACCCAGGGATTCCGCGGATGATGTGGTGTGTCCACACTGCAAATTACTTCTAATTAACGTGAGCAATGGGATGGAAGAATGGATGATGATCGCTCTATAAAGGTGCGTCAGTACAGAGCAGGATTCTGCGCGAAAAGAGGAAAACTCAGATGAATGAGAGACCGGAACCGCGCAATCTCCTAAATCACTTGGCCACCGCCATTATTGTGCTCGACACTCAGCTAATGCTGATTGAAGTTAATCTTGCTGCGGAAGCGCTGATTACTACCAGTTCTACTAAGTTGCAGGGTACATCTGTCGAGAGACTTTTCCCGGCCAACAACGGTCTCCGTACGGCAATGCTTGAAGTACTGAAAGACGGCCGATCGTTTACGGAGCGCGATTTAGTCTTAACTCAGGTAAACCAAGAGACCATCAATGTGGATTGTACGATTTCGGCATGGTCGAACGGTTCGAACAAGCCTGCCGGCGTAGTCCTTGAGGTTACGAGTAACGAGCGGCAGCAGCGCATTCAGGCCGAAGAAAACCGCATGCTAGAGAATCAAATCAGTACCGCCTTCATGCGAGGCCTCGCACACGAAGTCAAAAATCCTTTGGGCGGAATTCGTGGCGCGGCGCAACTGTTGGAGCGAGAGCTTCCGGATATTCGTCAGAGAGAGTACACCCAGATCATCATCGGTGAAGCCGATCGGCTGCGTAAGCTCGTCGACCGAATGCTAGGTCCTCGGACTCACTTACAACCGGCGCCATGCAATATTCACGAAATTCTCGAGCATGTGCGCCAGGTGGTGAAAGCGGAGCTAACGGTGCCCGTCACTATTCATCGCGATTACGATCCGAGCCTGCCTGCGTTGTTGGCGGACCGAGACATGTTGGTCCAAGCCTTTCTGAATCTCGTTAGGAATGCAGTACAGGCGCTCAATAGTCGCGGCGGGAAGGTCGTCCTTAGAACGCGCGTGCAGCGACAATGCACGATTGGCAGTGAACTGCACCGGTTGGTGCTGCGAACGGATATTCATGACGATGGTGCTGGTGTTGCGGCAGAGCTTGTGGACACTATCTTTTTTCCGATGGTCTCTGGGCGAGCGGAGGGATCTGGGCTTGGACTACCGATCGCACAATCGCTTGTGCATCGACATGGCGGCTTGATCGAATTTTCCAGTGTCCCCGGCAATACGGTTTTCACCGTATGGTTGCCGGTGAGGAGCTTAGTATGACTATGCCGGAAGAAGTCTGGATCGTTGATGACGATCATGCAATCCGCTGGGTACTCGAAAAAGCCTTATCACAAGCGGAGTTTGTCCCGCGCTGTTTTGATTCGGCGGATAAGGTTTTACTTCGATTGAAACGCGAAACACCGGCAGCCATCATCACAGACATTCGCATGCCAGGTATGGACGGTCTGCAGTTGTTAGAGGTGGTGCAGGCCCTCAATAAGGGTGTGCCGGTCATTATCATGACGGCCTATGCAGATCTGGATCGCGCCGTGGCCGCATTTCAAGGGGGCGCTTTCGAATATTTGCCAAAGCCATTCGATGTGGATGAGGCTGTGACGATTGTACGACGAGCGGTCTCTTCGGCACTGGAGGGACGGCGCGAGCGCGGGGTCGCCCCCTTACCGGAATTGCCCCTAACCTCTGAAATTATCGGCTCCGCACCTGCCATGCAGGAAGTGTTTCGTGCGATAGGTCGACTCTCGAAATCCCACATGACGGTGCTTCTGACGGGTGAATCAGGCACAGGCAAGGAGTTGGTGGCACGAGCTCTGCACCGCCACTCTCCGCGCGCAAATCGGCCATTCATCGCGTTGAATACAGCCGCCATTCCTCGCGATTTGCTTGAATCTGAGCTCTTTGGTCACGAGCGAGGTTCATTTACGGGGGCGACGGGTCAACGGACCGGCCGCTTCGAACAGGCGAACGGGGGGACGTTGTTTCTGGATGAAATTGGTGACATGCCTGCCGAACTTCAGACACGGTTGTTAAGAGTGCTTGCGGAAGGTGATTTTTATCGAGTGGGCGGTCATCAACCCGTACATGTGGATGTCAGAGTGATCGCCGCAACCCACCAAGATCTTGAGCGTCGAGTCGAAGCGGGGGGCTTCCGTGAGGATTTATTCCATCGGCTTAACGTGATCCGTTTGCAGCTCCCACCTTTGCGGGACCGTAAGGAAGATATTCCAGAGCTCGCGACTTTTTTTCTCCGGACAACAGCTCAGGAAATCGATATCGAGCCCAAACGTCTTTCTCCCTCCGCACTTGATGCCTTTCGTACGTTTCCGTGGCCGGGTAACGTGCGCCAGCTTGAGAATGTGTGTCGGCGGGTAAGTATCATGGCGCCTGCACAACTCATCGAACGCGCTGATTTGCCGCGTGAATTTCTCGAAAACAATCAAATGCCGGATGGAGATCGGTCGGGCGAAGATTGGGAATTGGCGCTTCGGCGCTGGGCAGAACAGTACTCAACGGCCTCAACGGTGCCCATTCTCGAAGACGCCCTACCGAAATTTGAACGTGCAATGATTTTGGTGGCGCTCGCGAAAACACACGGACGTCGTCACGATGCCGCACGCCTGCTCGGTTGGGGTCGCAACACGCTCACACGTAAAATAAAAGAATTAGGCATGGATGTTTAGCCTCGCACGGGCTCACCAGACCTAGGAATTCAACCAACGCGCTATCTGCGGTGCGAAATACGTCAGTACGCCGTCCGCACCTGCGCGTTTGAACGCGAGCATCGTTTCGAGAACGATGGCGCGCTCCTCAAGCCAGCCTGCCTGCGCGACGGCTTTGTACATCGCGTATTCTCCGCTGACCTGATACGCATAAGTGGGCATGCCGGTCGCGTCCTTGATGCGTCGGACAATGTCGATATAGGGGAGCCCAGGCTTAACCATCACCATATCCGCTCCCTCCGCAATGTCGAGCGCGACCTCTCGGAGCGCTTCGTCACCGTTCGCCGGGTCCATTTGGTAGGTTTCCTTTCCGCCTTTGCCAAGGTTGCCGGTGGAGCCGACGGCATCTCGAAAAGGTCCATAGAACGCTGAAGCATATTTTGCGGAATACGCCAAAATGCGCGTATTGGTAAACCCCGAAGCTTCGAGTGCGTCGCGAATTTTTCCGATTCGACCATCCATCATGTCCGAAGGGGCGACCACATCCACGCCGGCCTGTGCCTGTGACAGCGCTTGCTTTATCAGGATCTCAAGGGTGACGTCGTTCAGGACATAGCCCTTTTCATCGACGACACCATCATGTCCATGGGTGGTAAAGGGGTCGAGAGCAACGTCCGTTATCACGCCGAGCTCAGGTGCTGCGTCTTTGACCACCTTGATCGCGCGTTGTATGAGTCCATCCGGATTGTAGGCTTCTCGTCCGTCAAGTGTTTTCCGCTCGGCAGGCGTCGCAGGGAACAACGCCATGGCGGGGATCCTCAATGACTCGTATTCGCGCGCGACCTTTGAAAGCAGGTCCAGGCTAATTCTTTCAATGCCCGGCATGCTCGATATCGGTTCACGCCGAGAAACACCTTCACAGACGAACACCGGCCCGATGAGATCATCTACCGTGAGTTTATTCTCCCGCATTAATCGTCTGGAAAAGTCGGCGGCACGCATACGACGTGGACGTGCGCGCGGATATTGGCTGTCAATGGAATCCGGCATGGTGCGAAATCCTTCTGTTATGGTCGGGTTCGTTCAAGTGCGTTCTTATCCAGCTATCGCAAGAAGCTTAAGCCTTTCTCGTCCAGTTACTCGGAAAAGGGTGGTAATTGTCGACAGGTCTTTTCGATCCAAGCCTCAGCCTCACGCGTCAACTCCGCCGCGGAGTAGTGCCCCGGCATGATCGGCGGACCTATTACGACATCAATCACGCCCGAGGTTTTACGTAAGGCTTGGCGAGACCAGAACAATCCTGCGTTGTGCGCGACCGGTACTAACGGACATTTTGCCTGGATAGCGAGCGCGGCCCCACTTGCCGAATAACGGCCGGACTTTTCAATCGGCACGCGGGTCCCTTCTGGAAAAATAAGGACCCACCAACCTTGCGCGATTCGACGTTTTCCTTCGGTCAACACCACGCGCAGAGCTCTTGTTCCTGCCGAACGATCGATCGCAATGGGGTTAAGGCAGGCAAGTCCCCAACCAAAGAAGGGGACCCAAAGCAGTTCTTTTTTTACGACTTGGCAGTGCGCGGGGAAGATAAACTGCATCGACATGGTTTCCCATGCAGATTGGTGTTTGCAGAAAATAACGCCCGGCGCCGAGGTGATGTGCTCTTTTCCGGTGACCCTCCAGCGAAGTCCACAAGTGATTCGGAGCCACCATAAAGAAAAGCGGGACCATTGAATAATGGTGTGATAGCGCGCCCGCCGTGGCAATGGTAGGAGAATGATGCCAAGCGTACAGAACAGGACGGTTACCGGCGCTAGTCCCAGATAAAATAGCAACGCACGTAAATGGATGATCATGTCGACCGCGCACAGAGTGCATTGATGGCGTAGGCAAGATCGGGGTAGACGCATAAGTCGTCTTCGCGACGGATCAGTTTTGCCGCCTGTGCCCCGTGGCCGGTGCATACCAAGACCGGTAATACCCCCGCTGCCCTAGCTGCTGTCACGTCGCTCTCCCTGTCTCCGATCATCACGGCATCGGCTAATGCGAGCCCACTGCGTGCTGCTGCGGCCCGGACCATCCCGGGTTGAGGCTTACGGCAGCCGCAGCGGTCTTGTGGTCCGTGTGGACAATAAAAAATGGCATCAATAATACCTCCGTGTTGTGCTACTTCGCGCAGCAGACGTGCGTGGATGCGGTGAAGGTCCTCTATCTTGAAAAGGCCCCTTGCTAGCCCGGATTGATTGGACACGATCGATATTTTAAATCCTGCGCGAGTAGCTACCCCTAGCGCATGAAGACTGCCCGGCAGCGGAATCCACTCTTGCGGCGCTTTGATAAAACCGGGGGAATCTTCGTTGATCACACCATCCCGATCGACGATAAGCAGTCTAGGCCTCATTAATCAGGCCGCGACCTGCCCAATATCCGCCACCCGTAGAAACATTCCGTGGATTTTCCTGAGTAGTGACAAGCGCGCCGATCGCAGCGCGGGATCTTCGGCCATGACAAGTACGGCGTCAAAAAAAGCATTGATCGGCTCATTCAATGCCGCAAGGCGTTGTAGGTAGGCGGTATAGTTTCCGTGCGCAAGATCATCTGCACTACGGTTGGCGGTGTCTGCCACCAATTGAGCCAGCGCGACCTCTGCGGGCTCACAGAGGATGGACGGATTTCCGGGACTTTGGTCGCTCCCCGTTTTTCGCAGGATATTGGCGATACGCTTATTGGCAGCACTCAGCGTGATTGCCTCTGGCATCTGTGTGAAGGCTGCCACTGCGGCTACTCGCCGCACCAGATCTAGGGGTACATTGGGATGAGTACACAGCACCGATTCCACTACGCTTCCTTCAAAACCTTGACCCGAAAGATAACCGCGCGCGCGGTCGAAGATAAAATTCAGAACAATCGGGACCTGATCTGCCGCCTCGTTGCCATACCCTTCCGCCGCACACACCAGCGCTGATTTGAGATCGATTGAGGCGTCAGCTTCAATGCAAATCCTCAAACACCCAAGTGCGGCACGTCGTAATGCGTAGGGATCTTTGTCCCCGGTGGGCGCTCCTCCTACGCTGAAAATCCCAATGAGTGTATCTAACCGATCGGCGCAAGCAATCGTGCGCCCTATCGGCGTGACCGGAATAGCATCACCCGCATAGCGAGGTTGATAGAATTCGCCGAGCGCTTGCGCAATCTGCGGTAACTCCCCGTCACCAGCCGCATAGTAACGACCCATGGTGCCTTGTAATTCGGGAAATTCGCCGACCATTTCAGTGACAAGATCGCAGCGTGACAGTAGTGCTGCCCGGCTCGCCTCATCCACATCAGCACCAAACAGGGGCGCGAGTCTCGCTGCCAGTTGGACCAACCGCTCTGACTTTTGAAGAATGCTGCCAAGGCGCCGCTCGAAAATAATATTGCCCAGCTGAGTGGTCCGCGCCACAAGCGACGTTTTCCGATCTTTTTCGAGGAAAAAAGCGGCATCACTGAGCCGTGGTCGGATGACCCGTTCGTTTCCATCCCTGACTAGCGTGGGCTCTAAGCTCTCAATGTTACTGATAGTGATGAATTGGTTGCTCAGCGAGCCATCTGCAGCTTCAAGCGGAAAATATTTCTGATTTCCCTGCATCGTCGCAATCAATGCCTCGCGGGGAACTTGCAGAAAGTGTGCATCGAAGGTTCCAACGATTGGGGCCGGCCATTCGACCAACGCAGTGACTTCATCCATAAGAGCGGCGTCAAAAATTGCCCGACATCCTAGAGCCTCGGCAGCCACGCGGGTTAGCTCTTCAATGCGAGCGCGCCGCTGCGCGAAATCGACGAGCACTCGACCTTCTTGCGCGAGACGGACCACATATTCTTCGGGGGATGCGAGGGTAATATGGGGCGTTCCCATGAAGCGGTGGCCACGCGTTTCGTTACCGCTGGCAATTCCAAGTACCTCGGCGGGAATGACATCCTCTCCATGCAGAATCACGACCCAGTGCACAGGACGGACAAATTCCTCATCACGGGCGCCCCAGCGCATTCGCTTAGGGATAGGTAATGCGGATAACGCTGCGTTTATGATTTCGGGTAGGAGATCCCGTGTGGGGCGGCCAGCCTGCTGCGCACGATGGACCAGCCATTCCCCTTTTTCCGTTTTAAGGCGGGCAAGTTCATCAATACCGATACCGCAGGAGCGGGCAAATCCGAGTGCAGCTTGGCTAGGCTGACCGTCAGCCGCAAAGGCTGCTGTTATCGCGGGTCCGCGACGTTCCACGGCTTGCGTAGCCTGTGAACGTTCGAGGGCGCGGATAATTAGGGCAAGTCGCCTTGGCGTTGCGTAGGTATCTACCGGGCCAAACTGCAAGCCACTGTTACGCAGTCGGTTCTCCATCTCCGCTCCGAAGCACTGTGACAGCGTCAGCAGGGCTTTAGGCGGGAGTTCTTCCGTGCCTATTTCTACCAGTAGATCAGCCTTACTCATCTCTGCGCATCCACGGTTTTTAGCATCGGAAAGCCCAACGACTCACGGGCAGCGTAATACGCTTCTGCAATTTGTCGTGCTAGGGCGCGTACCCGCAGGATGTAACGTTGGCGTTCGGTGACCGAAATCGCTCGCCGTGCATCCAATAGGTTGAACGTATGTGAGGCCTTTACCATCATTTCATAGGCAGGTAACGGGAGATTTTTTTCTATAAGACGGGTGGCTTCACCCTCACAGCGATTGAACCAATCGAATAGGTTCTCGACATTGGCCTGTTCGAAGTTGTAGGTCGACATCTCGACTTCGTTCTGATGGTAGATATCCCCGTAAGTTACCGATAATTCGGGGTGTTCGTTCCAGCGTAGATCGAATACCGAATCGACACCCTGGAGGTACATCGCGATTCGTTCGAGCCCGTAGGTGATTTCGCCAGAAACGGGGCGGCAATCCAGTCCGCCGACTTGCTGGAAATAAGTGAATTGCGTGATTTCCATTCCGTTCAGCCAAACTTCCCACCCTAGGCCCCATGCCCCCAGCGTCGGCGACTCCCAGTTGTCTTCAACGAAACGGATGTCATGAACGCGAGGATCGATGCCCAGCTCGATTAGTGACGCGAGGTAAAGCGCCTGCAGATCCGGCGGCGAAGGTTTGATGATCACCTGGAACTGGTAATAGTGCTGCAAACGATTGGGATTCTGCCCGTAGCGACCATCGGTCGGTCGCCGCGACGGCTGTACGTACGCCGCACGCCAAGGCTCTGGACCGATAGCACGGAGAAAGGTGCAGGGATGAAACGTGCCGGCGCCCATTTCCATATCGTAGGGCTGCGCGACTACACATCCCCTGCTGGCCCAGAAGGTTTGCAAACGAAAAATCAGATCCTGAAATGTGCGCGGGGAATTCGGGCTTAAGGCCATGATTTAATGCTACTTATTAACGCACCTGTCTGTGCCGGCGCGATGCCGGTCAAGTATAGCCGGTCGTCGTGACCGGTGTCGCGTCATGCCTCAAGTTTGCCCTTGCAACGCCGCTAGGAAGCCATACCGATGAGGTGGGATGAATGCAATCAAGTGAACTACAATTAGCGGAACTAACAGGTTGGCGGGCGCTCTTGACCGAAGCTCAACACGTGGCCCGGGTCTATCTGTCTCCTCCTGTAGAAGACTATCTCTTGAGGCTATTGGCCCAAGCCATCGGAATCCCTGGCAGTAATGTTCAGCAGGATGCCAAGGCATTTGTCGAACGCTTGGCGGATAACTGGCAAGCATCAAAGCAGGCGTTGCTCGCGGTTGGCGACGAGAGCCTTCTGTTCTCGGGCTTGTTTCCAGAACACGCGATCCGCAAGGGGATCCCCATTACCCATTTCGTTCAGATGGGTGTTAATGCCTATCGAGAATACGCGGCAATTGAACCGGAGTCATCCGAACGGAAAATCCATGCGGCGCTCGCCGATCAGTTCGTCGAGCTTCTGGATGTCCTGCACACCCTACGTGAGCTCCAGCAGGATACCCCTTGCATCGACGCCATGAATGCCTACCAGCTCTGGAGAGAGGTCGGTAGCGCCCATGCCTGGCACGTACTGCGCCAGTTTACGACGGCCTCGCCGAGCCTCCATCCGACAAATGTTCGGCACTGAGACCGCAATGGGCTAGGGGTTAATGGCCGGCCGGCATGGTCGCCTTGACGGGCGTCCTTCCCTGTCGCGCTTTCTTTTGTACGAGTTCCGAAAACCGGGTTTTCAACAGATTGGCTTTGTCTTCAGGGAGCACATACGCCCAGCCGCCAACACGGGCATTGAGCGTCGCGATCTCCTTCGCCAAGTCTGCGCTTGATTTACCGGCCGATTGCGTGAATTTGAGCGTCACATAAGCCACTTTTTCACGTGGGAAATAGCTGATGATGCCTACCAGACCATCGAACGTTTCGACTGTGGCGATGGCCCGCGGCGTTCCGGAAGCCACGGCTGCCGCCTTCACGACCTTTTCGAATTTCGTCTGGAGCATTAAGCTCCCAATCCCCGAGACGGTCGTACTTGCCGAAACTTCCTGACCTTCTGGAATGTTTTGGAGCGTAAAGGAAGTCGCCTTGGGGTCGGCCCTGTCGACAACGATGGCTTCGCCCTTATCCGGCTGCAGCACGACTCTTTGTATACGCGTCGCATCGAGATCCACGATCTCCGTGTTTACCCAGTCGGTCGGGTTGCTGCCTAACCGAAGTTCGCCTTCCGCAAGGTAGGCATTCGCTTCACCATTTCGGCGGACATAGTTACCGCTGCTACCGGGCGTCTGTGCGACGCGTTCCTTGCCGATCACCAAGTCGACTATGGACGCGTCTTTTTCATCCATGATTTTGACTATCCCTACCTGTGACCGCTTCAGTGGGCGTCCTTCTACGCCCAATACCGGGTATTTGTCGGGTCTATTGGTTTTAACCTCGACGATGTGCAGAGCCGCGATCTCCATCAGTGCCCGTCTGATGACCGCGACGGCTGCGGGGTAGCCATCCAGTTCATTGACCATCCAATTTCCATTGCGGCGGCTGACCGTGACAGTTCCTACCGCTGATTCAACCAGGATTTCTTTGGCATCGCCCGCGCGGTCAAGTAATCGAGGATAAAGAAGCGGCACCGCCAGTTCAGTCGTGAAGTTCTGTTGCTCAACGACATACCAAGCGCAGCCCAAGACGAATATGACTAGGGACAACATAATTAGCGTGCGGGAATTCATCACGGAAACAACCTCCGGCTACGCGCGGCGACTACGAAAAACGACACCGCCTATCGCAAACAACGATAGCAGTAGCGGGATAGCACCAATATTGACAAATTTCAGCACGGTACCGAGGTGTTCAATGTTTTTCTGCAAAGCATGCTGCACGGCACGTAATTGCTTCCGCGTTTTCAACTGCTCCTCCCGGAATACGTCGATTTCTTTGCGCTGCTCCGCCGTTAGGAGAGCTTCCCCCGTGGCAGCGGGTTTTGCCTGCAGTTCCCGTAATTTAGTTTCTGTCTCTTTGAGTTTGGACTGAAGGGCTTGTTCCTGCTCGCGATAGGCCGTCTCCGCTTCCCGCTGAATAGCCTCAACGACTTTGAACGGTCGCGTATAATGCCCACGACTGCGCAAGCTGATGAGATCATCATTACCCCCCAGATTATCTACCGAATTAATAAGGAAATCGGCATTGTTCGCGAACGGTTTGGGCACCTGCACGTTGAGGAAGCGCTCCACTCGGACCCAGAAACGATCAGCGAGAACGTCCGTATCAGCAACGACAATGACGTTGATGGGCTTAGGGGAAATTTTCAGTTGCGACGTGGTGGCTTTCACGTCCTTCGGAGCGCCTTCGGGAAACGCGGTTTCCACGATGCCAGAGATTCGCGCTGCAAGCGTTAGATTTGATCTATTAGCTTTAAAATTCTGCAGGAGAGCAGCCGGATCGCGTACGAACATCAGGGTGTCTCGCGATAGAATCCCGGCATGAGGACTCGTGGTCAGCAGCGGCGTAAACGTCGTTTTGGCCTCTTTCCGATGTTCAAGGATCCCCGCTGCACCCATATTCACGGATTTCAATTGACTCGTAACGAAATCTTCGCGATTCAATTGAAGATCGGTAAGGCTGAGCCAGGGCAGATAATTCACTTCCTGCGGGCCGCGGCTACTATTCACCGTGACACGGACAGCAGCATCGAGATCTCCGGCAATTTGGTCCGGTGCCATGCTGATCCCCCACTTCTCGAACAGCTTAGGCATCCCTGAATCGATTTTAGGCATCACCATCGGATTGCTCGGATCTTGTGCGGCGCGATCTTCTTCCGCCATTGGATCAACAAATACGATAGCCTTGCCGCCACCTAGAACGAACTGGTCTAGCGCATACAGTGTCTTGTCTGGCAGGTCCTTCGGATGGACGAGAATTAAGGTATCAATATCCGGGTCAATTTTATCGACATCTCTCGAAACTAGTCGTAGCGTAAAGAACTCTTTTAATTGTTCAAAGCTCATCCATCCACTGGTAGGTTGACCGGTTTTCGGATCAGGGCTTCCGCCTAGAACCGGCAAGTCTGACAACACACCGACCACTCGTTTTTTGGGGTTGTTCAAATTGTAAATGAGCTTCGTAATCTCATACTCGAGGGCGTCTTCACGTTCCGGATTGAGATAAGGAATCGGTGTTTCCTGATCGACTGCATTTGTTCCGACTAGGCCGAGATATCCCACCTCTCCATTGGCACTGATCGGGAGTTGCTGAACACCGTAACCGACCGCTTGATCCTCTGCCTCCGAAAACGGCTCGGGGTCAATGATTTGGATTTTTATCTTACCTTTGCTTTCAGCCGCGTAAGCTTCAAGTAAGTCGCGAACTCGTTTGCCGTAGTTGAGCAATTGCGGGACGTCTGCGAGCTGGCGTGCCGAAAAATAGAGCCGCAAGGTAACGGGTTCGTCGATTCTTGAAATAATGCCGCGACTTCCCGCGGATAACGTGAAGAGTCGCCCGCTGGTGAAGTCAATTCTAACTCCGGTGAGTGTCTGGTTCGCAACGATGTTGATGCCAAAAAAAACCAAAAAAGCGGCCAGAGTGAAAAAAATATGTTGGCTTCTATTCATGACTAGCTGCCTTTTTTGACGTCGATAGCCAACATGTTGGCGTAAAGAAAAACCCCTATCAGGGAAACAAAGTAGATAACGTCGCGTAGATCAAGCACGCCTTTTTGTATCGAATTGGCGTGTGTTAAAAAACTGAACGAGCTAATCGTGTCGATAACGGCATGAGGTGCCCACCCGTGGAAGAAATCGAGGACGATCGGAAAGCCACTCAGATTGAAAGCAAAACAGATGACGAAGCTAGTTACAAAGGCGATCACTTGATTTTTCGTCAATGCAGAGACGCAGGAACCAATCGCTAGGAATCCTCCGGCCATGAGGAGACTTCCCAAATAGCCGCCGGCGATAACGGCATTGTCAGGTTCGCCGAGATAATTAACGGTCAGCCACAGTGGAAAAGTCAGCGTTAGTGCAAGAGCAGTAAATAACCACGCGGCGAAAAATTTGCCGAGTACGGCGTCCATGAGAGAAATCGGCAGCGTCATCAATAATTCAATCGTTCCCGACTTGCGCTCTTCTGACCACAGGCGCATAGAAATAGCGGGGATCAATAGCATGTATAACCAAGGCAGGTAACGGAAAAACGGCTCGAGATCAGCTTGATTTCGTTCGTAAAAACCGCCGACGTAAAAAGTAAAAATGCCAGTCAGGAATAGAAAAATTACGATAAAGACATAGGCGACAGGTGTGGCAAAGTAGCCAGCAAATTCGCGGCACATGAGCGTCAAAAGCTTTTTCACGAGAGATTCTCCTCCACGCTATGGCGGATGACGTTGGTGGTGATCGATCGAAAGACTTCGTCAAGGCGACCATTTTCCACAAACATTTCGCGGACAGACCATTTTTGATCGATGATGAACTGTTGGACCAAGGCAAATAGTGGCTTTTGATCTTTGGGTATTGCGGTTAGAAACGTGCTGCCCGTCGCTCGGCTAACTACGTCGACGGCTGCGATTTGCGGCAGTGCGCGCAGATCGGCGGCAATTTCCTCGGCCTGTGCAGGGTCGACGCCGAGGGTTACCGCGTTATGGTAGCGTGACCGTGCCTCCAGTTCGCTAGGCGACCCTGTGAAGAGCAGACGACCATTTGCGATGATGACGGCCTTTGTGCAGACGGCGTCGACTTCCTCGAGATTGTGCGTCGAAATAATGATGCCTTTAGTTGGCGCCATTTCCCGGATTAGTGTTCGGACTTCATGTTTTTGATTGGGGTCCAGCCCGTCGGTCGGTTCATCCATGATTAAGATGTCAGGGTCATGCAGGATCGCCTGAGCGAGTCCAACGCGGCGTTTGAAGCCTTTCGATAACGTATCAATGGACTGTGTGAGTACCCCTTCGAGGTGGATGCGGGCCACGACCTCCCGGATTCTGGCGACTTTTGTCGCTCGATTCAGGCCACGGATATCGGCGATAAAATCTAGGAAGCTGGCCGGGGTCATGTCGCTGTAGGCGGGGGCGCCCTCTGGTAGGTAACCGATGCGCGCTTTAGCGGCCAAGGGGGCGGTGGCGAGGTTTGTGCCGCAAACTTTGATGGTGCCGCTAGTCGGCGTTAAAAACCCCGTTATCATCTTCATGGTGGTCGATTTTCCGGCGCCATTCGGTCCGAGAAATCCCAAAACATCCCCCCGGCGAATCGTCAAAGAGACGCCGTCCACGGCTACCAAGCGACCGAATTGCTTTCGCAGGTTCGAGACTTCGATCAGATTCTCCATGTTCTCTTCCTTCGAAATGATGAGCATGAGCGGCGACAAGCGAACTCAGCGAGGTCGCACGATTTACGGTACGGCACTGACAATCAGGGTCGTCGATTGAGCGGGCGCGCCGAGAACGGACGCAATTTTCCACAGCGATTCGGGTCCGTCAACCCCGGCGGCGCCAGTCAGTTTCGAGGCAAATCGGGCACGTTACGGTGCGCCCGCGGACACCAAAAAGCGAGTGGCCGAGTTAAAAAAGAATGAAAACCATGCCGTGGCCGGAGGTGATGGTTGGTCGCAGCGCACAGGCCGGTTATCCTTACGGGGCTCCCATTCCGACACTCAAAGGTCTGTAATAAATGTCCGGGTTTATGAACTATCCAGAATCTTTTGACGTCATTGTGGTGGGAGGTGGTCACGCGGGGACCGAAGCGGCGCTTGCCAGCGCGCGCATGGGGGCCCATACGCTGCTACTGACGCACAGCATCGAGACGCTTGGTGCGATGTCCTGCAATCCGGCGATTGGCGGCATTGGCAAGGGCCATTTGGTCAGAGAAATCGATGCGCTCGGGGGCATCATGGCCGTAGCGGCCGACCACTGTGGCATCCATTTTCGCAGGTTGAACGCCAGCAAGGGACCTGCGGTGCGGGCGACCCGGGCGCAGATTGATCGGGGTCGTTATCGGGCTTTTATCCGCAAGGCGTTGGAAACTCAGCCCCATCTCGCGATATTCCAACAAGCGGTAGACGATTTGCTTGTCGAAGGGGACCGGGTGTGCGGCGTGGTGACTCAGATGGGTCTGACGTTCCGGGCGGCTACGGTGGTGCTCACAGTCGGGACGTTCCTAGGTGGATTGGTCCATGTCGGTGATGCCCAATACCCCGCCGGACGGGCAGGTGAGCCCCCAGCCAATCGGCTGTCGCAGCGATTACGCGAACGCCAGTTACCTGTTGGTCGCCTTAAGACAGGTACACCACCGCGAATCGACGGGAACACCATCGACTACGCCGCGCTTGAAATCCAAGCGGGAGACCAGCCAGTTCCGGTGTTCTCCTTTCTGGGGGCTGCCAGTGATCATCCTTTGCAGACTGTCTGCCATATCACCCACACCAATGATCGGACGCACGAAATTATCCGCCGTGGGATCGATCGGTCACCGATGTATAACGGGCAGATCGAAAGTACGGGCCCGCGATACTGCCCGTCCATTGAAGATAAGGTGATGCGCTTTGCGGATCGTGCGGCACACCAGATCTTCATCGAGCCAGAAGGCTTGGAGACGCGCGAGGTGTATCCCAACGGGATCTCGACCAGCCTCCCCTTTGATATTCAGTTAGCGTTAGTTCGCTCGATTAAAGGGTTCGAGGCCGCGCATATCACGCGACCGGGATACGCGATTGAGTACGACTATTTCGACCCGCGGGAGATTACCCCTTGGTTGGAAACGAAATCTATTCAAGGCCTATTTTTTGCCGGACAAATCAACGGCACTACCGGGTATGAGGAGGCGGCTGCACAGGGGTTAGTTGCGGGGATTAATGCAGCCCTCCGGGTTCGCGAGGAAGCGCCGTGGTATCCTCGACGACAGGAAGCCTATATTGGCGTTTTGATCGATGATCTCGTTACGCGTGGCACTACCGAGCCCTATCGCATGTTTACCAGTCGGGCTGAATATCGTTTGCGCTTGCGGGAAGACAACGCCGACCTGCGTCTGACCGAGCATGGTCGGAAACTCGGGCTTGTTACGGATGCCCGGTGGGCATGTTTTTCGCACAAACGGCAACTCTTCGAAACTGAACAAGTCCGATTGGAGGAGACTTGGGTGACGCCAGACCGGGTGCCTGCCGAGGTTGCTATCCCTATCCTCGGGCAAGCATTGCGCAAAGAACAAAGCCTCGCTGATTTGTTGCGGCGTCCGGAAATTGATTATGCGACGTTGATGCGTTTGCCCGCGGCCGGGAGTGGGGTTGACGATCCGGCGGTCATTGAACAACTCGAAATACATGCGCGGTATTGCGGGTATTTTTCCAGGCAAGATGAAGAAATTGCCCACGCCAGACGACACGAAGATACGCGACTGCCCGTGGATTTCGACTACGCGTCCGTGCGCGGATTATCTAACGAAATAGTTACGAAACTTGCTCGCTACAGGCCCCATACAGTGGGGCTCGCCGCGCGCATTTCAGGGATTACACCGGCAGCGATCTCTCTTCTCCTCGTGCATCTCAAGCGGCGAACCGCTAGCGCAGCGGCAGTGGGCTGAGCGCAAATTTCAGTGGATCTGCGGAACGCTGTACGGGTCGCGGGGGAGAGTGTCAATGTGGCCCTTACAGCGTCCCAGCAGACGCTGCTTGCGCGCTATGTCGAGCTGGTTCTCAAATGGAATCGAATCACCAATCTCATTGGGGTTGATTCAGCTGACGAATTTATCGCTAAGCACCTCGCTGACTGTCTATCCGTACTATCGTTTATTCCGGAAACGACCTTGGCTGATTTAGGCAGCGGAGCGGGCCTGCCCGGCTTGGTGCTCGCGTGCGTCAGGCCGGGGCTCTTTGTTTCGCTAGTCGAACCACGCGCAAAGCGGGCGCGATTTTTGGCGCAGGCCTGTATCTCCCTGGGGCTGTCTAACGTCGAGGTGATTCCTTTCAGAGTCGAAGCTTGGCAACCGGCGCGGCGGCCAGACGGTATTATCTGTCGGGCGTTTGGTTCGATTTCATCGTTCGTGCAGGTAACGCGGGCGCTACAGGCGCCGGGGACTCAGTTGTTCGCGATGAAAGGACAAGACCCAGCAGATGAAGTGCGTGCCCTGGCCGGCTACGGAATGGATTGCCAGATCCACGAATTAAACGTGGTAGGTTGGCGGTCGCGACATCTTGTGGTCCTAACATGCCCGTAGTTAGCCCCGCGACGCTAGTCGCCCGGCGGGAGTGTGCCATAATTGGCACACTGCCGGCGGACGCCAAATTTTCCGCCTGTGGATTCTTCTCGAATTTCCCCATAACCCCCTCGGTAGTGTGAATGGCTAAGGTTTTCGCGATCGCTAACCAGAAAGGTGGAGTCGGCAAGACTACTACCAGCGTAAACCTCGCGGCATCGCTGGCAGCCACGCGCCGCGCGGTACTGTTGGTGGACCTCGATCCGCAGGGTAACGCGACAATGGGCAGTGGCGTGGACAAGCGTAAGTTACGGCTTTCCAGCTACGACGTTCTGCTGAATGGTGTCGCGGTTCGCGATGCGGCCTGTCGTACGCCCGAGGCCGGTTACACCCTATTGCCCGGGAATGGGGATTTGACCGGAGCGGAGGTTGGACTGCTGGATGAATTCGGTCGGGAGTTGCGTCTTCGCGCGGCGCTTGAGTCGGTACAAGACGAATATGCCTATATCATCATCGATTGCCCGCCATCGTTGAATATGCTGACGGTAAACGCATTGGTTGCTGCGCAGGCAGTCATTATTCCTACTCAATGCGAATATTTCGCCCTTGAGGGGATCTCCGCGCTACTCGAAACCGTTGAGAAAATTAGGCGGGTCCTAAACCCCAATCTTAGGGTAGAAGGCTTACTCCGTACCATGTTCGATCCCAGAAACAACCTCGCCAACCAGGTGTCTCAGCAGCTTCTCCAGCATTTCGGTGAGAAGGTTTACCGGACGATTATTCCGCGGAACGTCCGGTTAGCCGAGGCGCCCAGTCATGGGCTTCCCGCCCTGCTCTACGACAAATCCTCGAGTGGTGCACTCGCGTATCTCGCGCTGGCGGGTGAGATGTTGCGGCGTGAGGAAGTCCGACTCGCGTCGGCTGCAGACTAGCTTCGGAATGGGGAATTAGCCATCGTGAATAAAAAACGTGCGCTCGGAAGAGGGTTGGATGCCCTGCTGGGGTTTGGTGCGGAGCGCCCAACGCCAGAAGAGCAGCAGGGCGACAGCCTGCGCTTGTTGCCGGTGGATCTCATTCAGCGCGGAAAATACCAGCCGCGCCTCACGCTGCGGCCGGAAGCGCTGCAGGAGTTGGCCGATTCCATTCGGGCGCAAGGGATTGTCCAGCCCATCCTTGTGCGACCACTGGGTGACAGCGGGCGCTATGAATTGATCGCCGGCGAACGTCGTTGGCGCGCCGCCCAACTGGCGGGACTGCAAGATTTGCCCGCGATTGTCAGAATGGTCCCTGACCGTACCGTGATGAGTATCGCGCTTATCGAGAACATCCAGCGCGAACAATTGAATCCTCTGGAGGAAGCTCAGGCATTACAGCGACTTCTGAACGAATTTGGCATGACCCATCAAGAGGTTGCGGATGCTATTGGCAGATCCCGCGCCGCTGTTTCTAACCTTCTGCGCTTACTGGAGTTGGGTTCAGAGGCGCGGCATCTACTCGAAGAAGGAAATATCGAAATGGGCCACGCCAGGGCCCTTCTCGCGTTGCCGGTCATCGACCAAGCGCGTCTCGCCGCGCAGGTGGCCGCACGGGGGCTTTCAGTGCGGGCGACGGAAACGCTAGTGCGACAGGTGCTCGCCGGTGGTACGACGGCAGAGCCAGCGCCACCGGCGAATCCAGACGTCGCGAAACTTGAGTTAGATCTGGGTGAACGGCTCGGCGCTACAGTTAATATCAAGCACCGTCGCAAGGGGCGTGGCGAACTCATCATTCGTTATAACTCGCTGGACGAACTTGACGGCATCTTGGCGCACATTCGCTGACCCGCGTGAGGGCCTTCCCATGCCGCGCCAGTCCCCGTTGATCGCGATGAGTATTTGACGGGTGGAAACAGATTTCACTACAATCCGCCACCCCTGCAATATTGCACTGCAAGGCAAGACGCCTTTGAGCTGCCGATGACGCGGCCAAAGTGGACCAAAGCGCTCCCGATAACGATTGGGTTGCAAAGCGGAGTGATAGTGCTCGCCAGCTTGCTAGCATTGCTGGTGGGTCCGAATTGCGCCCGTTCGCTTGGCGCTGGGGGCGCCGCTGTCGTGGTGCCAAACGCAGCGCTAGCGGGCTACCTTTGGCTGAGGGCATCTCAGGTCAGGGTGTTCTCCGCGGCTACGTTTCTCGTTGGGGAAATGTCTAAGTTAGCCTGTACCGGCGTGGCGCTTTACATGGTCGCACGCTGGCTTGGCACGACGATGGTGTGGCCTGCGCTCGTGCTTGGCGTAATTCTCGCGTTGAAGGGCCAATGGTTGGCGGTTTGGTTTACGCGAAACGTCTGAAGGGCGGTCGCATGAGGGTGGTCGGCGCGGTCGCCGAAAAATTCAAGAACTTGGCATTCACTTAAATTTTCAAGACAGTATGGCAGCAGAACACGCCGAATTTGCGCTGACCCCGACAGGGTATATCCAGCACCACTTGACGTTCCTCGCCAAGCACGGCGACACGCCTTTTTGGACGCTGCACGTCGATACCTATGTGACTTCTTTGCTGCTTGGCGTGGTCTCGTTCGGCTTCCTTGCTTGGGTTGTCAGTGGCGCAACCGCTGGTGTGCCGTCCAGACGACAGGCATTTGTCGAGCTCGCAATTGACTTCGTGAATGAACAGGCGAAGAGCATATTCCATGGGGATATTCGCTTCTTGGCGCCGCTGGCCCTCACCGTTTTCGTGTGGGTCCTCATGATGAACGCAATGGATTTCCTGCCGGTCGACATCATGGCGTATGTCTACGAGCATGCTCTTGGATTCGAGCACTGGCGCTCGGTACCCACAGCAGATGTAAACACGACTTTTGCATTAGCGCTGTCGGTATGGCTGCTCATGATTTTTTTCAGCTTCAAGGCCAAGGGCGTGGGCGGCTTTTTCCACGAGCTGTTTTGTGCCCCATTCGGTAACAACCCGTTCCTATGGGTGTTCAATTTCCTCTTTAACATGGTCGAATATATTTCCAAGCCTCTCTCTCACAGCCTGCGTCTCTATGGCAATATCTATGCCGGCGAGATCATTTTTTTGCTGCTGGGTTTGTGGGCCTCCACCGGCGCAGCGGGCACCTTTTTCGGTGCGATACTGTCGGTAGCTTGGGCCATTTTTCACATTTTGATCGTGGCGCTTCAAGCTTTCATTTTTATGATGTTGACGATCGTTTACATCGCGATGGCGCATGAAAGTCACTGACCAAAATCGCATTTGATTCAACGTACTGCCTAGCAAGACAAGAAAGGAAAGGTATATGGAAAAATTACAATATCTGGCGCAGATTCAGGCCTTCACCGGTATCGGAATCGGCCTTATGATTGGCCTCGGCGCCTTGGGTGCATGTGTGGGGGTGGGCATCATGTGCTCGCGCTTTCTCGAAGGTGCAGCCCGTCAGCCAGAACTGATCCCACAGCTACAGGCCAAGGTCTTTTTACTCTTGGGGTTGATTGACGCGTCCTTCATTATCGGTGTTGGTCTCGCCATGCTGTTCGCGTTCGGCAATCCGCTGCTCGCCGTTGTTTCGGGTTAAGTCCCAAACTAAACCTTCAGCGCCGGGGAATCTGCAACGATGAATATCAATTTCACGATGTTCGCGCAGGCTATTTCGTTTGCGGTTTTTATCTGGTTCACCGCACGTTTCGTGTGGCCACCGCTGATGAAAGCGGTGGAAGAACGCCAGAAAAAAATTGCCGACGGGTTGGCTGCCGCGGATAAGGGCCAACAGGAACTTGTGCAGGCACAGGGTCGCGCGCAGGAAGTGTTGAATGGCGCAAAACAGCAGAGCCAAGATTTGCTTGCCAACGCGCAAAAACGCGTCGACGAGATGATCGAGCAGGCGAAAGCGTCCGCTAGGCAAGAGGGTGAACGCCAGCTCGCAGCGGCACACGCCGGGATCGAGCAGGAAATACAGCAAGCACGTGAGACCCTGCGCGGGCAGGTCGCCACACTGGCACTCGCGGGGGCAGAGCAAATCTTGATGCGTGAGGTCGACCTGGAAAAACACAGGGAAGTGCTGGATAAACTCGGCGCCCGGCTCTAGGACGAAACGCAACCATGCAAGAGAATCTTACGCTTGCCCGCCCTTACGCGCAGGCGGCTTACGAGCAAGCCAGCGCCGAAGGCGCCGTGGTCTTATGGTCTGAGGCATTAGCCTTCTTGGCTATTGTGATCGTGGACCCGGCGATGCGCCGGGTTATTCATGATCCGAGAATTGCTCGACAGCGCCTGCTGGATCTGCTCTTTGAGCTTGGCGATACGCGGTTCAGCGGTTCATTTCGCAACTTCGTGAAGGTGCTGAGTGCCGCACAGCGACTCAGTATCGTTGGGGAGATTGCCCAGGTTTTCGAGCGTCAGCGTGCAGAGGCGGAGAATATAGCCCACGCGGAAATCGTTACGGCGTATCTATTGGATGCTGCCGAGGAAGGGCGTGTCGCCGCTGCTGTTCAGAAACGACTCGGTAAAGAGGTCCGTGTCACGCAACGTGTCGACCGAGCGCTTATCGGCGGTGCCATCGTGCGTGTCGGGGATACCGTCTTCGACGTTTCCCTCAAGGGTGGTTTGAACCAGCTGGCGAATTTGTTTAATTGGAAATGAGCCAGTGTCGCGCGGGCGCTTAGGCGCCACGCCACTGGCAGGAACGAGGACATCGCATGCAAATCAGCGCTACTGAAATCAGCGAACTCATCAAGAAGAAGATTCAGGAGTTCGACCTGCCGGTTGAGGCCCGTACCGAAGGTACCGTAGTCAGCTTGTCTGACGGCATCGCCCGCATCCATGGGCTCTCCGACGTGATGGCCGGAGAAATGATTGAGTTTCCAGGCGGGACTTTCGGGCTTGCGCTGAATCTCGAGCAGGATTCGGTCGGCGCCGTCATCATGGGTGAGTACCAGCATATCCGCGAAGGCGACGTCGTGCGTTGCACGAAGCGCATCCTGGAAGTGCCCGTGGGCGAGGCGCTCCTAGGGCGTGTGGTCAACGCGCTCGGGCAGCCCATCGACGGTAAGGGGCCCATCGAGACGTCACTCAGCTCACCCATCGAAAAGATCGCACCAGGTGTCATTTGGCGTAAGTCGGTGTCTCAACCGGTCCAGACGGGTCTCAAATCCATCGATGCGATGGTGCCGGTTGGACGCGGCCAACGAGAATTGATTATTGGTGATCGCCAAACCGGAAAGACTGCGGTTGCGATCGATGCCATTATCAACCAAAAAGATACCGGCATTAAGTGTATTTACGTTGCGATCGGGCAGAAAGCCTCGTCGATTATGAACGTCATACGCAAATTAGAAGAACACGGTGCAATGGCGCACACCATTATCGTGGCCGCTACGGCCTCGGAATCGGCCGCCATGCAGTACATTGCGCCCTATTCTGGCTGCGCCATGGGCGAGTACTTCCGAGACTCCGGTCAGGACGCCCTCATTATTTATGACGACCTGACGAAGCAGGCGTGGGCCTATCGGCAAGTGTCCCTTCTACTGCGTCGTCCGCCAGGCCGTGAAGCCTATCCCGGAGACGTTTTTTACCTGCATTCTCGTCTGCTGGAACGCGCCGCGCGCGTTAACGAAGCCTACGTAGAGCGTGAGTCTAACGGCGCAATTAAGGGTAAAACGGGATCCTTGACCGCACTGCCGATCATTGAAACACAGGCCGGAGACGTGTCAGCCTTTGTGCCGACCAATGTCATCTCGATTACCGATGGTCAGATTTACCTCGAAACCAGCCTTTTCAATTCTGGTTTCCGTCCGGCTATCAACGCAGGTCTCTCGGTATCACGTGTCGGCGGTGCGGCGCAGACAAAAATCGTCAAGAAACTCGGCGGTGGCGTGCGTTTGGCGCTTGCCCAGTATCGTGAACTGGCGGCGTTCGCGCAGTTTGCCTCAGATCTGGATGAAGCCACCCGCAAGCAGCTCGATCGCGGTCAGCGCGTCATGGAATTGATGAAGCAGAAACAGTATTCGCCGCTTTCGGTTGCCGAGCTTTCCGTCTCGCTGTATGCAGTCGACAAGGGCTACCTTGATGACGTCGACGTCAAGAAGGTGAGCGCCTTTGAGGCAGCACTGCATGGGTACATGAATAGCGCGAAGGCGGCTTTGATGAAAGAAATCAACGCTACCGGTGATTTCACGGACGCCATCGATGGTCAGCTCAAGGATGCCATTCTGCAATTCAAGCAGACTCAAACCTGGTAGCGCCTGACGCAAGGAACTTCCCATGGCCGTAGGCAAAGAAATCAGGGTAAAGATCGCGAGCGTCCAAAACACGCAGAAAATCACGCGTGCGATGGAAATGGTCGCGACCAGTAAGATGCGCAAAGCACAGGAGCGGATGCGCGCCGCGAGACCGTATGCGGAGAGAATGCGGAACGTAGTGGCCCATATCGCCGATGCGAATTCGGAATATAGGCATCCGTTTCTGATCGCACGCCCCGTTAAACGGATAGGTGTGATTGTCGTGTCGACCGATCGCGGTTTATGCGGAGGGCTCAACTCCAATCTTTTTCGAATGCTGATCCAGCAGGTTAAGCGCTGGCAAGCAGATCAGATAGAGCTCGAGTTCTGCACGATTGGTCGTAAATCAGCGCAGTTCTTCCAGCGAATTGGTGGACATATACTGGGCCAAGTCAGCCGACTTGGCGATCAACCGCATGTCGAGCAGCTGATCGGTACGGTTAAGGTCATGTTGGATGCCTATTTGGCGGGCACGATAGATGAGCTTTTTATTGCATCGAATGATTTCGTTAATTCGATGACGCAGAAACCGGAACTCGAGCAAATTCTGCCGCTGAAGGCGCGACCGGATAGTGGGTTAGCCCATCACTGGGACTATATATACGAACCGGAAGCCAAGGACGTGATGGAACATCTGCTCGCTCGTTATACGGAGTCGCTGGTTTATCAGCGCGTGGTTGAGAATGTTGCATGTGAGCAGGCGGCCCGTATGGTTGCCATGAAGAGCGCCTCCGACAACGCGGGTAAGCTCATTAAAGAATTACAATTGATCTACAACAAGGCGCGCCAGGCTGCGATCACACAAGAGCTTGCTGAAATTGTCAGCGGAGCCGCAGCGGTCTGATCTCCAACGCCTTGATTTCTGAACAGCACCTTTTATAGAGGACCAATCGAATGAGCACAGGAACCATTTCTCAGATC
Organism: uncultured Pseudomonadota bacterium; assembly: GCA_903825645.1. GTDB lineage: Bacteria > Pseudomonadota > Gammaproteobacteria > CAIKBL01. The sequence goes on along the minus strand of CAIKBL010000064.1, from coordinate 17,396 downwards.
ATTGGGGCCGTCATTGACGTGAAGTTCCCCACTGCCGCGGTTCCCAAAATTTTCGACGCGCTAAAACTATCCGAAGTGCCTACCACTCTGGAAGTTCAGCAGCAGTTGGGAGACGGCGTGGTCCGCACGATCGCGCTCGGCTCGACTGATGGACTGCGCCGGGGAATGTTGGTGACCAACACGGGGGCGCCTATTTCCGTACCCGTTGGGCAGAAGACGCTCGGTCGGATCATGAACGTGCTCGGCGAGCCGATCGACGAGGCGGGTCCAATTGATACCGATGAGCGGATGTCGATCCATCGTGAGGCGCCGAAATTCACAGAACTCTCCCCAGCCACTGAGCTTTTGGAGACTGGCATCAAGGTTATCGACTTGATTTGTCCGTTTGCCAAAGGCGGTAAAGTCGGCTTGTTCGGTGGTGCGGGTGTGGGTAAGACGGTCAATATGATGGAGCTTATCCGGAATATCGCCATCGAACACAGTGGCTTCTCAGTGTTTGCCGGGGTGGGCGAGCGCACTCGCGAAGGTAATGACTTCTATCACGAGATGAAGGATTCCAACGTTCTCGACAAGGTCTCTCTTGTGTACGGACAGATGAACGAGCCTCCGGGCAATCGTCTTAGGGTCGCGCTGACGGGCCTTACGCTCGCCGAGAAGTTTCGCGACGAAGGGCGTGACGTTTTGCTCTTCATCGACAATATCTATCGTTTCACACTTGCCGGAACCGAAGTGTCCGCGTTGCTTGGCCGAATGCCTTCGGCGGTGGGTTACCAGCCGACGCTGGCGGAGGAGATGGGGCGTCTGCAGGAACGGATCACGTCCACAAAGACGGGTTCGATTACCTCCATTCAGGCCGTGTACGTGCCGGCGGATGATTTGACGGACCCTTCTCCTGCAACCACGTTCGCGCATCTTGATGCGACGGTCGTGTTATCGCGCCAGATCGCCGAACTCGGCATTTACCCTGCTGTGGACCCGCTCGATTCGACCAGTCGGCAGCTCGACCCGCTGGTCGTTGGTCAGGAACATTACGAGACCGCCCGCGCTGTGCAAGGCACCTTGCAGCGCTACAAGGAACTGCGGGACATCATCGCCATTTTGGGCATGGATGAGTTGTCCGAGGAAGACAGACTTACGGTGGCGCGTGCCCGCAAAATTCAGCGCTTTCTTTCACAGCCGTATTTTGTGGCGGAGGTGTTCACGGGCGCGAAGGGTCGGTATGTGTCACTCAAAGATACCATTCGGGCTTTCAAAGCCATTGTGGCGGGAGAATACGATCACTTGCCGGAACAGGCGTTTTACATGGTCGGAACCATCGAAGACGCTGTTGAGAAAGCCAAGACGCTCTGACCGCGTTGTTTAAGGAAGTCCCATGTCAACCATACATGTCGATATCGTGAGTGCGGAACGCGAGATATTCTCCGGTGAGGCGACGATGGTTTTCGCCCCCGCCGTCCTCGGCGAGGTCGGCATTGCACCGGGACATGCCGCGATGTTAACCCGTATGAGTCCCGGCGAAGTAAGAGTCCAGTTGGTGAATGGAGAGCAACAGGCGTTTTACGTGTCTGGTGGAATGCTCGAAGTACAACCCAAGGTGGTTACGGTGCTTTCCGATACTGCTATCCGAGCACACGACTTGGACGAGGCGGCCGTGCTAAAAGCAAGGCAGGAAGCCGAGGACGCGCTCCGTACGCGGTCTGACAAGCTCGATGTCGCAAAAGCTCAGGCCGAGCTTGCCGAGCTTGCTGCTCAATTGCAGACAATCGAGCGGCTTCGTCGCCGCGGCAGCTGAGGCCGCAGCCAGGAACTGAACGTCCTCTCCCCACCCGCATGGTAACGCCCACTTTGTGGGCGCTACGCTTTCTTCCGTTCGACCCGATAAAAAAAGCGTGACGCTCCTTGTCTGCTGACGTCGGGCTGGTTCTGCTTCGGCGCCTAATACACGGCCGCCATGAACTTGCTACGATGGAAGCACGATGCGCGGCGTCGTCTTCCCGCACCGTATGTCAAAAGAGGCGTAAATAACATGAATCTCTGCGTATGTATTCTCGCGGCGGGACAAGGTAAGCGCATGTATTCACGCTTGCCTAAGGTGCTCCACCGGATTGCCGGCAAGCCTTTGGTCGGTCACGTGCTGGATGCGGCCGCCGTCCTTACCGATAGCCTTCCGGTGGTAATCTATGGTCATGGTGGCGGCCAGCTGAAAGATTATTACGCTGACCGCTCGGTCGTTTGGATTGAACAACGAGAGCAACTCGGTACGGGCCACGCCCTCCAGCAGGCGTTACCCGCGTTGCCGGCAGAAGCGCTAATCCTTATCCTCTACGGCGATGTACCCCTTTTATCAGTCGAAACTTTGCGAAAATTACTCGACGCGGCGGCGAGCGGATTTTCGCTACTGACCGTACGCTTGGCAGATCCGAGTGGTTACGGACGAATCATCCGTGACCAGGACGGCCATATCGCTCGAATTGTTGAGCATAAGGATGCGACATCCGCGGAACTTACTATTAACGAAGTCAACACGGGAATAATGGCGGTTCAAGGGCGGCTTCTTCATCAATGGCTGCCTCGCCTCGGTAACCAGAACGCGCAGGGCGAATATTACCTAACGGATTGCGTTGAGATGGCAGTCGAGTCCGGGCTTCAAATCATCGGGGTGGAAACTCAGGATCCAACGGAAGTCACGGGTGTCAATAACCGGTTGCAGCTGGCAGCCCTTGAGCGTGCGTATCAGCGCGCTGAGGCGGAGCGACTCATGTCGGGGGGTGTCACCTTAATGGACCCGGCCCGGTTGGATGTCCGTGGCAAATTGAGCTGCGGTCAGGATGTGCTCATCGACATCAACGCCGTTTTCATCGGGGAAGTAAGCCTCGGTGATGGTGTTGTGATCGGACCTAATTGCGTCATCACCAGTTCCACGCTGGAAGCCGGGGTAGAGGTTTTTGCCAATACGGTGATTGATAACGCGCAAATTGGTCGAGGAGCCCGGATAGGGCCGTTCGCGCGCATTCGACCAGAGACAATCTTGGGTGATGATGTGCATATCGGAAATTTCGTTGAGATAAAAAAATCCGAGATACGTTCGGGCAGCAAAGTGAATCATCTGAGTTATGTAGGGGATGCCGACATTGGGCGCGCCGTGAATGTCGGCGCGGGGACTATCACTTGTAATTATGACGGGGGGCATAAGCACAAGACCGTTATCGAAGACGATGTATTCATCGGTTCTGATACGCAGCTCGTGGCGCCGGTGACCGTCGGTCGCGGGGCGACCATCGGCGCGGGGACGACCGTTACCGAAAATGTCGAGCCGGGCCGTCTGGTCATTAGTCGCGTCCGCCAGAAATCGATTGCTGGTTGGCAACGTCCCCGCAAACCCCAGAATGCTCAATAAGAAAAACAATCGATGTGGGCTCTAAGGGCTGACTGTACAGCGTTACAAGGAGCGAAAAATAAATGACTGCAGCACTGGCGGATTTATATGACAAGCATGGCGAAGCGCTTCGCGTGGCAGCGCCCCTGTTCAGGGATTTTGGTGGCAAATATGCCTTTGAAGGCCCCGTATATATCGTCAAGGTTTTTGAGGATAACTCCCTGGTCAGAGGCACACTTGAGCAGCCCGGTAATGGACAAGTTTTAGTCGTCGATGGTGGCGGATCGCTGCGTTGCGCGCTGGTGGGCGATATACTCGCGGAGTTGGCGGTACGGAATGGATGGGCGGGACTACTCATCTATGGGTGCGTGCGCGATGTTGCCGCGCTCGGAGCGCTGCCAATCGGCATAAAAGCCCTCGCCAGCAATCCTCGTAGGAGTGTTCGACGCGGCGAAGGCGATAAGAGCCTGCCCGTGCGCTTTGCGGAAATCATGATTAAACCAGGCGATTATCTCTATGCCGATCAGGACGGGGTAATTGTCGCTGAGCACTCCTTGAGCTGAAATAGTCATCCATCATGCCAACCTTGCTCAAAGTCGCGTGCATCCAAAATTGTGCAGAAGATGACGTCGCCGAAAATATTCGCTTCGCGGTTCATTTAAGTCGAGAGGCTGCGACCGCGGGTGCGCAGCTGATCTGTCTCCCGGAAAATTTCACATGCCTGGAGGAGCGGGATGATCTCTATACCAGTCGTGGCTACGATGCGGCAGCGCATCCTGCGCTGCCTATATTTGCCGCACTCGCACAAGAGCTCGGTGTATTTTTTTCGCTCGGCTCTCTCACCATAAAGCGAACCGATGGCAAGGTCGCAAATCGTGGTTATCTGATATCGGCCAGCGGCGATACGCTGGCGGAATACGACAAAATTCATTTGTTTGATGTGCGTCTGCGCAATGGAGAATATTACCGGGAGTCAAATTCGGTGGCTGCGGGTGAGTGTGCCCGTGTGGTCACGCTCCCTTGGGGACGGCTTGGGATGTCGATTTGCTATGATGTCAGATTCCCCTATCTTTATCGTGCCCTTGCCAATGCCGGTGCGGATTTCATCACTATCCCCGCTGCTTTTACCCACACGACCGGTAAATCTCACTGGCATGTGCTGGTCCGTGCGCGGGCTATTGAGACCGGATGCTTCGTCTTCGCCCCTGGCCAGTGCGGGACGCGGCGTTGGGGAAGGCGAACTTTCGGTCATTCCTTGATAGTCGATCCCTGGGGTGAGGTGCTCGCCGATGGGGGTACCGAGACGGGATTCATTATGGCGGACGTCGATGTGACCAAAGTGGCTGAGGTCCGGGCCATGATCCCTTCTTTAGAGCACACTCGCGAAATCATGAGGCCCGTCTGAGCGGTATTCATTAAGGTACGGTTAATTACCTCGGGATCATGCTGCAATTGCCGAGGCGGATGGCGCCTGAGCGATTAGTGTGTTTCTACCAGTCAATAATAGCCGCGAGATAACCTGTGGGTATGCGAATGAGATCTCTGCGTGTCCTCTTTTGTGCCGCTGCATCAGGTGTCTTCCCCTATGCGTTGCTTGCTGCGGACTTCGCCGTGCCGGTGCAGGCGTTCCAGATCACGCCGCGAGATCAGGCAGCCGATCGTGCTGCGGAATTGGCGCGCGCTTCGACCGGTGGGCGCGTGGTGAGCGTCCGTCCAGCGTACGAGAACCCTGCTACCGAGTATGAAGTTCGCATACTGCTCGATGATGGGCTTGTTCGTCGGGTCGTGATCGATCCTAAATCTGGAAAAATAGAGTAATTCGGCATCATGCGTCTGCTATTGGTGGAGGATGAAGGCCAACTTCGCGAGAGTCTTGCGATGCGGTTACGCGCGGAAGGTTTCGCTGTGGATACCGCAATTACGGGCCAGGAAGGTCTATTCTGTGGTCAGGAATATCCCCTCGACGCGGCAATTGTCGATCTCGGATTGCCTGATATTTCAGGTATTGATCTGATTACACAGTGGCGGGGTCGGGGACTCTCTTTCCCCATCCTGATCTTGACCGCACGTGGTAGTTGGGAAGACAAGGTTGCGGGTCTCGAGACCGGCGCAGATGATTATCTTGTTAAACCGTTTCATACCGAAGAATTGTTGGCCCGGATTCGAGCACTGCTGAGACGAGCGGCACGCTGGACCGAACCAAAATTGCGTTGTGGCCCGTATGTGCTTGATACGGCCTCAAAAATTTTAACAGCGAACGGCGAAGTAATCGATGTTACGGCCTTTGAGTACAGGGTACTCGAATATCTCTTAATGCACGCGGGACGCGTGGTGAGCAAGACGGAGCTGAGCGAACATCTTTACGAAGACGACAGAGACCGTGACAGTAATGTTCTTGAAGTGATCATTGGACGTCTGCGCAAGAAACTTGATCCCGCACGTACGTTAAATCCGTTGGAGACAGCACGCGGCCACGGTTACAGGTTTCGATTCGAGCGCGCGCCATCCACTACCGCTTCCTAGCTCGAAAGGGCTGCGGGCGTCTTTCCTGGCGTATGTTCCATTCCCTCCATAGCCGGTTGCTGATCCTCGCTGGAGTGGCACTCTCCATTTTTATGACGGCGGCGGCATTGATGCTTGATCAGGGATTCAGGCAGACCGCGCGTGCCGAAATAGAAGCGAAACTGCAGGGACAGATTCTTCTTCTTCTCGGATCAGCGGATCTCGATCGCCCGGATCAACCGCTGCGTGGGGATCAGCTCAAGGAGCCGGCTCTATCGATCCCCGAGTCGGGTCAATACGCGCAGATTTTTGATGTGAACGGCGAAGTCATCTGGCGCTCGAGCTCTATGCTGGGGACGACCATTGAATGGCCGGGAAAGCGAGCATCCGGAGATTTCGTTTTCGAGAAAACGCGCTCATCGATCGGAGAGTCGCTTTACTGCCTTAGTTATCTTGTGCAGTGGGAGACGCACAGAAGCCGCGCACTCGATGTCTATACCCTACAGACTTGTGAGGCGCGACACGACTATCACAAGCAGATCCATCAGTTTCACCGCAGCATGTGGCTATGGTTCGGGATTCTGGCAGTTTTTCTACTAACCATTCAGACGCTCACGCTTCGCTGGGGACTAGGTCCTTTTCATCGGATCGCAGAGGAGCTTCTTGCCATTGAGTCGGGCGACCAGCAATTCCTGCAGGGCAAATACCCGCTTGAAATACAAGCCCTAGCCGGTAATTTGAATGCCCTGCTCGCGGCACGCGATGCCCATCTTCAGCGTTACCGGAATGCTCTGGGAGACCTGGCGCATAGCCTTAAAACGCCGGTGGCGGTTATTCGTTTGACGCTCGAATCGGATCCTCGGGCTCGCGAGATTGCTCCGATTTTGAAGGAGCCGCTCGAGCAACTCGCGAGCACGATAAGATACCAATTGCAGCGAGCGTCCACTGTGGGACAGGGCGCACTCGTGTCGCCGCTCGTTGTGGCGCCCGTTCTAGAGAAAATTCTGAGTTCGCTGCGTAAGGTCTATCATGCGCGTCCCGTTACGATTCACGGCCATGCGGAGGCGGCGGCGCTTTTCTATGGCGCACAGGGTGACTTGATGGAGATGCTCGGAAACCTTACCGATAACGCCTGTAAATGGGCACGCTCGGCGGTGAGCGTCGAGGTTTTGAGTGTTCAAACTTCTGGTGCGAGCCGGCGGCCCGGATTGCTGATCCGGGTGCGCGATGATGGGCCCGGTTTGCCGCCTGGGAAAGTGCTTGAAGTCATGCAGCGTGGCGCTCGCTTGGACCGATCCATCGAAGGGCATGGGATCGGGCTTGCGACGGTTAAGGAAATCGTCGAGGAGGTTTATCGAGGCGAGCTTAAACTGTCCAGCGACGAGCGGGGTACCTTGGCTGAGGTATTGCTCAAATTCAGCTAAATACCCGGCGGCTGCAGCCGCTGATCGAGGGTTGCTGATATAATCTTGCGCAAAATATAGGCGTTCCTACATGTCGACCTTTGTCCCCATCAATGCCGATGCCCCCATCATGCGCGACGGTCGGCGCAAGCATTCCTACACCTACGAGGAGCTTATCGGCTGCGGTCGCGGTGAACTCTTCGGGCCAGGGAACGCGCAACTTCCTCTTCCGCCGATGCTGATGTTTGACCGGATAATCAAGCTCGATGATGCCGGGGGGAAATACAACAAGGGAGAGATGATTGCGGAATTGGATATCAACCCCGATTTATGGTTTTTCAAGTGTCACTTTGAGGGAGATCCGGTGATGCCTGGTTGTCTCGGGCTCGATGCCATGTGGCAGATGATCGGTTTCTTCCTCGCTTGGCGCGGTGGTTTGGGACGGGGACGCGCGTTAGGGGGCAGCGAAATCCAGTTCAGTGGTCAGGTGACCCCCGATCGCAAAGTTGTCCGCTACTACGTCGATATAAAGCGTCTGGTTCAGCGATCGTTGGTGATGGGCGTTGCGGATGCGCGCATGGAAGTCGACGGTAAGCAAATATACGAGGGCACCAATCTGCGGGTCGGATTATTTACCGAGGTTTGATTCTCATCGGTCGTTGAGGATGCCCTCGTGCCGTTCGAAGCTAGGCCGTTTGCTTGATTTCACGCAGCGTTTCGCCCGCTGCTTCGATCGTGGCGTCGATGTCTTTTGTCGTATGAGCCGCTGATACAAAACCGGCCTCGAAAGCGGAGGGTGCAAGATAGACGCCCCGCGCGAGCATTCCGTGGTAGAACCGCTGGAATTGTCCTAGGTCGCAGTCTTTTACCTGTGCATAGTGGGTAATGGTTTTCGCTTTTGTGAAAAATAGGCCGAACATTCCCGCGGTGTGCGTGGTGGTTAACGGCACGCCGGTGCTTAACCCGGCGGCCTCTAGTCCCTCGGTCAGTCTCTTGGTTTGTTCGCCCAGCGCTGAATAGAAGGAGGGGGCCTTTAATAATTCCAACGTCGCTTTGCCACTCGCCATTGCGAGCGGATTGCCGGAGAGCGTCCCGGCCTGATAAATAGGGCCTAGTGGCGCGATAGCGTCCATAATTTCCGCAGGTCCGCCGAATGCGCCGACCGGCAAACCGCCACCAATCACTTTTCCCAAGACCGTCAAATCGGGTTTTATCCCAAATAATCCTTGGGCACCATGACGATGCACCCGAAACCCGGTCATGACTTCGTCGAAAATGAACAAAGCGCCGTACTGTGTCGTCAAAGCGCGCAGGCCTTCCAGAAACCCCGGTATCGGCAGAATGCAGTTCATGTTTCCCGCGATCGGTTCGATAATGACCGCGGCGATTTCGTTGCCCATTGTCTTGAAGATCGCCTCGACACTCGCCAAGTCGTTATAGGTCGCTGTCAGCGTCAGTCTAGCCAGCTCTGCTGGAACGCCAGGTGAGGTCGGAATGCCAAGCGTAAGAGCCCCCGAACCTGCTTTCACCAACAAGGAATCAGCGTGCCCGTGATAACAACCTTCAAACTTCAGAATGCGAGAACGACCCGTGTATCCACGGGCGAGCCGAATAGCGCTCATGGCCGCTTCCGTTCCGGAACTCACCATCCGCACTTTCTCGATCGAGGGGATGGCAGCGCAGACGAGTTCGGCTAGTTCTGTTTCTAGCGCGGTCGGTGTCCCGAAGCTGACCCCGCGTCGTAGTTGTGCTTCGATGGCTGCACGGACGTCGGGATGGGCATGCCCAACTACCATCGGTCCCCAGCTGCCGACGTAGTCAATGAAACGGTTCCCGTCTTCGTCAAACATATGGGCGCCTTCAGCTCGCGCCATAAAAATCGGATTGCCGCCTACGCCATTGAATGCCCGCACTGGCGAGTTAACCCCGCCGGGAATGCACCGCAAGGCTTTTTCGAAAAGACGCTTCGACTGTTCGAACATTGATTTAAATCCGTTTAGGAAAATAGGCTGACGTACTGCGCCGTCGCCGACTGAACGTCGGATTGGCCGAAAATCCCATTGATGACCGCCAGAAAATCGGCGCCGGCCTCAATGACTTGACGACCATTCTCGGGGGTTAGCCCGCCGATCGCAACGATTGGTACGGTCAACTCTTGTTTCGCCGCGCGCAACAGGTCGAACGAGCAACGCGTTGCCGATGGTTTGGTCGATGAGCTGAAAATGCTTCCGAACGCGACATAGTCGGCACCCGCCGAGATGGCCGCTCGAGCGCGAATCATCGAATCGTAGCAGGACACCCCAATAAGCAGTTGCGACTTGTGGACGCCCGCGAGAGGTAAGGATTCAAGCTCTTCCTTGCCGAGATGAACGCCATCCGCGCCACAGGCGAGGGCCAACGCCACGTCGTCGTTGATGATCAAGGGGCAACAATAGGTGATGCAAAGCAGTCGCAATTTTGTGGCCAATGCGCTGCGCGCGGCGAACGTGCGGCGTTTGTCTCTGTACTGGAGCAGCGCGGCACCGCCCGCGAGACAGGCCTCGGCAACATTTATAAGTTTCGCGTCGTCCGGCTCGTCCGGTGTCAGCGCATACAGGCCGCGCGCAGGTAGTCGAGTCGAATGCATTTACAGGCGCTCCTCAAGGTCGGCTAGGCGGTGGGGAATTGCTTGAGCCCCACCGACGGATTTTGCTGCACGAACTGCCCGCCAAGTGTATGCCTGTGCGAGACTGACGGCGCGCTCAGTCGTGACGCCTTGTGCACTGAAGGCCGCCAACGCGCTCGATAGGGTGCAACCCGTACCATGATATTGGCCCATGAATAAGGGCCACGCGTACTCGGAGAACAACTCTCCATCACGGTAAAGCAAATGGCGAAGGCTGCCGCTTGCGCCCTGATCGGCCCCGGTCAGAAGGGCATAACGGCATTTTGCAGTCGAAGACGATAAAAGCCGCCCAGCCCTGTCGAGTTCGGGTTGTCCGGTCAGCGCGCGTGCTTCTGAAAAATTCGGTTTGATGAGTGTTACCTTGGGGAAAATGAGTGTTTCCAGTGCTTCCTCTAATGCACTGTCCATCAATCGGCCGCCGGTGCTTGTGGTGATCACAGGATCGATTATGACCGGCGTCGTGCTGGGTAACCTATCTAGCATTTCCGCTACGGCCAGTGCGCTGTCTAAGCTTGGTAACATGCCTATTTTGCAGGCCGCGATTGGTCCGACATCGTCCAGCAGGTAATTCGCTTGGTCGCGGATGTCTTCCCGGCTAAGCGCAATGATCCGGCGCAGGCCCCGGGTATTTTGTACGGTAATGGCCGTCGTGATGGGCAGTGCGTGGCAACCCAGGGCGAGGCAGGTTTCTATGTCGGCCTGCAATCCCGCGCCGCTGGGATCCACTCCGCCGATGGTCAGTATCAACGGCACCCGCGCCGTATTTTCAATAATCGGAGTAGTCACATTGGGCAATCGAGCGAGGGTATACATGAGGTGTCCGCACGACAAAGGCTCACACAAATTACGCTAGCATGGCGAGTCTCACAACAACGAAGAGATTTCCGACGTGCGAAAATATTTGTGTGTTATTTGCGGATTCATTTATGACGAAGCGCTGGGATTGCCGGATGAAGCGATCCCGCCCGGCACCCTATTTACGGATTTGCCGTTGAACTGGTTTTGCCCGGATTGTGGCGCGCGCCTAGATGACTTCGAGCTAATTCAAGACTAATTAACAAACGCGATCTAGTGGAGAGTTTTTTTTTCAGAAGGGTTTGACCTCGGCAAGGATAACTACTCCCACCAGAATTAAGACCGGAAATTCATTCAACCATCGGTAGAAGGTTGTGGAGTGGTTGTTTGTGTCTGTCGCAAACCGGCGTGTCAGGTGTCCGAGATAGGCGTGATAGATCAGCAGCACCAAGACCAGGGCGAGCTTAAGATGCAGCCATCGGGTTGTGGCGAACCAAGCTAGACCCCGGAAGCTGATGAGCCAGAGGCCTAACAGGACGGCTAGCGTAGCGGCCGGTGTCGTTATTCCTCGGAGTAGGCGCCGTTCCATGATCTTGAAGCGAGCAATCCCGATCAAATCCTCAGCACTTGCATGGTAAACGAACAAGCGGGGGAGATAGAACAGCCCGGCAAACCACGCCACCACCGCGATTAGATGAAACGATTTAATCCAGAGATACATCATGTGAACCCTGATAGTCGGCTTTGCGGGCGTCGCCCATCATAGTCGAAGCCCGGCCCCGAGGTGAGTTTGCGCCCGGGGACGTCTACCCTGCCGCACCAACGAGCCGGTGAAATGGGGCCGCGGGCAGGAAAATGGCGAGTGCAGGCTTGACTATTCGCCATATCCGCCTAAGGTGGCCTACGCCGAGCCTTCCGGCCTTGGCCAATGATGCTTTGAAAACTGTGCACGTTCATTCGGGATCCGCCATGTTCAATCGTAAAAAGCGCAGGGAAATGGGTGCAAGCTCGATCATCGGCCACCAGACCGAGGTGGTTGGGGATATTAAGTTTGCAGGCAGGCTGCATATCAATGGCGCCATCCGGGGAAATGTTACGGCCGATCAAGATGATACGGGGATGCTGACCCTGAGTGAAACAGGCTCGATCCACGGCAACGTGGCGGTTCCCTATGTGGTGCTTGATGGGCCGGTTACGGGATCTGTTTATGCCAAGGACCACATTGAACTGGCGTCCAAAGCGAGGGTGGAAGGAGATGTGCACTACGCGCTTATCGAAATGGCCATGGGCGCTGAAGTGAATGGTAAGTTGGTGAGGATAGTGCCAGTGGCGTCGGAACCGCTGCGCCTCGACTCCCCTTTGCGTGAATCATCTCAAGAAACTGAGATCGACTAGCCAATTTTTAATCTATCGAGAAACAATATGTCAGTGCCTACATTGAACGTCGAGTCTTTCCCATCGCCGCTTAATTTCACCAACGCGGCGGCTCATAAAGTAAAAAACCTCATCGATGAGGAAGGGGATGAGTCGCTCATGTTGAGGGTCTTTATCTCGGGCGGTGGATGTTCTGGCTTCCAATACGGGTTCACCTTCGATCAGAAAGAAGGAGACGGGGATACGGTGGTTGAAAACCAAGGGGTCAAACTTTTAATCGACCCGATGAGTATCCAGTATTTGATGGGTGCCGAAATTGATTACAGCGAAGGTTTGGAAGGTGCGCAGTTCGTGATTCGCAATCCAAATGCCCAGACGACGTGCGGTTGCGGATCCTCGTTCTCCGTTTAAGCATACTCCTGCTAGCGGGCGGCATAGATGGCGCCCAGCAGGGTCGATCGGGACGCGCCGGTGACGGAAGGGAGATTCCCCGGCAGATCGTGTAGGCGCCGATAGGCAAGCCAAGCGAACGCCATTGCCTCGATGGCGTTCGCTGGGACGCCCAACTCATCCGATAAGTTCACCGTCCAAGGGGTGGCCAGCTGCCGCAGGGTATCGACCAGCAATGGATTACGGGCCCCTCCGCCGCAAAGCACCAGCTGGGTGCAGGTCGGCAGGTATCGCAAAATCTGGGAGACGATGGTCCTCGAGGTTAGTTCGAGAAGGGTTCGTTGGACATCCACTGGACGATACTGGACGCCAGCCTGGCGTAACGCCCGATGAACCCATGCCATATTGAAATCTTCCCGGCCGGTGGACTTGGGTGGCGAGCGGTGAAAATACGGTTCGCTCAGGAAAATTTCGAGCAATTTGGGCTGCGTCTCGCCTGATTTCGCCCAAACTCCGCCTGTATCATATGCCTCGTTGCGGTGTAGCTTGACCCACTGATCGAGCAGCGTGTTGCCCGGACCGGTGTCGAACGCGACGATGTCGGTGCCCTCATTTCCGGGTAACAGGGTGACGTTGGCAATGCCACCGACATTAACCACCGCGCGGGCGACAACAGGTAGACCAAAGAGTGCTTGGTGGAACGGTGGAACCAAGGGGGCCCCCTGTCCGCCAAGCGCCACGTCTTTACTCCTGAAATCCGCGACGGTGTCGATTTCCGATCCCGCTGCAATTACGCTGGGATCGCCGAGTTGAAGCGTATAGGGGAACTCTCCCTTCGGGCCGTGGGACACGGTTTGCCCGTGACTGCCGATGCCGGCGATTTGCGCCGGCGCGTAGCCCGCTCGGACGATTAAACTCGTCGCGGCCAGCAGAAATTCCTGACCAATCTGAACATTCAGTGCCCCGAATTCTGCCGCGCTTAGCGATTTTTCCGTGCCTACGAGCGCTTCTAGGAGCGCTCGTAGTGGCGTGGAATAGGGGGTTTCTGAATAGGCTACCAGCGAAATCGTGGTTCCCGCGAGATCAACCAGCGCGGCATCGATTCCATCCATGCTGGTCCCAGAACTCAGGCCGACATAAAGCGTCATTTAGATAATTTCGTGTGTTCCAAGCTGGTGCAGACGCCGCGCTCAGTTATTGACAGCGTCTCGTCTGGCACGATGGCTGTCATCCGCTTTGGCGACCATCGTTCGGTTATCATCTTCCTCGTTACGCTCGTGCAAGGAGTCGAGACGAGTCAGCAGCGTCGTGGACTGCTTGCGAAAATCCGCCATATATTGCCGCTCAAGCGGAAGTGAGTTCGGTAATTTCACCAGCAACGGATCGTAGTGCGTCCCGTTGATTAAAAATTCGAAGTGCAAGTGCGGGCCGGTCGCCAGTCCTGTGCGTCCGACGTAACCGATGACCTGACCCTGACTGACATGGCCGCCGGCGGTTAGCCCTTGGGCGACTTTCGACATATGGCCATACAAGGTACTGTAAGTCGGTCCATGCTTGAGCTGGATTACATTCCCGTAGCCGCCCTTCCAGCCCACAAACAGGACAGTGCCGTCCGCCACCGATTGAATGGGGGTTCCCATCGGCGCCGCGTAATCCACACCTTTATGGGCGCGAATCGTGTTCAGAATCGGGTGCTCGCGCGCAAGGCTAAATCGGGAACTGATGCGGGTAAAGTTCACGGGCGTGCGCAGAAAGGCCTTTCGCATCGCATCACCGCGCTCTGAGAAGTAGCCCGCAACCCCTTTATTGTTGTCGTAGTAAAAGGTTCGCAGCCGCTTGCCTCGGTTCAGGAACTCCGCGGCTAAAATTCTTCCGTTGGTGAATTTTTTCCCGTTTTTATACAGCTCTTCGAATACGACGCTGAATTGATCGCCCCGTTGCAGGTCGCGAACGAAATCGACGTCCCATCCAAAGATATTGATGAACTGCATGATCGTCTTGTCGGTAAGCCCGGCCTTCTGACCATCGATGAAAAGCGAATGATTGATTTTGGCGACAGCTGACGCAATGCGGACCTCGGGCGTTGTCTTCTGCCAGTCCGCCTTGAAGCGCTGTCCACTTCGCCCGAAGCGCACAGAGCGCAGCACATCCTGCTCGAACACCAGCTCCTCTACATGCTGTTCCTTTCCCAGACGAAAACGCAGCACCTGGCCGGGTGACAAGGCGGCAAGCGCGGTGTGTGTCTGCGCGTCTATATCGAGGATCGACTGCATGTCCTGCCGGTTGGCCCCAACGCGATTAAACACCAGAGGTAAATTGTCGCCCGGCTGGATTGTGACATTCCGCCATGCTGTCCCGGGATAGCGTGCGCTTTGCTCGTCATCGCCATCCGCCGTGGCGGTTTCCGCCATTTCCACAGGGACTCTCGGCTCAAATGGCAATCGGGCCGTCGTAAGCACGTGGGTCGCGGTGGGGGGCGTCGTGTCTGGCAGTCCACCGATGTGTTCCATCGGGGCCAATGCGGACGCTTCGTTCGTGTCGAAACCGGGCAGATCGGGCGACCCCCAGCGGGCCCCGGCTGCGGCCAAACCGACGAGCGCGAGTGCCACGCCCTTCATTTTGGGATGACGCCCAAACACGCCCGTGCGACCAGAATGTCGCAAAAGGCCAGTGTCTTTAAAGATGGCGCGGTGGTAGCTCACGCTTACTCCGGAGGGCTTAAGGGTCAAAAATAGACTGAGACTACCCGTGGGTCAATAAAATGATCGGCGCTGGGTATGCTAGTCTCAGTCCTTCTTCTTCTTGGATAAGTCAACGAAAACAGATGTTTCCAGACCAATTTGAAACCTTAAAGCGCGGCACCACGGAGATTTTGGTAGAGCAAGACTTCGTTCGAACCCTTGCCGCTGGCACTAAACTTACCATCAAAGCGGGCTTTGACCCGACCGCTCCCGACCTACATCTGGGGCACACCGTAATCCTCACCAAACTCCGCCAATTCCAAGAGTTTGGCCACGATGTGGTATTCCTGATCGGCGATTTCACCGGACTGATAGGTGATCCGAGCGGTAAAACAGCCACCCGTCCGGCGCTGACTAAGGAGGAAGTTGACGCCAACGCCGTCACCTACAAGGAACAAGTCTTCAAGGTGCTGGACGGCGATCGGACTCGCGTCGAGTTCAATTCTCGCTGGATGTCCACGATGACCGCGGCGGACATGGTTCGCCTCAGCTCCCATTACACGGTGGCTCGGATGCTCGAGCGCGACGATTTCGCGAATCGTTATGCGACCCAGCGCCCCATCTCTGTCCACGAGTTCCTTTATCCGCTCGTGCAGGGGTACGATTCCGTCGCCCTCCGCGCTGACGTCGAACTCGGCGGAACCGACCAACGATTCAACTTGCTGGTTGGTCGACACCTCCAAGAACACTATGGTCAGCGGCCCCAGACCGTCATCACCTTGCCCCTTCTCGAAGGTACCGACGGGGTGCAGAAGATGTCGAAATCCCTCGGCAACTATATCGGTATCAATGAGGCGCCGCCCGACATGTTCGGAAAGCTGATGTCAATTGCCGACCCCTTAATGTGGCGCTATTTCGAATTATTGAGCTTCCGGCCGACTGCCGAGATCGAGGCGCTACGACGTCAGACGATCGAAGGCCGGAACCCGCGCGATGTGAAATTCGAATTAGCGATGGAATTGGTTGAGCGTTTTCATAGCAAGACCGATGCACAGCGAGAAAAAGCCGCCTTCATCGCTCGATTCTCCGCTCGTGTCGTGCCCGCAGAGCTTCCCCTCGTTCTCATTAGCGCCACGACCGATACCATTCCGATCACACAGCTCCTGAAGTCGGCTGGCCTCGTTGAGAGCACATCCGACGCGCGCCGCATGATTGAACAGGGCGCGGTGCGCATCAATGAAGAGCGTTTGAGCGATGACATGCTAGAAATCCGTCGCGGTACCGAACTGATCATTCAGGTCGGTAAACGGCGTATCGCGCGTGTACAAGTGACCTGACCGTAGTTCCTGACCGTCCTGCTTCTGTAGTGCCGCTTCCGCCCTTTGGGGGTTGGAAGCGGCCTTCTAAAATTATTTTCGAAAGACTGTTGACGGCCCGAGCTCGTTGCGTATAATGCGCTCCCTCGGGTCGGACGGAATGTCGACCAGCTCTTTAAAAACTTAAGTCTGACCATGCAATTTGTGTGGGCGCTAACGTCGAAACCAAATGTGAAGACATTTAGATTGGCGAGGCTTAGCGCAAGCTTTAGCCGAGCCGATCAAACAAATTGCCAAACTTCGGTTTGGCGAAAACTTCAACTGAAGAGTTTGATCCTGGCTCAGATTGAACGCTGGCGGCATGCTTAACACATGCAAGTCGAACGGTAACGCGGGGGCAACCCTGGCGACGAGTGGCGGACGGGTGAGTAATGCTTAGGAATCTGCCCAGTAGTGGGGGACAACCCGAGGAAACTCGGGCTAATACCGCATATGTCCTACGGGAGAAAGCGGGGGACCGAAAGGCCTCGCGCTATTGGATGAGCCTAAGCCCGATTAGCTAGTTGGCGGGGTAATAGCCCACCAAGGCGATGATCGGTAGCTGGTCTGAGAGGATGATCAGCCACACTGGGACTGAGACACGGCCCAGACTCCTACGGGAGGCAGCAGTGGGGAATATTGGACTATGGGCGCAAGCCTGATCCAGCAATGCCGCGTGTGTGAAGAAGGCCTGCGGGTTGTAAAGCACTTTCGGTTGGGAAGAAAAGACCAAAGCTAATATCTTTGGGACTTGACACTACCTTCATAAGAAGCACCGGCTAACTCCGTGCCAGCAGCCGCGGTTATACGGAGGGTGCAAGCGTTAATCGGAATTTCGGGGCGTAAAGGGTGTGT
>CAIKBL010000063.1 GCA_903825645.1 uncultured Pseudomonadota bacterium | reverse complement strand
TGGCGAGTAGCGGATCAGTTAATCGGCATAACCTTCATGCCTCATTTGAACGTCGGGAAAATTACGAGAGGTGCAATGATATGCGAGGCTCATACGTCGCTGGGCTGCTTTGTCGGGGGGCGGGCGACGCTGATGTGTGACAAAGCAGGCACTACCCAACAAGCGTTTAATATGAACAAATATAGCTGCGGAAAAGACGCGCGCCAAAGCGCGCTATTTTAGGGGCGTGTTGGTGCTGAGTTAAAACTGAGCCACCGAGACCGGCAAATGCCGAAGCCTCGAGAGCGGGACTTACGTAGAAATACTTATCTTTTTTCACCGACGCCTCGAAAGGTACGACATGAGCGTTCCGAGTGCCAAAGCCTATGCTGAACTGGAAGCCAAGTTAACTGCAAGCCAGGCGGAGCTTGCCTCGAGTCGGGCGGCTCTGGCCGCGCTAGATGCGGAATTCAACCTCAACGAAGTTGAGCTGGAAGAGTCGCGGGCCTATCAGTCGGCTATAGTCGATATTTTGCGCGTGATTAGTGATTCGTCCACTGACGTCAGACCGGTCTTCGACGCCATAGTGGAATGGGCGATGGCGTTGTGTAGCGCCCGAGTCGGCAGTGTGACACGGGTTGAGGGCGCGTTTTTACACTTGATGGCCCTGAAGGGGCTGTCGCTCGAAGGTGCGACTGCGTTCCGCGCGGCCTTTCCGCAGAAGACGACGTCCGAGACGCTCCATGCACGGGCAGTGCTGGCATGCGAGCCTGTCCAAATCTTAGATTTGGAAGAGGAGTCCGGATACCTCATGACCCGAATTTTTTACGGCGACGATGATATCGGTGGCGCCCTCTGTGTGCCGCTTTTGCGGGAGGGGCTTTGTATCGGCACTATAGCTATTGCCCGACGCGAAAAGGGAGCTTTCCCCGACCGATTGGTCTCACTATTGCAGACCTTCGCCGCACAGGCCGTTATCGCGATCGAGAACGCCCGTCTCTTCAAAGAAACCCGAGAGGCCCTCGAACAGCAAACAGCCACCGCCGAGGTCCTGCAGGTAATCAGCAACTCTCCTACCAGCACGCAGCCGGTATTTGAGGCGATTGCCGAGCGAGCACTAGTAGTCTCTGGCTACGATTTTTGCGTGTTGACGCGCTACGACGGTGAATCGATGGCGTATGGCGCATCGGCGGGACTGACTGATGCGGACGCAGAGGAGCTCCATCTAAAATTCGTTAGGACGCCGTCTCGTGCGACGGCGCTTGGCCGAGCGATTTTGACGGGCACGAGCCAAAACATCGCTGATTTCACCCTTGACTCCGAATACAAGCCGGCATTTTCCAGTCTCTTCCACCGGTATCGCTCTGGCGTAGCGGTCCCACTTGTGCAGACGGGGCGCATCATCGGGGCTTTGGCAGTAGGACGCACGCAAGTTGGCAAGGCGGCAGACAATTTGGTGACGCTACTTCAGACTTTTGCCGACCAAGCAGTCATCGCCATTGATAACGTGGGCCTTTTCAAAGCCACACAGGAAGCGTTGGAACGTCAGACGGCTACGGCCGAGGTGCTTCGAGTTATCGGGAGTTCGGTCGCCGATGCGCAACCCGTTTTTGAGAAAATTCTGGATAGTTGTCAGGCGCTTTTTGGTGTGGAAAACGTAGGGATTCAGCTTGTCCATGACGATGGGCATCTATATTCCGTGGCAGTGCGCGGTGTCGTCGCGGAGGCTACGGCGACGTTCTTGCCGCGGCCTGTCGCCGAAACCACGACCGCTGTAGCCATCCGGGAGCGTCGCGCCATGCATACCCCGGATGTGGGGAAAATCTTGGAATTGAATGAGTCATACACGCCCTTCTTGCGTTCGATGCATGATCTCATTGGTAATTACTCGGGATTGATCGCGCCGCTGCTACGTGAAAAGCGCGGAATCGGCTCCATCTTGCTGGCACGTAGTCCGCCAAAACCGTTCACCGACAAGGAAATCGCACTCCTAATGACCTTCGCCGACCAAGCGGTGATAGCTGTAGAGAATGCGCGCCTCTTCAAGGAAACGCAGGAGGCGCTCGAACGCCAGACAGCTACTGCCGAAGTACTGCAGGTCATTAGTAGCTCAGTGGCAGATGCGGAGCCCGCGTTCGAGAAAATTCTGGAGAGTGTCGAGCATTTAATTGAAGGTGACATTCACGCGCTTTTCCGGAACGTGGATGGTCAGACCCATCTCTGGGCGCAACGCGACAAGTCGGGTGCGCGACGATTAAGTGCGTACTATCCGGTACCAGCCGATAGGAACACGCATGCGTTGATAGGCGCTGAAAAGCCCGTTATTCACATCCCAGATTCCAGTGCTTTGGAGAGCGCTCCGCCGTATGTTCAGCGGATGACGCGAGAATTGGGTCCCGGCTCGGCCATTAGCGCTCCGTTGCGATGGAAAGGGGCGTGGATTGGGGCGCTATCGGTCTTACGCATTCCGCCGCGGCCGTTCAATGAAAAAGAAAGCGCACTCCTGAGAACGTTCGCCGACCAAGCGGTTATTGCGATTCAGAATTCTCAGATGTTCCGGGATACACAGGAAGCGCTCGAGCAACAGACTGCGACATTCGAGGTACTGAAGGTCATCAGCAGTTCGATATCCGATGCGCAACCCGTTTTTGAGAAAATTCTGGACAGCTGTGGAGTGCTGTTCGACGTAGATGAGATGATAGTCGTCCTCGCGGGCGATGACGGACAGTTGCATACTGGTGCTGTGAGGGGGCCGATGATGGAGACCGCTGCGAAGGCTAATCCGCAGCCGCTGGATCAAACTCAGGCGGGGCGAGTGATTATCGAGAAGCGGACGTTCCACATTCCGGATTCTGGCACTATGCGTGATGAGCTCGCGCCAAGTTTTCGCCTCATCCATGACCGAATCGGGAATTTTTCGAACATAGTTGCGCCGCTCTTACGCGACGGGAGTGGAATTGGCGCGATTGGCTTGATGCGCTTTCCACCGAAGCCATTTACCGACAATGAAATCGCCCTACTGACCACCTTCGCCGACCAAGCGGTTATTGCCATCGAGAATGCGCGCCTCTTCCGGGAGACGCAGGAAGCCCTTCAGTTGCAAACTGCCTCGGCGGAAGTCTTGCAGGTTATTAGCGGCTCGCCGACTAGTACGCTACCGGTTTTTGAAGCCATTGCCGAACGGACGGTTGCGGTGTCCGGGTACGATTTCTGTGTCTTGAACAGCTATGACGGCGCGTTCATGCGCATAGAGGCCGCCGTAGGAGGGACGGACGAGGAATTGGCGGCACTTCGCAGTGTCCTCTTAAAGGTCAGACCCTCTCGTGGCACAGTAGCGGGGCGCGCGATTCTTTCGGGTGAACCGGTGAACGTGACTGACCATCGGCATGACCCTTAATTTCAGTACTCACATATCCTTTTCGCAAAAAACTACCGGTCCCTTGTCGCCGTCACCCTCATTCACCACGGTCGTCCCATTGGAGCTTTGAGCCTCGGCCGAACACAGGTTGGCAAAGCGCCGGACAAGCTTATTCGCCTGCTGCAGACGTTTGCCGACCAAGCTGTCATCGCCATTCAGAACGCTAAGCTGTTCAATGACACGCAGGAAGCGTTGGCTTGGCAGACTGCTATTAGTGATGTGCTGCGGGTAACCACGGAATCTCAGGACGACGTGGCACCTGTCCTCGCTGCCATCACAGAACACGTCGCAAGCCTTTGCGACGCGGGGTCGGCTTCCCTCTTTTTGGTGGAAGGGCAGCAGCAGCGGCACATGATTTCCCGGGGTGCGCTTGCGAGACAGTCTGAATTTCTCGAGATGCTCCCTATTGACCGGCTTTCTACTACTGGCCGTGCCATTTTGGAACGACGAACCGTCCATGTGGCAGATATTCAAGCGGCGACGGACGAATTTCCTGTCGGCGCGGAGTACGCGCAACGGCTCGGCCACCGCTCGTTAGTAGTCGCACCGCTCCTACGAGACGGGAAAGCCTTCGGGACGTTACTGGTTCGTCGACAGGAGGTCCGGCCGTTCAGCGAGCGCGAGGTTTCACTGTTAGAAACCTTCGCGGCGCAAGCTTCCATCGCGCTTGAAAATGTGCGTCTTTTCAAAGAGACGAGAGACGCGCTGGAGGAACAAGGCGCAACCGCCGAGGTGTTGGGTGTCATTAGCAGTTCGGTGTCTGAGGCGCAGCCAGTCTTTGACAAGATTCTGGAGAGTGCAGCGCGAATAGTTAAAGCAGACGCCCATGCTATTTTTCTCGTAAATGACGAATTCATACATCTCGTCAGTTGTCGCGGAAGGAATAAGCTTGCGGATGCGGTTAGGTCGGTCTTTTCACGGCCGGTTCCATCCGAAAATACCTCTTACGCCGTTGGGCGAGGACCTGATGCGGAGCCCAGGCATGTGGAAAGAGTGGGTGCCCAGATGGATAGCGCGGCGGTTGTCATTAGCCAGATGTACGCGAAAGTTGGCGATTTCTCAATCATCACTGTGCCGATCATGTGGAGGGGACAGAGAATCGGTGCGTTTGGGATTGCTCGCCAGCCGCCAAGACCGTTTTCCGAGAGAGAAATCGGCTTGATGAAGACCTTCGCTACGCAGGCGGTTATCGCGATTGAGAATGAACGCCTTTTTAAGGAGGCGGCGGATGCGCGGACCGTGGCCGAAGCCGCCAACGACGCCAAGAGCTCCTTCCTTGCCACGATGAGCCACGAGATACGCACGCCGATGAATGCGGTCATCGGCATGAGCGGGTTGTTGCTGGACACGCTGCTGGATGCGGAGCAGCGGGACTATGCGGCAACCATCCGGGACTCAGGGGATGCACTGCTCACCATCATCAACGACATCCTCGACTTCTCGAAGATAGAAGCGGGCCGGATGGATATTGAACTTCACCCGCTTGACCTGCGTGAATGTGTGGAGTCGGC
>CAIKBL010000062.1 GCA_903825645.1 uncultured Pseudomonadota bacterium | reverse complement strand
GTGGAAAGCCGTGAGGGCTCCGGCGCTGACGCTGGCGATGAGCGCTCTGGCTGCTGTATGCGCCATTGAATGCCGTTCGCATCCAGCAGCGCGATGAGCCGGGCGTTTTCGGCCTTTAACTCCGCCGATGGATCGCGTTCAACCATGGGCTCCATAACCGGCAATCAAGTCGTCCATATAATTACGCACGCCGCTACTAATCCCGCGACGTCAGAAGCCCCGGAAATCTTTTTTCACGCAATTCTTCGAGCACCGATTCCGCGAGCCTCCAACCCTCTCCGCCCATCTTGGCAATCAGCTCGATCCAGACCCGCTCGAATGCATGGATCGCATCCACCTCTCCAAAACGAATACCCGCCGGCAGCAGCGGCGTGATGTCCTCGGTCAGGCTCCGGGTAAGTTTTTCTAGCATGCGCTGCTCGGCCATCGCACGGGTGATCGGTTTGCCTTCCAGTGCCAGATAGTGGTCAAAGCACGCAATGATCTTTTCGGGGGCCAGCGCGAGTTGCACCAATCCCTGATGCAAGTCGAACAGGTCGCGGCTCGCACGCCGCTGCAGCAATGCGCGCAGTTTCGTGCCGAACAGCTCCTCAGGTTCGAAAGACGCTATCTCGGTCTTTCCTCGGTACCAGTCATTGTCGAATGAAAAGGGATACCGCTTGATGCCAAGCAGGTTCGTGTGCTCCCGGGTGTTGATCTCGACCTTGAGCTTGAGCGTTGTCTGGGAATCGACCTCGGGTGTGAACTTGAACACCAGATGCATCGAGTGACCTGCCTGCTCTCGCTGACATCTTCCAAGCCACGACAATGCTTCGCGGATCGCGTCGACCGTCGCACCGATGGGCTCAGCCTTCACTTGCACGAGATCGATGTCTTCGGAATAGCGCAGCGGCTGTTTGAACAGCAGTTTGTGGATCGCCGTTCCGCCCCGGAACGCGATCTTGTCCTTCAGCGCAGGCGCATTGAACAGGTCGCACAGCGCGCGGCTGATGATCAGGTCCTGCTCGATCTGCCTCAAGTCCGGCCAGGGCGCCTTGACACTCCATGCCTGCAGGAAGGCGCTGGGAATCATTCTGCGATCTCCACCGTTTCATTGATCGTGAGCTTCCACTTGGCGTTACTCTCGTGAACCTGCGCCAGTGCTGCCACGATGGGCTTCACGGCGGGATTCAGTGACAACATCGTCTTGGCTTTCCTGACAAAGGGCTCCAGCGCGCGGGCCTGGCGACCGTGACCCGCCCATTCGAGCAGGTAGCCGAGCCGACGTACAGCCGAGTTTTCGTATGCGGCAGCCGCCTTTGCCAGCGTGCGCGGATTGGCCTTTGCGCCAATCTCCTTGGCGATATGCGCGACGCCGTTGATGCCGGCCGCCTTGTGGAAGTAGCGTACGGAATCGAGCAGCGTCAGTTCGACGCCGGCCACCTTTGCGAAGCCGGCATCGCTCTTCATCTGACCGACCAGCTCGGGCTTGTTGACTTGAGAAAATGCCTCGGGCATCTGATAGATGAACTGCAGGCGGTGACGACCCAGCTCGAAGCCACGCAACTGCATCGGAACGACGACCTGGAAGACCATGCTGGCCTGATGCGACGAGCCGTGGAATGCCGCCGCGCGCAGCAGCGAAATGCGGTAGTCGATCCCTTGATGCTTCATCAGCGGGTCGATCCACTTCACGGGATCTGGCGCGCCGGAGATCTGGTCTTCCGGACGCAGGATCAGATAGAAGCCATGCCGGGGGCTCGCCAAGCGGTGCTTGTTGATCGCGCGCGTGAGCGCTGCGGCTAGTGCCTGCGGCTTTAGTCCCAGCGCAGCGACTACATCATTCCGGGAGAAGTAGGCGCGGCCGTGCCTTAGCAGATCGTCGAGGTAAGATTCGAGGGAGGCCATGCCGTAAAATACGCAAAACTCGACAAATAATCAATATTTTTGCATATGATTTGGGTCACTCCCACTCAATCATCAACGGCGCTTCTAACCCGTTGTCACGTATAGAACTTTTTTCAGTGCGTAGCATTTCTACCGTCAAATCTACCGTCATTTGCATCTGATACCCAAAATTAGCATTCAGCATCTATCGGCACGTATCGCGGACTATCGACAGCCTGTTGCATGTACCCCTTCAGGATCGGTCGGTATCTATCGGTACCTATCGCTGGCAACGTTTTTCTTGTCCTGTGATCGTTCAATATCTATCGCTACCTATCGGTGGCAAATGCGCAAGTATTCGTACTTGGGCCACGCCAATTGCGATCCAGCGCTCCGCACAGGATATACCGATCGGGAATTTGCAGCACCTCTCGCACGCCGGGCACAAGGCAGTGTTGTTCCGATCGGGCGCAGAGAACGGAAGCTCTGATAATCCCGAATCGTCTAAGCATGAGCAACTGATGCGTGTACGCTCGTGGTGAACCCGCTTTCAAACATTCGAACAATTGAGGCCGGTGTAAGGACATTTACTGTCTCATGATCAAGCTGAAGTGACGACGGTATGTATCCTTCGAACGACCAGCGATGTGCCGCCGCCATCCAGACAAGAAAAGCCGCACCTTCGTACTCAAACATAGTGCCAGATGGGAGCGTGCTAACAAGCGCGTGAAACTTTACCTTTCCACCCCCGGGAATCGCCCGCTCGGTATGGAGCACTTTGTCGATCTCGGTAACCAGCATGTTTCCCTCGGCCGCATCCGGACGGTTGCCTCGCACCCAAGCTGTCTTGAATTCCGCATACCTGGACTTTCGGCAGTGGTTGCACGGACGATGTCCTGCTGCGAATGCCGTTGCCTCGTCGAGAAAGAACAGTTCGGAATACGAACCTTCAGCAAATATCGTTCGATGGATGTCGTTGAACTGGAGTGCGCAGGTAACCCAGGACTTCCCCGCCCATGGCCGAACAATCTGGCGCGACCCATTGTGGAGTATGCCCCGGTTACCCATGAGCGATCCGCGCATGGGCACCGACTTTAGCTGACCCCAGGGATCGACTCTATTCTGAAGATGCATGGTGAATACTCGCCGGTAAATTCACAGATTTTCATTAGGTGCACGCGGCGGATGTGCATACCTGATCGAACTCGCAAACAAGCATTGCGTGATCGGGACTACCCACCTTCCCAGCAGCGCCCTGGGGCGCCAGTCGCTCGAATCCCCATAAATACTCGACCTGCTTAGGGACCAGGGATCCGGACAAAAAGATGTGATCGATCTGCCTCTCCGTTCCGGACTGCGCATGACGCCAGCTATACCCAGATGCCGGTCGAGCATGTTGCCACCCGCCACGAATGAGTTCCTGCAAACAGTCACCGCAATAGGCCTCGGAATCTCCTGGAGCCGTGTTGAAGTCCCCGACGATCAACGCGGCCCCAGCGCGAAGTCGGTTCGCTTCGCCGAGAAGCCAATTCCACGTTTGTCGCTTTAGGGCACGCTCATTTGGCTCAAACGCGGGCATGCGAAAGCCCAGAACGGTCACACTCGGAATGGCTACTGACACCTCAAGAACATTTGGTGCCACCGACGGATGAATGTCGGGCACAGTAAGATGTTGCCGTTGCTGAATGTCGCGCGATGCAATCAGCAACTGATTCTGACCACCTGGCTGGGATGTAAAGGAGAATTTTAAGAGTCCTTGAGCCTTGAGAGTTGCGAGGAAGGAGTCATGATCCGGTCCCTCGACATACTCAGTCAGGACAAGGATGTCCGGTGACTGCTCCGCGATAGCGATAGCAATCCATGGAAGTATCCGTCGCCGTGCAGCTCGGTGATTCAAGTTCCATGCAAGGAGTTTCACGTCGGCAACAACCCCTGTTCTTTCACAATTGGCGAGGCCATTCCTTAACAGCAATCTCGAAAATGGCCTGGGACCTTTGCTCTATAAGTGCATCATCCCAGGTGTCAAGTGAAGCCAGATCAAAATTCATCCGCAACTGCGTATTGCTCCGGATTGCGTCACGCTTCACTTTCCATGCGTGATTTTTAATTTCGTTATTCAACGCGCTATTCAGAATTGTCAGATTTCCCACGGTGTTCTTCAGCCTTTCGCGTTTCAAGATTACTTGCCACGTTGGCTGCATCTTTATCTGATCCTCGGTCGCCACGGCAGCTTGCCGCGCGTCTTCTTCGGTGACGCTAGAGCCATCGGGAAGGATCCAATGTTCGTACCAAGATTGCGGGAGCATGTGTTCGACTTGCAAGCTGCTCCAATTCGGCGCCCATGCGACCTCTGCAGCCGTAGTCGCGCCAATGTGCACAGCAGCTCTCGCTAACAAAACACGGCACAAACCGAGCGCGGCGCCTCCCCCGTAAATTCCCCGGCTCGACAGAGCTTTGTTGAACTGCGAATCATCGGGCCACAGGGAAGCCTCGCCTTCGAGGCTGACCAGTTGCTTGGACAGGATGGCCAATGTGAATCCGCTTCTTTGCAATTCGCGTAGGAGCGAAAGAAAGACAATGTTGTAATTCTTCTTCGTGAGACCGCAGCTTTCCCTGCGTATTAGGTAGGACTCAAGAGCATTAAACATCGCCTCCTGCTCCTTCGGATCGCACATATCAGCGATTGCAAGAGCAACAGGCGTAACGGTCGTGACATCGAGTGCATTCGCAACACGGCCCAACGAGCCGATAGGATGTGACAGATCCTCCTCAATCAAAGCCAATAGATTCTTCGAGTGATCCCGAAGAGTATCGACCTGCTTCATGGACGACAATTTTGTTCCCGTTCGGGGCGCCGCCCATTTCTGA
This sequence comes from uncultured Pseudomonadota bacterium, assembly GCA_903825645.1. GTDB lineage: Bacteria > Pseudomonadota > Gammaproteobacteria > CAIKBL01. Next base: position 10,225 of record CAIKBL010000062.1, on the reverse strand, counting down.
TAGGACTCATAGGTACGGCTAGTATCAAGCTCCAGCCCAGTTTCGGCTTGCAGGGTGTAGTAGACCAGCCATTCCAGACGCGTTTTCGTAATTCGACCGCGAGCGACATCTTCCATCCAAATTGCCCCGTCAAGCTCAGACCATGCCTTGAAGAGTTCGCTGTCCTCGTCAAGCTGATCCCTTTGACCGCCGGAAGATTCGGCTTCCGCAGACATGAAAATGAAGTTCTTGATCAGATCAGTCGCTCGTAATGGCTCACCTCTCCCATTCAGACATTCGAATATGACCTGAGGATCGTCATCCTTTTCCAGCCACAAAAGAATTATTTGCAAGCTCTTGGTGATCGCCAGGCGCATGCAGTTCAGAGCCTTGATTGCCGCTTCTCCTGATACGTCTCCCAACCATTCGTAAATCTGGTCATAAAAGAAGCAAGTCGCGGCGAGCGATCGCGCATGTTCTACGTTCTTATAGAGCGTGCCGGCGCGAGTAAAGCTGCCCTCAAAGCGCTCTCGCAACGCTGCCATCGAATCAGCAGTCATCACCTGAAGATGCGCTTCTCGGTCCCTGAAAGTGGGCCATAACTTGTGTCGCTGTACCTCAGGTCGATCCATCAGCCCTTCGGATGCGTTGCGAAGTGTTGCTTCGACGCTTTCCTTTCCGTCGGCCCAGTTACATTCAATGGCGACGATACGAAGCGCCTGGAGAAAATACTGCAGCGTCGACAAGCGCTGCTGCCCGTCGATGACAAGAACGCGGTCGATTCCCTTTAAGGTGTCGCTTGGGCGCGAAGCAAGTACAACCGCCCCGAGATAGTGCGACGAGGGTTCGGTGTTCGATAGCCACGCATTTGCTTTGGTTTCGACATCAGCAAACAACGGCCTCCAGTGCCTTTCGGCGCTCCAGGCTTGTGGTCGCTGGTAGTGAGGCACGCAATACTGTTTCCGCTGAAGAGCGAAAAGGGAATGAATATCTGAGTCTTCAGGCTTCAAGCGATGGCTCCTTCGGCGATTGCTCCCAGCAGGAGCCAAGCTAAACGACCTTTCGTTTCCATATTTTCGTCACCTTACTTCATCGACGCACGTGGCAGCAGGGAGGCTGGATGACCGAGTCCTGGCGAAGTGACGGACGCCGCAAGCAGGCTCCCAATCGCCGACGATTCCGACGGCAATTTGTAAAGGACTTAGGTATGTTCAATAAACACATAAGTCGGAAATGCTTGTCCATCCACCTCAATGCGAGCTTCCGCAATGCTCCGTCCCTGCTCTTGTGCACTCCCGGCAAAAGGAAACTGAGCCCTTTGCGGATCTGTTGAGTAGCCAACGCTTCTCGGTGCTTGCCAGTATGAGAACCCTTGATCAAGCCACATCCTGGTTACATGACCATCATCACACTCGATTTGAAGAAGGCGGGCATGCATAGATTCGCGTTTCGGCATACTGGACAAATTACATGTTAGGCCGCAGTACTCGAATGCTTCTCGAATCGCATCGTCTCGAATTGAAGTGGACGACCAGTTGTGAAAGAACATACTCGGGCGCCTAAACTCTTTCGTGTCAGTCGGCAACGGCGCGACAACTAGTTCCACAGATTGAGCCCCCCAGCGGGTCGAAAACTGCCCCTTTAGGGTCGAGATGAAATCGAGTAGCAGGGCCACCGGAAGCGGAGCATTCAAATAGCGATCGTGGTAGGACACCCGAACTATTTCTGAAGTCTCACTAATCAACGGGACCTTCAATGATTGCTCAATGGTCGAAAGCAATCGCTTCCCGAATCCAGATATTCCGCCGTTTGCCTCCCCAGTCACTTCGAGTCTAAAGACCCTCCCCGAGGTCTCTGCAATGCTTTCCGCAGCTATCGTCAGTTGCTCGCGCACGACGCCCGGCGCCTTAGGCTGTCCAAAGACCAACAAGCCGTCCGTGCGGCCCCAACTCAAGTTGGGAATCCCGGCTTCGATAGTAGGGAAAGCCCACGCTTTTGAATTGCCCGCGATAATTACCTCAGCGACAGCCTGGCCTCCCTTCAAACAAATTGGCGAATCACCCGACCAAATCGACACGTGATCAAGGCTGGCAATCATTTGCAACGCGAATTGATCTGATCTAGATAATTTTTTATTAATGGAATTACCAATAACGATTTTTACGTTACAGGGCGCCGAGGACCAACGTTGAACTAACCTCTTCAGAGGGGAACTTGCGATATCCCAATCACCTGGGTCACCGACCAGGAATAATCTAATTTCCTCTACACCGGGTTGCGCTAATTCACGAGTAATCGCTTCGGACAGCGGTTGAAATTCCGCAACCGTTCGATCTTTTCCGAACTGCGCATCGGCTTCCTGGAGTTCGAGTTCAGATAGCCAGCGATCGTTTAGAAAATCCAACGCCGTATGCCGGTCAAGGTCATCCAGTCTAAATCGCGTATCGTAGAGCAACAGACAGTGCTGACATGCGCTTTCGCACTCAGCACTGCAGCTTAATTGAACTTTTGCTCCAGAGAAAACCTCACGCAAACGCGTATTGACCGCAGAAGCGTATCCGGAGGCATGTCGGTCAAATATCAGAATTGCCTCTCCGGTAACATCCGCATCAAGTCGTATTGGCTTTGTATCGCAACCAAGCTCCAACACTTCGACCCCTAGCATTTCAGCAATTGAACTACGAATCGCGACGGCAAGCGAGTAAGCTGCCTGCCTACTTGATAAGGGTTGACCGTCAGTTCCGTACAACATCAATTCCAATACGTCTGTGGTCACCGCGCGCCCAAGTCGAACCGCCGGTTTTATTGCGAATGGCTTGCTGCTGCCATCACAAATTGCGGTTTCACCCCCCTGGGCGCCGCGTAGTCTTCTATGTGGAAGTCTGAACACTTTGGGTAGGGCAATACCCTCCGTGTTAGCCGATGAGTCTTCCGGCTCGACAACCATCGGTTCAGCGCGCCCACAAGCCAGACAAACTGCGTAGCCGCACTCGCTAGTCCCCGCCGAATAGTTAAATACTGAACCAGTGGGGCTTGCTCTATATCTCCCAAATTTCGGATTTGCCAGTGGTAGCCACTCGCCGTTCGCATTGATCCAGGGCGACTCCACCGGGACGAAGAGCTGCGTTGATATGTCGTTATGCGGTGACGCATATAGGTCAACTGAGAACCCAGCAGGCTCAAGGTAGGAGAATCGACAGCTTGGATCCATCGGGAGAGAGGCCCCACAATCAATACAGTGAGAGATCTGATCAGCAGAAACCGACGTACCGCTTGAACCACAAGCCCGGCAGCGCCATGCCAAGCGAATGCTTTGAATTTCGCTCGCCGCTTGAACAGACGCGGGCGCATGCCAATTCAACGTAATTCCGCCCGAACGATAGACGAGCCCATCGAGTACAACCTCCGCTCCTGGGGCATATTCTCGCAAGGCAGTCACGCCGTCACGGCTAGGCAGTTCTCTGTGCCGCATCAGATTGTCGATTCTTCCGGCATCTCGTTTCTGAGATTTATTACGCTCAATCTCATCTCGAGTAAGTGTCTCGAAAGAAAGGATGTTTGTTGGGAAGCCGTAACCGGGCAAAAAACCGTCGGATGCGAGCTCTCTTAACAAGTATTCTCCGGTTAGCCTCCCTCTCTGAAGTAAAAGGGCTTTGTACGCAGGTTGTTTTTCTTTCCCTGGCCCTTGAAATTGAGCCAACTGATCCTCGATAGTGTCGAATTCGTTAAACCACGCGAGGCTATGTGCGGCGAGCATATTGGCCGCCTCCGCTGTGAGCCGGTCCAGAAGAACAAGACCTTCGTAACATGTATGACGCAGTAGTGTGCGAAGTCCAGCCGCCAGCCGCGCTTCGGTTTTCTCACTAAAGCACTTGGCCCAAGCAATAAACTTATCCGCGGGTGCGCTTCCCTTCGGAAGTGCCCACCAATCCATATTGAGTTTTTCGAGACTGGCGGCCACAGAAACCTGCGATCGGAGAAAGCTTGCCAACATCATCGAATTTATATGTCGTTGGACAATAATTGGGCTCTCTAATTTGACCACCGGAGCAGGTAATTGAGTCCGAAACGCCCATAAGGTATTGCGAAACACATTCTGGTCGTGCGGGTTGTTTTTACAAACAGTTAAAGCCACCGATCGCGTCTCGGCTCTGCGGCCTGCCCGCCCCGCCCGCTGAAGATAATTAGCGGGGTGTGGAGGCACGTTGTTCATTGCTACAACGGTGATGCCGCCAATATCCACCCCCATTTCCATAGTAGTAGAGCAGCTCAACAGATTAATTCGCCCCGACTTAAACTCGCTTTCGTACCGCTGCAAACGTAGCCCCGACTGTTGCGCGGAGTGTTCTGCCGCTCGGAAATAGCCGTTTCCCTCAACAATCCGATCACTCAGATCGGACCACAGGCCCTCTCCTCGTAGAAGCGATACCTTTGGATCATCTGTTAGCCATTGGCGGATCTCCATTAGCCGGTCCATCTCAGACAGAGAATCGTTTTCTAATAGGTCGCAAACAGGAAGTTCAATCGCTCGACATTCGGCCACCTTTTGAGAGACCGCGGTTGGAGGCAAATACGGTGTTACTCCCTTGAATGTCACATCCAAGATTCGTCGCGTTACTGGACACGCCCAGCCCTTTACAATGGGAAAAAACGCAAGGTCTTCCATTGCAAGAAATCGTCCATCCGCCGCCTTTTGAAGAAGACCAACCCGAATCAGCTCCATCCACGCAGCCCTAAGAATGCTGTCAAGGCTGTCGCGTCCTCGATCCGACGTCGGGTCCAAACGAAGTACATATGCCAAAAGCCTTACTAACCTATTCTGCCGACCCATCGTATTGCATTGCGGCCATCTTTTAAGCCGATTGGTTTGATGCTCTTGTGAGTCTGGTGGCAAAAACTGCTTACTTGCGAGGCGATTGCCTCCCCATTTCCTCCAAGATTCCGGCAGATCTATAAATGTGTTCTCCCGCACATGAAAATCGAGCGTAATCTTCAGAAAATTTCGCCAATCCTCAACCAACAGCCCAGGCGAATCGGAAGGCAGCGGCGGTAATTGCGTGACTTGGTCAAGCTTTGAGTAGCGCACACCAATTAGCCCCATCGTCTCAAGGCTATTCAGACGCTTAGGTCGACGCGCAAACTCTCGCATTACAAAAATGCGGGACAGCATCGTTTTCCCCGATCCGGTACCGAATTCCGTAGGGTCAAGAGCTGCGTAATATTGGTGCATCCAGTCCCGAACATCGGGCTCATTTGTCGCCAGCCAATCGGCCATCGCATCAAACGTTATCAGCTTCGGATGAGCCTCCGCCGCGAGCAGTCGCTCCTTTTCTTGGATAAGCCGCTCAAGGCTCGGGTTTTTTGCTATCGCATTTGCCTCTCGTAACGTAGCTATCTCGCCATTGAGTGCCTGAGACGCCGAGGAAGATGCAGCCCTGCTTGCGAGCACGACCCGATGATAAATGAGACTACGAACGCGATTGCGCTCGGAGTCTTGTTGAAGCTTCGCCGCAATCCGCGCCGTTCCCTGCCGGCTATCCGTAAAGGTAATCATCCTCCGCCCGCGCAATGGTCTTTCTTTAGGCCTCACGCCGGGCTGATCAATATCGGGGCAGAACTCAAGAAGAGTCGGAATAATTTCGCTTAATAGAAAAGGCGCCCCCAGGATTGCTCTTCGAAACATTTGCCTGCCAGCACCATGGTGGCCGCCGCACTCTGGGCAAGTCATTACCCCTTCTTCTTCAGCCTTCACTCGGAGGCGAATTGCATTTTCGTCACTTGGAGGATCAATGATGAGAGTGCCACGCTCTACGAGTAATTCCGCTGTCCCTGTCAAATAGCCATTGGCTACTAGCACTGGGTTTTTTTGAAAAACGCCCTTCTCTACATTCGACTCCTCATCGGGCAGTTCGACGTCGAGTGAAAACTCATCATCTACATCTTCTTGTGTTTGACGCAGTTGGTATTTTCCGTTCAGGCCAGGACCCGCCTCTTGCGCCCACAGAAATGTCGTATTGCAGTCATTACAAGAGCGAAGCTCATACACGGGTGCTCCACATTCACAATGCTTTCGCTCCTCCATGTAAACTTTGCCGTATAGCCAATCTGATGATGACAGTGATGTTGCGTCTTTCAAGATACATTTTTGATCACAGCAGGCCCACAATCCTGCCAATACGTTATGAAAAGCGTGCAAACGCAGAGGCAAGAACGAGGGCGCCGCCTCTTCCGGCCGAATAGGAGCACTGGTCAGAAGATCGAGCCAGCGTAAAGTCTTTTTCGTTCCATTTTTGACTTGTCTCCATTTCGCTCCCAACACGCCCTCAGCAATTTTTGATAAAGCCTGCGCCGTAGCTCCGCCAGCAGACGGCAAAAACAATTGGCGAATTTTTCGAGCGACATGGTTGGAGCAAAGTGCCTCGAAAGTCTGTTTGCTATCGCTTGCACTCTTCGCAAGGCCCTCAAGCACTTCTAGCCCAGCGTCTTGATACTGTGCATTTCCTGGTGGCAGACCAGGAATCTTGCGATTTCCCGAGACTACGAAAACGCGTGAATGATCAACACCGGCAAGCATTGCCAAAAACTCGCGCAATTGCTCAGCAGAATCAGCGTCACCAATAGTTGCAGATGTCGCGACGAAACGAACCTGCGCTGAGGTGACATCAAAGGCGTGGAGCACGCGCCTCAGCAGCAGTGCCAACTCGGCCGCACGCGAACCAATATAGGTGTGGGCCTCGTCCAAGACAATCCACTGAAGCCTTCCCTTTGAAGCATCGAGAATGGGGGCATCTTGGGAACGGACCAACATGTACTCCAGCATTGTTGCGTTTGTCACCAGGATAGGCGGCGGCGCCGCTCGCAAGCCCTCTCTATCGATTACCTGGTTGGGTGACTTGTCACGTTCATATTGCGGCAACTTATCTGGCGTATTGCCGTTGTACAGACAGAAGCGGATGCCGTTTCCAAACGGTGAAGTCCAAGCGCTCAGCCGCTCCTTTTGGCTCTGTATTAACGCATTGAGTGGATAGAGGAAAAGAGCCCGCACACCTACCAACTTCGTTCGGCTACCAACATGTTCGCGCACGAGTTGATCGAGGATTGGCACCATAAAGCATTCTGTTTTTCCAGACCCAGTCCCGCTGGTAATAACTACAGAATTACGATTTTCCCCGGATAACCTTTGCCAGGCCTCCAACTGATGCTTGTAAGGGGCTATATCGCGCGGAAACCGAAATTCACTCTCCTCACTTCCGGCCGGCGCATCCATTGCCTCCACAAGTTGTGGAGAAAGGAGTTTCGGAGCCAGTGACCCCATCGTCTGTTCGGCGGCTTCCCAACCGAACGTCGCTTCGAATACAGGCTCGCCTATAAAGCTGCCTTGCTCCCCCATTTCTCTCGAAAAGATTTCATTCAAATATGCTCTGAGGGCAGCATTGGAGAACCCAAGTCGGCTAATCGTGGCCCGAGACGCACGAACAGACAGTTCGTCGATAAGGGATGAAAAATATCGTGAACGCATCAGTTGCCACTTTCAAGGTCAATAAATTGCTCGGGCACCACCAGATCGTCTAACGCCAAGCACCCTGCAAAAGCTTGCCTGTACGCTTGTTCAAACCAGATCGGATCGAATGCTCTTATTTTCCTTAGCGCGAGCCTTCTCTGCGGGCTCTCCCACCATTCGAGATTAGCGCTCGTTGCCGACCACAAGGCGCACAGGACAGGCGCATTTGCAACAGAAAGTTTGAAGTCACCCGGTTCCATCCAGAAAAGTAGCCTAACGACTTCACCCAACTTCGCTTGCACCTCTGGCGAACTGCTCTCTATGAATCCTCGCCACGCCTTCTCGAAAAATTGACGCTCTGGCCACTCTGCGTCATCTGCATGCACGACAAACAATAGGCTATTTCCCAGCGAATTCACACCGCCCCACAGCTGTCGCAGAGCCCCGCTATTATCTTTTTCGGCACCCACCCAAAGGCTGTCGATCTCTTCACTTTTCTCCGTAGTAATCTCATACAACATGAGATCAAACATCAGCTTCAAATTAGAAAAATCCTTAGCCAATCGCTCAAGCCGTGTCTTAAGGACAATCGGAAAACTTAGCTTTGCTCCTCCGTGTCCCAATAATGCAATCCAATAGTGCCAATGCTGTTTGATCGCTTGACGCCACATGCTTACGGATGTCAGCTCCCAAATTAGTCCCAACTCGTCGCGCAGCCGATGACCTAGTTCTACCAATTCGTCGTCAGGAAGCTGACTTCTCAGCATCAGGGCAACTGCTGTTGCCGGCTGGGTACTTAGCGATCGAAATACGTCCAAGCTGCTTAGCGGTAAGTGGTGGAACACCTCCCACATATGCTCCAAGAGCTGCCACGACGGGTGATTAAAATCATTGGACATGGATCGAAGTACTTCAGAGATTTCAGTCAGTCGTTCCACCGGATTACCGATAGCAATCGCTTTCGACAGATCACATCCTTGGACCAATGCAGGGACCACATCGAGCGCGGGCTCTTTGTTTGACAAAATAATTGGTCGAAAGGACACAGATGAATTCTGAGCCGGGAACACTAACCACGGCGCCCGCTCAACAGCTAACGTGTCCGTTTGCCAAACCCCCGTAGGGACTCCTTCAGACTGCACTTGCGTCAATAACAATGGTTCAACATCTAAATTGCTCACAGGAATGGCCAGCATCGCAACGGTCTTTACAGATTCCAGATCAAGGCGTTCCAGAGCTCGCGCAGGAAACCAAATCTTGCTTGCGTCCCACTCCACGTTAACCTCATACCGAGATACCCGAACGGATGTAATGCGCTGACTACTTCCAATTACCGCTACATCGACAGTAGCGTCCAAGTTGTCCGAAAACCCCATAAGGGTTTGAATGCTTTTCTGCAGATCAATTAGCCGAACCTCGGCCGTGCCGTCTTTCGTAAGCCTGATTTCCTGTTCTGACCGGAGGTCGCTAGACCTAGGGTCCCGGTCACCGCGCGCCAAAACCAATTGGAGGTCGTAACGCTTGGGCATTTGTGGATTGCGATCGAATATACGCAGCCTTACACCCACAAGACGTTGCAGAGGCAATACATCTCCATCTCGTAAAGGCCGACCATTTGAATCAAAGAAGCGCCCTCCAGAGCACGGAAATGGCAGGCGGATTCGCAACTCGACGGGCGATCGCATCCAGCGCATTGCGATCGGTACTGACTCTGGCGGGATATCCCCGCTTTGTATCGTCAGTGCGGCACTTGAAGGGAATTTCTTAACCTCGCATCGACCATCGAATTGTTCGTCAACAGCTATATCGGAATGTACCCAGTTATCAAAGCGGATGGTGCCAATGCTTACGGAAGTTCCTGAGATGAACGCGATACGTGCGGCACTATCAAGCAATACCAATCGAAATCGAGTCAGTCGCTCTTCATCACCCATCAAATAGACGTCGACTGGCCCCCTCGCGGTATTCGGATCCTCGATCCGAAGATCCGTGCCTGCCACAAACCAGCGAAGCTCGGAACCGGAGACGCGACTTCTCTCCTTGTCCGGCGAATATCGGAACAATTTTGGAATGCCAAGATAAATGGCCTGCGGACTCGACGGGAAACCAATTCGGTGACCTTCCCAAATATATGAATCCTGAGGTCCTGTGACTTGAGAGGTGCGTACGCGATATGAATGTGCAGGCCCCACCAGGTTGACTTCACCGCGTACCGAGTGCACGTCCATGTGCTGTTTACCGAGGTCGATGATGCCCGCTGTACGCACCAACGATTCGGACCCAATGGGTACGACTTGCCACCCAGTCGGCAAAGCAACTAAAGCTTCCTCCTCCGGTACCCTAGCGCTGCCTTCTGCAATCCAACGGATCTTTCCATCCCGCTCCACAAACACCCACGGTTCCTCGAGACTTAACTCACTACCTCCAGGTACTGACAATGGGCTTTCCGTTAGGTCACCGCTTGCCCCCCGAATCAGTACGGTGTGTTCTTTACATGCGTCAATTGACTGCCATGTTCGCTTCTTCGATGTAAGCGCGATAGTTCCGACCTCTGCTCCTAGGATCTGCCTTGCCTCTGCAAGAGGTTCGCGTTGAACCACTTGAGCGTCAATGGAAAAGTATCGCGGTAAGCCCTCGTTAGCTCTAAAGCCAAAAAGGCCGGCCATCGTTTCGACGAGGACCTTGGATGGGCACGCAAAAAAAGAAACCAAGTCAAAGCGCCCAGGATTACCTTCTCTTAGAGTG
>CAIKBL010000061.1 GCA_903825645.1 uncultured Pseudomonadota bacterium | reverse complement strand
CCCGTGCGGCTTCTAGAATTAACTCCCCAGTTCATCCGGGCGATTAGCTCAGCGGGAGAGCACTGCCTTCACACGGCAGGGGTCAGTGGTTCGATCCCACTATCGCCCACCAGAAATTCAAAGACTTAGCGGTCTTCTCGCGACCAACGCAAAATCCGGGTGAGCAATCGAGGCCGAAATATGGCGGACGACGACACCGGAAATATTGTCGAACACGCCATCCGGATGGCTCGCGGAGTTCGCCAGCCACCGCCGTTGAGGGAAAGTCCTACCATCTCACCTTCTCGATAAAGCCGGTTATGTTGACGGTGTCCAAAGCACCGCTCCAACCGACGATACCGCCATCGTATGGCACTTCGATCTGCCCTGCGCGGTCAAGGGCCAAGTGGCAGTGAATTTCTTCCCCTTATCCAGTACGACTTGTCGGTCGCCCATACCTTGCCTTCCCTCGCTCGTATCGACCCATTTGTATAGTGAATCGCCCCGATTTTCTTGGAGGTCAGTTAGTTAAAGTGAAACCGGGGTTTTGGTCTTCTGGGCGAGTTGCCGAAAGTAGTTTGCCTCAGCCTCGGCCGGTGGAATATACCCAATCGGCTCCAGCAGTCGGTGGTGGCTGAACCAGGATACCCACTCAAGGGTGGCCAGTTCCAGTGACTCCTCGGTTTTCCAAGGAGCACGGCGGTGAATCAATTCGGTCTTGTACAACCCGTTGATTGTTTCGGCCAAAGCGTTGGCGTAGCTGTCACCACGACTGCCGACCGAAGGTTCTATGCCAGCTTGGGCGAGGCGCTCGGTGTAAGGATAGAGACGTACTGGGACCCCCTGTCTGAGTGATGAATCAGTTTGTTTTGATCGGGCTGGCGGTCATACAAAGCCTGCTCCAGTGCATCCAACACGGAGTCCGTCCGCATCGAACTGCTGACCCGCCAGCCCACGATGCGCCGGGCATACACGTCGATCACAAAGGCGACGTATTGCCAGCCCTGCCAAGTCGAGACATAGGTGCAGTCCGATACCCACAGCTGGTTGGCACGATCAGCCTTGAACTGCCTATTGACCCGGTCCAGTGGACATGGCGACGCTTTGTCGGGGACTGTGGTGCGTATGACTTTGCCCCGGCGTGCACCTTGCAACCCCAAACGCTTCATCAGCCGCTAGATGGTGCAGCGTGCCACCGCGACGCCTTGGCGGTTCATCTGATGCCAGACCTTGTTGGCACCGTAAACCTGCATGTTGGAATGCCAGACCTGCTGAATTTTTGGCATCAAGGTGTCATCCGTCTTGGCGCGTGCACAGCGTAAATCGGGCTTGCGTTGGCACGCGCCGTGGCGGCGATACCCTGATGGGGCAATCTGCAATACCCTGCAGATCGGCTCGATCCCATAGATTTCGAGATTTTTGTGCACAAAGTCCCTCAAGACTTGAGTCGGCGGTCGAGCTCCGCTTGGGAAAAAAAAGCGCTGGCCAGTTTCAGGATTTCATTGGCACGGCGCAATTCCTTGTTCTTTCGCTCCAGGGCTTTGATGTGCTCGCGTTCTTCACTGGTGACACCCTCACGCAGGCCGGTGTCGATTTCCAACTTGCGAACCCATTCATGCAGTGTCTGCGGAACACAGCCGATCTTGGGGGCAATTGATTCAATAGCAGCCCACAGGGACGGCTACTCGCCACGGTGCTCTTGCACCATGCATACAGCGCGTTCGCGAACTTCGGGGGAAAAAAGATTTGATTTCTTGCTCATGACTCCATCTTCTCAAAGGTTGGAGCCTCCTCAAATTCCGGGGCGATTCAGGCTAACTTTATAAGTGCCGGGTGAATCGTTTTCCTTAACAGCCCCCCATCTACTACATCAAGTTTGCCTAGCGCCGTCACAGTGGCATCGTTAGCTTTAAACTTATATGTCCCGACTTGGATAAAATGCGGCGGGCAGATTGGCAAGATGTCATCCGCCATGCGTTCGTACTCGGCGTGGGTTCGTAATCCTGCTGCCCAGATTAACTAAGAGGAGCATGCTTGCCCGATGAAACGATTTAATGGATTCGTCGTTGCGGCGAACATGAGATGGGCGTCATAAGCGCCGAAATTACACAGTTCACGCTGGGTAGTTCGGTGCGCATCGTCGTCGGCGCGAACAGAATCGAAAGTTGGTAAAATGATTAGGTCAAGTCCGCACTTGACCTAATATGATTTAGCCGCCACCGTATCGGCGTTGAAATTCGATGGCGTAAACTATTCCGGGGTATTTTTCAACTTCTTGGGCTCGCACCGAATCGGGGTCACTTTAATATTAAGCTGCGCGTGAGTTTCACGAATCTGAACTCCATCAGGCCAGAAAGGTATCATGCCCTCCACGCTGACAATCTTGATTTGCACTCACAATAGAGCGGCCTTGCTCGAAAGAACTCTTGCGTCAATTAATTTGGCGACGCTCCCTTCCGAAATCAAGGTAAAAATTGTCGTCGCAGTAAATGCATGCACGGACGATACCGTAGCGCGCTTAAAAAAATATCAATCCGAAGGAGAAGCTGGAAAATTTTTAGAATTAGATTTTCTAGAGGTGCCAATTGCCGGAAAATCGCATGCGCTTAATAGCGCCTTACCGACGATTGAAGCCGACTTAATTGCGCTAGTCGATGACGATCATAGAGTCGACAAGAATTATTTGGTGGGCATTGAATCTGCTGCTACTACGTGGCCTGAAGCCGATTTTTATTGCGGCAGAATTCTTCCTGATTGGACCGGGGTTGAGCCGGCTTGGGTTCACGATACGGGACCTTATCGCATCTTTCCATTGCCTGTGCCCCGTTTTGATTTAGGCGACGCTCCGCTTTCAATAAATTCGCCAGATGATGCTGTTCCGGGCGGTGGAAATCTAATTGGGCGTCGTGAGTTTTTCACGCACACGGGGATGTTCTCTACTACGCTTGGACCACAAGGACATGACCTTGGTGGTGGAGAAGATAGCGAATATGTTCTGCGTGCTTTTTCAAACGGTTTAAAGTGTAAATATGTACCAAAAATAGTGCAACATCATTACGTCGATAGCGAGCGTCTACAGTTCTCATATCTGCTGAGAAAAAGCTATCAACGCACGCGCTCGATCGCGCGAATGAGTGGCGCTGGACGAGTGCCTACCTATTTATGGCGAAAGTTTTTGCAGTACTTCGTAAGTGCTATTTTTACTCTCTCATGGCCACGGCGGCGGTTTTTTCTAATGCGAACCGCAGCAACCTGTGGTGAAATCAAAGGAAGTATGGAGTCCGGGAATAGGAGGAAAACCGTACGCCTTGGCATAGATGGTTACGCCATAAAACTGTCCGCAATATTTCTGGTCTCGGCGTTCAGTGCCGTTTTTTCTTGGATTTTAGGCGGTGATAAAAAAATAATGTTTATCCTGCCGGTGATACTCATCGCTATTTTTTTTACTTTAATGCTCGTCTCAAAATCACTTCTAGATTTTTCACGGACAGGACCAAAGTTAAGCAAAAAAATCAGAGAGTCGTATAGAAAATATACAATTTTTTCACTTGCTCGATTAGCGTTTTGGGTCTTTTGTGTGCTTTTTTTTCTAGGGGGAGAGGGAGCTTTTATCGGCTATGCAGGTAGCGTCTTTTTTGATTCGGAATTTTCACAAATAAAGATTCTATTCTGGGCGGCCTCGTCGATTCTGATCGTGAGTTTGTATCAATTCTTTTATTACCTCCGATTCAATCCTGGTCTTTTGATAACTTCGGCGCATTATCGTATCAGCCGCTTTTATTCGGCCTGGGAGTTCTTTACGCCGAAGACTTTGCGTCTATTATCATCAGGGGCGGTAATTTTTATCACTGTATTGCTGGTGGTAGTCGGCTCAAAAATTTTTGAGACGAGAGATTTCGAGCGGTTTGTAATTTTTACGAGCGTGGGTTTATTTTTCTTTGGCGTCACGGCAGGAGTTGTTTGGACACCCAAAATAAAACCTGCGCAAAGAAAGGCCAGAGACAAACCGAGAACGCCCAATATCCTAATGATCGGTTCCGATACACTTCGGGCCGATCGTCTGGGATCGGCAGGCTACGTGCGTTCGTTAACGCCGAATATTGATTCGATCGCAGCCCGGGGTGCAAATTTTCGAAATTGCTATGTGCCATGTGCCCGTACGGCCCCTAGCCTCGTATCCTTTCTGACGGGCATGTGGCCTCATAATCATGGCATCAGAGATAATTTTATTCCTGATGCCGACACGCGCCTAAAGACAGAAGCCTTACCAAAACTGCTCAAGCCGCTGGGCTACAAGTGTTTCGCCATTTCTGATTGGTGTGGAGCGGATTTTGGAAAATTCTCATTCGGGTTTGATTATGTGGACGTGCCTGAAGATCAGTGGAATCTCAAATATTTTATCCGTCAGGGTCCAAAAGATTTACGACTTTTTCTTTCCTTGTTTCTGCATAATCGCCTCGGGAGAATTTTTTTCCCTGAGATTTACTATCTAGGAGGAGTCCCGCTGACGAAAAAACTAGGGGCGCGAGGGCGACGCTTGTTATCACGAATTGCGAATGAAAATCAGCCCTTCATGTTGAATATTTTTTTCTCCACGACGCATCCTCCGTTCGCTTCGGAGTGGCCGTGGTATGAATGCTTCGCGAAGACTGGCTATGTGGGAGAGTCGAAATTCGCGATGGCAAAATTAAATGATCCATTTGAGATAATTCGAAGGCAGGGCTCTCCGAAGGAGGAGTTTGATCTCGACCAAATAGTGAATCTATATGATGGTTGTGTTGCCCAATTCGATGATGAAGTAGGGAAACTTCTGCATCACCTCGAGGTCACCGGGCTCAGTAACAACACGATAGTGGTGGTGTATTCCGATCATGGAATGGAATTTTTTGAACATGAAACTTGGGGGCAGGGAAATTCTGCCATCGGAGAAGCGAGCCCCAAGGTACCGCTGGTGATTTACGATCCGAGGATAGCTGGCGTCGGTGTGGTCGACGAGGTCGTACGATCGATAGACGTTACTCCGACGCTACTCGATCTTGTGGGGGCTCAGATACCAGAGAAGTTAGACGGCGTAACGCTCGCGAAGGGCTTGAGGAAAGAGACTTTCCCAAAATTGTCAGCCTTCAATGAAACCGGGATTTGGGTCACTGATATCCCGGGTCTGCCGGAGACTCACCTGCGCTACCCGGATTTGCTTGAGCTTCTTGACGTCGCGAACCTGGATTCTGGAACGCTTGGAATCAAAGACGAGTTTTTAGACAAAGTTGTCCTTGCAAAAGATCGAATGATTCGTGACGGGCGTTGGAAGTTGGTTTATCAGCCATTGCTGAAGGGACACAAGCTTGTACTCTTCGATTTGGTGGCGGATCCGGGTTGTGCTGTCGATCGACTTTCGGAAGAGCCTGAGATTGCCGCGCTGTTATGGTCTAAGCTGAGCGCTTTGATTTTTGATGACCTAAAAATCAGTTCTAATCTGGCGCGATCGGTCCAATGATTGTTGTGAAGCGCATTATTGGAAATGAAATCTGAATGAGCAGTTCAGGAGCGGACAAGCTTGGTCGCAGGGGAATAGTTCTGAACATCCTGCTCTACGGCTGGTGCTAAAAGATGTCGCGAGCGCACAGAACGCCCGAAGAAATCGCGCGGAAAATACCCACCTTACCGTTCGTGATGCAGGAGTCTGGAGGGATGCGCTGAGCGGGGTCGGAGCCAGCGGCCGGACGCTGACAGCGAAGGACGATACCAGCGTTAATGAGAGCAATTCCTATTGCGAGAATTATACGCTTCCCTTTTTCATACAAAGCTTGAATTTTTGAACCCATTTTTCATCGGCTTTGCAGTTGTGCCTTCCGGCGACAGCGGCTGTACTTGTGGCGATCAGGAGCAAAGAAGCCAGTGCAAGTAGGAGTTTTCTAAGAAATTTCGTCTTCATACCGAAGATCCTGGCTGTTTAAGAGGACACTCCTCGAACTTTTGACGGCGCAAATCTATGGACCCGAAACTGCGAGCCTTGGCGCGATGTGGCCCAAGTATGAACGACGGGCAGATACCGTGCTAGTGGGTATCAGTTTTCAGTGACATGGAAGGCTCACGGTGGCAAATCCGGTGGCTTATCGGCAAATATCTATTTGCGTGCGAAAATCAGGATGTGCGATCGCCAGATAAATTGAATGATTCCGGACTGCCGCATCAATAACCCGTAGGTCTTTCGTTGCAGGCTAAATAAGCCCATGATAAAAAAGCAAAAATAGAGCGCGCAGCTCCGTGGGAGTGTGCGCCGATCCGGGTGTGCATTTTTCTGTGAGGCGTCCCTTTGGGCGCCGTGCCTTGATTAGGTTTTGTATGTCGAATGGATGGTCTGGCGGACGAATACTCGGTTCGAAATCATGCTAAGTGGCGCCCGGGATTTTGCCGTCTTGGGCTAAGGGCTAGCATAGGCACTTTCCGCACTTGCCGCCAAGCACATGCAGGGCACGCCGACCGATTGATAGCCCATCATCGTGTCTATGTGTAGCCGCCGGGTCTCTGGAAGAGCGCCCGAGAGCCGGGTCTGCCACGCGCGTTTAATTGACACGCGTCGATGGTAACAGGCAGATTGTTCTAGATTCCGGTCAATGGCGTACGTCGCGCTGGGGTATGCGACAAACGCAACGTCGCGTGCCGCAGGAGTTGAACGTATCCCGCTACGCGCATCAACGGGTGCGGCGTCTACGGTCGGAGAATGCGCAAGGCGGTGGTTTTGGCCGCCCGAGCAGTGAAACGCAAGTTTTTGGCCCCCGTAACTCACCTTTCGCAGCATTAACGGAGTATCCAATGGACGCAATCGAGCGACTTCTAGCAGTTGAAGAAATTAAAAAACTCAAGGCTCGGTATTTTAAACACCTTGATTTCAAAGAATGGGATGCCTTAGCAGGACTTTTCACGCCAGATGCGTGCATAGATTATCGAGGTCACGCTCGGGATCTCGCGGAGAATCATGGCCGCAGCGGTATGGAACCGTCGCCGGAGAACTGGGTCTTTACGGGAGGACGTGCGGTGACCGCCTTTCTTAGTCCGTTACTTGTCGATGTGATTTCGGTTCATCATGGCCATGATCCTCAAATTTCCGTGCTGGATAGCGACAGCGCTACCGGTTTTTGGGCCCTCTACGATCGGTTGGAATCCGCAGGGGACGTCTTTCACGGGTATGGGCACTACCATGAGCGGTATCGGCGAGTAGCGGGCACGTGGCTCATCAGTGAGTTAGTGCTAACGCGAAGGCGCAGTGCAATAGAGCCCAAATAGGCGGATTTCTTGCTGCATCTTGCTCATGGGGGACTCGTGTAGCGTCAAGGCAATCACGGTTGTCCTTGGTTTTTCCCACGACGGCGGTTGACGTCTGCCGGGGGCCTGGCGGGATGATCATAGAGATAGGCGAAGGGAACGTGTCGTGATCTAACGTGGCCCTCGGAGAGGAGACGTCCATCATCCCTCTAATTTTGCAGCATTTTCCGACTTTGCTGGTTCCTCTAGTTGAGTGATGTGGGGAACATGAGTTCTGACATTTGTGTTTTTCTCGGTCCATGTGGTGTTGTCAGGAGCGGACGGCTGAGCGCCGTTTGAAAAATTTGAAGAGGCGGAGCGCTGACTGGTTACGGCCGTACGTGTCGTTAGCCAACGCGATTCCGACTCACGACACGATTGCACGGGTGATGTCGCGGCTGGACCCGGACGCCTGCCAACACTGTTTTTTGAGTGAATGATGCAGTCTGTCGTCAAGCCGATGTCTGGGGCTGTGGTGGCGCTCAATGGGAAGACACGGCGTCGCTCGTTTAAACACGCTACCCGGCGGAAATGTGCACCCCTTAGGGTGACTGTGACTGCATTAGAGGTGCGCCAATGAGGCCACACTGAATAATATGAGGATGCCGAGAAATCAAACGAAATCGCGGTGATGTAGGCCCTACTTGGCTTGCCGGAAATCCGGGGCGGCGTCGTGACGATAGACGCGATGGGCTGTTAGCAAGACATTGCGGGACAACTCCGGGACGAGCGTGGGCAGTCAGTATTGGCGATGAAAGAGAAGCGGTAGAGTCAGTAGATCAAATCCGAGATTATTTTGAGGTGGACGGGTATTAAGGTCTGTGTGCGAAATTCCGAGAAGAAACGGGCACGAATCAAGGGCGGATCGCGGTGTGTCGTTGCTGGCAATCGGCGGCTTTGAAGTGAGTGCTGGCGAGTCAGGCTTGGGCCGGCGCGAACAGTATGGCGCGGGTTTAGTGCGAGCGCCATCTTGGAGACAAGGTCCGTTGTGAAGTTCAGGTTCACATCAGTGCGTTGCCCGCCTAGCCAGCGCGGGTACTCGGCGCCGTGTGGAGTCACCGGGTATGAGCTCACCTGGATTGGGTGCTCGACATGACCTTTCGGAAAGACTACAGCCGAGGACGTCGGGGTCATGTGGCGGAGATCTCACCGTGCTCCGGCGAATGGCGCTCAATACCCATCGACGGGATCACACTGCCAGAAGCTATCCCAGTAAAATCCTGCGCGTAGGTCTGAACGATGACTTCTGCCACGTCCCCTTGCTCGGCGCACGTTTATAATGCGCTTGCCTGCGTGGGGGACGTCGGGCGCGCAGACGGGTTTTCCAGTTATGCGTATACTTGCGGCCCGTCAGTGCATGAGATACTCAGGTTCGCTGTGTCCACCCCGTTGAGGAAACGCCCATGACGAAGGATTCAAAACAAGATCTGCTTTCTGTAGAAGTCCCGCAGGAGGCTCGTGACAGTCTTTTCGCTGATGAATCATCCAAACCAGAGGATTTTCGTTTCGACGCCAAGACGGTCGCTGTTTTCGATGACATGGTTAGCCGCTCGGTGCCGGCATACCACGAAATTCAACGGATGGTGACGGAGCTGGCCCTCGATTTTGCGGTGCCTGGCACACGTTTGTTCGACCTTGGCTGTTCCACCGGGACGACGCTTCTATTGCTCGACAAGGTGTTGCCCGCCAATGTCGGTTTTGTCGGTATCGATAATTCCCAGGAAATGCTCGACAAGGCCCGCCTGAAGTTGGCTTCAACGGGAACGAATCGACACATTGAGCTTGCCATACGTGATCTGAATAGGGACCGGATCGTTGAAAACGCCTCGGTTGTCATCATGAATCTGACGCTGCAATTCGTTAGGCCGCTCAATCGCGAAAAGGCCTTGCGTTGGATTTACGAAGGATTAGATGATCAAGGATGCCTTCTGCTCGTTGAGAAGCAAACGCCCTCAGCAAGTCTATTGAACCGGCTTTTCATCGATCACTACTACGCATTTAAGCGGCGGAACGGTTATTCGGATATCGAAATTTCCCAAAAACGCGAAGCACTTGAGAACGTCTTGATTCCGTACCGACCGGAAGAGAATCGTGAGCTTCTCCATAACATCGGATTTACACACGTGGAAGAATTTTTTCGCTGGTATAACTTCGCCGGCATCATTGCCATGAAAACTGCGAACTAGCATGTCTAGCCCATCTCCTTCCATGCTCGCATTTGGGCGTTGGCTTTTCAAATACCGTAACCGGGCATTTCCGGTGGTCATGTTGGCGCTGTTTTTAAGTTGCCGGCCCCGACTCTTTGGTGGCACCCTAACCGGCGATTTCGGCCTTGACGCATTGGGTCTGCTGTTAGCCCTCGGCGGGCAGTGGCTCCGGGCGATGGTCGTGGGTTATGCCTACATAAAACGCGGCGGACTGAACAAAGAAGTGTACGCGGAGACTTTGGTTACCAAGGGACTTTTCGCGCATTGTCGAAACCCCTTGTACGTCGGTAACGTACTAATACTGACGGGCCTTTTTGTTATTTATAACAACGAAGTGGCCTATGTCGTTGGCGGTATCTTCTTTGGCTTGGGTTACATAGCCATCGTCGAGACTGAAGAGGCTTTCCTGCGCAACAAGTTCGGTGCGGAATATATAGAGTACTGCGCGAGAGTGGGGCGCTGGACGATTAGCTTCTCGGGGTTGGAGGAGACGCTGAAGTCGATGCAATTTGACTGGCGGCGAGTGTTAAGCAAGGAGCTAGCGAGCTGCGTAGTCTGGTGGCTCACGGCGATGGGGCTTCTCGCTTATGAAGCATGGTTGAGTGACGAAGGGTTAACATCGTTGCGGGCCATGTCTCTAGCGGTGGGGGCCGGTGCGGCAGTCTTGGTGCTTCTCGCGACAAGGATAGCGAAGCGCCGTGGCCTCCTGACTATTCCGGCCTAGCCAGAAGTTGGTGCGACCTCTACCACCACTAGTGCCAGCAAGCCGTTGTTCACACTCGACGGATATAAGGCAGCTTGGGGGCTGTACAGGTCATATTAGGACGACTTTTCCCGAACCAAATTGGCTTACGTGGTCTCCGATGATTTGCGCTCTGAGCGCCAGAGCGCACGGGGCCCGGCTTCCTCTATGGAAACGGGCCAGATGAGCTTCCCTCGACGGCAGTCCGCCGACTGGTAATCCGCATGGATAAAGGTCAGCGCGCATTTTTGCGTCAACTTCAGGTGATAAAAATATGAAATTTCGTTTTCCTGTCATCGTTATCGACGAAGACTGGCGTTCGGATTCGGCAAGTGGTCTAGGCATTCGTGCGCTGGCGAAGGCATTGGAAGAGCAGCAGATGGAGGTGATCGGCGGATTCACCTATTTTGATGTCAGTATGGTGGCGAATCAGGCGGCTAGAGCGTCAGCGTTCATCGTGTCTATTGACGATGAAGAAATCAACGAAGATGGTGCAGAAAGCTCCGCTATCGACGAGCTTCAGAAATTCATCAACGAAACACGGCGTCGAAATGCGGATATCCCCATTTTTCTTTTCGGCGAGACACGCACATCGCGACACATTCCGAATGCCATCCTGAAAGAGCTCCATGGCTTCATCCATATGTTCGAAGACACGCCTGAGTTCGTCGCCAGATACATTATCAGGGAAGCGACCAGCTACCTTAACTCTCTCGCGCCACCATTTTTCAAGGCGTTGGTGCACTATGCGAATGACAGCTCCTATTCATGGCATTGTCCAGGACATTCGGGTGGGGTGGCCTTCCTAAAAAGTCCGGTTGGACAAATGTTCCACCAGTTCTTCGGTGAGAACATGCTGCGGGCGGATGTCTGCAACGCCGTCGATGAGCTGGGACAATTATTGGACCATACCGGTCCGGTTGCCGCTTCCGAGGCGAATGCAGCACGCATTTTCAATACGGATCATCTTTTTTTCGTCACCAACGGCACAACGACGTCAAATAAAATTGTTTGGCATGCGAATGTCGCATCCGGAGACGTGGTTATCGTTGATCGTAATTGTCATAAGTCAGTGCTGCACGCATTGATGATGACCGGGACGATTCCGATTTTCCTGCAGCCAACACGTAATCACATTGGCATTATCGGCCCGATCCCTTTGGCTGAATTTTCGCCAGAGCGTATTCGCCAGCGAATCGAAGCAAACCCACTTGTAAAAAACAAAGAGGCTGAGCCACGTATCCTGACACTAACGCAGTCCACGTACGATGGAATTATCTATAACGTTGAAACCATAAAAAAGACGCTCGGCAACGCTATAGAAACACTCCATTTTGACGAGGCATGGTTACCGCACGCGGTTTTTCATCCGTACTACCACGAATTCCACGCTATCGGCCCGAATCGTCCGAGATCTGAAGAAGCGATGATTTATGCCACCCAATCCACGCATAAACTTTTGGCCGGATTGTCTCAAGCGTCCCAAATTCTGGTTCAGGATTCGTTGACTCGGGCATTGGATGGGCATCGATTCAACGAAGCGTTTTTGATGCATACCTCGACGAGCCCGCAATACGCCATTATCGCCTCATGCGACGTGGCTGCGGCGATGATGGAGCCTCCTGGTGGAACAGCGTTAGTCGAAGAGTCTATCTATGAGTCGCTCGAGTTTAGGCGCGCTATGCGCAAAGTCGATGCGGAATTCGGCGATTCCTGGTGGTTCCAAGTGTGGGGTCCGGAAGAACTTGCGGATTCTGGCATTGGTTCGCGTGATGCCTGGATTCTGAATTCTGATGAGAAATGGCATGGCTTCGGAAAACTGGCTCCGGGATTCAACATGCTTGATCCGATCAAGGCCACCATCATTACGCCGGGACTCGATATAAACGGGCGGTTTGGCGATTGGGGGATTCCGGCAGCGCTCGTGACCAAATATCTCGCGGAGCACGGCGTGGTGGTTGAAAAGACGGGGCTTTACTCCTTCTTTGTGATGTTCACCATAGGGATCACCAAAGGGCGTTGGAATACACTCGTCACCGAACTTCAACAATTCAAGGCGGATTATGATCAGGATCAGCCGCTTTGGCGGGTGATGCCGGAATTTGTGCAGAAATATCCTCAGTATGAGCGCGTAGGCTTGCGCGCACTTGCGGCTCGAATCCACGAAGAATATCGTAACTACGATCTCGCCCGGGTGACCACTGAAATGTATCTTTCTGAAATGGAACCGGTTATGCGGCCGTCTGATGCGTTTGAACATCTCGCCCATAGAAAAGTCGATCGAGTCGCCATTGACGCACTCGAGGGTCGGGTCACCGCGATGTTGGTGACGCCTTATCCGCCGGGCATTCCGCTGCTCATCCCTGGTGAACGCTTCAATAGAACAATCGTTGAATTTTTGCAGTTTACGCGCTCATTCAGTCGCCGCATGGCTGGATTTGAAACGGATGTGCATGGACTTGTGATTGAAGACGGTGAGTATTTTGTCGATTGTGTCCGATGACACTTAAAACGCCGTTAGCAAGGGTGAACTGGCCAAACAGTCATTTGGCGAAGAAGAGGCGGCGTAAATTAAGGTGTCGAAGTGTGGCTTCGAGCACGAGCGTCGTTCCCTCGGACAATCCCAATATCATGGCCCGCCGGTGCCAGGGCAGCCTTTCCGGGAAAATGTCCTTCATCTATAGGGCGATACCGCTGCCGAGTCCATCGAAATGGACAGATCTAGGGCGCGACCGACGGTCGTGCGCATTATGAGTCCCTCCGGGAACAAACCCGGTTCCAATCACCACCGGTTTTTACTCGGGAATTGGATTGCGGCACAAAAAACCGAGTGGTCGGAAAGCGTTTTCTGCAATGCGTCTTAATAAATATATTAGTGACCACGGGTTATGCTCCCGACGCGAGGCAGATCATCTGATAAGCGAGGGACGTGTCACGATAAATGGGGCGGTCGCTGGCATGGGGACTCAAACACGGCTTGAAGACGAAGTCTGTATCGATGGCGAAGTGGTTCGACCGCAGCTCCGGGGTGGGAAAACGGTAAAGATTTACATCGCGCTCAACAAACCATTGGGTATTACTTGCACTACCGAGCAAGCCGTTGATGGCAATATCGTCGACCTTATCGATCACCCTCAACGCATTTTCCCGATCGGACGACTCGACAAGAACTCGGAAGGCCTCATTCTGTTGACTAGCGATGGTGACGTCGTCAACCGCATCTTGCGTGCTGAGAATCATCTCGAAAAAGAATATCTGGTGGTCGTGGATAAGCCTGTAACCACTGATTTTTTGAGAAAGATGGGTGCGGGGGTATTCATTCATCGAACGCGCACGCGACCTTGCCAGATTTCCAGGGTCAATAAATTTATGTTCCGAATCATCCTTATTGAAGGAATGAACCGTCAGATTCGACTGATGTGTGCTAGCTTTGACTTTCATGTGCGGGAGCTGTGCCGCGTCCGGATTGGGAACGTGCGGTTGGATCATCTACGGAGTGGCCAGTGGCGTAATCTCACGCCCGCTGAGCTACGTGGGTTAATACCATCATGACAGCGAACGTTTAGGGGGCCGGAACGCGGAGTTGGACCCCGAGCGTGTCTCGACGAACCGCGCATCAACAGAAGGTGAAAAATCATGTGGAAGACTTTAGACGCGATTCTTCCTCAACGGTTCTGGGCGTGGGCTATTGCGATCGGGGTGGGGCTAGTGGGCGGGGGACTTTGCCCTTGGGTCCCGGTCCTGATGATCCCGGGTGTCATCGGGATCGTCTTAAGTTTCGTCGGTCTCCTCGATTATGTGCAAACGCGGCACGCCATCCGGAGGAACTATCCGATCCTCGCCCATTTTCGCTTTTTTCTCGAAATGATTCGCCCCGAAATTCGACAATATTTCATCGAATCAGACACCGAAGAGCTGCCCTTCTCACGTGCGCAGCGGTCCATTATCTATCAACGCGCCAAAGGGGTGATGGATAAAC
Source organism: uncultured Pseudomonadota bacterium (assembly GCA_903825645.1). Classification (GTDB taxonomy): domain Bacteria; phylum Pseudomonadota; class Gammaproteobacteria; genus CAIKBL01. The sequence goes on along the minus strand of CAIKBL010000061.1, from coordinate 12,325 downwards.
GCGCGTTCGGCACACAATTAGACGTTTATGAATCACGTTATGAATGGATGAATCATTCTATTGTGCCGAGCAACATCCAAAGTGATGATTTCCGCATCACTCTTGGCGGCGAGTCGTGCCTTCAAACTTATTCCGCGAGCGTTTTTAACATTTCCGCAATGAGCTTCGGCTCAGTTTCTGCGAATGCCATCCTGGCTCTCAATGCGGGCGCTGCACGGGGAGGTTTCTACCATGATACGGGTGAGGGGTCGATTTCACGACACCATCGCGTCAACGGTGGAGATTTGGTCTGGGAGATTGGTTCCGGTTATTTCGGTTGTCGAGACACGCAGGGTCGTTTCGACCCCGAAAAATTTCGTGCCAGTGCGATACTGGAGCAAGTCAAGATGATCGAGATAAAGCTTTCGCAGGGCGCAAAGCCAGGTCACGGTGGCGTGCTGCCAGGCGCGAAAGTGACCGCCGAAATCGCCGAGACGCGAGGGGTTCCAGAGGGCTTGGATTGTGTGTCACCCTCAGGGCATTCTGCGTTCACGACGCCATTGGAGCTGGTTCGCTTTTTGGCCGCATTGCGGGAATTATCGGGCGGGAAACCGGTCGGTATCAAACTCGCCATCGGCCATCCTTGGGAATGGTTTGCCATCGTCAAGGCCATCCGGGAAAGTGGAATCTTGCCGGATTTCATCGTGGTTGATGGCGGTGAAGGGGGGACAGGGGCGGCGCCGCCGGAATTTGCAGACCACGTGGGTACGCCGCTACGGGAGGCCTTGCTGCTGGTCCACAACACGTTGGTGGGGGTGAATCTTCGGGACCGGATCCGGATAGGCGCGTCCGGAAAAATCGTGACTGCTTTTGATATCGCGAGAACAATGGCGATGGGAGCCGACTGGTGTAATTCTGCACGGGGGTTCATGTTTGCGTTAGGGTGCCTTCAGGCCCAGACGTGCCACACAGGCCAGTGTCCTACGGGCGTTACCACGCAGGATCCACACCGAATGCGCGCCTTAGTAGTCGCGGATAAATCCGAACGTGTGTTCGAGTTTCATCTCAGCACGCTGCGGGCATTGAAGGAAATTTTGAGTGCAGGAGGTTTGGATCATCCTACCCAAATCGGTCCTGAGCACATCATCCGGCGGGTTTCATCGACCGAAGCGCATTCGTTGGCCACGATGCACTTTTGGTTACGGCCAGGCGAGCTTTTGGGTAAGGTTCCTGATGAGCCTGTCTTCAAGATGTTCTGGGAGGCCGCGCGGCCCGATACATTTGCCGCGCCTCGTGCGGTCTTTCGGGCAAACACGCTGTTCGGTTAGCACTGAATCCACCGCGCGCCGGCTTATCGGAAGCCGATCGTCATGGGTCTCATCATTGGCCTGGGCGCGCAAATCAGTCAGCGGCGACGATGACCGGAGCGCTTGGGGCCGTTGTGGTCGTGGGCCGGTGACGACGAATCATCCACACGAAACCGCTCAGCAGCACGAACAACATGGCACTGCCCAGTCCGATATCGTTTGCCGCGAGCATGTAGGCCTGCTGATCGATCATTCTGTTCAGTTGTGCCGAGATTTGAAGGAAACCCAAGCCGGAATCCGTTGTGGCGCCCAGCATTTCCATCGCACGAGGATTTGTCTGAGCAACATGCTCCATCAGGTAGGCATGATGTGCGATAGCACGATGTTCCCAAATAGTCGTTCCGGCCGATACGCCAAACGCACCTGATGTGTAGCGTGAAAAATTCATCAACCCGGATGCCGAGGAAATTTTGTCGGCAGGGATCCCCTGCAGCGCCAGATTAAAAAGAGCCACAAAGAAGGTGCTCATCGCAACGCCTTGCAGCAGGGTCGGATAAATGATGGTCATCTGATCGGCATCGGTATTAAGCCGAGAACGCATCCAGAACACGACCATCCACACCAAAAAGCCCAACGAGGCGAAATACCGGGCATCATATCGTGCGATATTTTTTCCGATCCACGGCGTAATGATCAGGGCGAGGATCCCCACCGGCGCGAGCGCGAGTCCTGCCATCGTTGGGGTGTAGCCCATGTATTGCTGCAGCCAAAGCGGCAGAACGACCAAGTTACCCATGAACGCCGCGTAACCGACCGAAACGGTCAGTGTCGCTGCCCAGAAGTTACGTCCGCTGAACAGGCGCAAATCGACGACGGGATGTTCGTTCGTGAGCTCCCAAATTAAGAAAGCCAGGAACCCTATCGTGGCGATGACCCCGAGCGTAATGACGGTATTGGACTCGAACCAGTCCAGCTCCTTGCCCTTATCCAGCATCACCTGAAGACAGCCCACCCAAATCACCAAAAGGAGCAAACCGATGGTGTCGATGGGACGCCGCACGGTGGGGGCCTCGCGTGACCGGTATAGCCACCAGGTGCCGGCTGCGGCCATGAATCCGATGGGGACGTTGATGTAAAAAATCCACCGCCAGTTGAAGTCATCCGTAATCCAGCCGCCGAGCACGGGTCCGGCCGTAGGTCCGATAAAGCCGGTGAGCGACCACATGGCGAGCGCTAAACCAGAGTTTTCCCGGGTAAAACTCCCCAAGAGCAACGCCTGAGACAGCGGGACCATCGGGCCTGCCACGGCGCCCTGGAGAATGCGAAAGAGGATGAGCGTGGGCATGTTTGACGCAAATCCGCAGAGCCAGGAGGCCACGGTGAAGAGAATGATACTCGTCACGAATACGCGCACCGGTCCGAAGCGTTGCGCGAGCCAGCCTGTCAGCGGCAGGCAAATGCCATTAGCGACCGCGAATGACGTGATGATCCACGTTCCCTGGTTCGGGGAGACCCCAAGATTTCCTGAGATGGATGGGATCGCCACATTGGCGATCGAGACATCAAGCACCACCATGAACGTTGCAAGCGACAGAACGAATGTCCCCACGACTACCCGCCAGCCATGGAGTGGCGGCGGCGGGTAGGGGGCGGCGGTGGGCGAAGCGGACATCAGCGGGTTCCGCGCGGCACGCTATTTATTGGGCCGACTCGCGTGAAGGTTCGCGCGAATTATCTCATCGATACGATGGTCGGCTGCAGTCAGCTGTCCAGCAAAAATGTCCGTATTGCTTTCATGCGAGGCCCCATTTTGATTCTCGAGTGAGGCCCCCCCGATGTCATGGACGTCGACTTCCGCTTCAACGGAAAGTCCCACCCGCAAGGGGTGTGCGGCCAGTTCCTGCTTGTTCAGTTCAATGCGGACCGGTACCCGCTGGACAATTTTTATCCAGTTTCCCGTCGCGTTCTGGGCCGGCAGGAGCGCAAAGGCAGCGCCGGTGCCTGCCCCAAAACCAATGACTCGGCCGCTGTAGACGATCTCGCTGCCATAGAGATCTGCCACCAATTTTACCGGCTGTCCGATCCGCATGCGGCGTAGTTGCCCTTCCTTGAAGTTGGCATCCACCCAAACCCGATCAAGGGGGACCAGCGACAACAGATTCGTCCCGGGTTGCACCCGTAGACCGACCTGGACCACACGCTTCGCCACATCACCGCTCACCGGCGCGAGGATCCGGGTCCGCAGCCAGGCGAGATAGGCTTCTCGAACGCGTGCGGCGGCGCGCAATACCGACGGATGTTCGGTGACCGAGGTGCCGTCGGTGAGCGCACGATTCGCATCCAGTCGCTCTGACGCGGCGCCAATCCCGGCTTGCGCAGCCTGACGTGCGGCCTGGGCGGCACGTAGTGCCGATTCGGCATGCTTCAGCTCTTCTTTCCCCACTGCACCGCTCTTGACCAGCAGCTGGCGGGTCGCAAAATCGTCTTGCGCCTTGATGACGTCGGTCGCGGCATGGGCAAAGTCCGCTTGCCTGACGGTGATGTCGGCCGCCAGCGTGTTGTTGGTGGCATAAACCGTGCGCACTTCGCGCACGGTATGCGCGAGCTCAGCCTCGGCGCCCTGCAGGGCGATTTTGGCATCGGCCTCATCCAACACCACCAATTCCTGGCCGGCCTCGACGTGCTGGGTCTCGCGTATCTTGACCGCGGTCACCGTGCCGGCGACTTGGGGCGTGACAGCCACGATGTTCGCCGCGACGTACGCATCGTCGGTATGTTCGTAGTAACGGCCGAGTGCCCAGTAATAGGCGCCGGCGCTGCCGGCGCCGAGAATGACTAACACCAGCAAGCCCAAGAGCAGGGGATTGCGGCGGCGACGGGAGATGGGGGAGGTGTCAGACGATGTGTTCATGCGATGATTCCTGCAGTCATTTTGTCGCGGGCAGAGCGGCGATGTCGGCGCCGCCGCCCAATGCGCGTTTGAGCTCGACGTCGAGTTCGAGCGCGCGTGCCGTGAGGCTCGTCGCCACGCGACGCTCTTCCAGCACCGCCGTCTCGGTGGAGAGCACCGTCAGGTAACCGGTGAGGCCCGCCTGAAACCGCTCCAACGCCGTCGAATAGGCTTGCTCGGCTGCCGCTTGGGCCTGCGCTTGGGCCGCTTTGCGTTTAGCGAGTGCGCGAATCGAGGTGACGGTGTTGATGACTTCATTCATGGCGTCGAGCACATTGATGTTGTAATGCTCGATGGCGAAGTCAGTCGAGGCATTCACGAATTTCAATTCCGCGCGGAGTCGGCCCGCATCGAAAATCGGCAGCGTCACCGCCGGGTTAATCCCATAGATATGGGAGCCCCCCGTCAGGAGATTGCCGATACCAATGGCGCCGAACCCAGCGAACGCCGACAGATTTACGCTGGGGTAAAATTGGGCGCGGACATAATCCACCCCATGTAGCAGCGCTTCGACCTGCCACTTGGCGGCTTGGACGTCGGGTCGGTGCCCGATGAGATCGGCCGGGATGTTCGCCGGCAATTGCGGCGGCGCAATAGTGGTCAGGCGCGGATGAATCTGGTTGGTTTTTTCCAACGGCATCAGCGTGAGGCGATTAAGGGTGTTTCGGAGCAGTGAGACCTCCTCGGCTAGGTTCTCCAGGGCTTCCTGTGTTTGGGGTAGCGCACCCTCGGCTTGTCTGAGTTCGACTGTTGAGTCCAATCCCAACGCGACACGTGCCTTGACCAGTTCGAGTATGCGGCGACGCTGACTCATGGTCGCCTCCAGAACGTCCACCTGGGCGCAGGCTTCGCCAAGCTTGAAATAGGCCCGGGCAACCGCGGAGGACACCGCCAGTCGGGCCACCTGCATGTTCAGTTGATCACTCTGCGTCAAGGCCATGAAAGCCGCCCGCAGCGCATGGTTTTTACCGAACAGGTCTACTTCATAATTAAGGTTAAAGGCGAGTGAGTTGTCGGACGCCCGGCCGCCTAGCAGAGATTCGGGGACAAGGCTGTGTTCGGAATAGCGCTGCCACAGGCTGCTGAAGCCTGCATTAACCTGCGGTAATAGCGTTGAATTGGCAAACCCTGTCAGGGCCTGCACGGCACGCAGGCGGCCTTCCGCGCCCCGGATATCGGGACTTTCCGCCAAGGCACTGGTGATCAGCGCATTGAGCATCGGATCTCGGTAGTCGGTCCACCACGCGCGGACGGGCCAAGCGTTGAACGTCGCATCCACCACCGCAACCGGGACCGTCACGGGTGTCGACTGATGACCAATGCCATCAAAGCGAACACAGCCAATCAGGGCTAGTGAAAGGCTACCAGCAGCCACCCATCGCGTCATTCGCATGCCGTCCTCACCTACCTATTCGCCATTACCATTGTCGAGCAACCGCCGCAGAAACCCCACGAGTTGGCGCGTTTCGACGTGAGTGAATCCTCGTAGATGAAGATTAAGGACATCTGCGATTACCTGTGGAATTTGGGCCACGATTCGCTCGCCTTCTCCCGTCAGTTCCAGCAATTGCAGGCGGCGATCATGTTCGCTCCGGGTTCGTCGCAAGAGCTTTTTCGCTTGCAGCCTGTCAAGCATCCGGGTCATCGCCCCCGTGTCCATATCTAGCGCTCGGGCAAGGGACGCCGCCGTGTTTCCTTTGCCCTGAGAGAGCAGCAGCAGGGGACCCCACTGCAACGCTGTTAGCTCATAAGGACTGAAGCGCTTGTCGATGTGACGAAGTAGCGATGCTTGTACTCGACGCATCAAGTAGCCATACGAATTATCGATGGCGTAGCTTTCCGCGCTGTAGTAGGCGGATACGGTAGCGCTGCCTACGCTCGGCGGAGTTGGCTGACGTACTTTGGACATCGCGATAAAATATGACTGCCTGAGCAGTTATTGTCAAGGCATCGAAAAAACAGACACCGCATGCGATTGGTGGAGTATTTTCCCCGCGGCCACTGGCCGCGGGGCGATAGCCGTGCGCCGGCCGCTATAAATTTTAACTAGTGGTAGGCATCGGCCCGCCAAATTCTGGCCGTATTCGAAAAAAGGGTCTGGCCTGCTCCCGGATGTCGTTCCTACGACTGGCTTTGAAACATTAGCGGACGTTGCGTGCGTCTCGACCAACGCGCGGTTTGGCAGTAGCGGGCGATAGTGGAGTTAGCTAGACGTCCCATTCGTATTAGTGATGCGTGTCTCCTTCAGCCGAACCCGCGGAGGCACATTAAATCGAACGTCGCGAAATGAAGTGATCGCGTCTAATCAGGCTCGCCAACCGACGCTGCAACAAGCCACCCGCTCCATGTCCCCGCTAGCTGCCCGGTGACTGGCCGGAATGCGATCGACGGGCGTGCAAATTGATAGGTACGGATTTAGGATCGGCGATTTACGCAGAAATCGGATCGCAGATGCTGCGCAGCAGTAAAGGCACGTGAAGATCACACTGGGTGGTAATCGCTTCTCATATTTACGTGTCATCATTGCAGCATCCTGGGTTGGCTACTGGCTCGATTTTTCAAACGTGCTGAGCATCTGGCCAGGGCTCGGGTCCTGCGCTTAAGTGTGCGTGAACACGGCATCCGCACGGCTTTTTTGCTTGATACGCGGAGCTTTTTTTTCGGAAAAATCAGTTTGGAATGAGGATGGAAATTTAGATAAGTACGAAATACCGTCGGATGTTCTGGGAAATCGCACGCAAGGCGAATTTCCAGACTAAAGAGCGCATAGACTAGAAAACCGATTAAACCAGATCAACCATATTGAGTGCGTCATGACTATTCATAAAATTTGCCGGGTGATGATCGCAAATCGAGGGGAAATTGCGGTGCGTATCGCCCGGAGTCTACGCGATCTGGGGATAGAGCCTGTCGCAGTGGCGAGCACAGATGATCAGGACGCGCCTCATTGGTTGCGGAGTACCCATCGAATCGCGTTGCCCGGATGCGGCGCGCGAGCCTATTTAGATGAGGCAGCCCTGCTTACTGCAGCGCGTGAATCAGGCTGTGATGCCGTTCATCCAGGCTACGGATTCTTGTCTGAAAGCGCAGAATTTGCAAAAAAATGTGAAACGGCGGGACTCCTTTTTATCGGACCTAGGCCACAGCAGCTTGAGCTTTTTGGCGATAAAATCGCAGCAAGGCGCTTGGCAGCCGAACAAGGGGTGCCCGTGCTCGCAGGATCTGCGGCACTGACTAGTCCGGAAGAACTTGAGCAATTTCTCACGCAGCTAGAGCCGCCCTGCATTGCCGTCATCAAGGCTGCGGCGGGCGGTGGCGGGCGAGGTATGCAGGTGCTGCTGCCCGGCGTTGATCGCGCCGCGGCGTTTTCTCGGTGTGGGGAGGAAGCGCGCGCTTCCTTTGGGGATGGGACACTATATGCTGAGCAATTCATCAGCCGGGCCCGACATATCGAAGTCCAGATTTTAGGCGACGGGCAAGGCGGCATTGTGCATCTCTGGGAGCGCGACTGCAGCGTGCAACGGAGACATCAGAAGCTTATCGAAATAGCGCCAGCCCCCGCACTTTCCGCGTTTTTGCGGACTCAATTATTGGATGCCGCCTGCCGTATGGCGGCGGCAGTCATGTACCGAGGGTTGGGCACGTTTGAGTTTCTGGTGGATTTGAATTCCGAGCGCTTCTGGTTCATCGAGGCGAATCCTCGTCTTCAGGTCGAACACACAGTGACTGAAGAAGTTCTAGGACTTGACCTCGTTGCGCTTCAGATCCAAGTCGCTCAAGGCCAAGTGCTAGCCGCGTTAGGCCTCGCGACACCGCCCCCGCCACCTCGTTTTTTTGCGATTCAACTACGAATCAACGCAGAGACGCTGACCTCGGATGGCGTTGCTAGACCGAGCGGTGGCACGCTCGGGGCGTATGAGCCGTCAAGTGGGCCCGGTGTGCGTGTCGACGGCGGCGTTTATGGCGGCTATACCATCAATCCAAATTTCGATTCCATGATTGCTAAACTTATTGTGCGTTCATCCAACGCCGATTTTGGACAGGCGTTGCGGCGAGTGGAAGTGGCGGCGAGTGAATTCCGAATTGAGGGAGTAGCGACGAATTTGCCCCTTTTGCGAGCGATCCTTTGTCACCCGACCCTAGTAACGGGCCAGATGACGACGCGATTCGTCGAGCAGACCGCGGCTGAATTAGCAGCGCAGGCGGCGGAATTTGTCGTGATCGCGCCGCCCGAGTTGGCGAGTCAAGCATCGGTGACCAAACCCGAACGTCTGGTACCGGCGGGAACGTTTCCGGCCTCGGCACCGTTGCGAGGTAGCGTGATTTCTTTCGAAGTGCAGGTGGGAGATCGGATCGCTCGGGGAGCCGTGATTGGGGTCCTCGAAGCGATGAAGATGCATCACCTGGTGGAAGCACCGGTGTCCGGAAAGATCATGACGATCTGCGCGCAGATCGGTGAAACGCTTGGTGAAGGCGATCCGCTTTGCTTTCTGCTGCCGGACGACGAGGAAAGCGCGATTGCCGCCCCTACGGCTGCTGTTCCTTTGGATTACATACGTCCCGATTTGGCAGAAATAATAGAAGCCCATGCCCTAGGACGCGATGAAAATCGCCCAGAGGCAATCGCCAAGAGACGAAAGCAAGGGGGACGGACCGCCCGAGAGAACGTGTCTGATCTCTGTGATGACGGCAGTTTCATGGAGTACGGGGCGCTCATCGTGGCAGCTCAGCGAAGGCGCCGCACGATCGACGATCTCATGCGTAACACGCCAGCAGATGGATTGGTTGCCGGGATCGGGACTGTGAATGGCCAGCAGTTTGGGTCCGATGCAGCGCGCTGCGCGGTACTCGCCTACGATTACACCGTGTTGGCGGGGACTCAGGGCGCGATGAATCATAAGAAGAAAGACCGTCTTTTCGAATTGGCGCAAGATTGGTCATTGCCGGTGGTGTTTTTTACCGAAGGAGGGGGTGGTCGACCGGGCGACGTGGATGTTGAGGATATTGTGGGCTCGTGGTTAGATTTACCTACGTTCTCCACTTGGCCTCAGCTTTCGGGTGTGGCGCCGCGAATTGCCATCAATCATGGCCGTTGCTTTGCCGGAAATGCCGTAATTTTCGGATGTGCGGATATCACGATCGCAACCCTCAACTCGAACATTGGTTTGGCTGGCCCTGCCATGATAGAAGGGGGCGGATTAGGTCGCTTTACGCCAGAAGAGATTGGGCCGATAGACGTCCAAACTAACAACGGCGTCGTTGATTTGGCAGTACGCGACGAGGCGGAAGGTGTCGAAGCTGCAAAGCAGATCTTAGCCTATTTTCAGGGACGCTGGCCGACGTTTCAGTGTGCGGATCAACGTCGCCTCCGTCATTTGGTTCCGGAAAATCGTCTGCGCGTTTATGACATCCGTGCGATCATCGAGACGCTAGCTGATGAGGGAACGGTTATCGAGTTAAGGCGATCTTATGGCGTTGGCATCGTCACTGCGTTTATCCGGATAGCGGGTGAGCCGTTTGGGCTCATTGCCAATGATCCCCGTCATCTTGGCGGTGCCATCGATGGACCAGGCGCAGAGAAAGGCGCACGCTTCCTCCAGCTTTGTGATAGTTACGGTCTACCGATAGTGTCGCTTTGCGATACGCCAGGATTTATGGTCGGGCCTGACAGCGAAAAGACAGCAGCAGTCCGTCGAGGTTCCCGCCTAATTATCGCGAGTGCCAATCTGACGGTGCCGCTTTTCACGGTAGTCACGCGCAAGGGATATGGTCTCGGTGCGCAAGCGATGGCCGGTGGCAGCTTCCGCCGTCCTTTCCTCGCGGTTTCATGGCCGACGGGTGAGTTCGGTCCCATGGGGCTGGAAGGCGCGGTCAATTTGGGTTTCCGAAAAGAGCTTGACGCGGAACGGGACCCGGCAGCGCGTCAGGCTTTATTCGACAAACTGCTTGCCCGGATGTACGCACAAGGCAAAGCGGTATCGGTGGCCTCTTTTCTTGAAGTCGACGCGGTCATCGACCCCGCAGACACGCGAGACTGGTTACTGCGGGCCTTGCAGGCTTCTGGCCCGAGAAAACGCGCGTCCCGAACTTATGTGGATGTTTGGTAGACAATGCTGAGGAAATTAGGGTGGCGCGGGTTGGCATGTCGGCAGATGTCCCTAGGGTGGAACTCGTGGCTATTGACCATTATCGATCTTGGCTGCTCGAGAGAATGCTGCTAACCAAGCGGGTGACTGGCCGGAGTGAGCGTCAATTTCGTCCGCTCACGACCCTGCCGATCGCCATATCGACCGCGCGCGAGACGCGCGCATGGAGGGCTTCCATTTCTGCCGGGCCCGTGAAATAGAGCAAATCTACTTCGTGACGGATGTATTTCGCGGGCAATTCGTTTAGCGCGATGCAGGTCACGTCGATAAGCGCATCGTTATCCATGTTCAGGATGCGTCCGGCGAGTTCTTCGATGACTAATCGTTCGAAGTAATTATTGATCTGTTCAAGAGGAGACACTGTGCCGTCAAATTTTGAACGTACACGCGACATGCTGATGGGCTCCCAATGGCATATGTTGGTATAGCGACCGGAGACAATTCGACTTGAGCTTTTATTTGAGTCCTCCAGAGTGAGCGACAGGACAAGACTTGCCACCGCGCAGAAGAGCGGCATAATGAAAGAAAGATAAGGATACGGGGCAGCGACATGATCAAAACGGGAACTTTTTTTGACATCACAACGTCTGCTGAAGAGAACGCGCCGCACTCGCCCGTGGGTTCGGCCCGGCAGATCGACTTTGATGTGTTTGGAGACGGAGATACAGTCAATGGTCTTCACGCATCAGAGGTCACGGAATTGGCGCGGACTTTGCCGCTGTCTTCGGGATCTCATGGCGTGTCAGTGACGGCACACGGGCAGTCCGGTCTCGCGCAACAAATTGGATCGGATGAGGCTGCACAGGGCGCGCATCGTCACGGACTATCAATCGCCATTGTCTTGGGCGTTGTGGTTGCCGCGGCTTTATGGGTTTTAAGCCGATGAGTGTTAAATCCATATCAGATCGTCCGGCGGCTATTCAGCATGGCATGAGTTTTTCAGAACAAGCGCTCGGTTCTCGCTGGCGGACGCCTCGACGCACTATCACCGAATATGACTTCATGACATTCGTTACGACCTTCGGCTTTAACGAAGATCTTTTTATGGATGCAGCTGCAGCTGCGGAGATGGGTTTCAAGGGACGCGTAATTCCCGGGGCGCTAACACTGTCTCTTGCCGAAGGATTAGTGATTGGGAGCGGGGCCCTGACGGGGACGGGCATGGCATTTCTCGGAGGCGAAATGAGCGTGAAAGGGCCGGTTTTTGTCGGAGACACGCTAGAAGTTTGGGTTGAGGTCATTGCCGCACGTCTGACATCAAGTGCCGAGCGTGGAATCGTGACAACGCGCAATGAAGTACGAAATCAAGACGGTCAGATTGTGATGACCTTTACGCCTTCCCGTATGATAAAGGTCAACCCGTCACCACGGCTATAATTGGGTTTGAATGAAGATCTCTGTCGTTATCCCAGCGTACAACCGGCCGAGTCTCCTGCAAGAAGCAATCAATAGTGTTGTTTCGCAGAGTTACGCAAATTGGGAGCTCATCGTCGTAGATGATGGGTCTAATCCGCCTCTTTCGATGAGTGAGGTTAAGACCCTACTCGGCAACAAGGGCGTTTTCTTACGTCACGATTCGAGTCGTGGGGTGGCGCGTGCAAAAAATGCAGGCTTAAAAAAAGCGACGGGCGAAATCATCACGATACTTGATGATGATGATTTACTCGCGGAAGGCTCGCTTGAGGAAATTCATAACGCTTTTGCGGAACATGCGAACCTAGATTGTTTATTCTTGGGGGTCGATCCATTTGGTCCCTACGCTAAAAATCCAGCAGTTAATCGCGCCAAAGCAATGAAAAAAATGGTTCTTCATCAATTTCACTGTGATTTTTTGCTCGCTGCAGGACAATCCAGTTTTTCAAAAATATCCAAAGCACTATGAAGGACACCACGCTTTATGAACAGCTTCTTGGATTGAAGTCGCCGTGGTCGGTCAAGAAGGT
>CAIKBL010000060.1 GCA_903825645.1 uncultured Pseudomonadota bacterium | reverse complement strand
GGCTTTGCGGGCTTTGGGGTATGGGCGGGGCTGAGGGGGCTTTCAGCGACCGAGTTTTTCCAAAAGCTGAGCACGCATGCCGAGCACGCGGACCTGCTTCCACAATCAGCCGTTGGATGGCAGTTGTAAGTGTTGGCCAATGCTCCGCCACGATGTTCCATGTCGCCAGGGGGTCGACGCGCTGATACTCGTGTCGAAGCAGGTTGCCGATCGCCGCGATCTGCCGCCAGGGAATCTCCGGGGTCAGCGCCTTGAGTTCTGCCGGGACGTGCCGGCTGGCTTCGGAGACGATGTCCAATCCACGTTCCACGGCCCGCTACATGCCCCAGGTCGTGTCGAAGGCCTCGTAGGTTGCTCCGGCAGTGACGGCAGCGATTCCGTCGATGGCGTCGCGTATGTCGATCAACCGGAGCAGAACGGTGCGCAGCGGCACGGTCAGAAGACGCACCGCGCTTGGGCCTCGATCCGCGACTTGAGCATGGGATGCAGGCTGGCACGGGTCATCACATCGCATTCCGTTCCCAGAATGCCGGTCACGCGATCCTGCACATCGACCAGTTCGATCAAGCTGAAACGCGGGTTGTCGGTGCCGAAGAACAGATCTACGTCGCTGTCCGGCCGGGCCTCATCGCGCGCGACCAACCCAAACAGATAAAGATGCGCGACCCCGACGCGGTGAAGGTCCGCTTCATGGGCACGCAAGGTGTCGATAACGAACGTTCGATCCATGGCTGCCTGCCAGATAAGTGGGCAATCGGGGGATGCCCGATTACCCGCGCCAGGGTATCATGTACGCCGCCGGTTGCGAACGATATTCGAAAGCTGAAACCCTGACCCAAATCGCCTACGATATTCGGCGCGGCCTGCTTGAGGCGGTCGCCTATGCCGAGGGCACCGCGGACAGGGCTCTGATGTCGGCACCATGTGGACCGGACGAATGACCTGCGGGCGATCTGGTTGCGTCATTGGCGAGCCCGATAGTAAGGTGCGCGGTCAGCAAGGACGGTGAGATCGCGTATGAACCCCTATAGTGCTGCCGCTTCCTTGGCAGGAACAAAGGATCGATCCCTCGAAGGGCTTCGCGGTTTGGCGTGCCTGGGTGTGCTCCTGTCGCACTTTATGTTCTCGTTCCTGCCCAGCACCGGGCAATGGCTTACCAAAGGCGGCGCGGGTATCCCACAGTTCTACGACTTCGAAAGCGTCCTGCGCCTGCCGGTCTTCCTGGTGTTTTTCAACGGAAGCTTCCCGGTTTCGATCTTTTTCGCGATGAGCGGCTATGTTCTGACCAAAAAATATTTCGATACGAACGACCCTGATTTGCTCCGGTCCGGGGCCGCCAAGCGGTATCCCCGGCTGGTTATTCCGGCCCTGGTCTCAATGATCTTCGCCTACGCCCTTCTGAAGGCCGGGCTGATGTGCACCCAGTTGGCCCCGGACATCGGATCGGCCGGTTGGCCGATGGATGCCTATAAATCTCCGGTTGGGGTGCTCGAAGTCATGTGGGAGTTCCTGTCCCTGCCCTTCGCCGGCACGGTGCCGATAAACGCGCCGCTCTGGACCATCATGCTCGAGTTTATCGGGTCGTTCTTGATGTTTGCCACCTACGCATTGTTTGGAAGCAGGCGGCCAGTGGCGGCTGCGATCCTGTTCGCCGTTCTGTCGATGCTCGTCTTTCGTGCATCGTTCGTGCAGGTCCATTTACTGACGGTCTTCGCTGGCAGCCTCCTACACTACATCAAACGAGAATGGCTCGGAATCCCCGCCTTGCCAGTCGTCATGATCGTTGCGGGCATGATCGGGGGTGCATACGATTTCTCGCCATGGTTTGATTGGGCTCGGATTCCTATGCCTACCCTTCCCGTACCATTGCCGGACCTCGCCGGAAAAGAACGCGAGGTCTTCAACGCTCTCGGCGCGTTTCTTCTGGTTGGCGGCGTCCTGGGCAGTAATGCGATTGCGCGCGGGCTCTCGTGTCGTCCGTTTGCATATCTTGGTAAAATCTCGTTCTCGCTATACCTGCTCCATTGGCCGATCATATGCTCGCTGTCGTTTGGCACGATGTATTTGCTCAAGGTCCGCAACGGTATCGACTACCTGTGGGCCGTCGGCGTCACAGCCATTGTGACCATGGCCGCGGTTGTCGCTGGGGCTCACCTGTTCGAAATTCTGGTGGATAGATGGGCGATACGCCTCGCCGGAATTTTCAGCGTATATATCCTCGGTAGCCACGGACCCAGGCTCCCACGGCCCCAGGATTCGCATGTCGTGGCCGGACAAGCGGCTCCTGCTTTCGAGACCTGACTGGCGACGGCAAAGGCTACGCTTCGCTCTTCAAATCCTGCGTCCTCGTACACGGTGCAGCAATATCTGTAGCTTACGATACGTTCGGCCATCGGGGGGGCCAGCCGGATCGCCCGAGCCAGGGCGGATGCCGGCGGGCTTTCACTTCCGGGTAGGCGGCCGTCGATCAGCGCATTTGGCTGACCGACCGATCCGAAACCTCTGAGCAGCACAATGGAGATGTCTTCGATGCCAGCCATTCGGCTCGTTCGGTCTCGCGCGTTGCCTCATGCCAGCGTCGCCATCCCGGACCACCACAGGTATTTACCGCCGGTCTCGATGTCGTAGGCGTTGGCGAAGGTCAGTGTGCCATCGTCCGCGAGGATCGGCATCTGGGTTAGCGTAGCCCGTTTCCGAATCGGGGAGTAGGTTTCTTGCTTCCTTCCAGCGAAGATCACCTGCCATGGCGTAAAGCATAATATGATCGTGGGCAGACCCAATCGCTGCTCTATTCTCCCGAGAGGTTCTTTTCTGCCATACTATATTTGCCACGAAATTCCGACGCCCAAAAATCTCATCCATCACCACCTTCAAATAATGCCCCTCATTGTCGTCGATGGAAACCCAAATCGAACCATCCTCCGCCAACAACTCCCGCAGCAACTCCAACCGAGGCCACATCATCGACAGCCACTGCGTATGCTCCAAATTATCGTCGTAATGCTCGAATGCCGAGCGCGTATTGTACGGCGGATCGATGTAAATGCACTTCACCCGCCCCGCGTAAAATGGCAGCAGCGCCTTCAGCGCATCCAGATTATCCCCCTGGATCAGCATATTCCCCGAGGCCGGATCGCCCGCCGAGAGTTC
>CAIKBL010000059.1 GCA_903825645.1 uncultured Pseudomonadota bacterium | reverse complement strand
GATGGTGGCGGGGTTGGAGTTCACCAGGATGACCCGGTAGCCCTCGGCTTTCAGGGCCTTGCAGGCCTGAGCGCCGGAGTAGTCGAACTCGCAGGCCTGCCCGATGACGATGGGGCCGGCGCCGATGATCATGATGGATTTTAGGTCGGTGCGTTTGGGCATGGGATCAGGAACTCACGGAAGGAGGTGCCCAATCGGGCATGAGACGGCGAAGAAAATCGTCGAACATCGGCACGGTAAACGCGGTATCGCCATGGCGAGGGCTATAAATCAGACCCTTTCCAATCAAGATTCCACGTAGCGGCGCCAGGGAGGTCGGTTTCACGGCTAAGCGTTCCGCAATTTCGCCCGCCCGCCATGGACCGGAACCGAGCGAGGCCATGGCCCGAACATAGTGCTTTTCGCGGGGGGTCAGGCGGTCGAATCGCACACGGAAGAATCCTTCGTCGAGACGCTTCAACGCGGATGGCGATGCCGCCGCCACGACGCTGCGGTCGATCCGCGGGCCAGGTGCCGCGTTCCAGGCATGATAAGCCCATTCCTGGATGAAATATGGATAACCTTTGGCTGCATCGTGAATCGCGTCGAGGCCGTCTTGCGTCACCAGCACCTCTTGCGCCTCGGCCGGCGTAAGAACCGCTCGGTCGGCATCGTCACGGGATAGGGCGTCGAGAGGAGGGAAATCGAACATCCTTTCTGCATAGGATTTCGCATGACCAGCCAATCCTGCCATTTGGGGTAGGCCCGCCGCAATCAACAGAATGGGTAGTCGCTCCTGCGTGCAGCGATGCAACGCCATGATCAACGCACCCAAGTCTTTCTGCCCCAGATATTGGATTTCATCGATAAACAACGCGATCGGAACATCGCGCGCTTTGGCCGCCCGCCCAATGGCGGAAAACAACTCCGACAAGTCCGCTTCGAGGTCGCCGCTATCGGCGGCCCCTGCTTCCGGATCGATATCGAGTGCCAACTCTGCGTCCCCATACGTGACCTTGAGGCCCGACAGGAAACTTTTCAAAACGCGTAGGCCTCGTTTAACCTCAGCCGCCAAACGCCCTATACGATCGAGGTCGAGCAAGAGGCGGCGCAGGTGCGGTACCAGCAACTCCCCCAATCGCTTGTGTTCGTGGGCTTCGACGAAGCAGGTGAGGAACTTGGCATCGGTTGCCATCGACAAGGCTTCCCGCAGCAGCACAGTCTTACCGACACCGCGCAGGCCAACTGCGATGAACCCCTTCGTCGGGCGGCGCAACTGCGTGCGGCCGATGGCGATCCGCACCTGCTCCAGCAGGTCCTGGCGACCGCTGAGTGCGGGCGGCGGTGTGCCGGCACCGGGAGCGAAGGGGTTTTGAATGGGATCCATTGTAAGGGAATTTACCAAATGTTACGGGATTTTTTGGTATATACGGTAAACTTGCTTGCATTGTCTAGCAAGGAGGCTTGTTGGGTCATTCCCCGCTCCCCGGAAGTTCGCGAAACCGTTTCAAAAATTGCCCAATCCGGTCCTCGAAGCCCTCTTGGGGGAACGCTCGTGACATCGGTTCGATTGCATGTAGCAACACGAGAGTGGCAAATTTCAGAGTCTCTGGTATCCCCTCGGCATCTGGTCCGCCTTTTAACCCAATGACACGGCCAGACGGGTTAGTTTGGACATGCCTGTTAATGGCATCGATATTGGTATGCGTCCCGTCCATGGAAAGCGGCCGATAAAGCAAATTATACACGTGTGGACAGTGCTGCCGGGCGACCTGGTCCCATTTGATGATCAGTTGCTGCTTTTTCTTTCCCGTACTTTCCTGAAGCGCCTTGGCCTCGCGGCGAGTCTCCTCCATTTGAGCCATTTCCACAGGTGCGTACGAACTACGGAAATCGGGTTGATCCAGAACGATGCCGGCCAAGGTGGCTTGACTCATTTTGTAATCGGCAATGAGAGAATCGATAAACCCATGATCAGCCGCAAGACCATACATGGCGATCACGCCTTCAGCCGCGCTGCGGACAACATTGCGGGCGTCTCCGATCATCCCGCGCTCCGCCAATATCAAGGCTGCCTGAGCGGACTGGTGCGTACGGATGAATAACGCGGCCAAGGTAAAACGTTGCCGATCATCCGAAGATGGCATATCGAGACCGCCAACCATCGCCAGCGCGAACCGGTTCAGATCATGCGCGTAGTCAAACCAAGCTTTGGTTGGCACTTGGCTGGTTACCGCAACACGAAACGGGTCCATATCCGGCGAGAAGAAGCCGTCCGTATCGAATGACATGGCTACCCCTCTCGCAGCGATTCAAACGCAGGGTCCGTCGCACGCTGGGTGCCCTGCGAGTTCAGGTGGCTAAACATTTGGATCGGGTTGTTTGCACGCTGCCTGCACCCCAACCGGCGTCAGTTGCAGATGCCAGTGGCACTGCAACGCGCCCTCCGGCAGCCGGATCGGTTCGCGGATCAGGCCGTCGCGCACACACGCCGCGAGCGTGTCGCAGAACGCGCCGTACTCGACCGAACCACCGGTCAATGCGGCAAAGCGCTGGAACCCGGCCTCGATATTCGGTTCGTCGATCCGATGCGTCAGGGCCGTGCTCAGGAGCAACCGGGTTGCGTCCATCTCACCCCCGAACCCGCTCGATCATCTCCACGAAGCGCCCGAACAGATACTGGCTATCGGACGGCCCCGGGCTCGCTTCCGGGTGATATTGCACGGAAAAGGCCGGCCGATCCGAACACGCCAAGCCCTCGTTCGACCCGTCGAACAGCGACACATGCGTCGCCTCCACGGTCGCAGGCAGGGTCTTCAAGTCCACCGCGAAGCCATGGTTCTGCGACGT
>CAIKBL010000058.1 GCA_903825645.1 uncultured Pseudomonadota bacterium | reverse complement strand
CACCGCGCGCTTGGACGCATTGACCGTGCGCTTGAGCGTATCCGCCAGAAACCGCGTGATGCTCGCCATAACCCGCTCCCCTGCCTGTTGGCTTTTGACATAGAGGTTGCAGTCATCGGCTTATCGGCAGAAGGCGTGGCCCCGGCGTGCCTCCCGTCCGTTGGGATACGTTCCCGTCTACCATCATCCCCGCTTCGAGATACCGGCGTATGAAGCGAAGTACTCGCCCATCGTCGATTTTCCTTGAGAGCTTCTCCATCAGCAAATCATGATTGACACGGTCAAAGAATTTCTCTGAGTCCACGTCGACCACAGTCCTGCGACCATCGGCGACATACTGCCTGGCCGCTTGGGGGGCGTTCCTCCCCGGTCGGAAGCCGTAGCTTAATTCGGAAAATTCAGCCTCGAAGATCGGCGAGAGCACCTGATGTAACGTCTGTTGGATCATACAATCCGCCAGCGTTCGAATACCGAGTGTCCTGACCCCGCCTTGCGGCTTCGGTATATCTACTCGGTGCACTGCGTGGGGCAGGTAGTCCCCCAACAGTTTGGCCCTGATCGTCGGCCAGTGTTGCTTGAGATGATCCTTGAACTCGGCGACCCCGATGCCGTCGACTCCGGCAGCATCTTTGTTTTCGACCACCCGCTGATAAGCGGGGTGTGCACGTCAGGTTGCGTCGCGTTGCTGTCGCCTCTGCGGGAGTAACAGAAGCCGGTCTCTGCTTAGTTGGCGACGCGGACGTACTCGGTAGACGTCGTGGTGCCGTCACTACTGCCAACGGCAGAAATGTGGTTCCCGTTATCTGAATTCACGCCGACCGCAGTCAAGAGCGTTGGCGACGAGCGTTTTATTTCCACGCTGCAAGAGCCTTTGCTTATGGCACTAACTTTATAAGAACCATACAAGGTGGGCGCATCGCTTGCCACCACTGGGACGCCGTCCGTTACACCGCCGGAAAATAGCCTAGTTACTTTGCCAAAGCCATCGACTATTTCGAACTTTCGAACCCTAATGCCGGATAAAGGTTGTCGATCGTCACCGGCTCCGACCCAACCGGCCACCGTCTCAGCATACCTACCTTTAACGGTGCTCAAGTCGCACTTCGCTGCATAAGCAGCAGCACTGCCTAATAGGGCACCAGACGCGAGAATGGTTTTAACTTTCCTCATGGGATATTGGCCTTGTGATGAGGACGTTAATGGACGAATGCCTCATGACCAATTCATGAGGGGGAGAAAAGACACGTTACTTCCGCTTAACGTAGCCGCCGCAGCAGCCAGAAGGCACCAGCACCTGCTATCAGCAGCATGAGGGACTCGGGTTCGGGGAGCGGGAAGGAGTCGCCGACCCATGCGTTCCCCATAAGCAGGCACAAGACAGTATCCGCGATAACACTTGCGCTCATACGGTCCCTTTCGGCTGAAGTCTAGGTCGGCAAGGCCGAATGCTGGTGGCTTCAGGGGCTGCTACGATCTCCTTGATCCCACCCACTCTGAACGATGCGTCATAAGCCGGATTGATATTCGGTGTCGGTGCTATCCGTTATAAATCAGACGTAGTCCAAGGCGTCCGGCACAGGAGTGCTGTCAGTCAAAATCTCGAATGTTTAATCGCCGCTAGAATTTTGGTCGCTGGTAATGATGAGCGCCACAGGCCGAGGTCCAGCTAAACTAGTGACGGACTCTAAATCCCTCTGCTACTGGAAGACGGGGGACGTCGGCATGACTAAGTAATGACCGATGTATGAAAAAGAACCCGGGGACGAAGTCCATCCAATGATTCCGCATGTCATGCAGGTGCTGCCAGAGGATTCTTTAAGGAAGACAATACTTGGATACCTGAAAAATGAATACTTCTAATCAAAAAAAACCCGTTCTAGTTTGGGATGTTCCTGTCAGAGTCTTTCATTGGCTTTTGGTGATTTCATTTACGGGTGCTTGGCTCACTTCGGAAAGCGAACCGCCGCAAATGATTCACTATACGTTTGGGTACTCAGCTTGCGTCCTAGTTCTATTTAGAATCGTTTGGGGAGTAGTTGGCACTAGATATGCGCGCTTTAGTCAATTCGTTAAAGGCCCAGCAGAAACTATGGGTCATATTAAGTCCCTGCTAACCGGCAATCAGCATTCTGGCCTCGGGCACAATCCTACAGGCGCCTTGGCGATGATTTCATTAATGATCTTAATTCTGCTCATTGGCTTAACGGGTTATTGGAGCGTCAAGGAGTATCTTGGGCACTTCATGAGTGGGGCACATGAAGCAATTGCCAGCCTAGCGTTTGGAATTGTTGTAATGCATATAGCCGCTGCAATCATCATGAGCCTCATACAAAAAGAAAACTTAATTCGATCGATGGTGACAGGCAAAAAACAAGGTTCACCAGACCAAGCCATTAGGTATCCTCTGTATTTCGTTGGCATTGGTTTAGCTCTAGTGTGGGCTTATTATTTTTATATGATACTCAGCGGATCTTTGCCGAACTTGACGCAATAGAGGGCGAGATCCCCGGGTCTGTTCGAAGAGGCACCAAACCCATCGCTTATCGCCGCCGTCTTCTTCGTGACGTTTCTAGCGATCCGTCCTTTTCGGGATAGCTACGGCCGGCTTGCCCGTGTGTTCACCACGCTCCTGCGCCCACGGGCGGGCTATTTCTATGTGCCTTATGCCTCGCTGGAGCGGGTAATCGAGGGAAATAAAGATCTCTCTGTATTTTTCCTCTAGGCGTTCGAGCCGCTCAAGCGCGAATTCGGCAAAATCGAGAATCTCGATTTTATTTTCACGGCAATACCGCTTTCTTGCCCCTCATACTCAACAAAAAAATCAATTGCCCTAATGGCCTCCATTTGAAAAATGGTCTAATAGGAAATCTGCAATAATTGGCAACGTAAATTTGGTCAGCCTTCTATGCTGCGCGTGCATCTGAATACGTTCCCGCTATCTCGATAAAAGTCACACTGACGACCTAACGCATCCTTCAGGCGTTGCCGCGCGCGGTAGATGCGGATCTTGGCGGTCGGGAGTGCGCACTGACAGATTTCGGCCGTTTGCTCGACGGACATACCCTCGAAGTCGTGCAGTATCAAAGCGGTGCGATAGTCGGCTGACAGACTGTCGATCACTTCGCGCACACAGAGGTTCATCTCGTCGATGACTAAACGGTCATCAAGTGCCACCTCGTCCGTTGGGACGTTGGCAGCCTCCTCAATCTCGACCACCATCAGTCGGTGAGCGGGTTGGCGTAGATAATCCATGGCGACGTTGCTGGCGATTGAGAATACCCAGGTCTTGACGCTCGCCCGTCCCGCAAATTCTGATAAACCGCAACCAACACGAAGCAGTGTCTCCTGGAGCAAATCTTCGGCCATGGTCTGATCACCGACTTGACGCTGCAGATACCTGAGCAAAGGCGCGCGAAGCGTTCGAGCTATCTGCACGAATCCGCGCTTCTCTCCGTGAGTACTCATGACTTCCCCCTCGTCATGAGGCGCGCCGGCCATGGCGCGCCTCATTGTTTACGCCAACATCAGCAACAGGACTTAGTGGCTTGTGCTGAGCCCGCGTTGCAGTCGCGCTTGGTTTCATCGGCTTTGGCGACGGGCATGCCCAACAACGCGGCGGCCACCTCCAGTACCTTTCCCGCCGGTACCCGTTTAATCTTGTCGGCAAGCTCGATGGCTTCCCCTATTTCCAAATCTCTAAGGCCCGCCTTTCGAGCCTCCGGGACGTGGTACTCGATACATGGAATACAATTGGCGGCGAGTGCTGCACCAAGCGCAACCAGTTCGCGATCACGATAGCTAAGTGTCATCATTTGGTCTCCTCGTGGTTCAATGTTTAGAGACGAGCTGGTGGTCTATGTCCAACGCGCCTCCTTAATTACTTAGACGCAAAATCAATCCCTAAGGATACAGGAGCGCCCGGAAACGCCGGTCTACCACCGCCGAGGTCTCGGAGGCCGACAGGGGGAGCGACCAGCACCCTTTACGTCTAAACCCAGACCTAACGAATGGCCGCACAGTAGAAGTCACGCAGCATCGCCGCGGGGTAAAGTCACCACGCCGCCTTTGTACGCCGACGTGTAGCGGTCATGGGATACGCGCCCCGACGCCTCAGTATGTGATGTGGCTCTCAACCGGTAAACGCAAAAACCGCGGCGAAGCTGCGGCACATCAGACTGCATGGCGTTCGGGTTGGCACTCACGAAATCACAGTGCTATGGAGAAGGTGTTGCGTCGTGGCAGCCCGCTGTGTGGGTCGCGCAGGGTTTCTCGGTAGTCCGCAGGCACCGGGTGTGCCAACGAAGCTGGCCCGCCAGTCTGCCAAACGTGATGTGCTTCGTTGGCGCGCAATTCTGACGGCCATGCGCCGTCATCGGGGACGAATCGTGTCGGGTTAAGAGCATCGCTTAGGGCTGAAAACCCAACGCTCACTGGTGTCGCATGGCGCGAACGCGCACTTCGTCTCTTGGCACCACAAACCGATACAGTGCGACGCGGCCAGTCTGCCCATAAAAGATGACGAGCTCGCGTATCTCGTCTTGGATACCCCGGTCGATCAACGGATGTGCAGCAAGCCTGTCAGGCGCCGCCCGCGACGGCTTGTCTCGATCACAACGTCGACCTCGTCTCTGCCGGACCGGAACGCGCTCAGGTCAAGAGCGCATCACCGTATTGAGAGCGAACCATTCGGATCCATTGACGGTTGGCAGTATCACGCCTGATTTGCGCGAAAATAAACGGCGGCGGGTGGATGCAAATTATTTCCAATCTATCGTTTTGAAAATTTAAGGAGAATTTTTTGGAGTCGATCAGAAACAAGTAAGCCCTAGAATTTTTAATTCGTCAGCGTAATTTTGCAAAGTCCTTAACTGATGTCTGTCTATCGATTGGTGACCGTAACGATTTTTTAGCCACCACGTTTCCGCCTTGGTCTCGCGGCAAGAGGCGCGCCACTGTATCGCAGGAAGAAATCGGCGCACAAATTAGCACGCAGAGGTGAAAGCACGAGTCCCCGCTTGAGCCTTCCTCTACCCACGAGCAAACCTTACGCTCATCGTCTTTTCCCTTACCCGGGTTGACGGACGTTGCGAGGACTGTGTGAACTTGGTCCATGGTGAGACCTAACGTGACGTTTAATCTTTTTCGCCAATCGCCCGCGGGCGTCCGGTCCGGTCGGTCAGCGCAGACGTTAGTGGTCATTGGTTGATAAAGGACGGACCCACTCCCGTCGGCGCTGCAGCGTCCATCTTGCTCGAATTGTCGGAGAGTGTGCGCGACGCGCGCATCCATGATCACCGGGCTGACGTAAGCCGAGTCGCGCCTGGATACCTTCGGGCTAACATCTGTTGATTTACTGTATTGTTGTTGCGTCGCAGCATTTCACATGGTGATTTACGTGCCGCTCGTTTCTAAGGAACAATGCGAAAAAATCAGATCAGGTGAACAACCAACAACAGACGAAGTTGATTCTGAGCCCGCCCCGCGACACCCCGCGGGTTTGCGTCGCACCACAAGCCCTCCGCCTGATTTCCGATGCCGTTTTCGCATGAAAGAAGACCGAAGATGACAGAATGCCAAAGCGAACCACCAGTTGGATGTACAGCCCGGCGGCTATGGCTCCGAAAGGTTGTCGGAATCGCGATCATCGGCCTAAGCGACCCCAGTGCTGCCGAAGAGCCTTCGCCTTCGACTCTTCCCCCCCAGCCGGGCGACCAGTTGACCGTCTCGGGTGAACGTTCGCTTATTCCAGCGGACGTTATGTTGAATGCGCCACCGCTGCTGGTCTATCCACGAGATCCCCTCAGTGGCGTGGTCCGTGATGGCTCGCGTCTTAACCAGATCCTCCTGATAAAACTCGACATCAAGACACTGGATGACACCACCCGCGTGCGCGCGGCTGAGGGAATAGTGGCCTACTCCGGCATTTGTACCCATGCTGCGTGCGCGGTCTCGGAATGGAAGGGGGAAACCCGACACCTCCTCTGCCCTTGCCACAATTCCGAATATGACGTCAGCGGCCATGCAAATGTCGTCGCCGGTCCCGCGCCCCGTCCGCTGCCGGCCTTACCACTCTCAATTGCTGGCCAATATTTGATCGTCCAAGGCGCCTTTACTGCCAAGGTCGGCCTCAAAAAATTGTGACCCACTCCTGACAGGAAACCGACATGCGATCGCCGCTTCTAATACTCAGTTTGCTACTCCTATTACAGGGCGGATTACCGCTCATGGCGGCTGAAAAGGCCAGTTACCCGGCCGTCACCGATGCACGACTCATCGCGCCCGAGGCCCGGAACTGGTTGATGTACCGCGGCACCTACAATGGTTGGGGCTACAGTCCCCTGGCTAAAATCACCACGGCCAATGTCGCAAAGTTGCGTCCAGCCTGGACCTTCTCAACGGGAATGACGGAAGCCCACCAGTCGCCGCCGATCGTCAACGAGGGGCGGATGTTCATTACCACACCGCAAAATCGGGTCATTGCCCTGGACGCGCGAACGGGAGAACAACTGTGGCGTTACCAGCGCGAGCTCCCGGATGAATTGTTCCAGCTGCACCCGACGAATCGAGGCGTCGCGCTCTATGGTGACAAGGTTTATCTCGCGACCGTCGATGCGTATCTGATCGCCCTAGATGCGACGAGCGGGGCGGTGGTCTGGGAACAAAAAGTCGAAGACTACCGTGGCGGCTACTACATGACGCTCGCGCCGCTGGCAGCGGACGGCAAGGTGATTGTTGGCGTATCCGGTGGCGAATTCGGCACACGGGGATTTATCCAGGCGTTCGACGCCGAAACCGGCAAACCTGGTTGGAAAACCTACACCATCCCGGGAGCCGGGGAGCCTGGAAACGACAGTTGGCCCGGCGACTCTTGGAAACGCGGCGGCGTTCCTGCTTGGGTCACCGGCAGCTACGATCCGATCACCCAAACGGTGTACTGGGGGACCGGCAATGCAGGCCAGTGGATAGGGACCGAACGGCCGGGTGACAACCTCTATTCCAGCTCGGTTCTGGGGCTTGATGTCAAAACAGGGAAATTGCGTGGCTATCACCAATATCACTGGAACGATTCCTGGGACTGGGATGAAGTGTCGGCGCCGTTGCTGGTCGACATCCGCCGCAACGGCAAGGTAATCAAAGCACTGGTCCACGCCGGACGTGACGGTTACCTCTGGTTCCTCGAGCGGAAACCAGACGCGATCGGTTTCATTGGCGCGCGCCCGTACGTGCGCCAGAATGTCTTTACAAGCATTGACCCCATGACCGGACGCCCAACCTACGACGAGACCAAAGTGCCGCGTATCGGCAAGCGTGCGGAATTTTGTCCCAGCATGTGGGGCGGGAAAGACTGGCCGCCAGAAGCCTACAACCCCCAAACGGGCCTGTTGTACATCCCGGCCAATGAAAATCTATGTGGTGCGATCACCGGGGAGCCTGCAAAATACAAACGCGGTGAGCTGTACATGGGCGTGTCACTGGCCAAACTCGAAGTATTTACCCATCCCGATGCCAAAGATCACATCGGAGAATTGCAGGCCTGGGATCTCGCCAAAGGCGAGAAGGTTTGGACCGTGAAATTCCCTTTTCATAACTGGGGCCCCATTCTGACTACCGGTGGGGGATTGGTATTTTCGGGTGGGACCAATGACCGTAATTTCCGCGCCTTCGATGCCAAGACCGGCAAAATCCTCTGGAAGCAGCGCACCAACTCTGGCGTGGTCGGCGTCCCCACTTCCTACGAAGTCGATGGCGTGCAATACGTCGCGGTACAATCCGGCTGGGGCGTGGACGCGCAACGCAAGCAGGAATACCTCGATAAGTCCTTCGGAATCAAGACTGCGGTTCCACAAGGAGGCGTGCTCTGGGTGTTCGCGCTCCCGTCGAAGTAAGGATAAAGCCCCCTCGACCGCACCAGAACTGCCATGGTCGAGCCTGCGATCGGGACTACCCTAACCGTCTCGGATTAGCCCTACACCACGTGACGATCTCGTAACCCCTGAATGGCCGACAGGTCATAGCCGATTTCGCCAAGAATGGCATCAGTGTGCTCACCCAGAAGGGGTGCCCGTCGCGGCGTCGGCTTGGGGGCTTCCGATAAATCGAAGGGCGTCAGCACGAGCGGCGTGGCGTGTGGTAATCCCGGATATTCGACCGGCTCAATCATGCCAGTCGCGCGGATATGCGCATCATCAAGCGCCTGTTGCGGGGAAAAGAGGGGTGCCGCGGGGATATGCGCCTTCTCCAACGCCTCAAGGATTTCTGCCGTCGCCAGGGTCTCGGTCCAGCGGGTAACGCGTGCCGACAGCACCGCACCCTGCTCTCCTCGCGCGGCGTCGTCCAAAAACGCGGGATCAGATAACCAAGCCTCCTCCCCGATCAATCGCGCAAAGCGTCTGAACATGGGATTGCCCACGCAGGCTACCATCACCCAGCCATCACGGGTCCGGTATAGGTCCGAAGGCCCCGATATAAAACCCGTGTTGACCGTCGCTTGGCGATTCGGCGCGACCACCGCCTGTTCGACTAGCATGGCATTGTTGAACGCGACCGCCGTATGCAGCAGGGCTGTCTCGACCTTTTGCCCTCGTCCTGTCTTACCACGGGACATGAGCGCCGCGAGCGTCCCGAATGCCGACATGGTGGCGGTTCCGAAATCCACCCACGGCACCGCCGCGCGTAGGGGTTGTTCGGGTGTGCCCGTCAGATAAGCCGAGCCGCACATGGCCTGTCCGATACCGTCAAAGCCATGCTTATGGCTCCAAGGGCCACCGGCACCGAACGCAGTCGTCGTGCTCAGGATAATGTCGGGCTTGATGGCTTGCAGACTCGCCAAATCAAGACCGAGCGTCTTCAGAACATCCGGCGGCAAATTAGCGATGACGATATCCGCCGTGGCGACCAATTTTTTGACAATTTCCCGACCTTCTGAACTTGCGGGATCCAGTGTCATCCCCCGCTTATTTCGATTCATCGCGACATAAAGCGCGCCGCTGCCCTGCGGCTCGAGGGGCGATATCCAGCGATCTTCCCCGCCCTCAAGGCGCTCGATACGGATCACATCCGCCCCGAGGTCGGCCAGTAATGCGGCACAATAGGGGCCTGCGATATAGCGACCAAAATCGAGTACACGGATCCCCGTCAAAATAGCGTTGGTGTCTGTCATAGTGGGCAGATTACCTGTAGATGCAGGCGCTAGCCAGTTGTCTCTTGCGCGTTTAGGCGCACGGTCGATGAGCACAGATGCGGCAGAGGAGTGATCCCGGCATCACAGACGGCGCCTTCCCCGCTATCGTCGGGAATTCCGCGTTTGCCTTTGCCGACTTCATCTTAACTTCCAGAATATCAGCCAAGCGCGGCCACACACCGCAGAAAGTCGTGGCCATCATCACCGAACAGCAACCATTTGCCCCGGTAATCGATTGGGTCCTGGGTTTCAGGGGATCCCGGCTGCTCGCCGGGTTCTATCTGGTCAATGGCGCACTTCCGCGCATCACCGACCACGTATTTGTGGCGACGGTGTACATGGGCGAGACGCTAAAAGCGTTCAACACCGATCAGATCACGCGATCGGAACTCGAACGGTTAGCCGTCGCCACCCGCACGGGACCAATATCCGGAGTTTCGGAACCCCCAATGGGCGGGCCGCCTTCTTGTTTTTATTGACGTCATCACTCTCACCACTCATCCGACTTTCCTACGGTCGCATG
The DNA here is from genome assembly GCA_903825645.1 of uncultured Pseudomonadota bacterium. Lineage (GTDB taxonomy): Bacteria > Pseudomonadota > Gammaproteobacteria > CAIKBL01. The sequence continues at coordinate 26,743 of CAIKBL010000058.1, read as the reverse complement.
ATCTGGGAAGCACTGCCCTATACTTTCATGATCGCTATCACGGTCTGTCTGTTGCGCGAGCTCTGCGCCATACCGCGTCGGTGGATGCCCCCGCTCAGCTGGGCCGATCACCCTGCAAGGTGACCCGATGCAGGAGACGTTGGAAGCCGTGATAGTCATTGACCGGGTTATGTAACACACACCGGTTGTCCCAAAACGCGATAGAGCCCTCTGCCCAACTGAAACGACAGGTAAACTCGGGCCGCGTCTGGTGCGCAAAAAGGAAGTCCAGCAACGGCTTGCTTTCTTCTTCCGTCATCTGTGCAAAACGGGCGGTATGTCCAAAATTCACATACAAGGATTTGCGGCCAGTCTCCGGATGAGTCCGGACCACGGGATGTTCGACAACATATTCCTTTTTCACGTTGTCCGTCGCCGACTCTTTGATACGGTCTTCGCGGGTTTTGGTCACATCAGCCTTCGCAGAGGTATTCACGCCGCGGAGCCCCGCCAACATCTGCTGCATGCCCGACGACAATGCCTCATACGCGGCATACGCGTTGGCGAATAGCGTGTCTCCGCCATAGGGCGGGATCTCCCGCCCAATCAGCATAGTGGCCATCGGGGGCTCGTCCAGATAGGCGGTATCGGTATGCCAGATGCCGCCGAAATTATTGCGCTCATGAGGACGTTTGAGCACCGGAATGATCATCGGAAATCCGTCAATCCCTTTGACGAAAGGATATTCGATGACCTTGCCGAAACGCTCGGCAAAAGCCTGAAAAGCAGCCGGTGGGAGTGATTGGTTACGAAAAAAAACAACGCCATGAATCAGCCATGCCGCGCGAATTTCCGCGATGATCTCTGCATTCAGTGGTTGCGTCAGATCCAAGCCGTGCACTATCGCGCCGACCGCGCCCGACAAGGGTTGCACGGTGAAGTGTTTATACTGGGTAATGTATTCCGACATACGTGAGACACTCCGCTTTGGGCTCGCTGGGGTTGAATCATAATCACCTGACGTCGAAGATGACACATCAAGTCCCGATGTAGCGGAACGTCGCGCGCAAATGGTCGGCTACAGGCCGAGGTCGCTCGACAACCCCAACATTAAATTCAAATTCTGAACAGCTGCGCCCGAGGCGCCTTTACCCAGGTTATCCAATAGCGCGGTGAGCACTATCTGTTGATGCGCCTCGTTGCCAAAACAGAACAGGTGCATTTCATTGGTCCCGTTCAGCCCTTCTGGCCCGAGCCTTTCAAGCTGTCGGCAATGATCCAGCGCGGCAACCTTCACGAACGGCTGATCACGATACCAGTCAAAAAGCACCGCATGGAGATCAGCGATCCTCGTCTGCCCCGGGAGCGCCCAGAGCTGAAGCGGGATCTGCACCAACATCCCTTGCGCAAACCGGCCCACGCTCGGGAGGAACAGGGGCCGTCGGGCAAGGCCTCCGTGTAATTCGAGCTCAGCGACATGCTTGTGCTCCAGACCGAGCGAATATAACCAAAACGGCAAATCGAGTGGATCCGGCGCGCTCGGGTCTTCATACCGCTGAATCAGTGCTTTCCCGCCACCGCTGTAACCCGACACCGCGTTGATGGTAAACGGCAAATCGGCCGGCAGAAGGCCGGCCGCAATCAAGGGCCGAAGCAAAGCGATGGCGCCCGTGGGATAACAGCCCGGATTCGCCACTCGCGTCGCGCGCGCGATTCTGCTGGCGTGATTTTGTTCAATCTCCGGAAATCCGTAGACCCAACCCGGGGCGACCCGATGAGCGGTACTGGCGTCGATCACCCGGACTTCGGGCCGGGTAATAAGGGACACTGCTTCGCGTGCCGCCTCATCCGGAAGACACAAGATAACCAAATCGGCCTGATTCAATAAATCGGCACGCGCTTGCGGATCTTTGCGGTGAGCCACCGGCAGGCTCAAGAGGGACAGATCTGTCCGCGCATCCAAACGCGCACGGATCTGCAATCCTGTTGTTCCAGCTTCTCCGTCGATGAATATCCGCGCCGTCATTGGCGTACCATCCGTGCTCGGGCAGGCAGTAAGCGTAACGGGCAGACGCCCGCAGGGGAAGCGCCCTTGTCAGGGGATCAGTCTACCAACCGCCACCCAGCGCCCGAATCAACGCCACCGTAGTCGTTGCGCGGACCCCTTGGGCTTGCGCCATCAGACGTTGCAGCGCGATTAGAGTCCGACGGGCATCAAGCACCTCAAGATAACCGGTGGCACCCGCCGTATAGCGTGACAGGGCGATGTGATATGCCTGCTCGGCGGCGGTGTCGGCTGTTTGCAGCGCATTAAGTTGCCCCGTGAGCGTCCGTAACCCGGAAAGCCCATCTTCGATTTCTCCGAAAGCGCTCAGCACCGTCTGTCGGTAAGTCGCGATTTCGGCTTCCAGATCGGCCGCACTCGCCGCCAGATTTGCGCGGTTCCGTCCCCCCTCAAAAATAGGCAAACTGAGCAGCGGCCCAGCGATCGGCCCCAGCGCCCACGTTCGGCTGCCCCACTTAAAAAGCTGATCAATGCTGTCCCCCTGCAGGCCCACATTGGCCGAAAGATTCAGCACCGGATAGAAGGCCGCTTTGGCCACCCCGATACGGGCATTGGCCGCCACCATCCGGCGCTGTGCCGCGGCGATATCCGGTCGGCGCTCGAGCAAAGTCGAGGGCAGATCCACCGGAATCTCGGGCAGTCGGTGGCTCGGTAGCGCAGGCGACAACGTAAATTGGGCGGGGGCGCTTCCGCAGAGGATAGCGAGCGCGTGCTCATACTTGGCACGGGCACGGGTGGTGTCCTGCACCTCGGCGCGGGTAGTTTCCAGATCGGCGATTTGACTGTGCAGCTCATAGTCGCTGATCTGCCCCGCAGCTGCACGTGCCCGAAGTAGTTGTAAGGCTTCTTGACGTAATTGCACCGCGCGATTCAGCACCGCCAAATCTTCGTCCAGCGCGCGCACGATAAAATAGGTTTCGGCGACATCGGCTTGGATGCTGAGTAACAAACTGAACAGTAATGCCTTCTGTGCATCCAAGTCGGCCTGCGCCGCGCGCACAGAATCTCTTATCCGACCAAACAGATCGACTTCATAACTCGCCGTCAACCCGATGTTCAGCGTACCGTAATTCTCCGAGAAGCCGTTAAATCCCGGCACACTAGCCATCTGCACGCGCGAAGCACCGGCCCCTAGGTCTATGCGGGGAACCTGCGCCGCCTTCGCCTCCTGCACGAGAGCTCGCGTACGTTCCAGCCGCGCGAGCGCCGCCCGTAAATTTTGGTTGTTAGCGGAAGCGCGCTCCGCGAGCCCGTCAAGCACAGGATCGCGAAAGATCTTCCACCAAGCGCCACGTGTCACATGGTCGGCCGGGGCGGCCAGCTTCCACTCCCCCCGCGGCGCCGCCTTCGTTTCTTTATAGGACGTGGGTAAGTTCAGCCCCGGATCCGGCATTGGCGGCGCAAGGGAACAGCCGGCCAGCAGCCCACTGATCAGGACTGGCAAGACCAACTTCATTTCGTCCCTTCCGCCGACGATACGGTGACTCGCCGCTCGGCCTTAGGCACCCGATGCAGGAGCACATAAAAAACAGGTGTCAGAAACAAGCCAAATAAGGTGACCCCGGCCATGCCGGAAAGCACAGCTATCCCCATGGTGTTGCGCATTTCGGATCCGGCACCGGTGGAGAGGGCCAGTGGAAGAACGCCCATCATGAAGGCCGTTGAGGTCATCAAAATCGGTCGCAACCGGGTCCGACAGGCCTGCAATGCCGCAACGACGGGTCCGGCGAGTGGCGAGCGCGCTTCGAATTCCCGTGCGAATTCGACCAAGAGAATAGCGTTCTTACAAGCCAGCCCCATCAATACAAACAGCGCTATCTGCGTGAAGATGTTTCGATCGCCGCCGGATAACCACACACCACTGATCGCGAAAAGCAGACACAGCGGAACGATCAGGATGATGGCAAGCGGCAGCTTGAAGCTTTCATAGGTCGCGGCTAAAACCAGAAAAACCAAAAAGGCACAAAGCGGAAACACGAATACGGCAGAATTACCCGCTAATATCTCCTGATATACGAGATCAGTCCATTCGAATGAAATCCCGCGCGGCACGGTATCTTCGATGATCTTCTTAATCGCGGCCTCGGCTTGCCCAGAGCTGAAACCCGGTGCGGCCGTGCCATTGATGTCCGCCGCCGGGAACGCGTTATAGCGCATGGCGTGGTCCGGCCCGAAACTCGGTTTTACATCGATCAGCGCCCCGAGTGGTACCATCCCGCCAGTCGCATTTCGCGTCTTGAGTGTCGCAATATCTTCTGGCTTGGCCCGATACGCCGCGTCGGCCTGCACAATCACGCGGTAGGTTTTTCCAAATCGATTGAAGTCATTGACGTAATACGAACCGAGATTGACTTGCAGCGTTGCAAAAATATCATTCAGATTGACGCCCATACGTTTTGCCTTGGCGCGATCTACATTCGCGAACAGCTGTGGGACATTTATCTGATAGCTGGAAAACACACCGGTCAATTCGGGGCTCTGCCAAGCCTTCATCAACACGGCCTGCAGAGTGTCATACAGCGGGCCTGACCCGAGACCCGCACGATCCTCGAGTTCAATCTTAAAACCACCTAACGCACCAAGTCCGCTAACCGCCGGCGAAGGCACCGCGACAACAAAAGCGTCTTGTATGACCCCAAAACGTTCGTTCAGCGTCTTCGCGAGCCCCGTTCCTGATAGTTCAGGCGTCTGGCGGTTTTCGAATTCGTCCAGATTGAAAAAGAACACCCCCGCGTTAGGCGCATTCGAAAACCCGTTAATAGACAACCCGGGAAACGCAATGACATCCAGAATCCCCGGCGTCTTCAACGCTATGTCCGTTACCTGCTGAACGATTTTGTCCGTACGATCAAGCGAAGCCCCGTCCGGCAGTTGCAAGAAACCCACTAAATATTGTTTGTCCTGCCCAGGAATAAAACCCGAGGGAACCTGCTGAAAAATAAAAAACGTCAACCCTATCAGCAGTATATACACCACGAGCGCTAACGACTTCACTCGGAGCAGGCCACGGACAGCGTGGACATAACCTTGAGACAAGCGCCTGAATCCCGCATCGAAGGCGGCAAAAAACCAACCGAAAACCGCGTCCATTCCGCGCGTAAAAAAATCTTTCGGGGCATCGTGTGGGCGCAAAAGAACGGCCGCAAGCGCCGGCGACAAAGTGAGCGAACTGAATGCCGAGATCACCGTGGAGATGGCAATGGTCAGTGCAAATTGCCGGTAGAACTGTCCTGTCAGCCCGCTGATGAACGCGATCGGCACAAATACCGCACAAAGAGTCATCGCAATCGCGATTATCGGTCCCGAGACTTCTTCCATCGCCCGCCGGGTCGCTGCGGCCGGCATCAACCCTAATTCGATATTACGTTCGACATTTTCGACGACGACGATTGCGTCATCGACGACAATGCCGATGGCAAGCACCATGCCGAACAAAGTCAGCGTATTGATCGAAAATCCGGCTGCAAGCATGACCGCGAAAGTACCGATGATCGACACCGGCACCGAAATGAACGGGATGATGGATGCCCGCCACGTCTTGAGGAAAACGATGACCACCACCACCACCAACGCGACGGCCTCAAGGAGCGTTGTAATGACCGCATGAATTGACTTTTCAACGATACGGGGTGGATTGTAAATCACCGAGTAATCAACACCCTCCGGGAAATCCCGCTTCGCCTTTTCCATGAATTCGAAGACAGACTTGGATAGGGCAATGGCATTTGCGCCCGGCGATTCGAAGACCCCGATGCCGACCGCCGGCTTGTTGTTCAAAAGGCCGCGCAGAGAATAATCCCCGGCGCCAAGTTCGATACGGGCGACATCGCGGAGATGGAGAATGCCACCATCAGGCGAAGTGGCAATAATGATATTGCCAAATTCGGCTTCCGTCGTGAAACGACCCTGGGTGTTGACCGAAAGCTGGAATTCCGTATTAGCCGGCGCAGGTGGGGCACCGATCACACCCGCGGCGACCTGTTGATTCTGCTCCTGAAGCGCAGTCACCACATCCGACACGGCCAGGTTGCGGGCGGCGAGTTTACGGGGATCGAGCCAGACGCGCATGGCGTAATCCCCACCGCCGAAAATCACCACATCGCCCATTCCCGGTAGACGACGCAAGTTGTCCCGGATATTCAGCAAGACGTAATTTCGCAGATAGAGGGCATCGTAACGACCGTTCGGGGACAGAACATGCACGACCATCGTGAGATTAGGTGATTGTTTCTGAGTAATGACCCCAAATTGCCGCACTTCCTGCGGCAAGCGGGGCAACGCCCGTTGCACGCGATTTTGCACCTTTGTCTCGGCCACATCCGGATTGGTGCCGATCTTGAAAGTGACTGTGAGTTGCAAAACACCATCTGTAGTAGCCATGGTGGACATGTAAAGCATGTCGTCAACGCCGTTGATCTGCTCCTCGAGCGGCGCGGCAACGGTCTCGGCGATCACCTGAGGATTAGCACCTGGATAAGTCGCTGTCACGACGATCGAGGGGGGCACAACATCCGGATATTCGGATATCGGTAACAAGGGGATCGCGATCAGGCCGGCCAAAAATATGGCCATCGATAGCACGCCCGCAAAAATGGGACGATCGATAAACGTGCGCGAAATATTCATCGGAATCAGCCCCGAGCCGCGTTCGATGGCGTACTGGGATCTTCCATTGGTGCGGTCTGAGGCGTGACAACTGAGCCGGGGCGTACACGTTGCAAGCCGTTCACCACGACAATTTCGCCGGCCCGCAAACCGTTCAGAATCACGCGCAGCGGGCCTAACTGACGCCCCAGGTGAACTTCCCGGTAGTTGGCATGGTGATCCGCCCCTACGACCAGCACGAACCGTCGGTTCTGATCCGTGCCTACCGCGCGATCAACGACGAGTACGGTTGGCGCCGCCGCCCCAGCCGCGTGGAGGCGCACGCGGACAAAGAGTCCGGGAGTGAAGCGCCGATCAGGATTAGCGAGCACTGCCCGAGCCCTGACCGTCCCGGTGTTCGCGACCACCTGATTGTCAACGAAATCCAGACGTGCCTGATGGGGAAAGCCTGTTTCGTCGGCAAATCCGACATCTGCGGAGAGGGGTGCATCTCGGACGGCCCCGAGATATTTAAGATAAGCCTGCTCATCCACCTCGAACGCCACATAGACAGGGTCAATGGACACCATCGTCGTCAACACCGGGGAGTCAGGCGCATCACCCTGAATCAGGTTGCCGACCGTGATTTCATCCTTACCCACGCGACCATCAATGGGCGCCACCACGCGCGTGTACTCCAGATTGAGTCGCGCCCGCTCAATACTCGCAAGATCGGCGCTACGTGCCGCTTCGAGTGTCTGAACCGCTGCGACCGCCGCATCATATTCCCGTCGACTGGTGGCTCTGTCGACCAGCATCTGCGTTTGTCGGGTTTGTTCCAGTCGCGCCAACATCAACCGGGCATTGGTGTTGGCGAGCTCCGCTTGAGCTTCCGAGCGCTGTGCCTCGAACGGACGCGGATCAACGACAAACAGTAAAGTTCCGCGTTTGATCTCGCTGCCGGGTTTGAAGTGAATTGACTGTAGGTATCCGCTGACACGCGCGCGAATCTTCACCAGATCAATCGCTTCAATGCGACCCGGGAATTCGTCTGACGACTGGACATTACGCTCGATAGCCGCGGCGACGGTTACCGTCGGTGGCGACGGTGGCGCCGATTGCGACGGCGGTCCCCTGTGACAAGCACCAAGCAAGAGAGTCCACGCGGCCCAGAAAAGCCTAGCGTGCCGATTAACGGCCATAAGATACATGACAAATATCCGTGGTTTGCGCAGTCTGAAAGCTGCACTTGTTTTTATCGGACATCGGGTTGTTCCCGACATCACATTTTTGTGATCAGGATTCTAACCTGAGAGCGAAGCGTTAGCGCTAAATCAGTATCGATTTTAAACAATTCAGGACGCAGGACTGCTTCCCGGACGGGGGTAGGGTTACACTGACAGATGAAAATTTACGGACAGCGCCACGAGTCGATGCATACCGCACAACGCTCATCTGCAGCTTGGCGTTTGAAACGCCTTGGGATGGGAATATTATTGCCCGGGACCGCTTGGGCGACAACAGATCCCGCCGGACCGGCAGCACTCCCCGGCGAATTCGTCCTTTTTGGATTGATGCTCCTCGGGATCGCTTTTTTTAGTCGACATGCCCTGCGGACAGCCCTCGTCGGGCTGGTCTGCCTCGTTGTTTTTAAATGCATGTTCACAGGCTTTCGCACCGGTCCCGGTCTGGTTGGACTACTCGTCCAGATATCCCAAGAATGGGTGACGCTAGCCAACTTGTTCTGCTTGCTCACGGGTTTCGCGGTACTGGCCCGTCATTTTGAAAAAAGCCACTTGCCGACCATCCTACCGCGCCACCTCTACAACGACTGGCGTGGGGGGTTCATGTTGCTCGTCATGGTCTTCACCGTTTCCACCTTCCTCGACAATATCGCCGCGGCGCTTATCGGCGGCACCATGGCACGCCAACTCTTCCGTAACCGGGTCCATCTCGGCTATCTGACGGCTATCGTTGGCGCGGCGAATGCGGGGGGAGCCGGTAGCGTCGTCGGTGATACGACCACGACCATGATGTGGACCGCAGGGGTATCACCCCTAGCCGTGTTTTATGCTTATGTGGGTGCAATACTCGCGTTTCCCATCTACGCGATTCCGGCGGCGTTGCAGCAACAGCGCTATTCTCCTATAGAAACGCAGGTACCCCAAGGCGTCTTTGTCGACTGGACAAGCGTAAGCATTGTGCTCGTTATTTTGGTAACCACCATCACAACCAATGTCTACGTCAGCGCGGCGTACCACGCGATTTCCGGTCGCTTCCCGTTTGTCGGACTCGCGATATGGGCCGCTATTCTTTTTTCCGCTGGCTTTCGCAAACCGGACTGGTGTGTACTGCCCTCAACCGCGCGTAGCGCAGTTTTCCTGCTCTCGCTAGTGGGCGCAGCAGCACTGATGCCCGTCGAAAAACTACCTGCCCCCGACTGGCTGACCACCTTGGGACTTGGATTTTTTTCCGCCATATTTGATAACGTCCCATTGACAGCCCTCGCGCTCAAGCAAGGGCGATACGACTGGGGCATATTGGCCTATGCCGTCGGTTTCGGCGGATCGATAACATGGTTCGGATCAAGCGCGGGCGTGGCCCTGAGCAACCTATATCCCGAATCTCGATCGGTAGCCCAATGGCTTCGACAAGGGTGGTATGTCACCCTCGCCTACGTTCTGGGTTTCGCCGCCTTGTTGGCAACGGTCGGTTGGCACCCCTCGCCAATTGCGCCATCCGCTGAAACACCGAGCGTCGAGACAGCGAACCCCATCAGCGACCGATAAAACGCGGCGCATTCAAAATAGCGTTAATTATTCGATTCGAAAAAATTTAAAATCCAACTTTGACTGCGGATATTCCAGATGCAACGCGGAAAGCTGATCGCGTAAGACCGCACTGACCAGTAGATTACGGGTCGATTTAGAGTCCGACGGAATGACATACCAGGGCGCCCAAGAAGCCGAGGTCTCCGCGAGCGCAGTGGTGTAAGCGTCCATATAGTCGTTCCAATGACTACGCGCCTCGAGATCTGTCGGGTCGAACTTCCATTGCTTGGCAGGATCATCGATACGATTCTGCAATCTTCGCCCCTGCTCCTCACGCGAAATGTTTAGAAAAAACTTGACGATAGTTGTGCCGGTTTCGGCCAACATACGCTCAAACTCTCTTATTTGGCGCAGACGACGGGCACATTCCGAAGCGTCGATGAGACCGTTGACGCGCACCACGAGTACATCTTCATAGTGGCTGCGATTGAAGATAACGATCTCACCCCGGCGGGGGACCTGCCGATGAACCCGCCACAAGTAATCGTAGCTGATCTCTTCGCCAGCCGGCGCACGAAAACCCTTAGCGCGCACTGCCAGCGGATTAACAGCGCTGAATACATGCCGAATTGTGCCATCCTTGCCCGCCGTATCCATGCCCTGCAGGACGATCAGCACCTTGTGCCGCTGCCCGGCGTAAAGCTTGTCCTGTAAAGCTTCGATCTCAGCAGAAATTTCGGATAGCTTTCTCAGCCGCGTTGGTTTATCCGGCGGCGCGCCCGCGAGATCACGCGGATCGTGCACGCTGAGGTCGAGTTTGCTACCCGGTTGAACCAATAATTTTGCAAGATGCATTTACCGCGCCCTTAATACCGAAAATATTTGGTCGTCACTCGAGGTGCTTTTTTAGACGCGCCCCCCTGCCGTTTGGCTAATCGCTACAGTCCCCAAGGACAGGAGAGGGACTCCTGCTTGCGTGACAGACACAAGTTGTCACCCCTCATGACCGACATTACACACTCCGGGCTGGATTTGATCAGCAGGCTGTCCAGCCCTGATAACATAACGCTCACCTCCATACCCGAGATTCAACCAGTGGCTTTATCCAATTCTCGGTACCTCGGCGTCAGCGGCCATTCTCACACGACGCGAGACAGCGTCGGCGTCCTGCTCTGTAACCTCGGGACTCCGGATGCCCCGACCCCCAAAGCCGTGCGCCGTTATTTGGCGGAATTCCTGTCCGATCCACGACTTATCGAGCTTCCCCGCTGGCTGTGGCTACCCATCCTCTACGGGGTCATTCTAAATATTCGGCCACGACGGTCCGCGCACGCCTACGCCAAAATATGGACCCCGGAAGGCTCCCCCTTACTGGCCTTCTCTCTTGCTCAGCAAGTAGCTGTCGCCCAGCAGCTCGACCTGCTTTTTCCGGGTCGAATTCGGGTGGGATTAGCCATGCGCTACGGCGCGCCGTCTGTCATGACCGCACTGGAGGCGTTCCGGGCCGCGGGGATGCGCCGCCTACTCGTGGTGCCCCTCTATCCCCAATATTCCGGTCCAGCGACCGGCTCGGTGTTCGACGCCGTCACCACAGTATTGCAGCGCTGGCGATGGCTCCCGGACGTGCGCTTCATCGCCAGCTATCATGACGAATCGCGTTACATTGACGCACTTGCGGCCTCCGTCACCGAGCATTGGGAAAAAAACGGCCGGGGAGCACGTTTGTTTTTCTCGTTCCACGGCCTTCCGCATCGTTATTTTATGGCGGGGGATCCCTATTTTTGTCAATGTCAGGCCACCGCGCGACTAGTCGCGGAGAAACTCGAATTAGACGATTCGCATTGGCAAGTCGTATTCCAGTCGCGTTTTGGTCGCGACCGCTGGCTCGAGCCCTATGCCGATCGCACCTTAATCGCCGCGGCCCGCGAGGGTTTGGGCGTAGTGGACGTGATATGTCCAGGCTTCGCAGTCGACTGCCTAGAAACGCTTGAAGAAATCGCACTGCAAAATAGCGCGCTGTTTATCGCCGCCGGGGGGAAAGCCCTGCGCTACATCCCCGCGTTAAATGCGCGAAAAGACCATATCCACGCCCTCACAACGCTAATAAGCCGTCACCTAGCGGGTTGGCCGGAAGCTGCACCAGACTGGGATGAGACCGAGGAAATCCAACGTGGTCTCGCGCGCCAGCGTCGGGCACTCGCACTCGGTGCATCCGCCTAGTGGCAACCGGTCACGGCCTCATTCACGCCGTGACTTCGACACCGCGCCAAAAGGCGACGTAACCCTCAATGTTTTTTGCCAAGGCCTTCGCCTCCGGATAGAACCAGCATGCATCCGAATTGACCCTACCATCGACCACCACGTCGTAATAACTGGCGGTGCCTTTCCAGCCGCAAACGGTATGCGTCGCGCTTTCCTGCACGAATTCTCGTTTGAGCGTGGCCGGGGGAAAATAAATATTTCCTTCGACCACTTCGTAGTCGGGCGATTCCGCAAGTACCACCCCATTCCAGACTGCCTTAGCCATGAAATCCCTCCCTGTGAACGATTAAGTTGGCCCCTATTCTAGCCCGTCGCACACTAACGCCAGCTACTCAATGATTTTGAGAAACTCGTTTAGGGGTCGACGTGTCTGTTTCGGAACCTCGGCGGGGTAACCATACCAGAAAAGCCCAACTGCGAACTCTGTTGCCGGATCGGCCTGAATCAGCTGAAAAAAACGCAGATCCCGGGTGACTTTACCCGTCCCCCATTTCATGCCGATCCCGCGCGCCCAGAGTGTGAGGGCGAGGTTCTGCACCACACAACAGCATGCTGCATAGTCTTCCTGCTCACGCATCTGATCGGGCGTCTTGATGCAGGTAACCACCAACCATCCGGGCATCGCTGACCATCGGCGCAATTTGGCCTCGGCGGCCTCGGCACCCTGCTTCGCAGCGACCAACTCCGCGTTAAGGGCCGAGACCTGCAAAGCACACGCGCGTCCCAGCAAGGTAAAACGCCAGGGCTCGGTGCGACGATGGTTGGGTGCCCAACAAGCCTCATCCAAGGCCTCCAGCACGGTTTCCCGCGGAGGCGTATCATCCCGATAATCGTGAATAGTCCGTCGCTCCCGGACCAAGGTACCTAGCTCAGCAAGCAGCGCGGGCGTCGTCATAAAAGGTCTGCCTCCAAAAATTTTTCACGTTACATTGCGCACACGTCAGTCGGCAACGAGAATCCTCCGTTCCAGATTACAAGGATCCCATGAAGTATCTCGCCTTTATTCTTCTGTTTTGCGCCTGGTCGGCCGAGTCCGGCGATCTCGCCAGACAACGCCTCTTGTTCAAAACGACCTATGCTGCCGGACTCCGGGGCGTTACGCCCCGCCTCGCAAATTTGCGTACCTTACGCGATTATCCCCTGTACCCCTATCTTCAGTATCAGGCGCTAATGGCGCGTTTGCACACGCTCCCATCCCCAGAGATCCGCGCATTTCTCGCCTTCAACCCCGACACTCTGATTGGAAGTCGCCTACGTACCGAATGGCTCCGTGAAACCGCGCGCCAAGGGCGGTTTGACCTGTTCATCGCCGATTACACCCCCCAAAGCGAGCCGGAGCTTCGATGTCATTTGTTAGCTCACCAACTGCGGGAGAAGACGCCAGTCACCGCCATGAAGGCCGGCCTCGATCTCTGGCTGACCGGCAACGCGCAACCGGCAGCTTGCGACGCTGTATTCGCCGCGCTGCGCGAACGCAAGATTCTGACGGATGAACTGGTCTGGCGACGTGTGGTGCTCGCCGCACACGCGGGGAATCCAAGAATCGCGACGCAAATCGCGACGCATTTCGGCGGCGCCGCCGATCAATCACTGGCTGGACTGCTGGTAAAAATCAGTGAAGCGCCGGAACTCACCCTTCAATTACCGTTGCTCAAGGACGACACACAGAAAGTCCGCGATCTCGTCGCCTACGGTTTGTCGCGCCTAGCGCGCCTCGATGTTGCCCGAGGCTCTGCCGCCTGGCGGGAGGCGCGCACCAGATATACGTTCTCCGCAAGCGACAAGGGCTTCGTGACGCGAGAAATTGCGTTGTCTGCCGCCGCCCAACACCGTCCCGATCTCCGAGACTTTCTGGCGCAAGTGAATCCAGAGGGCGTCAATGAGGTCATTGAGCGCTTGCGTTTACGCGAAGGCTTGCGCGCCCGCGACTGGCAGCAAATCGCTCTCTGGACCGCCGGCCAGCCACGGGATGCGGCAACCAACCCGCTACGTTGGCGCTACTGGCACGCCAGGGCGTTAGAGCAGACCGGTCACAAAACAGAGGCGGATGCACTTTTTGATGCACTAGCCAAAGAGCGAGATTACTACGGATTTTTAGCGAGCGACCGGCGGGGGAAATCCTACGCAATAGGGTCGCGGGCCATTGCGCCGACGATGGCCGAGCGGACGCGCATCAATGGGCTCGTTGGCATCGGTAGGGCGCATGAATTCTATCGGTTGGGGTTGCGCCAACAGGCGAGCAGCGAACTCGAATTTGAACTTGGGGGGCGCGACAAACGTGCGCAGGAGATCGGTGCCGTTCTGACCAGTGACTGGGGCTGGGCGGAACGCACGATTCAGGCGCTTGGCCTGCTGCGATCCTATGACGATCTCGAATTGCGTTTCCCGCTCCTGCATCAACCGCAGATTGAGCAGCTCGCGCGCCAACAAGGGCTGCCGCCGGCGTTTATCTACAGTATCGTTCGGGAGGAAAGCGCCTTCATGACCGATGCACGTTCGATAGTGGGTGCCCTTGGACTCATGCAGCTGATGCCGGAAACCGCACGTGCGACAGCAAAAGAAACGGGCATACGGCTGCGCTCGCCGGCCGAACTTAAGCAGGCCGACAAAAATCTCGCGCTGGGGAGCGCCTATCTGGCGCAGGTTCTACATAGGTTTGGTGGAAGCTTTCCGCTTGCGGCCGCCGCCTACAACGCAGGACCCAGTCGGGTCAGGACCTGGTTGCGCGCCGCGCCCTGCGAGGCGGCAGATCTCTGGGTGGAAACGATCCCCTTTGCGGAAACCGAAGGGTATGTGCGTCGAGCTTTGTTTTATACCGCCATCTATGAATGGCGACTCGGCGGACGCGTCACCTCCCTGGCCACCCGAATGAAAGATATGACACGTCCCACGCCAGTCGTCTCCCGCGAATGTTGACGGCATTGCCTCACCTCAGCGTAAATCCCCCACCAAGGGACTCAATTTTCGGTGGCCATACCGAAAACGCGCTGTCGGATACGACGCGCCGTTGCCACCGCGGACGCGAAAGTTCGTGATGGAGATATATGAGGTGGGAGGGGCCGTGCGGGACCGTCTTCTGGGGAGAGCGATCGTTGATCGCGACTGGGTCGTGGTGGGCGCGACGCCGGAAGAGTTGATTAGACTCGGATTTCGTCAGGTTGGACGCGATTTTCCCGTATTCCTCCATCCTCGCACCCAAGAGGAATATGCGCTCGCACGTACCGAGCGCAAACAGGGTCGCGGTTACCATGGCTTCGAGTTTGATACGGCAACGAACGTTACCTTGGAACAAGATTTAGCGCGCCGCGATCTCACCATCAACGCGATCGCGCAAGATAAGCACGGAAAATTGATTGATCCCTACGGTGGACAGGCGGATCTCGAGAAAGGCATCCTTCGTCACATTACTTCGGCTTTCGCTGAAGATCCCCTTCGAGTATTACGTGTCGCTCGGTTTGCCGCCCGTTTCGATTATCGGGTCGCACCGGAGACACTCGAACTCATGCGGAGCCTGGCCATCAGTGGAGAGCTGACGACGCTTACTGCTGAGCGCGTTTGGTCTGAGTTGGAGCGGGCTTTGGGCGAGCCTCATCCGGCACGTTTTATCGAAGTCCTACACGCGTGCGGCGCACTTTCTGCGTTATTTCCGGAGCTTGCGTATTTATTTGACGGGACGCAACCTGACCTGCGCGTGCACCTACTGCGCAGGCTCCGTGCCAGTGCACACCACAAAACACCGACCACGGTACGTTTCGCACTCTTGCTCTACGATTTCGGCGCGACGGAAAGTCCAGCCACCTTGTTACCTGTGCAGGCCGAGCAGCAGACGCCACGCAGACATCTTCTTGAGATTTTTTGTGCGCGTCTTAAAGTCCCTAGTGCCTATCGTGACCTGGCGTCGCTGGTCGCGCGGTATCACGGGAAAATTCATCGCGTACGAGCACTGGATTTGTCAGCGCTCGTAGATTTTCTGTCCGATCTCGACGCCTTCCGCAGACCCGCTCGCCTCGAAGAGCTCCTCCTCGCCTGTGAAATAGGGACGATGCAGGGCAGGGGGGATGAGGATCTCATCTCTTATCCGCAAGGCGCGTGGATAAGAGCGACGGTGGCAGTCTGTCGCGCGGTGGAGATGGCGCCCATTCTGGCCCAGTGCGTTGATGGCCCGCAGGTAAAGGCGGCATTGAGAGCGGCGCGAATTGAGGCGCTCCGTCACAACCTGAAGGGCGATTGGACCGGCTCGACGAGGTCGGATTAGTTAAGTTTTAGGAGCCGCTATAAACAGTCGAAACGAATAGAGGCCACGGGCCTTCCGTGCGTAGTATGGCCGAGAACGATTTGGCCGCCCCCTGTCAACCGCACAACATCACGCTTCAAGGTGTAAATCATTTCCCCATCAGTGATGAGGACCGTTCCGTTCGTACTTTTGTCCGTCAGCGTGCAGCGACCGCGGCTAAACTGCGCGGTAAAATGCTGGCGAGAGACCAAGTCATGTTTGATACTCAGATCGTTCTCATCGGCACGTCCAACACTGAGCACAGGACGTTCAGCGTTGAGCAACACTGTTTGATGCTCATAGACGAAGATAACCGCATCATACCGGTCATCCTCCGTCCCATGCTGATCGCGCGAAGAAACCGTGATCGCGCCAACGTCCCAGACTATTTCATACAGCGTAACATGCTCGAAAGAAACGAAATTCCAAGTCTCGTCACCCACGAACCAGGAGACCGCACGAAATATCCCGGGCAACGCATCAATCACGGGTAGCGTTGCCAACGTTTGGTCGGCTTTCGCCTGACGTGCAGCCCAATGCGCTACTTTCCCTGCCTCACTGGCTAATCCCGCTTCCTCGTCACCGACAGGAATGACGTGTAGGCCGATCCGGAGTTGATGGCGGAAGTCGTGGGTCGGCAAAGGATCGGGCTGCGACAACCGGGCATGCATCGCCCCGGCCGCGGCCGCGGCATCTCCGGCAGTGGGGAAATAACACATTAATTCGTCGCCAAGCTCCGCCGCCACGCGTCCATCATGATGCCGCACTATTCTGGCCATCACCGATAGCGACTCGGCGATGATGCGCTGGGCAACCACGTCCCCGAGTTGGTCGTAGAGCGCACTGCTGCCCACAATATCGGCGAACATGATGATTTGATTGGGGGATGTCGTCACAGGATTTCGCTGACCCGATATGGAAGGATCGAGGCCTCAAAGGTTAGTCAATCAGATTGTCGGTTGTACTCGCGATAAGCCATCGGGCACAAGGCGCGCGGCCAGGCAAACCGCTAAAGACGGTGGCGCGCGTCACGCAAATTATGGCCCACGATAGCACCGTCATAGTTCCGCGCGAGGGTCATGAATTTAACCCGCGTCCCCATTTCCTGGGGTAGCAGCAGGGTCTTAACTGCTTGCGTCGCACGGTAACCCGCCGCCGGGTGCTCCTCAACAAACGCGGCCAGTAAGTCTGTAATTCCGCAGGCGATCAGGTACTGAGCCTGCTCGGCAAACCCCATGACGGCAAAACCGGCCACCTCCGCCGCGGCGGCCAGCGCGGAGAAATCTACCGCCGCTGTCAGGTCCTGCACCCCGGGGAACCAAAACGGATCCGCGTGCACCCGATGTCGGTAATAGCACTGCAAGGTGCCGTCATCACGATCCGGATGATAATACTCGGCCCGGGGATACCCGTAATCCGCGAGCACGACCACGCCACGCCGCAGGAAACCCGACAGATGTGCTAACCAGATCGACTGCCGCGGATTTATTTCCGATCGAAACCCGTCAGGGTAGGTCTCGGGTGACTCGGGTAGGGCCGCCCGTACGCTGTCAGCTAGCGCCACCGTGGCCGGGCGCAGGCGCCAGTCGAATGCACCATGATCGTCTAAACCAACGCCTTGTTCTAAAATATGCCCGCCAGAAATTTCGAAGCGGATCGTCGGCAGCGCATCAAGGATTTCGTTGGCGATTATCACGCCGTCCCAAGGCGTGACGGGTGGTCCTCGCCACCATTGGACGTGCGCGAGCAAATCTGGCGCCTCCGCCGCTATAAGGGCCTGCTGACGCGCTTGCAACTCCGGACTGAGTTCCACTATCGCGTAGGGGAGATGGTCGATGCCGAGCCGCCGTAATTCGGTCAACAGGCCGATCGCCAAGCGTCCGCTCCCCCCCCCAAACTCGATGATGCCCTGACCGCCCAGCGGTGCCACGGCGGCGCATTGGCGGGCAAGACACGCGCCAAAAAGAGGAGACACTTCCGGCGCCGTTACAAAGTCGCCCGCCGCACCAAATTTATGTGCGCCTGCCACATAATAGCCCTGGCCGGGCGCATAGAGTGCGAGCTCCATGAACCGCTCAAAGCCGAGAAACCCACCCGCGATCCGGATCTCTTCCGCTATCTGCGCCGCGAGGACGGATGAAATGGCTATTTCATCCTGAGTAGGATCAGGTAATCTCGCCGGCAGCTTCATCTTCTGCTTGATCTCGAGGTTGTGTCGCGTATGTCGTCATCTGCTATCCATGGTATCGAGAAACCGGTCGCCCTGATAACGGGCGCAAGTCAGCGTCTCGGGGCCGATATGGCCCGGTCTCTACACGCACGCGGCATGCGCGTGGTGGTGCATTATCACCAATCCGGGACTGCTGCGCGCGCCTTATGTGCCTCACTCGACGCCGAACGTCCAGGGGACACGTGGCTCGTCAAGGCAGATCTGATCAGCGCGGGCGCGCCCATGACGATAATCGGAGCGGTCGAAGCGCACTGGGGCAGATTGGACGTATTGATTAACAACGCTTCTGCTTTTTATCCGACGCCGATAGCCGAAAGTCGCACGGAAGACTGGGAGGCGCTGTTCGGTGTTAATTTGCGTGCACCTTATTTTTTGACACAGGCCGCGATGCCGATGCTCCGAGCCCAACAAGGTCTCGTCATCAATCTGGCCGACATCTATGCCGAGCGTCCGCGCGCGGATTATCCGATTTATTGTGCCTCCAAGGCTGGACTGATTGGGCTGACTCGCGCGCTGGCACGTGATCTCGCCCCCGACATTCGCGTCAACGCCATCGCGCCCGGCGCTATCCTGTTGAGCAGCGAGACCACGCCGACGAGACAAGCGGAGATGTTGGCCCGGACCCCATTGGGAAGGTTTGGCGATTCTGAGGATATCGCACGGGCAATGAATTATTTCGTCGACGCCTCTTATGTGACCGGTCAGGTGCTGACGGTGGACGGGGGGCGAACTATTTTTGACTGAGCGTCGGCAAGTCGCCGTTGCGCTCGATTAGTGTTTAACGAAGGTGGGCATGGGCGATCCCAAAAACCATTTTTCGGTCTGCTTATCGAACCACCAAAATTGTTCATCCCGCAAGGTTCTGAGGACCCGCGAATCCAACTCGTAGTATTCGATTTGCGCAACGAGTCGAGCCTCATCGAACGTGCTGTTCTGCACCACCTGACTCGTTTCGTAGCTGCTGATCTTAAAGCGGGCCATCTGCGGAAAATCGGGCGTCGAGAGTGTCTCATCACGCGCTTTCAGGTAGAGCGCTGCCTGCCCGAAATTGCCCCAGCGAAACAGTTCGCGATAAGTTTCGGTCGCAACGATTAAGCTCGATTGCCGGTCGTTGGTCCCCAAATGGCCACATCCACTCACCAAGCACACGAGCAGTGTCAGGAACGTAAGACGGTTCGATTTCGTGCGCGCAGATCCTAAGGAGGGCCATGCATTCATAGCGTGTTGCGGAAATCCGCAAGGACGGCCATTGGTGCGCTCGTTGGGGTCTGAGAACGCCACAATTCAGCGTAGGTTTTGCCCACGCGGGGATGATATTCGTCCGGTGCGATATCCGCTAAAGGCTGCAACACAAAGGGGTAGGCGAGAATATCCGGATGCGGTAACACGCCGCCAGGAAGATCCATCACCAGATCCCCATAAGTCAGCAGATCGAGATCAAGGGTTCGCGCCGAAAATTTGGGGCCACCGCGCTGACGTCCCTGTGCCTGCTCGAAGCGACGAAACAAGTCCTTTAAATCAGAAAACGGACACTCGGTGTCAAAACCAACCACTAGATTGTAGAAATCGTCGCCAACAAACCCGACCGCTGGGTTGCGGTAGACCGGAGAGCAGGTGAGTGGGGAAAATGTCTCCTTAAGCAATCGAATGCAGTCACGGATGTTGCGTTCGGGTTCGAGGTTGCTGCCAATACTGGCATAGGCGCGAACACTCGCCATGGCCTTAAGGGGCACGGCGACGTTCGATAATGACGCCAACATCCCGCACCTGACGCACAGCACCCTGTTTATTAATCTTGATTCTTACCCAGAGAAGGCCGAACTCCGTCAGCAAGATAGCCGCGATGGCCTCTGCCAGCGCTTCGACTAACTGGAAGGCGCTCTCGTCAGCCAGCCGAAAAATTCGCTTGGTGACCGCCTTGTAGTCGATGGTGTCAGTAATGGAGTCGCTGCGCCCGGGAATAGACAAATCCGCCCCCATATCCAGATCGAGGACGAGCGGTTGTCTGAGACGGCGCTCCCAATCCCAGATACCAATCACCGTATCGATCCGAAGGCCGTGGAGAAACACTATATCCATTCGCTGCTGCCCATAACTCAACATTCATCCGCCTAAAGGTAGGCGGAAGTATAAGCCCACTTGATTGATACACGCCCATCCGGTGCAATACCGACATGTTCACCGTCTTTTATCTGCTAAGCAGCTACCTCGTGGGTTCGCTCTCCGCGGCGATTTTGGTTTGTCGCGCCTTAGGCAAAGGCGATCCGCGGGGTGTTGGCTCCGGCAACCCCGGCGCAACCAACGTGCTCCGCGCCTTCGGTAAGGGACCGGCGGCCGCCACCTTGGCCGGTGATGTACTGAAGGGATTTTTACCCGTGGTGCTCGCGGGTGGCCTCCATCTGACCGCCACCACGGTGGCCGCGGCCGGTCTCGCCGCATTCCTCGGGCATTTGTTCCCGATCTTTTTTGCTTTCCGAGGTGGAAAGGGCGTCGCGACCCTTATCGGCGTGGTATTTGGTTACGATTTGCGGTTGGGTTGTGGTTTTGTTTTGGTCTGGCTGCTGATGGCCGCCATCACACGCTATTCGTCACTCGCCGCGCTGACAGCAACCGCGCTCGCGCCCGCTTTCGTGCTTGGTCTCGGTTTGCCGCTGCCGGAGGCTGCCGCACTCGGTCTGATGGTAATTGCGGTGTTCTGGCGCCACCGAGAGAATATTCAACGGCTGCGGAGCGGCAACGAAGGTCGTATCGGTGCGCGTAAGGGTTAACACGATTTCAGACCCCGATGTCCTCCAGCGACCAACGAGCCTGGACCTTGAAGCCGAGCGGCGCCTGCACACCGGCGCGGTGCCGCAGATAACCGGCGTAGGCAATCATGGCCCCATTGTCGGTGCAGAACTGCGCTTGCGGGTAGTAAACCTGCGCACGCAGGCTCCGTGCCAACTCATCCAGTGCCTGTCGCAGCGCCTTGTTTGCACTGACGCCGCCGGCGACGACTAGGGTCTTCAAACCCGTCTCCCGCAGTGCTCGCCGGCACTTGATGACGAAGGTGTCTACGACCGCTTCCATGAAAGCTAACGCAATATCGGCTTTGTCGGCCTCGTCGCGCTGGTGCTGACGGACCGTATTCGCACAAAAGGTCTTCAATCCGCTGAAACTGAAATCAAGGCCCGGCCGGTCCGTCATCGGACGTGGGAAAACAAATCGTCCCGTTTTACCCTGCGCTGCCAGACGTTCAACCGCCGGTCCCCCAGGATATCCAAGCCCTAGTAGTTTTGCCGTTTTGTCAAAAGCCTCGCCCGCCGCGTCATCCAATGATTCGCCCAGAATTTGGTAATCCCCCAGACCTTCGACTCGCACGAGCATCGTATGCCCGCCGGAAACCAGGAGCGCAAGAAACGGGAAGGATGGACGATCTACTTCAAGCATGGGCGCGAGCAAATGCGCCTCCATGTGGTGAATAGGAATAGCCGGGATCCCGAGGCCCCATGCAAGGCTACGAGCAAGCGTCGCACCGACCAGCAGCGCGCCGATAAGCCCAGGCCCCGCGGTAAACGCGACGGCATCCAATGCGGCGCAGGTGATTCCGGCTTCCCGCACCGTGGCCCTAATCAGCGGCGCTAGTTTCTGCACGTGATCGCGGGAAGCCAGTTCTGGCACAACCCCCCCATGCCGTTCATGCATCGCCGTTTGGCTATACAGCCGGTGCGCGAGCAGGCCACCCGTTTCACTGTAAATCGCGACGCCCGTCTCGTCACAAGAGGTCTCAATTCCTAAGATTTTCATAGTCTGCAACCCTAAATCTCTCTACTTATGGACATTTGCTGAGCGGATCGGTACGATTCGGGGTCCTCAACAGGCCTCGAATAGGAATAAGAAGCAACCCGTATGCCCAGCGTCAAAATCCGCGAAAATGAACCCTTCGATATAGCGATGCGCCGTTTCAAGCGTGCCTGTGAAAAAGCTGGCGTGCTAGCCGAAGTCCACAAACGGGAATTCTACGAGAAGCCGACCCAAGAGCGTAAACGCAAAGCTGCTGCGGCCGTCAAGCGTTGGCAGAAGAAGGCAGCCCGTTCGGTTGCCCGTAAAGTCCGACCGTACTGAGTTCAAGCACCGGGGCGCCTTGGGGTCCCCGGTTCTGGCACGACATAATGTCCGAACTCAAAGATCGCATGAATGTCGATGTTAAAGCGGCATTGAAAGCAGGCGACAAACTCAAAACCACAACGCTCAGAGGGATGTTAGCTGCCCTCAAGCAAGTGGAAGTGGATAGTCGCGTGGTACTGGACGAGCCGACCATCATTGGTATCTTGACCAAGCTCACGAATCAGCGACGCGATTCAATCGCACAATTTGATGCGGCGCAGCGCACCGATTTGGCTGACAAAGAGCGTGCCGAGCTCAAAATTATTGAGGCGTTCCTGCCTTCCCCACTGAGTCCTGACGAGATCGAGGCGTTGATCGCAGAATCGATTAAAAGCACTGAAGCGAGTCAGATCAAGGACATGGGGAAAGTGATGAACGTTCTGCGGCCGCAACTTATCGGTCGGACCGATATTGCGGTGGTGAGCGCCATCGTAAAGTCCCGCCTCACCGGCGGTTAAAAAAACGTCTGTCCTGCGGGGGTTTCTCCCGTAGAATCCTTCCGGCGTACCTTTCGCGACCCCGATCTACGGAGCCATGGCCGGCCGAATCGCCCGATCTTTTGTAGACCAATTGCTGGCGCGCGTCGATATTGTCGACGTCGTCGGGAAAGCGCTGCCCTTAAAAAAGGCCGGTCGAGACTTTCAAGGGCTGTGCCCTTTCCATAACGAGAAGACACCTTCCTTCACCGTCAGCCCGGCCAAGCAGTTTTATCATTGCTTTGGGTGCGGCCAGCACGGCTCCGCTATCGGATTCCTGATGAACCATGGTGGCCTGAGCTTCACCGAGGCCATCGAAGATCTCGCCGGCCAGCTCGGCATGGCCATTGAATATGAAGGCAGCCAGGATACGCCCCGCGAGAACCATGATCCCCTCTACGCCATCATGGCTGAAGCCGAAGCACTTTTCGCCCACCTGCTTCGTACGCACCCCGCGCGCGAGCAGGCCATCACCTATCTGAAAAAACGGGGGCTGACCGGAGAAATCGCCAAGCGTTTCGGCGTCGGTTTCGCCCCCGCAGGCTGGGACACGTTGCTGTCGGCACTAGGAACTTCCCCGGAACGACAGCGTCTGCTCGGAACGGCCGGACTCATCGTGGAGAGAGACGGCGGTGGCTTTTATGATCGCTTTCGAGACCGCATCATGTTTCCGATCAAAGACCGGCGGGGACGCTGTGTTGCGTTTGGGGGGCGCGTGCTCGACCAAGGAGAGCCCAAATACCTGAACTCTCCGGAAACACCGATCTTTCACAAACGCCGCGAACTCTATGGCTTGGACCTCGCGCTGAAAGCCAATACGAAACTTTCGCGAGTACTCATCGTTGAAGGCTACATGGATGTTGTCGCGCTCGCTCAACATGGCCTCGACTACGCGGTAGCAACGCTCGGTACCGCCACGACCGCCGAACATCTCGAGCAATTGTTTCGGGCCGTGCCTGAAATTGTTTTTTGTTTTGACGGTGACGCTGCCGGAAAGCGGGCCAGCTGGCGCGCCCTAGAGGCGACACTGCCCTTGATGCAAGACGGACGAACAGCCTTGTTCCTGTTTTTACCCCAAGGCGAGGATCCCGATACGTTGGTGAGGAGGCAGGGCAAGGCCGCATTTGAAACACAAGCGCATTTTGTAGGCTTGTCAGAGCTGCTCTTCAAGGAGCTAGAGACACAAACCGACATGCGCAGCCTTGAAGGCCGGGCTCGCTTAGTGGCGCTCGCCAAGCCCTTGATCCATAAAGTACCAGCAGGAACTTTCCGCCAACTGCTTTTGGAGCGTCTGGCTGCCCTCGCGCAAACTCGAGTCGAGTTAACCGCGGATCCGCCGCCAACAGCGACCCCGTTGGCACCGGCCCGCCGCGTGTCTGCCGCCCTTCCTCCCCGCCAGCGCGTACAGCCGATACTCGATCGCGCGCTGGCCCTGTTGTTACACCAACCTGCACTAGCGCGGCTCGCCAACGAATTCCCGGCACTCAATGTGACTTCGGATCCCCGTCTCGCTCTGTTAGTCGAATTACTCGAACATCTGCGGACAGATCCCGCCACCACCAGTGGCGCATTAGTCGAGAAATTCAGGGACACCCCTCAAATGAGCCTAATCGCGGAGATTCTGGCACCATCCGTGGTGCTTGATCCGGAGTTATGGGACGCTGAATTTTCAGGTGCGTTGCAGCAAATCCTGCGGCATGGGCAACGAAACTACTACAGCCGGCTGGTCGAAAATGCCGCCGCGGCCCCAAGTGATCTGGAAGCACAGACCCGACTCAAGCTACAGGGGAACCGGCAACCGGAATCTCGCTAAAGCCCCCAAAAGACGGTGGCCGGGAGAATAGCGTTTCCGTTATACTGCCCGGCTATTTCCGCGCTGACCTAGCGGAACGCTGGTGTTGAACTAAACTCAAAGACTCTGTTGGACGGCGTGCTCGCAAGGGCACCGTCCGGTGGCATTCGACCTAAGGTAAGGCCTATGGAAACCCGCGACGATCTTGAATCGACCGACGAACAATCGCAACTCAAACGGCTGATCGCTAAGGGAAAGGAGCAAGGGTTTCTAACCTACCACGAGGTTAATGACCATCTTCCTGATGATATTGTCGATCCTGAACAGATCGAAGATATCATTAACATGATCAATGACATGGGGATCATGGTCCACGAGACGGCACCCGATCTCGATGCGATCCTGATGAACGAACCCGAAGTCGATGAAGAAGCGGCCGAAGAAGCCGCAGCCGCGATCGCGGCGGTAGACACAGAGTTCGGCCGCACCACGGACCCAGTCCGCATGTACATGCGCGAGATGGGTACGGTGGATTTGCTCACCCGCGAAGGCGAAATCAAGATCGCGCGCCGCATTGAAGACGGCCTTAATCAGGTGCTCTCCGCCGTCGCGGATTTCCCCACGGTCGCCGAGACTTTTCTAGCGGAATACGACAGGGCGGCGGCCGGTGAAATCAAGATCTCTGAGGTTATCAGCGGATTCATTGATCTCAATGCCCATACGGCAGATATTCGTGAAGAAGTCGAGGTGTTGGCAGATCCGGAAGTTGTTGCGCCAACGGGTGACGACGAGGAAAGCGGGGAGGAGACCGACCCGATACCGAACCAACTCGATCCGGAAGAGGTAAAAGCGCACTTCGAAGAATTCCGCCGTTTGCAAAAAAAGGTCCAGGCAGCGACTAAGAAGAACGGACGCAGTCACGTTAAGACCCTGGAAGCGCGTAAGGAACTCCAAGAAAAATTCTTGGTGTTCAAATTGATCCCACGCGTCGCCGAACAATTAGGCCAGAAAATTCGTTCAGTCATTGAAGAAATCCGTCAACAAGAAAAAATTGTGATGGATATTTGCGTCAAACAATGCCGGATCCCCCGCAAGGATTTCCTGCAAATGTTCGTCGATCGCGAGACCGACGGCGGTTGGCTAAAAGGTCTGCTCCGCCAAAAGAAGCCTTTCGTCGCCGCACTCAAAGAGTGTGTGCCAGAATTAGAGGCCGTTCAGGAACACTTCGTCCGCATCGAACAGAACGCCGGTGTTCTCGTCAGCGAGATTAAAGACATCAATCGACGCATGTCCATTGGTGAAGCCAAGGCACGACGTGCGAAAAAAGAAATGGTCGAGGCCAATCTACGACTCGTCATTTCGATCGCCAAGAAGTATACGAACCGCGGGCTACTTTTCTTGGACCTTATTCAAGAAGGCAATATTGGCCTCATGAAGGCCGTCGATAAGTTCGAATATCGCCGCGGCTATAAGTTCTCTACGTATGCGACCTGGTGGATTCGACAGGCCATTACGCGCTCCATCGCCGATCAGGCGAGAACCATCCGCATTCCGGTTCACATGATAGAGACTATCAATAAGCTCAACCGGATCTCACGACAAATTCTGCAGGAAAAGGGCCGTGAGCCAACCCCAGAGGAACTCGCACAGCGGATGGAAATGCCGGAGGATAAAATCCGAAAAGTCCTCAAAATTGCCAAGGAGCCCAT
Organism: uncultured Pseudomonadota bacterium; assembly: GCA_903825645.1. Taxonomy (GTDB): domain Bacteria; phylum Pseudomonadota; class Gammaproteobacteria; genus CAIKBL01. Next base: position 456 of record CAIKBL010000058.1, on the reverse strand, counting down.
CTCGATGGAAACGCCTATCGGTGATGACGAAGACTCACACCTCGGGGATTTCATTGAGGACATCAATATCCAGTCGCCGGTGGATTCTGCAACCTTTGAAGGGCTCTGTCGAAGTACGCGTGAAGTCCTCGAAGGACTGACGCCACGAGAGGCTAAAGTCCTCCGGATGAGGTTTGGAATTGATATGAATACCGACCACACACTCGAGGAAGTCGGGAAACAGTTCGATGTCACACGCGAGAGGATCCGACAAATCGAAGCAAAAGCGCTGAGGAAACTGCGCCATCCCTCACGTTCGGAGCGACTACGAACCTTCCTAGATTAATAAAACGCAGGCAAGGAACCCGTACGGGTTCCTTGCCATCCAACCTTCTGCCGGGCCTGTAGCTCAGTTGGTTAGAGCAGGGGACTCATAATCCCTTGGTCCTCGGTTCGAGTCCGAGCGGGCCCACCATT
>CAIKBL010000057.1 GCA_903825645.1 uncultured Pseudomonadota bacterium | reverse complement strand
CTCCAAATTCTTCAATCGCCTCCCAGCCGTGCCCTCCCGATAACACTGCGCAGACCGACAAAAACACAATATCCAGCAACGCATGTTGCCGACATCGATCAATCCGCGGATCCGGCAAGACCGAAAAATGCTCAAAAAATGAAGGGATCATCGACCTCTCCTGTCTGATGACCGGAGTAGATCGTGACACGATCCCTTCGTCGATCCCTATAATGGTCCCGCCCTGCGTCATGACTTTAGAAGGATTGATCTCTCTCTCGGATTATGATCCGACTCTTGGCGAATTACCGGACGAAGTCAAAACGTCGTTTGATGTCGGCGTCTATCAGCCAATCTGGATTTCTCAGAATGGTATGTATCCGAAGCTGGTGGTGCGCCCCATCCAATGAAAATTCTTCGTTCATGGTCCCGCGCGGCGCCAGCAGTGTTTCAACGATTAGTGACTCTTCTTGCCAATAGACCATGCTGTGGCCAATCGCATTGGCGACGAATTCATCGCCTTTGGCGGAGTAACGCGGCCCGTCAGGGCGTGGTTTCAACAACCTTTTGAAGCGGTCATCGTAGGTCAATAGGAAATCATTACCCTCCCGGGTGATGACTATGGCCTTGGTGTGAAGGACACCAGATAATTCCCCAATATTGGTCTCCTGGTGGTCTTGGTGTCTTTCTTTGGCAATATCCAGCATATCGAAAGCGCTACTGGATTCTCCGGGATGTCGCGGAGTGTCGCCGTCCGGATCAGCACGGACGACCCGAAGACCCTCCAGGCGCTCATGCGAATCGTCGCTGCCCTTTTTGTTGAGCTCCCAATGCCCAGCTAGTTCTGGGGTGGCCGCTGCCTGTAAACAGACACCGCCAAGCATCGCCAGACAAAGTGTCTGGAAAAAGCGTATTCGGTAGACGTAGGGCATGTAGGATCTCCAGCGAACGGGACCTCATTCTAGGGGGCAACCTCGCGGACGCGCACCTCGGTACCCAGATTGGGTACACTTGGCGACAAAAATAAGGGATGCAAGCCGCATGAAAATCGTGACGCCTACTGAAGCTATCCGGGCTATTCCTGACCACGCCCACGTCATTATGCCCGGCGGGTGCGCTGAGCCCGTGGCCTTGTTTGAGGCGTTCACAGAAGAGGTTGCCCGTTTTAAGGGACTGACCGTCTATTCCGGTTTTTCTTTCGGACGCTATGGGTTTCTGAAGCAGGGGCTTGGCGAGCACTTTCGCTTCGTGACTTGGCAGGCATCTGCGGCATTGCGCGGCCTGTTCAAAGAGAATGACCGACGAAAAATTGGTCTGATCCCGATTAGACTTGCCGATCTCAACCGCGTGGTGAGTCGGGAAGGACAAATCAAGCCGGATGTGATGATCGTGCAAACTTCCGTCCCGCAGCCGGACGGTACGGTAAGTCTCGGCATTTCGGTCGGTGCCAATCTTGATTTCGTGAGAGATGCGAAGCTCGTCATCGCAGAATTGAATGTCAATATGCCGGTCACGGCAGGGCAGAGTCGCATACCGCTGTCCAGCATAGACTTTGCAACCGAAGGCGCAACGCCGCTTTGCATCTATAACACGCCGCCCGCGAAATCGCGCGATCAGGCCATCGTTGAACATGTGCTCGGGCTGATCCCGACGCAGGCATGGGTCCAACTGGGCATTGGCGCCGTCCCGGATCGCGTGCTTCTGCGCCTTGCAGAGATTGCGGGCGTCAATCTTTTTTCAGGGTTGCTGACGGCTGGATTACAGCAATACCTGAACGATGTGCGCCATACCCCACAGGTGACGGCGGGTGAGCTCGCTGGACATCCAGAATTTTATGCGTTCTGCCATGAGGAGCCCCGCATCAAGATGGCTCCGCTGAGCGTTACCCATGATGTTTCCAAGCTTGCCACATTGCCGCGCTTTGTCTCGATAAATTCAGCCATTGAGATCGACCTGCAAGGACAGAGCAATGGTGAAACCTTGGGTGCAGTCCCTATCAGCGGCGTCGGTGGCAGCATGGACTACGTGGAAGCGGCGGCGCAGAGCGTGGGCGGTCTCTCAATCATTGCAATGCCAGCGACTACCGACGACGGCAAACACTCAAAAATAGTGCCGCGGCTAGCCCCTGGCGCACCCGTCACGACGCCCCGATTTGCCATTGACTGCGTCATTACTGAGTATGGTGTGGCGCATTTGAAAGGGCGTGATTTATGGGCCAGGGCAGAAGCGTTGATATCGATCGCACACCCGGATTTCCGGGATGCATTGGCTAATTCACTCAAATAGACTATCTCAATAACGAGAGGATTCAGGATGCTCAAAGTAATCACGATGTTCAAGCGTCGCGAAGGGATGACTCTGGCCGCAATGCAGGAATACTGGATTCATCGACATGCCCCGTTGGTTTGTCGGCTGCCAAAATTGCGTCGTTATGTGCAATCCCAGACTATTGAGGGAGGATATCGAAAAGGAGAGCCGGCCATCGACGGGATGGCTGAGTTATGGTTTGACGACACGGCCAGCCTCCGTGTGCTAACAGATAGTCCAGAGCTGAACGCCGTACTCGCAGATGAGCCTAATCTGATGCGGAGCGAATCTCGCTGTGAAATTCTGACCGAAGATGTTGTCATTAAAGATGGTCCTATACCAGTTGGGGGCGTGAAAAATGTCGAATTAGTGGTTCGTAGGCCAGATCTGGCGCCCGCCAATTTCCACCAGTACTGGATTGATATACATGGCCCGCTGGGCGGTTCGATCCCGCAGGTTCATCGGTATGTCCAAAGCCACACTCGCCTCGCAGCGTACCGGGATGGCCGCGAGCCGCCGCTGGATGGTTTAGCCTTGACATGGTTTACTGACACCGCGGCGATGCGCGCGGCAGCGGTGACGCAGGAGTATGCAGATACCCGCGCGGACGAGCACAATTTCTTGACCGAGCCGCTAGCTTTCGTGATCACGCGCGAGCGTGTGATGCTTGGCTGAGTGCTCCGATGAAGGCGCTGCCCGCGGCAGTACTTGAAGGGGTTTTGGATGATATGCCCGTGGCACGACTCGCTCTTCATGATCTGAAAGACCGTCCGGAGGCGTTGCCAATCGTATTTGCGCGTGTGGCAGACGCACTCTGGTCGCCGATTGATGGAAAGCCCAAAGGATTGGGGCGTGATTTAGGGCGGATCGGCAGGCTCGAACGCGCACCAGACGTGATGCTCCTTTTCGATCACTACGCGCAGGATTGGCGCGATCTCTGGTGGATTCGCTTGAAGGCGCGCGCCGAAGTGCTGAATGACAAACACCCGGACTTCATTGCGGCAATTAACGCGCTCGATGATAAATATCCGCAATATCAGTTTACTCCGATGTTCAAAGATGAACCCACGATACTGCGATTCACTTGGTTTGCCGTTGGATGGTGGGCAAGCGATGGTCTTGCCGGTATCGAGCGCTGGCTGGCCGAACGTCCAAACCGTACCTTCCTGAGCGCGCACCCATGAGGTGCGTTCCGGCCGCGCTGCAGCTCCTGACTGACCGTCAAATCGCGCAAGTCAGGGCGCGCTCCGACTGCTGGGGGATCTGGCTTGTGGTACACGCGTGGGCAGTGATCGGCGGGAGCATGACGCTGGTGATCTGTAGTCCCCATCTCGCGACCTATCTCCTCGCGGTGATGTTGATCGGTAGTCGCCAGCTGGGGCTTCTGATCCTCATGCATGATGGCGCACACGGCGTGTTGACGCGCTCGCCGATCCTCAACCGCTTCGTCAGCCAGTGGTGTTGTGCCTACCCCATGCTAGCCGATATGACGGTATACCGACGTTATCATCTCCAACACCACGCCCACACGATGCAAGAGGCAGACCCTGATGTGCTGTTGACGGGTGACTACCCCATTTCGCGCACGAGTCTGCGGCGAAAGTTGATGCGGGATATTTCCGGGCGAACCGGTATCGCACAGCGATTCGCACAGTTTCGGGAGGCGTTGGGACCGGCTTCGGCAGGTTGGCTTGGGAGACTATCGCATCTCAAATCTCGCCTCGGATGGTCACTCCTGATCAATGCGTTGCTTTTCGTTCTACTTATGCGGTGTGGTCATCCTTGGTTTTATATAACGCTCTGGGTGTTACCGGCACTGACTTGGCATCAGCTTGTGCTCAGGATTCGAAATATAGCCGAGCATGCGGCAGTTTCAGATCGGCAGAATCCGTTCCTGAATGCGCGTACGACCGCGGTCGGTTGGATAGCGCGCGTTTTCGTTGCGCCTTACTGGGTAAACTATCACCGCGAGCATCATCTTCTGATGTGGGTCCCCTGCTACCGCTTACGTAGACTCCAGCAATTTCTCGCAGAAAACGGCCACGGTTATCCCAGTCCGAGTGGGAGTTACCTCGCGGTTCTGCATGAGGTGACCTACGCAGATGAGGCGTCCCCACCGGACGGACGACACCCACAGAAGCCCCGTCAGCGGGCAGTGGGCACGTTTAGCGAAGGGTTTAGACCAAACTGAGTGTTCTCTCCACGCAGGTGAGGCCTATTCCTTGATGACATTCAATGCGCGCAGACAGGGGCGTTGAGGATCCTCCGGGTTGATTGCTTGCACACAAACATGTGAAGCCCCTGCGTCGAGATGGGCCTGTACGTGCTCGCGAATACGCTGTTCATCACCCCACCCGAGTAATTGATCAATTAGCGCATCACTGCCGCCATCCTCGAAATCCTGTTCGGTGTAGCCACAGGTTAGCAATGCGTTTCGGTAGTTGGCCAAGGTTAGATAAATACCCAGAATCCGACGTCCCAAAGCGCGTGCCCGAGTGGCGTCAGTCGTGAGACACACACGCTGCATTGGGCACAGCCAGGCGTCCGGTCCCAGAATGTCACGGGTACGGCGCGTGTGCATCGGTGTGGTGTTGTACGGGTGAGAGCCTTGCGCGATTTCGGCTGCCAGCGCATTCATACGGGGTCCCAGTGCCCCTAGTACGATGGGCATCTCACCAAGCTCCGTTGTGATAGCGCCTTGAGTGCCGCGTTCGACGGTTTGCGGTGAATCTCCCTCAAGTGCAAGATTCCGGGCAACCGAAATGTGCGTGTGGCATTGTCGAAGAGAGGCAACATAATTGCGCATGATTGCGACGGGGGCGCCATAGACGTGTCCCCTTGGCTCCACAAAGGCGCTGTGCGAGACCCCAAGTCCGAGCAGAAATCGTCCGCCGGATAACTCATTCAGCGTCTGCTGGCCCATAGCAGCAATGAGGGGGTCGCGGTCGTATACGCTGATGATGCCGGTGGCGACGATTAGCTTTTCTGTATGCGTAAGGATGAGGGCCGCAGTAGAGAAAGACTCTCGCCCAATCGCTTCGGGGTACCACACCGCGCCATACCCTAGTTGTTCGATTTGCTTGACGGTACGGACGAGCTCCGCAGCGGGGATACCTTCGGTAAATAAAAAGACGCCGTAATTGGTCAAATCCATGAAGCCTCCGCGATAGATTCAGGCAAAGACAGTGTTTGGCATGAGCGGCTTGTGCCCGGTAGTCTGGCGCGTCAGGATACGCTCTTCAAGGCCAGATGGGAGCGATGCCAGATCAATTAGGCTGACAACTCTCGGATTATTCGCTTCACAATGAACGACGATTATTTCTTCGAGAAGGTCAATGCAGTCACCTCGCCGAGTCCTTTTTTTTCAGCATCTTGAGGTCGAACACCCGGGTGTTTTTCGCGATTTTCTTGCGGCTGACGGGCATTCGAGCGAAATCGTCGAGTTCGATCGTGGAGACAAAATTCCTGCCCTCGACGAATTTGATGCGCTCTGGGTCATGGGTGGCCCGATGGATGTTTGGGAAGAGTCCGACTACGGTTGGTTGCGTGCCGAAAAAGCGGTCATCCGCGAAGCCGTCCTGTCCCGACGCCTACCCTATCTAGGGTTTTGTCTCCGACATCAACTTCTGGGTGACGCGTTGGGTGGGCACGTGGGGCGGGCAGCGGAGAGTGAAGTCGGGATAATGCCCGTTACTTGTTCTGCGGCGGGTCGCGCCAGCCCATTCTTAGAGGCTATCTCCCTCTCATTGGAGGTTTTGCAATGGCACGGGGCAGAGATCATCACGCCGCCAATGGATGCACAAATTCTGATGAGCTCCGCATGCTGCACAAATCAGGCGATGAGCGTCGGTTCGCGAGCATTTTCAATGCAATTCCATCTCGAAATCACAGCAGAAACCGTGTGTGATTGGTGTAAAATTCCGGCTTATGCTGATGCCCTCACAAAAATTCTTGGTGAGGGGGGTGCAGAAAGACTGAAGTCACAAGTCGCTGATGTACTTCCTCAGCTCAATTTTTATGCAAGAAAAATTTACGAAAACTGGAAAAAAACCACCGGTTTTGGGTGACGCGGAGATTTTCCCGTTATTGTTCCCGCGCGTCCGTCCAGATGGGTGCGCGTTTCTCGACAAACGCCCGCAATCCTTCTCGCCCATCAGGAGTGTCGAACACATTGCAGAGTGTCTCGATCTGATTTTCGACATTTCGACGATAGTCGAGATCGTTAGCGCGCATGAAAGACCCTCTTCCTAAGGCCATGATGGTCGGTGATTTCCGGGCCAGTACGGCCGCGATATCTCGGGCACGAGTCTCGAGCTCTGCACGCGGCACCGCGTGGTTAATGAGACCCATGGTAGCTGCGTCATACGCGGAAATTGGGGTGCCCGTAAAAAGAAACTCGAAGGCTTTGTGTCGACTAATTTGCCGTGGTAGATGTGCGTAATGGATTGCCGGGATAAGGCCGATATCAATTTCGGGATAACCTAAGTCGATATCATCAGCGGCGATGATCATGTCGCAATTGATCGCCAACGTCATTCCGGCGCCACGTGCGGGGCCGTTGATTATGGCGATACTTGGCTTGGTGAGGCGATACTGAATATCCATCGTCTCCATATAGAATTTGTAAACAAAATCTCGTAACGCGAGGCTATCGCCCCGAGAGACCATCTTCAGGTCCATGCCGCCGCAGAACATGCCGTCAATCGAGCTCCCGAGCAGGATAGCGCGTACTGCCGGATCCCTGTCTGCTTGACGTAGCGCCGCGTGGATTCCGTCAATCATCGGGTGATCGATAGCGTTGACTGGCGTGCGATTCATTCGGATCGACGCGATGGAATTTTCGACTGTGTAGTTGATGCGTGGGGGAAGACTCATGAGAATAACTCCTGGCTAGTGGGATAAGTGGCTGGCTGCAGTGGTGTGTCGTTGTGGCAATGTCCTGATGCGCGTAGAGAATTCGACGTTTGACGTTTCATTACGCGCTTGCTCGCCAATATCCGCTTCAGCTTCAATATCCACTAATGCCCTTTCGGGGTCGAGGAGACCTATCTGGTGGAAATAGGCTGGGACATAGCCTGAGACGATGAGCGGCCAAGACAAGGGAACCGGGCGCCCAGCGGCGGTCAGGATTCTAGCGACCTCCGTGGTGCAATTCGAGAACAAGGTGTTGTAGAAGCGGGGACGTCTTGCCAGGCTGTTCATCTCGAACAAATAGTTTGCTAGGAGTCGCCGCCGCATCATCGGCGTGCTCTTCAACCGATAACGCCGCACTTTCTCGCGGCGGATATTGGTGCGCACCCGGATGAGATCGGTCTCTGGCGCGGCGATAATGATTAACTCGTAGGATTTCATGAACCCAGCCAACGTAGACCATCGCTCGGTAGTTTCGCGTCGGGTCTCTATCGAAAAAGCCAGCGCGATATTATCTCTGAACACAAAGCTTATGATCGCATGGGCCACGCGCGGATCCCCCCACGTAGACAGAAACAGATCCACGGCTTCCAGTGCGCCGAGATCGTAGACGGCATCATCCCACTGGGCGGTGAACTCGGTTTTGCTGCGCCACGCGAAATGCCGCCTGTTTTGAATGCATAAACGCTCGCCCTCGATGTATCCCGTTGCCTGATGGGAGTCTTCCGGCACCCAGGTCCGGCTGGATAGCGGCCGGATGCTAACCCACCAAATCGTCCAGGCGAGGATGGTACCGAAGAAGACGCCATCTATATGCTGGGTAAATTGCGGAAGTCCCCAGATGCAGCCAGCGGTAAACCCGAGCCAGACGGAGGCCCCTAGTTTCGCAAAACGCACCCGACTGAAATAAAAATAGGTGGCCGCGGCATGCAGACAGCCCAAAATTCCGATCGCGATTTGATTCCACAGGATGAACATGAAGCTCCCGATCACTCGATTGGTCAGAGCCGATAGTATTACCTGAATCGGATTTTTGTGCGGCGGTGTACACTTTGGATCTTATCCGCCCGCAAAAGAAATGAGGGCGCACGTTAACAAGCTCCTAAGAAAGGATCTCGGATGGATGTTCGGGGTAAGGTGGCAGTCATCACTGGGGGGGCAAGCGGAATTGGGGCCGCGCTTGCCCGGCGTTTTCATGCGGAAGGGGCCCGAGCAATCGCGGTGGCCGACCTGCAGATCGAATCTTTACAGGAGGTCGCAAGTAGCGTTGGCGGTATGGCCGTGCCCTGCAACGTCGCCCACGAGGAGGAGATCCAGCAGTTGGTGGCACGGGTCGAACAGGAACTAGGCCCGATCGACATTTTTTGTTCCAACGCGGGCATTGCACGCCTAGGCGATGAAGATGTCTCCAATCAAGAGTGGCAGCTCAATTGGGATATCCATGTCATGGCACATGTCTATGCCGTGCGCGCGGTCGCACCCAAGATGGCGGCGCGAGGGCAGGGGTACCTCATTCATACGGCGTCCGCTGCGGGTCTTCTCAGCCATATTCAGTCGGCGACATATTCGGTTACTAAACATGCGGCAGTTGCCTTTGCCGAATGGGTGTCGATCAAATATCGAGATCAAGGCGTACGCGTCTCGGTTCTCGCTCCCCAGGCCGTTCGTACGCCGATGACCGATCGCCCCGATGGTGCATCAGTGGCGAGTGTGGACGGGATGATCGAGCCAGAAGAACTTGCGGATTGCGTGATACAGACGATGGCGCGGGAAGAGTTTCTTATTCTCCCGCATCCAGAGGTCCGCGACTATATGGTGCGCAAAGCCACCGGAATAGACCGCTGGCTGGCGGGCATGAATCGTTGGCGCCAGAAGGCTGGCGCGGCGCCGCGATAGCGGATTTTGCTTTTTTGCCTTGCGCCTACGAAAAATCGTGTCAGTCGATATGTTTACCCGGAGAACCCGTAGATGAACTACCAGCACATTGAAGTTACCACAGCAAACCATATCACCCGGATCACGCTCAATCGTCCGGAGGTGATGAACGCCATCAGTCAGTTGATGCATGATGAGCTGCAGCATGCTTTTGACCAATATGCGCAGGATAAGGAGCAATACCTGTGCGTCGTCGCGGGAACTGGCGAGCGCGCGTTTTCGGCAGGCAGCGATCTTAAGGCTATCGCGAAGCAAGGCAAGCCCAACGTCTATCCCGCGAGTGGCTATGCTGGGCTTATCGAGCGTTTCGACCTTGACAAGCCATTGATCGCGGCTGTAGATGGTGTGGCGGTCGGGGGCGGTTTTGAGCTCGCGTTGGCCTGCGATATTTTGATCGCGACGACACGGTCTCGCTTTGGATTGCCGGAGCCTTTGGTGGGTGCAGTTGCACTAGGGGGGGGCGTCCATCGGCTTGCTCGCCAGATCGGGCTCAAACAAGCGATGGGTATGATCCTCACCGGTGATCTGGTCGATGCCGAGGCAGGGTTCCGGATGGGTTTCGTGACCCAACTGGTTGAGCCAGCTGACTTCGAGGCGGCGATTGCTAGCTGGTGTTCGAGAGTCTTGCGCTGCGCTCCGTTAGCCACGCGTGCGTCAAAACAAACAGTGATGCGCGGTCTCGATGCGGCGAGTCTTGAGCAGGCGATGCAGGAGCAGGCGAGTTATCCGGCATTCGGGGCTTGGTACCAATCGGCTGACCGTATGGAAGGTGCCGCCGCGTTCGCAGAAAAACGCACTCCGCTCTGGCAGGGAAAGTAACCTCAGCTCCAGAAGCTGGTTAATCGGCGGGCAATCCTGCGGGCGGTGAGGTAGTCTTTGCGCTAACCTCTCCAACCGCTTTGACCCTAGGCAGTCCCTTCCTTCGCAGCGGCCTTGAGCTCTCGTCGACGCCGATGAAGGACGGGTTCGGTATAGCCACTCGGTTGATGCACGCCGCCAAAGACCAGCTCACAGGCCGCTTGGAAGGCGACAGATTCGTCGAAATTGGGTGCCATTGGCTTGTAGACAGGATCGTTCGCATTCTGCCGATCAACGACCACCGCCATTCGCTTGAAGGTCTCGAGCACGTGACGACGGCGCACGTAATCGTGACGTAGCCAATTCGCAATGTGCTGACTGGAAATACGTAATGTGGCACGGTCTTCCATCAGGCCCACATCGTTGATGTCGGGCACTTTTGAGCAGCCGATCCCCAAATCGATCCAGCGTACGACGTAGCCGAGGATCCCTTGGCAGTTATTGTCGAGCTCTGCCTGAACCTGTTCTCGGGTTAGCGGGGTGTCTCCTAGCAAAGGTAGGGTGAGGATGTCATCGAGGCTAGCCCTCGGTCGTGTCTTGATTTGATTCTGTACCAGCCAGACGTTGACCTGATGATAGTGTATGGCATGAATGGTCGCCGCAGTGGGGGACGGAACCCAGGCGGTGCTGGCACCGGCGAGAAGATGTGCCTGCTTCGAATTGACCATTTCACGCATAAGGTCGGGTTTTGGCCACATCCCTTTGCCAATTTGGGCGCGACCCTGAAGTCCGCAGGCAAGACCAATATCGACGTTCCAATTTTCGTAGGCCTTCATCCAGCGTTCTTGCTTCATGGCTTCCTTACGGACCATGACACCTGCTTCCATGGACGTGTGAATTTCGTCACCCGTACGGTCGAGGAAGCCGGTGTTAATAAAAATGATGCGATCTTTTGCTGCCCGGATACACTCTTTTAGATTCACGGTGGTCCGACGTTCTTCGTCCATAATCCCAATCTTCAGACTAAAGCGGGGCAGCTGCAGAAGATCCTCTACTTTGTCAAAAATCGCACAGGCAAACGCGACCTCTTCCGGTCCGTGCATCTTCGGCTTGACGATATACATAGAGCCGGTCCTGGAATTGCGCAGTGGCGCTATACCCCGCAGGTCATACAGCGAAATGGTCGCGGTGAACACGGCATCCAGAATACCTTCTGGGACTTCCTCACCATTTAGGAGGACGGCCTCATTGGTCATGAGATGACCCACGTTACGTACGAGCAACAGTGAACGTCCGTGCAGTGTCAGCGACTCGCCCGCCAGCGATATAAACTTCAAATCAGGCACTAAGGTTCGTGTGACTTGGCGTCCATTCTTTTCGAACGTATCGCTCAGCGTCGCGCGCATCAGGCCGAGCCAGTTGCGATATACCTCGGTTTTGTCTGCGCCATCCGCTGCGGCGACCGAGTCCTCACAATCCTGAATCGTTGTGATTGCAGATTCGATGACCAGATCCTTCACATGAGCGAGATCGGTTTTCCCCACCGGGTGAGTCGCATCGACTTGGATGATGATATGCAGCCCGTTGTTACGTAATAGCACTTCGCTAGGGGCTTGAGCACTCCCGTTGTAGCCGATGCAGCGCGTCGGATCTTGAAGCTGGCTAACGCGACCGTCCTGCAAGGTGATCTCAAGGGCGCCTTCCAGGATTTGATAGGCCGTGGCCTGCGCGTGAGAACCGTGGATCAGCGGCGCCGCTTCATCGAGAAGTTTTCGCCCGTAGGCAATGACACGCGCGCCCCGAGTCGGGTTGTAGCCACCCGTTTTTTCAGCGCCATCGGTCTCGGGAATGACGTCAGCGCCATACAGGGCGTCGTACAACGAACCCCAGCGTGCGTTGCTGGCATTCAGGGCGTACCGTGCATTTTTGACCGGCACCACGAGTTGTGGGCCTGCAATGTGAGCGATTTCGTCGTCGACATTCTCGGTGGTGACGGTGAAATCGGGTCCCTCTGGCAGCAGATATCCAATTTTCTGGAGGAATTTTTTGTACTGGGCGTGATCATGCGGGGCATCACACCTTGATTGGTGCCAGGTATCAATTTCCGCTTGCAGCTTGTAACGCTTGAGCAAAAGAATGTTGTTCTTTGGTGCAAGTTCGCTGAGTATTTCTTCCAGCATCGTCCAAAACCGGGCCGGGGGAATACCGAGACCCGGAAGGATCTCGTTGACCACGAGTTCATGCAGTGGATTGGCCACTTCCATGCGACCGTGATTGACTCGGATGTGCGTATGTTGGGTGTCAGGGGTACCAAGGATCATGTCCATCTCTCTAAAGTCGCGCTAGCGAGATAGAATAACGGGATTAGCCGAGATTTTCTCGCGGGGAATCAGATTAATGAGCCATGCACCCCTGTTTCGATGTCGGGAGAGGGGCGTGGGTTCTTGCTATGTCCGCTCCTCAGCTGCCCGCCGCGGCCCTGGCAGATGCATGACAAAGCTTGCCTTGGGTTGCTGATTGCTCTCGACGCATCTGAACGGTTACTGTTCTGCTCGACAGGGGACCGCGTGGTCGGTGCTAGCGCTATCAATCCGGGGGCTGACCCAAAGCTCCGCCGGATGGGCGTGATGCGCGCCGTGTGCCAGCTGTCCGGCATATCTGTTTAGCAAAATCAGGGGGGTCCCATGGGTAGTACTTTGAACGGCAAGACGGTGGTAGTTCTCGGCGGAAGCTCGGGCATCGGTCTTGCGACTGCGGTTGCGGCTCAGGCAGAAGGTGCGGAAGTCCTCATTACCGGACGTGACGCAGAACGCTTAGCTCACGCCCGTGGCGTGCTCGGCGATAAAATCCGGGTTGGACAGTTTGATGCCGCACACGAGAAGCCTACCCGAGATTTTTTCGAATCCATTCCACATATTGACCACATCTTCTCTACCGTGGGAACGCTGGTACATGATGCCAAATTAGCCCCTTCTCGAGCTGAATTACGTCCAGCTATGGGGGTTCGTTTCTGGGCGGCTTTGTATGCCTGCAAATACGGCGCACCCCGTATTCGCTCAGGTGGTTCTTTGGTGTTCATGTCCGGGACGGCTGCGCGTCGACCCTTGGCGGGGGCCGCCGTTGCTTCAGCCTCGTGTGGTGCGGTGGAATCATTTGCGCGCGCGATGGTGCTCGACCTCGCGCCCATTAGGGTCAATGTCATCCAGCCAGGCTACATTGATACCCCTTTGTTTGACGGTCTACTGGGCGCACAACGCGATGAGATTTTGCGGGCAGCCGGAGCAAAGCTCCCAGTGGGTCGTATCGGACGTGCAGAAGAAATCGCGGACGCTGTGTTGTTTCTGATGAAAAACGGCTACGTGAACGGCACGATGCTAACCGTAGATGGGGGCGGCTTGCTGGTGTGATCCAATCTGAACCTTCGTTTCTTTGTGCATGGCAGGCGATAGTTGACCGGGATGATAAAAAACCCGTTGGGTATCCTAGAACACGAAGATGAAACAAATGCTCTCCTATGCTGCGCACCTGCCGACGGTTCATTTCGCCGCAGGCGAGATCATTGTCCGGGAGGGGGAGTCATCAGGCCCGCTTTGGGTGCTTGAATCGGGAACCTTGGAGATCCGTAAAGGCAATGTCGTGGTCAACATAGTCACCCGGGCGGGCGCATTGATTGGCGAAATCTCACTTTTGCTCGGAGTCGCCTGCAGCGCGACAGTCGAGGCCGTAACCCCGTGCGTTTTGCGGTGTGCCCTCGATGGGCGCGCATTGCTCGCGAGCAATCCCCAAGTGCTGGCGTTGGTCGCTGTCGAATTGGCTGAGCGCCTGCATTGCATGACGACTTATTTTGCCGATCTAAAACACCAATATGCGGATATCCCGGGCCTGAACATGGTGCCGGACGTTCTTGGACAAATTGCCGAGCGGCCATTGGCGCCGCTCAAGGCAGGCTCCGCACGCGATCCCGATCCGGACTATTGAGCCGGCTAAGCCGGTGAGCGTGTCTTCAGAATACGCTCCTTGGCGGCGCTTTCTCTGCCGTCAGGTCCAACGTTTCGCTGCCGAGCAACGAATACCAACTGGCCGAACCCTTTTCGATGTCTACCGTGATGTGGGTGGGTGTCATACCGATCTGACTGCCGGCATTGAATAGCCAAGTACGGCCAACACGATCGCCCCAGGCGCCATCGGGTCGAAATGGTGGCTCATGGACATGCCCTGTGAAGACCATGTCCGGCTGGTATTGTTCGACCCATCGACGCAGATCGGGATCCCCATAGTGACGCTTCCCAGTCCAGCAGAGAGGCGAATCCATCGGCGGCCAGTGATAGATCCAGATCCATCGCGCTGGTTGGCGTGCCGCATCACGGGCTAATTGGGTTTCGAGTGCTTGGTGACCCCGCGGACCGTCCCACCAGGGACAAATAGTGAAAAGCGTGTCACCGATCAATAACGAATCCCCATCGCTAGGTATGCCTAACTTTCGGGCCGAGGCCAGCCAAAGGGCCGCCTGCTCGCCATTCTCGTCAGGTCCCGTGAGATCATGGTTACCGGAACTCACGGCCAAGTGCCCCATTTTCTGCAGTATCGCGAGATAGCGGAGTATTACTGTCGCCTGCGTCTCAATGGAAACCTGAGAGCTGATGTCAAGATAGTCGCCGGCGAGTGCGATGAGATCGAAAGCCGGGGCCACGCGTACGAGCCAGTCAAACTGGGGCAATCGGTAATGAAGATCTGAAACTAAAAGAATCCGCACGATGGCCCTGCTCGAAAAATGATTGACGGCGGCAAAGAATGCGCGCACGACCATGGTTTTGGCGCGCTAGAACCGGGCGGTTTTTAAGCGTCTAGAAGAAATTCCTGATTATATTTTTGGATTTCAGAATCCTTGAGGATGGGCTGCTGTCGCGTATCTTCTTCTCATTTCAGCACAATGCTCGAGGCATGTGAACTACGTCCACATCGCGCGAACGCGATGCTGTAGGTCAACTTTCACCTCATTATTCCACGCAATGCCGCCGGCGAAACGACTTGCCCAATGCGTCGAAACCACAGTTTTGAGCACGGGATCGGTAAGGAATCGGCTTTTCGTGCCGTACACATGGCGATCGCCGAAGCGCGCTTGTTCCGGGATGAAGTATTTGAAGGGGCTGACGATGACCAACTTATTCTTTGCTCGTGTGAGCGCCACATAGGCGAGGCGACGTTCTTCCTCCAGTCTAGTGGGATGATCTGTGCCGAATTCACTGGGGAAGGTTCCGTCGGTGAAATGTTGTAAGTAGACAGTGTCCCATTCCTGGCCTTTAGCGGAGTGTACGGTTGAAAGGATCAAGAAATCTTCATCGATATGCGCGCGCCCCGCGAGATCGCCGCTCGCACTGGGGGGATCGAGCGTAAGCTCGGTCAGGAAGGTGCCGCGGTCAGGATAGTCGTTACTAAGTTGAATGAGCTGCTCAAGATCGCCTTCTCGTGGAAATCGATTGTCATACAGACGTTCAAGGTGAGGTTTGTACCAGGCGAGGATTTTTTCTAGTTGACCAGGCCACCTGCTTTCCTCGAGAGATTCCATCAGATTAGCCATCGCTAACCATTGCGTGCGCGCTGCGACCGGAACGTTCGGAAGCGAAAGTAGGGATCCGAAATGCCCGTGCATTTGGAGGTGATCACAGGCGCGACGAGCTGTAGCGGGCCCGATGCCATCGAGGATCTGGAGGATCCGAAAACCGGCTAATTCATTGCGCGGATTCTCAGCCCAGTTCAACACTGAAAGGACATCCTTGACATGTGCGGCTTCCATGAATCGGAGGCCGCCGTATTTGACATACGGGATGTTGCGTTTCCCCAGTTCTATTTCCAGTCGCATTGCATGTCGACTGTTTCGAAACAGGACCGCTTGCTGTTGTAAGCCGATCCCTTGCTCGCGACGTTCAAGGATTTGTTCGCACAGAAAAAGTGCTTCTTCTTGCTCGTCTTCTACGGTCACGAGCTGAGGCGCCTGACCGGCACCACGCACGGCGTGCAGAGCCTTGTGATATTGGCGCTTTGCCTCACGCATGAGTGCGTTCGAAGTCTCCAGAATTTCCTGTGTGGAGCGATAATTTTCCTCTAATTTTATCACGGTGGTCCCAGGGTAATGTTCTGGAAAAGAAAGGATGTTTTCAACGTCAGCTGCGCGGAAGCTGTAGATGGATTGCGCGTCGTCACCGACTACGGTTAAGCCATCTCCTCCGGGCCGGATACGTTGAATGATCAATGCCTGTAGCTGGTTAGTGTCTTGATATTCATCGACAAGAATATGATCGAATCGATCACTCAGATCGGCTGCAATGCGCGGATCGTCAACGAGATAAAACCAGTAGAGGAGGAGATCGTCATAGTCCAGCGTTTGCTGTTTCAGCTTGCGTTCGACGTAGGCAGCGAATAAGGCTCTCAGTTCGTCATGCCACTCAATGAAATGTGGAAACCATTCGATCAGAGTCTTCTGTAGCGTGCACTGAGCGTTGACAGTTCGAGAGTAAATGTCTAGGCAGGTAGCTTTCTGTGGAAAGCGCTCTTTCAGTTTGTGAAACCCCAGTGCTTGGCGTTCCATATCAATGGCATCGGCCGCGTCACTTCGGTCGAGTACGGTGAATGATTCTTCAAGACCTAGGTTCTTATGATAGTGCCGGATAAGTCGGCTGCCGAGCGCGTGGAAGGTGCCTGCCCACTGGATTTTTCCGGTTTCTTTCCCGGGCATGCGTGCGGTGGCGACCATCAGTTCCGAGCGTCGCGCCATCTCCCGGGCTGCGAGGCGCGTGAAGGTCAGGAGCAGGATGCGTTCAGGGGAAACGCCTTGCTGGCATAGGTGGGCAACGCGATGTGCGAGCGTCGTGGTCTTTCCGGTTCCTGCGCCCGCGATGATTAGAAGAGGGGGACTGGTCCAGGCGCCGGTGGGCCCCAGTCTCCCATAGGTCATGGCAGCCTGCTGCGCAGGATTCAGCGCATGTGGTGCAGCTAAGATCATGGATTCACAACGAACGGCGCACTTCGAACACCCGTCCCAGAATTTCGAATGTGAGATCGTCCATCACGGGAATAATGTCGGGGAAGTCCGGGTTTTCAGCCTTGAGTACGACACGACCGCTACGGATCTGGTAGGTTTTTAGCGTCGCCTCGTCGCCAATGCGAGCAACGACGATGTCACCATGTCGGATTAACGCATTCCGGTAGACTAGTACGGTATCGCCATCGTGGATCTCGCGTCCGCGCATACTTTCCCCCGAGACCCGCAGCGCGAAGGCCTGGTCTATCAACGCCGATTCCGCAGGTATGTAGCCCAGTGGATCTTCAAGTGCTTCGGTCAGCGGGCCTGCCTGTACCCGTCCGAGGATCGGAATGAGGACGGGTGGCTTTGCGCCAGGTAGACGAAAGCCGCGATCACGCCCAGGCTCTTGGGCGAGCGTGCCAGCAGCGACAAGGGCGGCCAGGTGTTCGCGGACCGTTGCCGTAGATCTGAAGCTGAACGCATCCTGCACTTCGCGGATGGACGGTGACATGCCCGCCCGAATGCGGGCGCGCATAAACTTGAGAATTTTGGTGCGTGTGACGCCCCGAATTGTTCTGGCCATGGCGCATATTTACCACACGATCGGGTGGTAAATATATCTCTGCCCTGAAATGCCTTAGCCCGGGCTGCCGAACTCAGGAAGAACCGGGTTGTTTTCTACTGGCCAGCCGATGCAAGCAGGGTGGGCGCGAAAGTTTCGCAACCACCATGCCCAGTCTTCGGGCACAAGTCCGAAGGGATCTTCCTGTTGCAGCTCCCGGGCGGCCCACACGGGCCAATGTGGGTTGGACAGGGCGGGACGTCCGAGCATCACCAGGTCGATTACGCCTTCGCGGATGACCTTGCTGGCCAGCGCAGGTAGTCCCAGATTCCAGCTGGTTGCCACCGGCATGCCGAGTTCCTGTTTCAGGCGCGCGGCGCGGGTTAGCATGAAGCCGAGATCGGCGAAGGGCAGCGTCTGCATTTCGTCGGTATTGAAACCCAAACTGAGATCTGCAAGGTCCAAACCATGCGCCTTCATCAATCCGACCGCCGAGATGGCCTCATCGAATTGCACGCCACCTTCGTTGAGATCATCCGAGCCGAGCCTCATCGTCAGCGGATAGCGTTCTGGCCACACTGCCCGAACAGCATCTAAGGCCTCGAGATGGAAGCGGACACGATTCTCGAGACTGCCGCCGTATTCATCGGTTCGTTGATTAGCCAAGGGTGAAAAAAAACTAGCACCTAGGTAGCCATGGGCGAAATGCATCTCAAGCCATTCGAAACCGGCGGCCAACGCACGTTTCGCCGCATTTGCATAGCTTGCATGAATGGCGCCGATTTCTTCGCGAGTAAGTGCGTGGACCGGATAACAGTATTTCCCGCCGTAGGGAATAGCGGAGGGACCTACGACCTGCCACCCGTTAGGATGATCTGGCGGCAGTTGCGCGCCGCCCTCCCAAGGTTTGACCTCGCTGCCTTTGCGGCCGGTGTGCCCGAGCTGGATGGCCGGGACGCCTCCCATGTCTTTAATAATCGCGGTGACGCGCGACAGGCCTTCAATTTGGGCATCATCGTAGATGCCGCCGCAGTTAACGCTCGTGCGGCCTTCAGGCGAAATTGCCAGTTGCTCGGCAAAGACGAGTCCAAATCCACCTGCTGCGCGTGAACCTAGCAACATTACGTGGAAATCATTCATCAGGCCATCTGTTGCCCGGTACATGGTCATCGGAGACATCGCAATTCTATTGCGAATAGTAACGCCCTTCAGGGTGTACGGGCTGAACAAATCGGTCATCGGGGATCCTCTAATAATGAGGGGAGTATACGAGGGTGGGGGCGTTTCTGGCAAATTGCCCGACTTTCCGATTACCTGTTAAACGAGTGCCCAGCGAATTGCCTTGGGCACTCTTTATAAGTGACTTCAGCCAGTCAGATCGTAGGCCTCAAGCTGCGGCACGGCCATTACCTCAAAGAAACGATCGCGCGACCATGGCCAGCTGGCCGGTACCCCATTTTTGTCCAAGTACCAACTGCGACATCCTGTGGCCCAAATGGATTTTTTCGCGGCGACGATCCTCTCTGCTTCGAACCGCGCAGTTTCCTCAGGTTTGGGGCTTATTTCGCGGCAGTGGCCTGCCTTTATTTCGGACAGCAATTTGAGAATGTATCCCACTTGGGATTCCGCGATTTGTATCAATGAAAAATTTCCGACGGGGCCGTTGGGGCCATTCAACAGAAAGAAATTCGGGAATTCAGGAATTGAAATAGACAAGTAAGCAACCGGACTATCCGCCCACACGTCATCCAGATTTACGCCGCCGCGCCCGAGTACATGCGTCGGACGGATAAAACTATCTGCCTTGAAGCCAGTCGCGATGACCAGTACATCGAGCTCATGGAGTTTGCCGTCTTTTGTGCGTATGCCTTCAGGTTCAACGCACTCAATGCCTTCCGTGACCACGTCGACACTTGGAGCCTGAACCGCAGTATAGAAATCAGACGAAAAAATTAGGCGCTTGCAACCTGCGCGATAGTCAGGTCGGAGCTTTTCGCGCAGCACGGGGTCGAGGACATTGCTCTCCAGATTGGCGAGACAGGCGTCTTCAATTTCTTTCATTTCTGGAGAGCTGGCATCGATGACGGCGTTCGAGAATCGGCAGAAAGCCTCATTGACACTGACGCGAAGTGCTTGCAATTTTTTCGGATCAGTCCGGAACGCCAAGCGCTCGGCCTCGCTGTATGGCAAGTTTTCAATTGGCATGACCCACTGTGCTGTTCGCTGATAGAGATCTAGCCGCGACACTTTACGCGACAAGGCGGACGTAATTTGAATAGCGGTTGAACCAGTCCCGATGACGCCAACGCGTTTACCTTCCAGCGGCACACGATGATCCCAGCGTGCACTATGGAAAGACGCACCAGCAAACGTCTCGAGGCCAGGAATATCAGCTGTATGAGGATGGTGAAGTACGCCGGTTGCGGCGACGACGACATCCGCGACATCTTCCCGTCCAGTCGATGTTCGGATCTGCCAGCGACCGTCTCGGAATTCACAGCTCGGGACGCCTTCGTTGAAGCGGATCCGCTCGACAACGTCGTATTTTCGCGCTACCCGCTCGAAATAGGCTGCTATTTCTGGTCCCGGTGCAAAGGTCTGACTCCAATCAGGATTGGGTTCAAACGAATAGGTGTACAGGTGTGCGGGGACATCGCAGGCGATACCGGGATAGGTATTGTCCCGCCAAGTGCCGCCAAGTCGGTCCGATTTTTCATAGATGACGTAATCCTCATAGCCCGCTTCGTGAAGTTTTATCGCGGTGAGGATACCTGCCATGCCGGCCCCGATAATCACGACGCGAGGCATACAAGGCTGGATTTGCTGTGCAGACATATTTAGAGCTCCGCTTGTCTATGGACATTTGTAGGAGGCAATAACCATTCTAGAAAAGTGGTTATTGGTATGCGCAGCTTAACCGATTGGCGGCCTGCGGTCATCGTCTAGTCTTCCATCAACCTTTTTTACTTCGACGCCGGGCACAACCCGGTGATCCCTGCTCTTTTGCCCCAGTAGTAACCCCACTACCGTCACGCCTAAGGCGACAAGCAGAATCAGTAATGAAGCGAGCGCATTAACCTCGGGCGACAGGCCAAGCCGGACCTTTGAATAAATAACCATCGGAAGCGTGCTGGCGCCAGGTCCCGATACGAAGCTCGCAATCACCAAATCATCCAAGGAGAGCGTAAAGGCGAGTAGCCAACCTGCGACAAGTGCAGGCGCTATGAGGGGTAGCGTAATCTGGAAGAATACTGCCGGTGGATGCGCGCCAAGGTCTTGTGCTGCTTCTTCGAGCGCGACGCTCATGGCACTCAAGCGGGATTGTACGATGACAGCGACGTAGGCCATAGCAAATGTGGTATGCGCGATGACGATGGTCAACGCGCCCCGCTTAGGCCAACCGAAAGTCTTTTCCAGTGAAACGAACAGGAGCAAGAGGGACAGGCCCGTGATGACCTCCGGCATGACCAACGGCGCGCTAGCTAGTCCGCCGAGCAGCGACCTTCCGCGGAACCGACCTAAGCGTGTGAGACATAGGGCCAGCAGCGTGCCAAAGACCACTGCCAGCGTAGCCGTCGCGAGGCCAATTTGGACGCTGAGGAGCGCGGCTTCCAAAATCTGTCGATTTTTCCAGAGGGTGGCGTAGGACTGTGTAGAAAAACCAGCCCAGACAGTCACGAGCTTACTGACATTAAACGAGTAAATGATGAGCGAAAGAATCGGAAAATAAAGGAAGGCAAAGCAAATCCAAAGCCAGAGGGTCATTGGAGGCGAACGTCGGGTATTCATCAGGCTTGCGGAGGGGGCCGGTTAACCTTGTTTTGCAAGACTAGCAGGCCTAATACCATCAGCAGCATCACTATTGCCACCGCCGAGGCAATCGGCCATGCCCGGTTGGCGAAGAATTCATCCCATAGCACATGCCCTAACATCAAAGTGTCCGAGCCACCCAGCAGATCCGGAATTACGAATTCACCCAAAGCGGGGATGAATACGAGGGAAAAACCGGCGAGGATTCCCGGCCACGAGAGCGGTAATGTGATTTTCAGAAATGCGGCGAATGGTCGGGCACCGAGATCGGCTGCTGCTTCAAGTAGTGTTGTGTCCATTTTTTCGAGCGTTGAGTAGACCGGCAGGACCACAAAGGGGAGATACGAGTAGACGATTCCAATATAGATCGCGACCTCAGTCTTCATTATGACTAGCGGTCGATCGATAAAACCGCAGGCAAGCAACGCATTGTTGAGTATGCCCGTATTGTTCAAGATGCCTATCCACGCATAAACACGCAGCAAAAAAGACGTCCAAAATGGAAGCGCGACGAGCATCAGAAGTGGATTTCGCCACGAGGGTGTAGTGCGCATTATTCCGTAGGCCATCGGATAGCCAATAAGAAGACATATCACGGCGGAAATAAACGCAATTCGCGTGGAGTTCAAAAAAGCCGCGATATATAAATCGTCATTAAACAGGTCGCGGTAATTGTCCAGGCTGACCTTGAAGTGCCAATCGCCACTTTCAGAAAAATAAAATAAGGGACTGTATGGCGGTTGAGCGATAACTTGCTCAGCCAACGAAATTTTCAAGACATTCAAGAACGGCATGAGGAAAAAAATTCCTAGCCAAAGCGCTGGCACGACAATGACGAGCGCGCGTCCATGAGAGCGAAGCCAGTCCCTGGATTTCATGGAACGTGCAGCGACCTGGTGAAAGTCATTGGGAAATTTTTATTTTTCGCGCCGGACGTGGTCATTTCGGCAACACCACTAGACTATCCGCCGACCATCTTAGGTATAACGTCTGTCCGCGAGAAGGCAAGTCTTGTTCTTCGCGCTGTGCGTTAGGTCTGCTGATCTTGATGCGTCTTCCGCTTGCAAGGCGCACCGACAGTAATGACAGATCGCCAAGATATGTGACGCTTTCGAGTGTTCCTGAGGTGGCGTTGTCCTGACCGTTGGGCATAGGGGAGCAGCTGAAAGCTATTTTTTCGGGGCGAAGTGCTAGGCTGGCGGCAGCACCTGATGGTAATTCGCTGGCAGCGCTTGACCGAAAGATACAATCAGCCTCGTGCACTCGGAATCGAAAAAACTCCGGACCCCATTCAATCAGTTCACCCTCAAACAAATTAACGTCGCCGACAAAATTGGCCACGAAGTGATTGGCGGGAGACTCATAGATCTCTCGTGGACTTCCGGTCTGCTGAATTTTACCGTTATTCATGACGCCGATACGGGTGGCCAGTGACATTGCTTCGTTCTGATCGTGGGTGACCACTATAAACGTGATCCCCAGCTGTTCCTGCAGACCTTTTAACTCCGCTTGAGTCGATTCCCGGAGTTTTCGATCGAGTGCGGCGAGTGGTTCATCAAGCAGTAGGATCTTGGGCTGCAATACCAGTGCACGCGCAAGTGCCACACGCTGTTGTTGTCCGCCGGACAACTGGTGCGGCTTACGTGCCCCAAACTCAGACAGTTTGACCAAAGCTAACATTTCGGCCACACGGGTGCGCAGGCTGTTTTTTGGCAGGCCGGCCTGCTTGAGTCCGAAACCCACATTTTGAGTGACCGTCATGTGCGGGAACAGCGCATAGGACTGAAACATCATATTGACTGGGCGGTCGTAGGGCGGGATACCCGTCAACTCCTGGCCCTCCAGTAGTATTTTTCCACTGTCAGGTTTCTCAAAACCTGCGATCAGTCGTAAGAGCGTCGTTTTGCCACAGCCAGAACCACCGAGAAGACAAAAAATCTCACCCCGATAGACGTTCAGCGAGACTTCGTTGACCGCGGGGAAGACGCCAAATTTCCGCGTAATACATCGAAGCTCTAGTAAGGGAATATTAGAAGGATCGTGCAAGGCAGGGTGCTTTTTGTGGCGGATCATCGGGGTTTCTGGTGTCAACGGTTTTCAAGTAAAGACTATCGTCATAAATCTCACCTCTGGGTCTTGATGCGAGTCCATGTCCGCGTCATTAAGCGTTCATAAGTAGGCGTATAAACGACGTTCGAAAATAATTTTTCCTTGGCCTGCTCGGAGGGGTAAATAGACT
>CAIKBL010000056.1 GCA_903825645.1 uncultured Pseudomonadota bacterium | reverse complement strand
TTGTGGATTTTTTGGCGGTACAGACGCCCTGCTGTCGACTGTACCAAACCGCGTGGCTGATACCTAGGGCGGCCAAATCCGGAGATGTGGTCAGGTTGATATCCTATGTCGCTGCTTTTTTGGCCGAGTTGATGAACGATCCTGTAACACCTTTTCGACCCGACTGTACCCCCATCGGGGCTAGCTGGCTTCACCGCCTTGGTGTTTATTTGCTTTATCAATGCGGCGTGCACCAAATGCCACCATCGCGAGATCTCGTGTATCTCATGGCGCTGGTGACGGCGCCTCCGTCTTCCAGCCCCAAATTTGGCAAGACCTTTCGAATGCTTCGTGAGTTTGAGCCCGCGCAACAACCAGCTTTTCTCCATGAATCACCGCCGGACGTCGCCGTCGGGACCCAACTCGCGCTTGAGCTAATCGGTGAATTCGACGCCAATAGACAACCGGAATATTTCCATCGCCTCGAGCGAGCGGTAGCATGCTATGGCAATCACCTCTCATTCAATGGACAACGACCCTCGATAAGGCGGGTGCAGATTGATTCAGGCATGTCGTGGGCGGATGCCAAGGCTGCCATGGAACAGCCGTCATTCTCAAGAATGGTATTTTCCTATCAGTGTCGATACATCATGGCTACGGAGCATCGGGAGACCTGTCCGCAGTGCCGCGAGGTTGCGGAACGGATGAAGGGCCTGAAGGCCACCCCTCGGTAGCCTTACCGGGCATCGCCTCTCTTCGAGGCGCTAGAACCTTAAAGAGTTCCGGCGGCCCGATTCGCCCCGATACATGCGCCTTGTTGCCGTGCGCTGCACCGACAATGAGGACCTTTCACATGCACCACATCGAATCTGGTAATCGCCGCCTTCGAACTGCTGAAGCGGCTGAATATCTCAACCTGTCGAAGTCCACCCTCGAAAAACTCCGCCTGACCGGGGGCGGTCCTCGTTATGCCAAGCTGGGAAAGATCGTCGTCTACGGCCTGTCCGACCTGGACGCCTGGACAGAAGCCAGAATGCGAATGAGCACCAGCGAACCGACTCGGGCCAACTAATGCCCGCCACCTCGAAACCAATTGCTCCCCTCTTGGGAGGCGCCTCGAACGCACGACCTCGCAAGCGCAATCGCGCCTATCATCGGCTCGTCAAAATCCATCGGTCCTATACCGTAGAGGAAGCCGCCGATTTGTTCGGGGTGCACAAGAACACGATCCGCGCATGGATGAAGGTGGGCTTGCCGGTGATCGACCGCAAACGACCGGCTGTCATTCACGGACTTGCCCTTCGCGATTTTCTCTCCGCGCGCCGGAGCAAGAACCGGCAGCCATGCCAGCCGGGTCAAATTTACTGCGTTCGCTGTCGGACGCCAAAGTCGCCCGCCGGGGATATGGCCGACTACATACCCATTTCCGCCACTTCGGGGAACCTACGCGGCATCTGCCCCGACTGCGACACCCTCATTCATCGGCGGGTTAACCGGGAGAAAATCGACCTGATCGCGGGGCAATTGGACATCACCTTTCCGGTGGCTGAATCGCACATAAGTGGTCTGGGAACTGGTGTGGCGACGGCTCTCGGAGTGAGCACTGGTTCGGCTGGAGCTTT